>CACNSR010000017.1 GCA_902623175.1 Halieaceae bacterium
CTTTAATTTGCAGCTGACGGGACAGGCGGTGGACGCGGCCACCCCCGGGCAGGCACTCTGGTCGCTCATTGTGGCCAGCGCTGCCCAGCACTCGATGCAGACTGGGCGCGAAGTCGACGTCGGCGCGTTCTGTGATGCAAACGGCATCGGCGATTTTTACGAAGGACGTTAACGGCTTACTGCCAAACCAATGGGCGAAAGCCATGGGGGAGGTGCGTGAGGAGCAGGTTGGCGGATCCTTATCCTGCGGTAATGATGTGATCCGATGCTGGGGTCCAAAGGAGATACGGTAGTGGGTGCAACGATTTCCGTGGGTAGCGGCGAGATGCCTGCAATTGGGCTCGGTCTGTGGAAAATCGCCAGAGAGGGCACTGCGGAGATGGTCCGCTCGGCCATTGCCGAGGGCTATCGTCATCTAGACAGTGCGGCTGACTATGGCAATGAAGCTGAGGTGGGCGAGGGGTTACAGGCGGTACTGTCTGAGGGACTCGTGAGCCGTGACGAGCTCTGGGTCACCTCAAAGCTCTGGAATACCTATCACCGGCCTGAGCATGTTCGGGCAGCCTGCGAGCGCACCCTGCAAGATCTCCAATTGAGAGAGCTGGATCTGTATCTCATTCACTTCCCGATTGCGCTCCAGTACGTCGACTTTGACACCCGGTACCCCCCGGAGTGGATCGCCGACCCCGCTGCCGAGAACCCCGTGATGGTGCCCGACGCGGTGCCGCTCTCCGAGACCTGGGACGCGATGCAGGGGTTGGTCCGCGCGGGGCTGGTCAAGGAGATCGGGGTCTGTAACTACAACACCGGGCTGCTCCATGATCTGATGGCGTACTCGCAGATCAAGCCGGCCATGCTGCAGATTGAGTCGCACCCCTATCTGACCCAAGAGCGACTGCTGCGCGCCGCGGCACAATACGATCTGGCGGTGACTGCGTTCTCGCCTTTAGGCGCGCTGTCCTATCTAGAGCTCGACATGGCCGACGCCGGGGAATCGGTGCTCGAGCAAGCGGTGGTGAAAGAGACTGCCGCGCGAGTAGATCGGACGCCCGCGCAGGTGGTTTTGCGTTGGGGCATTCAGCGGGGCACAGCGGTCATCCCGAAGACTAGCCGGGTGGATCGCCTCAGGGAGAACCAACAGCTGTTTGATTTTGAGTTGAATGAAGCGGAGATGACGGCGATCTCTGCCCTGAACCGCAACCGGCGATTCAATGATCCGGGCCACTTCTGTGAGGAAGCCTTTGGTACCTTTTTCCCCATCTATGACTGAGATGGCGACAGCGTTCGTGGGCACGGGCATCGGCAAGAGTAGGGTGATGGCGATGAGCGCGGGTACACATCCTTCGGTGCCCGGAGAGAATTCTGCATGATGAGATTTGAATCGCAGGCTGTTACCGCCCAGCACCACCACGGCGATTTGGCTTTTCCGCTGGTATTGGCAGCCGATGGGCCGATGTCGCAGCAGGACTTACGCGCCCAGTCTGCAGTGCTCATGGAGCAAGTGGCGACCCACGGCGCTATCCTCTTCCGCGGCGGCGGGGTGGCGGATGCGCAGGCCTTCGATGACTTCGTCGCCGGTTTTGGCCTCCCGAATTTTGCCTACGAAGAGTCGCTATCAAATGCTGTGCGGCACAACCGCACGCCGCGCGTCTTTACCGCTAACGAGGCGCCGCAGGATGTCGAGATTTTTCTGCATCATGAGATGGCGCAGACCCCGTACTTCCCGAGCCACTTGTTTTTCTACTGTGAGCAGGCTGCTGCGTCGGGTGGCGCTACGCCACTTTGCCGATCTGATGTGCTACTCGAAAAATTGACACAGCAATTACCCGAGTTTGTGGCCCGCTGCAGAGCGCACGGCGCGCGCTACTCCCTCACCATGCCCGCCGACGCCGACGCTACCTCGGGACAGGGCAGAAGTTGGCGCCAGACGCTCAATGTCGACGCAAAAGAGGCGGCCGAGGCAAGGCTGACAGCGCTCGAGTATGGCTGGCAGTGGATGCCCGATGACGCGATCCGCACCACTACGCCGCCCCTGTCGCTCATCCGGCAAGCACCCTCAGGCAACGAGGTCTTCTTCAATCAGTTGATTGCCGCATTCTGTGGCTGGCAGGATCAGCGCAACGAGGGCACCCGCTCGGTCACCTACGGTGATGGCTCAGCCTTTGACGACGCGGATGTGCAGTCGGCGATCGAGATTGCCTACGACCTCGTCTTCGACCTCCCCTGGGAGTCAGGCGATGTGGCGCTGATCGATAACTATCAGGTCATGCACGGCCGGCGGTCTTTCTCGGGTCAGCGCAGTGTTCTCGCTTCCCTGTGCCTGGACTCAGCATCTGCTTGACGCTTAGAAACAAATCGTGAGGGTGACGCGCACCTTAGGCGTTAAAAGCGTTAAAAGCGTTGAAAGTATCGGTTCTCGACGCCCTCTAGCGGCTCACCCTAAAGCCTTTAGGCAGAGGAGTACTCGATTCTGGTCATCGGAGTCGATCAAGCACCAACCGGCTTAAAAGAGCTGGTCTGTGTATACTCATCCGCTAGGGCAGTACGCCACAGAATAAAAAGCGCGGTACTTTTGGCTCAACAAATCGATAGGGTGAATTTCGGGCTCTCGGTCTCGGTACTACTGGGTCTGACGCTGCCGCTGTTAGTGTTTCCCAGTGAAACCGCCGCCGTCCTCGCGACTATCTATGCCTGGATTGCCGACACCTTCGGTTGGTTTTACATACTTACCGGCGCCGTTACGTTTGGTTTGGTGCTCTACATTGCCTTCGGTCCCTACGGCAAAATCCGGCTGGGGGAGGCCGAGCCTGAATTCCCGACCATCAGTTGGGTGGGTATGTTGTTTGGAGCGGGGATTGGCTCAGGCATGCTCTATTGGAGTGCGATCGAGTGGGCCTACTATGTGCAGGCGCCGCCCTTTGGTGCCGAACCGTTCTCTGACAAAGCCTATGACTGGGCGGCTTCCTATGGGCTACACCACTGGGGTTTTGTCGCCTGGGCTTTTTACAGCCTGCCGACACTGGCTATCGCCTACCCGTTTTACGTGCGGAAAGTACCGCAACTGAAATACAGTAATTCCGCCCAGTACTGGCTAAAGGGCAGGGAGAGTTCCTGGCCAGCGCGGCTCATGGACAGCTTCTTTATGATGGCCCTCATTGGCGGTGCAGGGAGTTCTCTGGGGATCTCCACGCCGCTGATATCAGCTTTTGTGTCAAGACTCACTGGTGTGCCCGACGGATTCGCCCTCGAGGTCGCAGTTGTTGTTGTTTGTGTCGCACTGTTCTCGTTCAGTGTTTGGCTGGGGCTGAGTCGCGGTATCCGCAGGCTAAGCGATGTGAATATCGCGCTGGCATTTCTTTTTCTGCTCTTCATTTTGTTCGCCGGCGATACGCTCTTCATTTTGCGCATGGCAGTGAACTCAATGGGACACCTGCTCCAGAACACCTTGGCGATGACCTTCTGGACAGACCCCATTGCCAATACCGGCTTTGTCGGTGACTGGACAGTTTTCTATTGGGCATGGTGGATTGCCTACGGTCCATTCGTCGGTATTTTTGTGGCCCGCATCTCGCGGGGGCGCACCCTGCGCGAGGTGGTGTTTGGCATGCTGTGCCTCGGTTCCCTGGGCGTGTGGCTGTTCTTTTTTGTGCTGGGCAACCACACCCTAGGGTTGCAGCTCAGTGGTGCAGTCGACGTGATCGGTGTGATGAACGCTGAGAATGGGAATGCAGCCATTGTGGCGGGACTCGATGTGCTGCCGCTGGCCGCCGCGGCAATCGGGCTGTTTTGTCTCGTGGCTGTGATTTTTGTGGCCACCACTTACGATAGTGCTTCCTACACGTTGGCTGCGACTGCCTCAACCGAAATGGGTCCATCTGAGGACCCGGCGCGCTGGCATCGCTTGTTCTGGGCGATTGCCATTGCAGCGCTGCCAATCGGATTGATGTACGCCGGCGGTGTGCGCGAAGCGCAAACGGCCACACTGGTGGTCTCGCTACCACTGACTTTCACTTTCTGGCTGTCAGGCATTGCCCTCTTGAAATCGTTGCGCGCCGACCATCCTCCGCGATAAAACAGCGTCTCTCACAGGTTGTGTTTCGACTTGGGCACCGGCGCGGCATAGCGTCGCTCTGAAACGGCCACCGGGCGGCAGCCCGGGATGAAGGAGTTACCTTTTCCCATGACATACGAATCCGTTGTGCTGATATCGGCCGGTGCCTCTGGCATCGGGCTGGCCTGCGCGCGGGCGCTGGCCGAGTCGGGCCATCGGGTGCTGACCCTAGATATTGATGCCGAGGCCGTCGCGCGATTTCAGGATGAGTTCGGCAAGGGTAGTGCGGTGGTCTGCGATGTGGCGGATGCGGCTCAGGTCGAGGCGGCCTTTCATTCTCTGGTTGATCCTCACCAACGAGTTGATCTGTTATTCAACAACGCAGGGATTGCGGGCCCACAGCAGCCTGTGGAAGACATCGAGGTGGCGGCATGGCAGTCGACGATTGATACCGACCTCAACAGCGTCTTCTATCTGACGCGCCTTGTGATCCCGCTGATGAAATCCCAGCGCAGCGGTCTCATTCTCAA
The DNA here is from genome assembly GCA_902623175.1 of Halieaceae bacterium. Taxonomy (GTDB): domain Bacteria; phylum Pseudomonadota; class Gammaproteobacteria; order Pseudomonadales; family Halieaceae; genus Luminiphilus. Next base: position 4,582 of record CACNSR010000017.1, read on the forward strand.
CATGTCCTCCAGTGCTGGGCGATACGGTTGTTCAATGCGCTCCCCCTACGTGGCAGCCAAATGGGCGGCGATTGGGCTCGCCCAAACCTGGGCGATGGAGTTGGGCCCCTGGAATATCAGGGTCAATGCGCTGTGCCCCGGCAGTGTCGGCGGTGAGCGCATCGATCGGGTGATTGATCGCGATGCCGCTGAGCGTGGCATGACGCCGGATGAGATCCGCAAGATATACCAACGACAAAGCTCGCTCAGAGACTTTGTTAGACCTGAGGACATCGCCGCGATGGTGTGTTTTCTTGCAGGGCCCGGCGGTAGGATGATTTCGGGCCAGACGCTTGGTATTGACGGTCATACCGAGAGTCTCGCTAACTGGCTGGACCCATAAGGAGCGATCGATGAAAGCGTGCTGGTTTAATGCATTCGGTTCAGCGCAGGACGTGCTAATGCAGGGTGACTGGCCCACGCCTGAACCCGGTCCGGGTCAGGTATTGGTGCAACTCCACACTACCGGGGTGAATCCTTCCGATGTGAAAAAACGCGCCGGGGCCTTTCCTGACTTATTAGAAGCTGGGCCAGTGATACCCCATAGCGATGGAGCGGGAGTGATTACAGCCGTGGGTGAGGGTGTGTCGCCTTCCCGCCTCGGTGAGCGGGTGTTTGTGTATCAGGCTCAATATGGCCGCCAGTTGGGTACTGCTGCGGAAACCGTAGCCCTCGACAGCGCGCGTGCGCCGGTGCTAACCGACAACGCCTCGTTTGAAGTGGGGGCCTGCATCGGCATTCCCGTCATGACTGCCCACCGTTGCGTATTCGCGGATGGCCCCGTCGCTGATCAGTTGATACTCATCACGGGTGGCGCAGGCCGGGTCGGCTACTACGCCGTCCAGTGGGCGCATCGCGCCGGCGCGCGCGTGATTGCGACGGCGAGTAACGAACAAGACGCTTCAGTCTGCCGGGAGGCCGGCGCCGAGGCGATTGTCAATCACCGTGAACCCGAGTGGGGGCAGGCGGTGTTGGATTTGACTGGTGGCCAACAGGTGGATCGGGTGATTGATGTGGAGTTCGGTGCCAACCTGCCCGAGCTGCTGAAGTGTGTGAGGATTGGCGCCACGATTGCGACGTACTCCAGTACCGTGGTGGCCGAACCCGCGCTGCCCTTCAGGACCATGATGTTTATGGATCTCACGGTCCGAATGATCATTGTGTACGCGATGCCGGAAGAGGCCAAAGCGCAGGCGGTGGTGGATACGCAAACTGCCCTGACGGAGGGCGGCCTGCAGCACCGCGTTGCCGAGATACTGCCTTTCGATCAGATGGCCAGGGCTCACGAAATTATTGAAGAAGGGAGCGTGCGCGGATGCGTCGTCGTGACGATTTGATCGGCACCACACTGCATAGCGTGGTCGGTGCGCTATGTTTGATCGCCAGTCCCGTAGCAAGCGCAGTGTCGATCGACGACTGGCTGTCAGAAACCCATGAAGGCAGCCTGTACAAAACACACATGGGAGAGTGTGTCCTCGAGAACGGACAGGTCATTGAGGCCTGTCGGCTGACCTTCCGCACCTACGGCCGGCTGGCGCCTGATCTCAGCAACATTGTGCTCATGCCTACTTGGCTCAACGGTAATGCCGAGGGGCTGGCCACGTACAATTATCTCGGCCCGGACGGCATTGTCGATACCGACGACTACTTCGTGATCGCCGTCAATGCGCTGGGCAATGGTAGCTCCTCGTCTCCCTCTAACAGCGCGCAAAGCCCCTTCCCGACGTTCACCATTCGGGATCAGGTTAGTTTGCAGCATCAGTTATTAACAGAGCATCTGGACATTGAACATCTTCACGCCGTGGTCGGCGCCTCGATGGGCGGTTATCAGACCTATGAGTGGCTCATGATGTATCCTGACTTCGTCACTCACTTTGTGCCCATTGAAGGCACACCCTGGTACACGTTTTACGACCGACTGAAGGGCCGCGCCTGGCAGGAAGTGCTGGCACTGCCCGAGGATTCGCCCGAGGCGATACAACGCAAGGCTCATTTGTTGGCGTTGATCGACGGCATGGTGTTCTGGACACCTGAATACCTCAATCGCGAGCGGTCACTCGAGCAGTTTGACGAGTGGCTGGCGGGTATGGCGCGGTTTGATAACCCCTCTGCGATTGCTGATCGCACGAGCCAGAACGCGGCTAGCGCACAACACGACATCCGGCGGGGTCGTCCTGACTTTGAGGACCGGTTGAAGGCGATGGGCAGACCCAGTGTGCTGGCCGTGGTTTTTGAGCGAGATATGACCGTCAACCCGGAGCCCAATAAGGAGCTTGCCAAGCAGCTGGGTTTTGAAGTCGTCGAGATCCCGGGAGACTGTGGTCACTTTGGATCTAATCTCGAGTGTTACCAGCAGCAGGTGATCGAGCGCGTCTCGGCATTTCTCCGGGGTCCTGATAAGGCACAGTTCCAACGACGCACGATGACAATCGGAGCAAAATCCCGGCAGTACTATGTGTATTTGCCCGAGACTTACGGCAGCCGGCCATTGCCAGTGGTGATGGCGCTTCATGGGTATGGAACCACCGCTACGGGTCTCGCTGCTGCCCATGAGATCAACCCCCACGCCAACGCCAATGACTACATTGCGGTGTATCCCCAGGGTGCTGGGTTTTACTCAAAAGTCGCCTGGCAGAGTGGTGATGATCTGGTGAGCTCATGGAACGATCTGGCGAGCAATGTACCTACCGAGGCCGGCCCCCACTGTTTGCCCGATCGCCTTCCTTACCCTTGCTATCCCGAGTGCGGTGACTGCAAAGCCTGCGACTGGACTTCTTGTGAGGATGATGTGGGATTTCTGCTGTCGATCACGCAATCGGTTAAAGAGAGTCTACTTGTCGACCCCAATCGTTTTTATCTGTTGGGTAACAGTAATGGCGGGAGCATGGTGCAGCGGCTGGGCTGTGATTATCCTGAGCACTTTGCTGCTGTGGGCATCATGATTTACCAGATGCCCCCGGGCCACGCCTGTGGGCCCAGGGAAACGTTGCCCATGCTTCATTACTTCGGCGAGCAGGACGATGGCGTCCCGCCTACTGGGCTGCCGTCACCCTATGGTTGGGTATACACGTCGGCTGCCGAAAATACCCGTGTCTGGGCTGAGACTATGGGGTGTAACGGCCCGGCTGTGCCTTGGCAGACCGTGCTGACGCAGGAACATGATCTTCAGTGCGAGGCTTACACGGACTGCCAGAGTGGGGGAATCGCGGTGGTTAGCTGTGGAGACCCGACGGCGGATCATGAGTGGGCGGCTCAGCGCATTGAGGCCATCCCGGCGGATTGTGTAGCTCCCGCCCAGCAACAAGATTTACCGAGGCAGCCGGTCTGCCCGCCGATCTCACCGGTCGAGGAGCTATGGGGAATGGAGCTGGTGTGGCAGTTTTTCAGTCAGCACTCACGTTCATCCTCGCTAGCCAGTATCCGCTAGTCAGTTTTTAGGCGACGCCAGTTCATCGATCATCGACCGCCAGAACCGCAGCGACTCGCCCACTGCCGCCCTGGGCACCCGCTCATTTAGCCCGTGAGCAAAACTGTCTTTTGGGTTGATGAAAATCCCCGTGAAGCTGTAGCTAGGAATACCCGCCGCGCGCCAGTAGGCGCCGTCTGTTGTACCCGAACCCATTTTCGGCACGATCGGTAGCCCAGAGTGAATTGGTTCAAGCGAGCTTGCAATCGCTTCCATGATCTCCGTATTGAAGGGCGAAGCCGGGCTGGTGACCGGCACACCAACAACCCGCCACTCGATCTCGGGGTTATCAGTGACGCGCTGCAGTTCCCGCATGATCTCTGCGGGTGTATGGCCGGGGAAAACACGGCAGTTCACCACCGCGGTCACCGCACGAGGCAGCGCATTCTCCGCGTGTCCGCCTGATAGCATGGTCGGAATACAGGTTGTCCCGAGGGTGCCCACATACTGGGGTTGTGCTCGCAGCGTCGCGATTGCCTCGGCATCAGCCGGATCCGCCACCAAACGCGCCATCGCCTCACCCACCTCGTTATTCAGGAGAGGCGCGGTGCGGGCTAAGTAGGTCAGCGTGATCTCATTGGTCTCCACGGGGAAGGTGTAGCCCTCGAGGCGCTGAATAGCCCGCGCGAGGTCATAGATGGCGTTATCTGTCCGCGGCAGTGAGCTATGCCCACCCGGGTTTTTGGCGGTCATAGCAAACGTCGCGTAGGTTTTTTCGGCAAAGCCCACCTGAAACTGGATAGCTTCTCCTTCGTCGTTTAATACACCGCCTCCGCCATCAACGACCAGCGCGTATTCCGCGTCGACTAAGTCTCGGTAGTCGCGGGCCAGTTGTTGCACGGTTTCCTGAAAGGATTCTTCATCACCGGTGAAGGCAAGGACCAGGTCTCGGGTCGGGACGAACCCGGATTCCTTCAGCCACACAAATAAGGTGGTGAGGATCGTCACATCAAACTTGTTATCCAACACCCCGCGACCGTAGAAGAAAGTGTCATCGGCCTGCAGCTCAAATGGGTGTCGCAGCCAGCTCTCGGGGTCGGCGGGCACGATGTCCATGTGGGATGAGAACAGGATCGGCTCCCGCCCGCTGCCGCCGTCGCCCTCGTAGCGCAATACCAGTGAGGCCGTCTCGCCGTTAGGCACGATAGTCAGGTTTTCCGGCGGGAACCCGGCCTCAAGAAATACTTGCTTTAGAGACTCCGCATAGGCCGGCACCAGCCCTTGCCCGTGCGCGGTCTCACGACTGATCGCATCGCGCAAGAGCTCAACGGCTCGTTCGCTGTAATAGGCCACGTCGTCATTCTCGTCAGCAACGCTGTGTTGTGTTGTCAGCGCTACAGTCGCGCAAAAAAAAATAAGACTGCGGCAAAGATTGTTCACGGGGCTATCCTGTGCGCTGCTCGGTCACGTCGGCAGAGTAGAGGAGGGTTCTCATAGTTTTGTCAGGCTGTCTCGATATCATGTAAGGGCGACGCAATATAGCACCGTTCGCCCTCGTTACCGCGTCTTTTGGTGCCGCAAAAATCCGGTTGCTCTTCGTCTCTTCGGCGGGTCCGTTCGGGCGTCAATTTTTCTTCCCACCACCAGCGGCTTCGGGTACATTTCTGCGGGTCAAAGGTGCCTTGGATACCGCTACTCCTTGGCGTCTCTGGCACCAAAACGCGCGAAGCCCGGCACCGCGGATCATGTGATCTAGAAGGTGGTCTGGGTTGGGAGATTTGCATCTTAATGACGCAACACGACCTTTCCGCGGCATTATTGGCCCCAGATTTTTATTATTACGCACCCGCGCCGATTGCGGCTGTCACCGCGAGCGATGATGCGCTCGTTGTCACTTGGCCTGACGGCCGCCAGTTAAGCTGCCATCGATTCTGGCTTCGGGAAAACACGTTGGGTCACGGTGGTATCGACCCTGCTACCCGCGAAGGCGTCATGGACCCCGCTGAGCTATCAGACGCGATGCAGATCGCGGCCTTTGAGCCCAGTGACTCAGGTGACCTCCTCGTGACTTGGGCACCAGAGGGCACTGATGAGAGAGTGGTCAGCACTTATCACTCGGGTTGGCTCCGGCACATCGCGGAGGGGCAACATCTCCCCGAGAGCTGGGTGCCCGCACCCGAGGCCTGGATCGCTTCAACGCTATCCAAGCCGCCTCGTTGTCTTGCTGACGCCGTGCTAAAAGATGACGATGCGCTCTGCGACATGCTGAATGACCTGTTGCGTTTGGGCGTGTGCGTGGTGGAGCAGGCACCCACCGAGCCAGGATTTCTCAATGAATTCGCTGCGCGTATAGGCCCGGTGCGCGACAGTAACTTTGGCTTGCTGTGGGATGTCAAAGCCGACGTGAATCTGGCGGGAGACGCCAAAACCAACACCACGGCTAATACGGGATTCCGCCTGGGCCCGCATACCGACTTACCCACCCGGGAAATTCCGCCGGGCTTTCAGCTTTTGCATTGCCTGATCAACGAAGCTGATGGCGGGGAATCGACGCTGACCGATGGCGCTGCGCTGATTGAAGAACTCAAGGCAACCCGCCCGGACGATTACGAGATTCTGAGCACCCGACGCTGGGTCTTTTTTAACCGTGGCCCTGGCATTGATCACCGCTTCTCGGCGCCGATCATCGACCCGCTCGGCGGTGAGGGTGTGCCGACGATTCGTGCGTTCTACCCGGTGCGAGCCTTCCCCGATATGCCCGATGCCGACGTGGGTGAGGCCTACGCCGCGCTGCGGCGCTTTCATGCTTTGGCCGATGACCCTCGATTTGAGCTGATCTTCCGGCTCGGCCCCGGCAACATCATGTGCTTTGATAACCGGCGTGTGATGCACGGTCGCAAAGCGTTTTCAGGCTCTGGTCAGCGCCACCTGCAGGGGGTGTATATTGATCGCGACGAGGTCCTGTCGACCGCGCGTGCAGTCAATCGCGCCCGAGCTGCTCGTCAGAGGCCTTAACGCTTCATCGGTTATCCAGAACCCATACCTATAACGACACATCAAGGGAACCCATCATGCCACTGGCCATGCGAGACAAGGTTTTTATCACTGCTGCGTTGACCGGCTCCGGCAGTACACAGGACCGCAGTGACAAGGTGCCCCGCAGCCCTGAGCAGATCGCCACCGCTGCGATCGATGCCGCGAAAGCGGGCGCCGCAGTGGTGCACTGCCATGTGCGCGATACGGAAACTGGCGCCCCGGATCGCGCCGTGCACCTTTACCGTGAGGTCGTTGAGCGCATTCGATCATCTGATACCGACGTGGTGATCAACCTCACCGCCGGGATGGGGGGCGACATTGTTTTTGGCCCGGCTGATGCGCCTTTGCCATTGAGCGAGCAAGGCACCGACATGGTCTCGGCGGCGGAGCGGGTTGCGCACCTTGAGGCCTGCCTGCCCGAAATCGCCACGCTTGACTGCGGCACCATGAATTTCGCCGAGGCCGACTATGTGATGACCAACACCCCCGGAATGCTGCGGGATATGGCAAGCCGCATGGCGGATCTGGGTATTCGTATCGAGATCGAGGCCTTTGATACGGGCCATTTATGGCTCGCCCAGCAGCTGGTGAGCGAGGGGCTGATCCCGGCGCCGGTGATGGTGCAGCTTTGTATGGGCATTCCTTGGGGCGCACCGGATGACCTCAATACCTTTATGGCGATGGTGAATAACGTGCCCTCGGACTGGATTCACTCCGCCTTTTCAATCGGCCGGCATCAGATGGCCTACGTTGCGGCGGCGGTGCTGTCAGGGGGTAATGTTCGCGTTGGGCTCGAGGATAACCTGTGGCTGAAAAAAGGCCACCTCGCCACCAACGCCGAGCTGGTTGCGCGGGCGGTGACCATTGTTGAGGCCATGGGCGTGCAGGTGATGACACCGGAAGAGGTCCGCGCCGAGCTGCAGCTGATCAAGCGAGCGCTACCCTGATGCCAACGGCGGCGATCATTGGCGGTGGGGTCATTGGCTCGGCCTGGGCGTCACGGTGTTTGTTGAACGGCTGGGAGGTGCGCTTTCATGATCCGGCACCCAATTCCGAGGCGGTGCTAAACAAAGTGTTGGATAAAGCCCGCCGCTGGGTCCCGCAAGTCTACGATCGACTGCCGGCAGAGGGCACTCTGACACTCTGTACCAGCATTGCCGATGCGGTGAATGGCGCTGACTGGGTGCAAGAGTCCACCCCTGAGCGGCTTGAGATCAAACAGGCGGTGCTGGCCGATATTCAAGGAAGCTGCGCGGTAGAGGCGATCGTCGCTTCATCCACCTCGGGCTTTATGCCCTCGGAACTGCAGGCAGGTAGCGCCTGGCCCGAGCAAATTCTGGTCGCGCACCCCTATAACCCGGTTTACTTGTTGCCAATCGTTGAAGTGGTCCCCTCAGCGGTGGTGCCCGAGGAGACGGTGCAGCGGGCTGAAGCCATACTGACAGATATCGGTATGAAGCCTGTCACGCTTCGGGCAGAAATCCCCGCTCACGTCGGGGATCGACTGCTTGAGGCTGTGTGGCGTGAGGCACTGTGGCTCATCAAAGATGGCGTCGCCACCACCGAGCAGATTGATGATCTGATGACCCATGGCTTTGGTCTGCGCTGGGCGCAAAAAGGCTTGTTTGAAACCTACCGTACTGCGGGCGGTGAGGCCGGCATGAAGCACTTCCTCGAACAGTTTGGTCCTTGCCTACAGTGGCCTTGGACCAAGCTCACCGATGTGCCGGATCTCGATGATGCGCTGATCGATCGCATCGTTGAGCAGTCCGACGCACAAGCTGCTGGGCGCTCGGTCAGCGAGCTCGAGGAAGAGCGCGACGCCAATCTGGTGGCCATGCTCAAAGCATTGCGGCAGGAAGACACTGCAGCCGGCGCTTTTCTGAACCGCCTCGGGACGGCCAGTGTCTGACGGGGATCCCTGCCGCCTCAAGCGGTGAGCAACGATATGGCAGAGGCGGCTTTTTCAAGAAAGCAGATCTGCGCCCACCGCGGTGCCAGTGGCGCCTATCCTGAAAACACAGGCGCAGCCTTCCATGCCGCCGCCTCTGTTGGTGCGGGTTGGATTGAGACTGACATTCAGTGCCTGGCCGATGGCGAGTTGGTGATCTTTCACGATGCACATCTTGGGCGGACAGCGTCGGGGTCCGCACAGGTCACCTCATTGTCTTGGCCTGTCATGGCCGAACTGGATATTGGCAGCTGGAAAGGCGATACATTTTCTGCCGAGCGGCCCATGCGCTGTGAGGATCTGATCGCGTGGCAGGGTGTGGTACCGGATCGACCGGGTATCGTTTGGGAAGTGAAGTGCGACGATGATCTTGCGGCGGTGGATGCCGCGGCAGCAGCGGTGACGAAGCGTCTGCGCGATGCCGGTGATCATCACTGTATCGTCTCGAGTTTCAGTCGAGAATTTTTATCCACGCTAAGACCTGAGTTGTCCGCAATCCCTATGGCGCTGATTGCCGAGGCGCTGCCGGAGGACGGCGTCGCCTTTTGTCAGGAGCACGGGCTCAAGGGAATGCACCTCGACGGTCATCAGGTCACTCATGAGTCAGCGCGCACCGTGCTCGATGCAGGCCTTGCGCTGCGCTGTTACACCATCAATGACATAAAAGAGGCCCAGCGTCTCCTCGCGCTCGGTGTGTCGATGATCATGACGGATTTCCCCGAGCGGTTTTTAGCCCGGGATTGACCACTCAGTTGGCTAACGTACCCAGATCAAAGCCAGTTTCCTCGGGCACGGCCTCGGGCCAGTTGGTGCGCCATACCTCGCGGGACACCGACCCAACGGGCACCGGATCGCGCTCGAAGCCGGGCTGGCAAACAATCAAAGGCGATACCACTACATCGTGTCGCGGCACGATAAAAAACGGAAAGCTGTAGCGCTCCTTGCCTGAGGCATTCACCACCTTGTGCGGTGTCGAGACAAAGTAACCACCGGACCAAAGCTCCAACAGATCGCCAATATTCACGACCATCGTGTCATCGGGTGCTTCAACCTCCACCCACTCATCTTGATCATGGGGCCGCAGCCATAGGCCGCCCACGGCGTCCGGGAACAGTAGCGTGAGGGCAGCGGTATCTTTGTGCGGGTGGATGCCAAAACCATCGTTCGGATTGCCGGGCGGATAGTGCAGCAGCGTCATGTTAGTCAGGGGTTGATCAAAGTACGCCATAAAATCAGCAACGCTCACATTCATGATCTGAGCGATCAGGCCAAGTAGCCGTTGACCTGTGGCCTCGCAGGCCTGCCAAAAGGCCTCGGTCGTCTCTCGCAGACCGGCGGGCCCGTCTGGCCAACGATTGGGGCCATAAAGATCGCAGGCGGTGCACAGTCGGTCATCGGCCGCGACCTCGGCGTGGAGCTTGTAACCCTCGTATTGGTCGGGCGCGACCCCATCGGTGTTGGGTGAGAAGAAGCCCAGCGGAATGTAGCCTCTGTAGTTATGCGGCGTGATGCGCTCAGCCATCTTGTCAGCAAGTGGGCGGTCAAAATAGTCGATCAGATAACGCCGCAGATTGCTCACAAGTTCAGCGGGCACATCATGACCTTTCACCAGCACGAACCCGACATTGCAGAGCGCGCGTTCCAGCGTGGGCAGAATCTCCTTATCGTCGCGGGCGAGATCAATCGTCGGGATGGCAAGTGATGTCGGCATCAGTTTGGGGTTCCTCGGCTGTCTCATAGCGGTTATAGCAGGGCGCAAGCCCCGGCGGGCCTGCGGCGCATCTTCGATGAGTAAGGGCGGCGCTGTAAAGCGCCCGGCTTATTGCCCGATGTACGCCGGCTCTGGCCTTTCCCAACGTCTCGATCAATCGGCATAATTCTGCCCACTATGAAGACATATAGCCTTACATTGAATCTATGTTGAATCGCCGGCTATTCACTACTGCGCTTGCTTGGCTGACGCTGACAGTGCTTAACAACACGGTGCAGGCCCAGCCCGGGCCTGGTTCTAAAGCGGTGTTTGTCATTGTCGATGGCATTCCTGCAGACGTGATTGAGCGCGTGCCCACCCCAACCATTGATGCCATCGCCGCAGAGGGGGGGTATGGGCGGGCCACAGTGGGCGGTCCAATTGGCGAGCCAGGTGAAACCCCCACGATCTCGGCACCCGGGTACATGAGTCTGATCACAGGCACCTGGGCCAATAAACACAACGTCCACGCAAACTATGGCATATCGCCTGATTACCGTTACTGGAATCTTTTTCGCCTCGTTCGGTCAGAGAAGCCCGAGCTACAGCTGGCTATTTTTTCGACTTGGACAGACAACCGCAAAATACTCCTGGGGGAGGGACTGGCCGAGGGGGGCAACTGGCGCTTTGATATGGTGGTGGATGGCCTTGAGACGGACGAGGTGCGATTTCCGCGGCGGCCCTTGGATGCCCACATTGCGGACATTGATAATGCAGTGAGCCGCGAAGCTGCCCGCTTGATTGCGTCCGAGGGTCCCGATTTATCATGGGTATATCTGCAATATACCGACGATGTGGCCCACAAATACGGGGAAAGTGTTGAATTCGAGCGGGCGGTGGTCCAGATGGACAAGTTTGTTAACGCCATCTGGCTGGGGGTGCTGGCGCGACAGGAGGCGCATGACGAGGATTGGCTGGTGATTGTGACCACGGATCATGGGAGAGATGCGGTGACAGGTCGCACACATGGTGCGCAAAGCAAGCGCGAACGCACCATCTGGATGGCGACTAACAGCCAGCGACTCACGCCCGATTTTTATGCGATGCCTGAAATCGTCGACATCTATCCTTCTATTGCGACGCACTTGGGCATTACCATTCCTGAACAAGTCGCCCGCCACCTCGACGGCGCGTCATTCATCGAATAGGGACGAGCATGAATCAAGCGCGCATAAGCGAGTATGACTTCATCGTCGTCGGTGCGGGATCGGCAGGTTGCGTGCTGGCTAATCGGCTGAGTGAGGATCCCGCGCACTCGGTGCTCCTTCTGGAGGCGGGTAAACAAGACCGAAGTCTCTTTATTCGCATACCAACTGCCCTAGCGATTCCTATGAGTACGCCACGATTCAACTGGGGCTACTGGGGCCAGCCTGAGCCCTATTTAGACGGCCGGCGAATGGATTGCGCGCGAGGCAAAGTCTTGGGTGGCTCATCAGCCATCAATGGGATGGTATACGTGAGGGGTCACGCGGACGATTTTGATCAATGGGAAAATGAAGGTGCGACCGGGTGGAGTTACGCTGATTGTTTGCCCTACTTCAAGCGTGCCGAGGGCTGGATGATGGGTGGCGATACCTATCGAGGAGGAGCTGGCCCTCTGACGACATGCAATGGTAACGACATGCATAATCCTCTGTATCAAGCCTTCATCGACGCAGGTCGAGAGGCAGGGTATGGCGTTACAGAAGATTACAACGGCTACCGCCAGGAAGGTTTCGGGCCTATGCATATGACGGTTCGCGGCGGTGAGCGATGTTCGACTGATCTTGCATATCTTGAGCCGGCGAGGCGGCGGCCGAATCTCACTGTGATCACAGAGGCAGATGTAGATCGGTTGACCTTTTCCGGGATGAGAGTGACGGGAGCGCGTTACCGGCTTGGTGGGCAAGAGCACTCGGTCAAAGCACATCAAGAGGTCATTATAAGCGCAGGCTCAATTGGCTCACCCACATTATTGCAGCGCTCTGGCGTGGGACCGATGTCTGTTTTGATGGCGGCGGGCGTTCCGGTCCGTCATGACCTGCCCGGTGTCGGCGAGAACTTGCAGGATCATCTGGAAGCGTACTTTCAATACCGGTGTCGGCAACCGATTACCCTCAACGGACACCTTGGATTGCTGTCCAAGCTGAGGATCGGGGCTCAATGGGTGCTGACAAAGACGGGTTTGGGTGCAACGAATCACTTTGAGTCCTGCGGGTTCATTCGTTCAAGGGCCGGTGTGGCTGCACCCGATATCCAGTATCACTTTTTGCCGGCTGCGATCCGCTATGACGGGCAAGCGGCCTTCGATGGTCATGGTTTCCAGGTGCACGTGGGCCCCAACAAGCCCGATAGCCGAGGGCATGTCAGAATTTCTGGCCCTGACTCGGTCCATGAGCCACTAATTCAATTTAAATACCTCTCGACCGAAAAGGATCTAGCAGATTGGCGACAATGCCTGCGCTTGACTCGAGAAATTTTGCAGCAACCGGCGTTGGACGAGTTCAGGGGGGGAGAGATTCAACCGGGAATTGATCTGTCTGATGATGCGGCAGTCGATGCCTGGGTGCGTCGAAATGTTGAGACCGCGTATCATCCTTCCTGCTCCTGCCGGATGGGGGCACGTAATGATGAGCGCGCGGTGGTGGATCCTCAATGCCGGGTCCGTGGTCTAGAGGGAGTGCGCATCGTTGACTCATCAATTTTTCCAACCATTCCCAACGGTAATCTCAATGCGCCGACGATCATGGTGGCTGAGCGTGCTGCTGATCTGATTTTGGGCAAGGAGCCAATGCAAATAGATGCACCGGTATGGAGGGATCCCGAGTGGCGCACACGGCAGCGAGAGCGAGCACCTGTTAGATCTGTTCCCATAAGCGCCGCGCCCCTGAGTTGATCGATACGTGAACACGATTCTCTCCGCTGCCATTGCGCTGACGACGCTGACATCACTGTTATTGGTGCTGCGATACCGTAGTACCCGCATAGAGGGCAGTGCCCCTATGCCGCTGGTAACGTTTTTGGCGGTGTTGTTTACCTCGGGGCTCGACGTGGGCCTGTTGATGTTCCCGATGGTCGACTTCGAGATTTTTGCCAGCGAGCCGGACTATGCGTTTGCAAATCCGCTGGCACTGGAGTTCGGTTTTTGGGGCTTTTTGGTCTGGGGTTTTTATTTTCTCACCACCTTTTATTTCTGCGTGATTGAGCCCCGACTGCAGCTTTTTGAGATCCCGGCGATCAAGCTGATCAATAACCTAACCATCATTGGCACCTGCGCCTTCACCGGCTATCTGTTTTTGCGTTACCTCCCCGGTTACATCGAGGGTATACCCGACGCCGTGCGGTATACCTTAGTGGCAGGAACGGTTCTGGTTGCGGTGATCTCCAGTACGCAGATCCGTTTCGTGAAGGTGCTCAGTCTGGCCTCGAGCGGGCTATTTTTTGCATTGATTGCGGGGTCTTTCCTGGCATCAGACATGGGGGTGTCGGGCTTCGCGGACACAGTCGGTCAGTTTGGCGATTACTTCGGTCAATTGCCTCGCTACGTGTTTCCGATCAATGACTACCACGCCTTTTATCTGTTCTGGTGGTTTGCCTGGAGCATCATGATTGGCCAGTTCGTCTCCCGCTTTGTCAGTGGCTTTACGGCCTGGCAATTGCTGCTCTTACTGCTAATCGTGCCGTCGATTCCGATCGCGCTCTGGTTCTCGGTGCTGTACTGGTACTTCGCTAACGACATCTCTATCGCGGGGCTCATGAGCTGGGCCATGATGGGTGTGGGGATTTTATTCGTGGTGAACTCGCTTGACTCATTGACTAGGCTTTACACCACGAACATTGGCTTGACTGTGGAGGCGCTCGGCACGGGCCGATACGTTGCGGTGAACTGGGTGATCCTGTTTTTGCTGATCATGGCCTTTCAGTTCACGCCGTTCAAAATCGAATGGGTGGGTCTGGTGGTGGTGGGCATCTATGCTGCAATTTACACCTTGGTCTTTCTGCGCCGCGCCGCGCTGCGATCAGTCCCCGCTTGAACTCCCAAGTTCTGTCAGCGCTTGATACGTCGCCACCTTGAGATCAAAGCGGTGCCGGTCGCTGTGTGGTGTGCCCAGTACCTGCGTCATAAAGACGACAACGAGATCTTCCTCAGAGTCTATCCAGAACTTGGTGTTGGCGATGCCGCCCCAGGAATACTCGCCCTTTGAGGAGACCACGCCTGCCTGCGCAGGATCAGTGATCACGCCCGCGCCCAAACCAAAGGATTGACCAGGGTAGAGATGAGAGGCCGGGTACTGGGTTGCGCCGTTATCGCGTACCTCAGATGTCAGGCGCGCCATGGTCATGGCTTGAACCGTCTTGGGCCCGAGAATGCGCGCGCCATCAAGACTGCCGCCGCGGCGCAGCATTTCGCAGAAACGCCAATAGTCGTGGGCTGTGGAGATCAAACCGGCACCGCCCGAAAACAGCGTCACGCCCGATAGTGGCGGAAGCAGCCCCGCCGGCATGGGTCCCATCTCTTGTTGCTCGACGTTCCACAGATGACTGCCCGCCATGCGCGGCGTTTTATCATCGGGCAGGTTGAAGAAGGTGTCGTGCATAGCAAGCGGGTCAAAAATGCGCGTTTGAAAAAACTGCTCGAGGGTTTGTCCGCTTAAGCGCTCCACCAGCGCCCCCAGCACATCAGTCGCCACGCTGTAGTGGTATCGGGTGCCGGGCTCAAAACGCAGGGGAAGGGTCGCCAGCTTTTCGATAAAGGCATTGAGATCCGGGCTTTGGCGCAAGCCGGCGTCGCGGTAGGCGCGCTCCACGGGGTGCTCAATGTGCCAGCCGTTAGTGAGACCCGCAGTATGGGTCATCAATTGCTCGATGGTCATCTGACTCCCGGGTGGAACCAGCTTTCCATCAATTGAGAGCTGCATGCCTGCGAGTTCCGGAAGATATTTGGCCACCGGATCCCCAAGATGGAAGGCGCCTTCCTCGTAGAGGATCATCGCCGCGACGGTAGTGATTGGCTTGGTCATGGAGAAGATACGGAACAAAGCATCGGTTTCCATCGGTCGGGCATCTTCAAGTCCGTAGCGGCCGGCTGCCTCAAAGTGCACGACCTTTCCGTGGCGCGCGACCAGCGTTACAGTGCCTACCAAATTTCCGTCGGCAATCTCGCGCTCTACGAACTCGGTGATCTTTCTTAGCCGGTCGCCAGAAAGGCCAACTTGCTCTGGTTCAACCACGGCTACCACGGTTGCCTGCAGGGGCATAGCCAACAGAGGAACGAGTGAGAGAAGTAAAAGCGCTCGGGTAGTCATCGATTCAGGCATATCGGGATTGCGTAGTTTGGCCGAGCACTGTTGTGGATGTCGCGACCCAAGTCAACGTTTGCTCGGGTCATCCTGTTTCCCCAAGCCTGCAGTTAGCGTCCTGCCTCATAAATCGAACGCTGCGCCTCGAAGTGGGTGTTCTCTCGGTAGCCCGCCTGACGATACGAGAAATAGACCATGCTGCGCCGACTTGTCGATACATTGCCCAGCCCCCGGTGCAGGATGCGGTCATCGAAGATCAGGCAGGAGCCGGCGGCAAGTGCAGAAGAGAACCCTTCTGGCACCGCTAGCTCAGTGTTTGTTACCAGCTGCTCAGGCACCGTCGCCTCATGCTGATACACCAGTTCATCGCTGACGAGAGCCAGGTTCTGCAGGTGATTGGTCAGCCGGTGTGAGCCCCTTGCTAGCTCGGTGGGGCCCATTACTAGTGGCGTGTCATGGAGTGCGACCATGACATTGAGCGCATGGGGTGGAAGATGATCTGCACTAACGTGGGGTGAGTCGATATGCCAGTACTGAGCAGGGCTACCCGGTTCGGAATACACGACGCCACTGAAAGAATGCTCGGCATCCTCGCCGAGGACGGCGGCAATCAGTGGCCACCAGGGCAGCGCGCGATCATCCACGCCAAACTCATCGGGTGAGATCGGGATGTCCCAGCGGCCGGGGGATCGTTGGATGACCTCGTCGAAACCGGCCGCGCTGCCAATGCCAATCGTTTTCGCGCCTAGCGCCGCCATGACCGTGCCACTACGATGGAGAGAGACCTCTAGTAGCTGCGCAACAAAGCTCGGATCGCACAATCCGGCCACCACCATATAACCGTCGTCTTCGAGCTGCTGTTGCGCGTCGGCGAGCGACCTTCCTAAAGCCTGTGTGTCAGTGTCGTTCATGGGTATACAGTGAGGACTTTGTTGCACTATCTGGCTGGTTCTGCCGTCAGTGCAGCCGCACGTTCTGACGTTTCAGTTCGGCCTGAACCTGAGCAATATCCAGCTCCTCGAAGCCGCGCTTTTGTTGAATAGCGACCGCTGCCGCCACGCCGGCGCCCTGCCCCGTGACGGTGCAGCACATCATATTGCGCGTCGCTGCGTGACTGACGCGGTCACCGCCAGTAATGCGACCGGCGCAGATGAGATTCTTTACGCCCTTGGGTAGCAGGGTGCGGAAGGGGACCTGAAAGTAACGGCCAGTGGTTGGCAGAATGAGAATGCCGTAGCCGTCGATGAATTCGGGAAAGATACCGATACTGTCCTCGAACCGGCCCTGGTTCCGCACGTCAGCCTCGGTCATGTTGTAGGCGGCTTCGATCTTTCTTGTATCGCGAATGCCCAAGGTCATGCCGAAATTGCGTAACTTGGCGTTTTCGCAGCCCGGGGTGTATTGCTTCAGGGCCTTAATCGCCAGCATGGCCTGCTTGCGACCTTCTATCTCACCGCGGGTCAGGTCATCCGGGTCCGTGCCGTCATAGCCCAGCAGGTGGACCAGGTTTAGGTAGGTAAGATCCCCGGTATCATAAAGTGCACCCCAGGTGCCGGCGATGGTATCGAGGTGCTTGGGAATCAACCCCGCCTCGCGGGCTTTTTCGAAGGGCTTGCGTAAAAAGGGCGAGAACATCTCATCTTCCTTACCTGCGGTCTCGACGGTCCATTGCCCGTAAGCCCAATCGCGATAGGTTTGTGGGTCGGCTTTAACGTGCTCGATAAATCTTGTCTTGTTCACCCCCGACATCGAGAACATGACTGAGGCGCCGATCATGTCTTCCTTGGCATGCATGAGGGTGGTTGCGCCCGCTCGGTGTGCCACATCGGCATCGCCTGTGGCGTCAATGACCCGGTCAGCCAGAATCGCCTCGCGCCCGGCCTTGCTCTCGACGATCACGCCTTTGATAGCGTTCTCTTTCATAATCGGGGCAACAAAAAGCCGGTGTAGCATAGGCGTGATGCCGGCTTCCTCCACCAGCGTGTCAGCCACCCACTTAAAGGCCTCGCCATCGATGGCGTGGCTGTCCGATTGAGGCTCCTGCACTGCGGCGCCCATGTCCCGGGCACGTGTCTCAAACTCGATGCCGACGCCCTCAGTATCGACCGTGTGTTCGTGGCGATACCAGGCGAAACCTTCCACCCCGACCGCGGTGATGTTGCCGCCAAAGCACCCAAACCTTTCCAGCAAGGTGACCTGACTACCCGCGCGGGCGGCACCGAGTGCGGCGGCCAGGCCTCCGGGGCCGGACCCTACGACCAGGACCTCGGTTTCATGAATTACCGGGACCTCTTTGGCGGGCTCTTGAATGTTCATGGTGGGGCGCCTCGGACAATAGCGTCAGCTAGTCTGAACCCGACGCTGGCTTTTGCCAATTGCCCTCGAGTTGGCTCGCGCAAATAATTGATCGAATGATTATGGCCAATGGAGGGTATTCAGAACGCTAATTGCGGATTCTTAAGCCGGTGCTTTCGCTACGTATTGGACGACAGGTGTGGCAGCGGTCCTGCTTGTTCAACCGTAATACCCCCCCCGCGAAGGCATTAAATTCATTAAAAACAGTGATTAACGTCGGCCTGCAGGGTTGCCTGATGCTCGGTAAGCACCACCGACTCAGACCATTGTCAAGTTGGGGGAAGACTGTATTGAGATGAATGCCCCAAATTAGGCAGGTGCCGTGATTGCCTTCGCCCCCATTTATGGGTTAAAAAGTTGAGTAAATGCACCGCGGGAGGAGACGGTTTTTGCTGTCTTTTCGCGAGGCATGCAATTTGCCAATAAACCCACTCTGACGAGAGTGTGTTCGAGAGGAAAACAACACATGAAAACAACGTATAAGCCACTTGTTTCTCCACTTCTTCAGCGCCAACAGGTTCGCAGACCGCTCGCCGTAGCAGTCTCAGCAGCCTGCGGTGCTATGGGGTCAATGTCGATCAGTGCACCCGCACTGGCGCAAAATCTCGAGGAGGTGCTGGTAACAGCAACTCACCGGTCAGAGAGTGTGCAGGACATTCCGATGAGTGTTTCCGTAATGGGCGAAGCTCAGCTGACGGACCTCAACATCACCGATGTAGAAGATTATTTGATGATGTTGCCTAATGTTGGCTTCATATCTACTGGTCCTGCAACCGCTAGCATTTATATCCGCGGTATTTCGAGTGGCGGTGAGAGCCTGCTTGGAGCTAACCCTGCGGTTGCGGTCTATTTGGACGAGCAGCCGGTAACACTGGTCGGCGCTTACTTAAACCCGCATATTTACGATGTCAATCGCATTGAAGTCCTCGCGGGACCCCAGGGCACTACTTTTGGGGCCAACGCTCAGTCCGGCGCCATTCGTATCATGACCAATCAGCCTGAGATAGGAGAATTCTCTGGAGGCTATAGCCTCGATGGCAGTCAGCCAAAGAGTGGCGACATGAGTTACCGTGCTGAGGGGTTTGTAAATATCCCGATGGGTGAGCGCTCCGCAATGCGCGTGATGGGATTCTACAAGCACGACGGTGGTTACATTGACAACGTGCCGGGCGGCCACACTTTCAGCCGCAGCAACATTCGTGCTGGCCTCGCGCCAGATAGCCCGCTACGAGCCATAGCGGCAGATGTGACTGTGACCAATGAGGACGTAGTGGAGGAAAACTTCAACGAGGCTACAACGTTTGGCGGCCGCGCTTCACTTCGCATAGATCTGAACGATTCTTGGACCTTTACGGCTGGTGCAATGTTCCAGGACTTGGAAAGAGAGGGGGTTTGGGATCACGACCCCACAATCGGCGACTTGCAGGTCATGATATTGCTGCCAGAGTCATTGGATGATGAATGGAGCCAGTTCTCCGGGAAAATTGAGGGTGAGTTATTTGGTGGCACCTTGATGGCTACCGCAGCTAAGCTGGACAGAGAATATTGGCAGTTCAGTGACTACTCACTCTACAGCGATCAGGACATCGCTTCAGGGTACGTTGAACCCTATTACAATTGTTACGTGAGTTATTTCGGTACGTGCGGCGACCCTAGGCAGCAGTACACCAACTATTCAGAGCAAGACCGCACTACCTTTGAGGTTCGTTATACCTCTGACCCTGACAAGCGCTTCCGCTACATGGTCGGGTACTACAACGTCGAAGTTGAGAATACCAGCGATAGCGAATGGCACGTCTTGGGCCTTGCGGAGACGCCCCAAGCGGCGGTCGATGCTCCTGATATCTACTGGACAACGGACTTTGGACGAGACTATGAAGAGACCTCAATTTTCGGTGAGGCGTCCTTCGATATCACTGACCGCCTGACGATTACTGGTAGCGCACGTCAGTTCGACTATGACAGTACGCTGGATGGCTTTTCTGGAACAATTTGGTGGCCATGTGGAGGGTTCGGTCCTCAGGGGGATCGGCCAGAGAGCAACTACGGTTCTGATTGCGCCTCTGTTGCTAGGACAGTAACTGGTAAGGATGAAGTTTACCGAGCTAGCCTAGAGTGGAGTGTTACTGACGACATCATGGTCTACACGACTTGGGGTGAAGGGTACCGTCCCGGCGGCTTGAATCGCTTCTGCGAGACACGCATTCCTGATGGTCTTGGAGGCCAAGGCAACGTCAACATTGGCTGCGCGTTTGAATCAGACATCCTCACCGCTTATGAGATCGGTTTCAAGTCGGAGCTTTTCGATGGCCGGTTGCGCTTGAACGCGGCTGCATTTTGGCAGGAGTGGGATGACTTCCAGCTGTCTAGATTGGACACCTCGATTTCACCTATTACTCTGACCTTTAACGTGGGCAACGCGGAAAGTAACGGGGTTGAATTCGATTTCACTTCATTCATTACTGACAACTGGTCGCTTAGCGGCGCTGCTAGTTTTGTTGAGGCAGAGCTGGTAGAAGACTATAGGCGAAATCCGAGTAGTGCTGATCCTGATGCACCTGCGGGCTCGAGACTGCCACGTGTTCCTGAAGTTAAATGGAATCTCTCTACACGCTATACATTTGCAGACGATTGGTTCTTCCAAGGCGCATACATGTATACGGGCGACTCCTATAACGAGTTGTTCGGAAGCACTCGGCGGTTGCAAGGGTCGTATAACGTAGTCAATGCATCGGTTGGTTTGCAGCGTGACAATTGGACGGCTGAGTTGTACGTGCAGAATGCAACTGACGAGCGCGGTGATGTATGGATTAACCAAGTAAATTGGGATGCACGCGTCACCATTAACCAGCCCCGTACTCTGGGCTTAAGGTGGCAACAGCGATTCTGAGCTGGTCCGATAGTGGAAGTGGTAAAGGGCGCCCATTCAGGCGCCCTTTGCTTTGTTGGGGTGCGCCGCCAAAACTTCGACTCTCAGTTGAGTGATCGGCTTAACCAGTTTGCTTTTGAAGACCATGTCTGAACTCGATACATTGTTTGAGCAAGTTAGCGACGCTCTGCGCAATCAAAAACCTGAACGTGCAAGAGACCTCTGTGCCCAAGCACGACAACATGCGCCTGATGATGCCCGCTTTGTTATGTTGCACGGCTTTGCGTTGCGTCGCGCTGGTGACTACGTCGGCGCAGAACCACTGCTGCGTCGAACCCTAAACATGGAACCTTCCCTTGAAATTGCTCATCATGAATTGGGACTGGCGCTGCAGGGTTTGGGTCGACTCACCGAAGCTCGTAGATCGCTAGAGCAAGCAGTGTCTCTTAACCCCAAAATGACCGTGGCGTGGCGGGATCTGTATGAAGTGCGCGCGGCTGAAGGTGACGATGTGGGTGCAGCAGAGGCCTATCGCAACGCCATGGGTAATAAAGAACTAGACCCGCTGCTTCATAAAGCGCTCGAGCTCATGGGGCAGGGAAGACTGGGTGTTGCTGAGGGTATTTGCAGGGAGTATTTGAAGCGGCGGCCTCATGATGTAGACGCCATTCGCTTGTTGGCTGAGGTTGGTATTTCAATTGGCTCGATTGGCGAGGCGATACTGCTCCTTGAGCGTTGTCTAGACTTGGCGCCGGAATTCCATATGGCGCGGACCAATTACGTGACGGCACTGGCTCGGCATCAGCGTTTTGACGAAGCGCTGACCGAAAACGAGCGCCTTAGGGAGGCGCAGCCAAACAACCTCGGGCATCAGGTGCAATATGCAACAACGTTGTCTCTGGCCGGGCGATTCGAAATGGCGCATATTCAGTTCGCAAAGGTACTTGAGAAGGCGCCGGACAATGAACGTATTCTGACGAGCTATGGCCACTCGTTGCGTTATGGCGTCAAAGGCGAAGAGGCGATAAAGATTTACCTCCGAGCCATAGAAGCGGAGCCTTCCGCGGGCGAGGCGTATTGGAGTTTGGCCAACCTTAAGACCTTCAGATTTGACGATACCCAGCTAGCAAGTATGCAATCTCAGCTTGCCGCACTTAAGCAGCCCAGTGAGGACAAAGCACATTTAGCATTCGCAGTGGGTAAGGCTCTGGAAGACAGGCAGGAGTACGATCATTCCTTTGCTGCCTACGCCGAGGGCAATGCTATAAGGCGACAGAAAAGCGGCTACGACGCTGACAAGACCAATGCGCGAGTAGGTCAGATTATCCAGCAGTGTGGAGAGAATCTTTGGGATGGCGCCGGTCATCCCTCAGATGAACCCATTTTTATTGTTGGCCTGCCTCGGGCAGGCTCAACATTGCTTGAGCAGATTTTGGCAAGCCACTCACGGGTTGAGGCCACGGCCGAGTTGCCCTTCATTGGCAGAATTATTGGTGAGATGGTGGCGGGCCGTGAACGTGGCGATGAGCCGCTCTACCCCCGTGTGCTCAACGAGTTGTCGGTTGATGAGCGCCATGCGCTAGGCCAGCAATATTTGGATCTGGCGGCGGGCTACCGTACAGGCAAGGCACGGTTCATCGATAAACTGCCAAACAACTGGGAGCATGTGGCTCTAATCAAAACGATTCTACCCAATGCAACGATTATCGATGCGCGGCGCCATCCTATGGCCGCTTGTTTTGCCAACTTCAAGCAGCTGTTTGCGCGCGGGCAGGAGTTCACATACTCGCTGGAGGACATCGGACGTTACTACGCGGACTATTTGTGCCTGATGTCTCATTGGCACGATATTTTTCCGGGGGGTCTGCTAACCGTTCAGTACGAAGACGTCGTGGATGACCTCGATATGCAGGTAAGGCAGCTCCTCTCTCATGCCAAGTTAGACTTTCAAGAGGCTTGCTTGCGATATTACGAGAAAGATCGCGCGGTGCGCACTGCCAGTTCAGAGCAGGTGAGGCAGCCTATCTACCGTGATGCGCTGAAGTTATGGGAGCGTTACCAAGCCCATCTCGCACCACTCGAATCGACCTTGCGTGAGCGGGGCGTGCCGCTCTAGAAAGCCCGCGCATCGGATGCGTGCGCGTTTCCATAGGAGAAGAACAATGGCGCAGCGCTTGATAGAACCCGCGACACAACAGACACAACCCGAGGCATTGGCCGCTGCGGTGAATTTGCTCTCAGGTCGCACGGTGGGGGCGCCCTCGCTCAACCGCCGGCGGGCGCTTCAGGGGCTCGTGATGGGCACGGCGGGGCTGGCATTTTCGCCGCTGACAATGGGGCAGGTGGAGATACCTCCAGGCCAGATCCGCCTGATGTTCAACGAAAACCCCTATGGCCCCAGTCCGAAGGCGCTGGCTGAGGTGGCCAAGATTCTGCCCAAGACTGCCTACTACCCCGGTGCCATTGAGGACGACCTCATCGGGTTGTTTATGGCACGCCACCAGCTTGATCGTGAGCAGGTGTTTTTGGCATCCGGCTCGAACGAAGGTCTTCAGGCCGCGATGATGGCCTTTGGTAAACACGGCAAGGTGATCTCACCCGCGCTGACGTACTCAGACCATCTCAATTACGCCGAGAAGCTCGGTGTCGCCGTGCACCGAATGCCGCTCCGCGACGACATGGCCATAGACCTCGAGGCCATGGCACGCGCAGTCGATGATTCCGTTAGTCTGGTATATCTCTGCAATCCCAATAATCCGACGGGCATGGCCATCGATGGCGATGAGCTGCGAAGTTTCTGCAGAGAGGTCGCCCCCAGGGTGCCCATTTTGATCGATGAGGCTTACAACGAACTCACCGACAAGCCGGACTACACCTCGATGGTGGATCTGGTACGTGGAGGTGGCAATATTCTCATCACACGAACCTTCTCAAAGATCTTCGGTATGGCGGGGCTCCGAGTGGGCTACGGGATGGGGCATCCCGATATCGTCAGCGTGGTTAACGATAACGTGATGGCCTGGCGCAATGGTGTGGGGCTTTACGCCGCCTATCACAGCTACCTCGATGAGGACTTTGTCGCTTTTTCCCGCGACAAGATCCTGCAGGGCCGCGAGATGGTGAATGCCACGTTCCGGCGCCACGGGATTGAACCATTGCCTTCGCAGACGAGTTTTGTCTACGCCGACATCCAACGCGATGCAGATGTCTTCAAGGCCGAAATGGCCGCTCGCAACGTGAAGATCCGTGGAGTTTACGCCGGCTATGACACGTACTCGCGGGTCAGTATGGGCCGTATTGAAGAACTTGAAATCTTTGATCGGATCTTTAGTGAGGTTTATGCGGGCTGATGGCGCCCCAGGGCGCCACTTTTTATCTCATCTTTCAGCTAGCGGGTGGCGAGAGCACCTGCCTCAACGGCATCCATATGGCCGGTCATTTCGTCGACCAGCAGGGGGATGATGTCCTCGGGCATATTGTGTGCCATACCCTCAATCAGCAAAAAGCGGGATTCTTGGATCAGTGACGCGGTATGCCGCCCATGCTCTGGTGGCACCAAACCGTCATCCGCTCCGTGCAACACCAAAGTGGGTGCAACAATGGTGGCCACCGCGTCAGAGCGATCTCCGGTTTTGAAGATGGCCATCAGGTGGCGCTGCATAGTCTCTGGGTAGAACCCCCGATCTCGAATGGACTGCTCGCGGTCCGCCTCTGCTTCACCGGTGGCCAGATTGCGTAATCTCATCTCTGCCTCGTCAGTCGGTGGCGGTAGATGGGGGGCATTGGTGGTCGACATAATCGAAATCAAACTGCGCGTTTTTTCGGGGTACTGAGCTGCCACAATTTGGGCAATCATGCCGCCCATCGAAGCGCCCACAATATGCGCCTCATCGTAACCCACTATATCCATGAGTCCTGCAATATCGTCCCCCATGTCGTTCAACGTGTAGGGCGCATTGACTGAAAAACCCAGCCGGTATTTGAGAAGTTCCCACCATAAAACGGGCTGGCCCCACTCATCGAAACGGGTCGAGGCGCCGGTGTCGCGGTTATCCAGTAACAGGATTTCATAACCCCCGTTGGCCAGCCCGGATATCAGTGCATCACCCCAGGCCACATTCGAACCTCCCAAGCCCATGATGACCACGGCCTTGGGTTTGTCGGGATCCGGCTCGACAATCCGATAAGCGATATCGAGCTCACCCACGGCAGCCATTTGCAGCGGATAGCTGTCCAGGTAGGTGCGGGAATACTCGGCTTTGCCGATTAAGGGCAGGCAGAGGGTAATCAGGCAGGTTAAAAAGATCCGCAAAACGGCGCCTCGCAGAGAAACGACGCGGATTATACGGCGCTCAGCGTCAAACGGGCTTTGTGGTGTCAAATTAAGCCGGTTGTTGAGAAACTTGCTCGCTCGCGCTCAAATACGACGCGCGATATTTGGCCAGAAAAGACCCTTAACTGGCATGATGCGACCGTGAGTCCCATGATCTGCCCGCAGAAGATCGCCGTAGCCTTCTGCGGCCCCAACTGACGTAGCATGTGAATCAGGACCAATATGAATAGCGCAGAACCGATTCCCCATCATCCCGCTGTGAGCGATGACATTTTGCTCGATACTGGCGCGCGCGACCCGGTCTTTGATGAGATCTATCCGCGTTTGCCCGGTTTCAAGCTGGGAGTGACCAATTCCTGGACCCGCGGGCAACCCTTCGATTTTTATCGCCGTATGCGCGAAGACGCGCCAGTGATGTGGTCACAGATCAAGAAGCCGTCCTCCGGCTTCTGGTCCGTGGTGCGCTACGATGACGTCAAACACGTAGAGCTCAATCCACAGCTCTTTTCGTCCCAGCGCGGCAGCATCAACATGAGCGTGCTGCGCAACGACAAAGGCAAGGCCGAGCGGCTCATGTATGCCGCCTACAACTCGCTCATTAACCTCGACGCAGATCTGCATCGCGACCTTCGGACCCAGCAGGCGGCTTTCTTCTTCCCCGCTTATATCGAGACCCTGAAGGAGCGTGTAGGCAAAAAGATTGACGACTTGCTCGACGATATGGAGCGGCAGGGTCCGGTGGTGGACTTCGCCAAGCTGTTCTCCATCGAGCTGCCCATGTTCACGCTGTGCGAGATGCTCGGAGTCGACGAGGAAGACCGCGCCGACATCATCAAGTGGATGCACTACCTTGAGCTGGCCCCTCAGTTCATTACCCACCCGTTCCGGATGCTGCTCGCCGAGCCCTCGTTCCCGTTCCGCTTTGAAAAGATCCTGCACGATATGTTCAGCTACGGTGAGCGGGTGATGGCGGACCGGATCCGCAACCCGCGCGAGGATCTGCTGACCACCATTGCCAATGCCACGCTGGGCGAAAAACCCCTGTCACAGAGTTACCTCGACGGCTCTTGGCTGCTGATTATCTTTGCGGGCAACGATACTACCCGGAATTCCCTCTCGGGCGCGATTCGCTTGCTAACCGAGTTTCCCGAGCAGCGGCAGATGGTGCTCGATGACCGGTCTTTGATCGAGCGAATGTCACACGAGGCACTGCGCATGGTGTCACCCGTGATGCACATGCGGCGCACCGCAATGGAAGACACTGAAATCGCCGGGCAGCGCATCGCCAAGGATGAAAAAGTGATCATGTGGTACGGCGCGGCGAACCGTGACTCCTCCGTGTTCCCCAATCCCGATCAGTTCGACATGATGCGCGACAACGTCGACAAGCATCTGGCTTTTGGCCACGGCGTGCATCGCTGCTTGGGTAATCGTGTGGCGCAGCTACAACTCAAGATGGCCTATGAGCGTATTCTCGAGCGCTTCCCCGACATCTATTGGACCGGCAAGCAGAAGATCGAGCCGATTATTCTGGTGCATGCGATCTCGAGTCTGCAGGTCAACCTATACGGCAAAGACGGCAAGCGTCCCATTATGGTAGCGACTTCCTGAGGAAAGCCCGCTGGTTGGCATGGAGGCTTGCTGCTGACCAGTATGGTCGTCCTCGCCTGCTTCGCCGCAGGTTATGTGATTAACTTACTTGGCCGATAATAACGACACCAGAGAAGCATATATGAGTTCACCCCCCGATCAGGCAATGCTTCGCGAAAGCCTCAAAGGCGTGACCGAGGAGGCCACCTATGGCGGCATCCTGAGCTTCATGCGCCGTCGATACACCCACGATTTGGCCGACGCTGATGTCGCTGTGCTGGGTATTCCCTTTGATCTGGCAACCACCGCCCGTCCCGGAAGCCGATTTGGCCCACGTGGGGTACGCGAGGCGTCGGCGAGCCTCGCCTGGGAGCGCAAAGCAGTGGGATGGGGCTTCTCTCCGCTCGAAACACTGGCGATTGTTGATTACGGCGACTGTGACTTTGATGCGGGTAACCCCGCCGGGGTGCCTGATGAGATCTACGAGTGCGCCCGTCAGATTCTCGCCACCGATACAGCCCTCTTATCCATTGGTGGCGATCACTTCGTGTCTTACCCCCTCCTTAGAGCGCATGCCGAGAGGTATGGTGAGATGTCCTTGATCCACTTTGACGCCCATTCCGACACTTGGGCAGAGGATAGCCAGCGGATTGATCACGGCACCATGTTCTATCACGCCGCACAGCAGGGGCTCATTTCGCCGGCACACTCCGCACAGATCGGTCTGCGCACCCACAACGATAGCGACCATGGCTTCAACATTTTTGATGCTGCTGCCGTGCACGACATGAAGCCTGCCGATCTGGCGGCAGAGGTAAAAGGCATCGTGGGTGATCGGCCTTGCTACCTGACTTTTGATATTGACTGTCTGGACCCAAGTTTTGCCCCGGGTACAGGCACGCCGGTGGTTGGCGGCCTTTCGACCCACCAGGCTATCCAGATCTTGCAGCACTTAAAGGGTATTCATCTGGTGGGTATGGACGTGGTTGAGGTAGCACCGCAATACGACGTGGGAGCGATTACATCCCTTGCTGCAGCAACCGTCGCGCTTCAGCAGCTGTGTTTATTCGCCAGCGTAGGCCAGTAAGGAGCGATTGTGGGACAGGCTACAGATCAGGAAATCAAGGAAGCCCTCGAGCGAAAAGGTCACTTCGCGCTTAACTGGGAAGATCTCGATAAGATCGAGCTCCCCACCGGGGTGATTTCATCGATGTACCGCGTCGGCGACCCGACCCGGGCAGAGTCTCCAACAGTGTTTAAGGTGTTCTATCCACCGGGCTGCACGATCGAGGCGCATACCCATGACTGTGACTACACTGAGATCATTCTGGAGGGTTCACAGCGGGTCGGCGCGACCTGGCATCACGCCGGCGACATCCGTATCGGCTTAGCCAACCGGGGGTACGGGCCGCTGGTCGCTGGGTCTGAAGGCACCACGGTGCTGTTTATGTTTGCCTCCGGAGCCTGGCCCGCGATCAAGCTGGGCAACAACGACGGCTCGACGCTGGGCAGTGAGATTCTTGAGGCGCACTTTGAGAAGGTGCAGGCGGGTGAGGACAGCTAGCTCATAGGGGTCGTGTGAGCCATTTACACGGATCTACTCTGGCAGCGTGGCCGCAAATGCCGCGGGTGGCGGCTCCAGCTCCGTGTTTAGCGTGCCGTTCCAGCGATTCAAAAAGCCATAGAGAGACAATACGGCCACGATCTCGACAATCTCGCGGTCTGAAAAGTGCGCCTTCAGCGCCTCAAAGTCTTCATCTGTTACTGCATTGGGCTGTAGTGCCCCATGGCAGGCAACGCGAAGCACAGCACGCTCCGCATCGGTAAAAAGCGGCGAAGTCTCGAACTCAAACACCGCGGCGATTTTCTCTGCATCAACACCCAACTGATTCGCGCCATAACTTGTGTGGGCGGTGCAGTAGGTGCACCCCTGGGTACGACTACTGATGATGCCGATCAGTCGCTTCAGGGTGGGGTGAACTTCCCCGGTTTGCAGCACGGTGTGCACCAGACCGCCCAGACTTTGCAGTAGCTCGGGCCAATGGCACAAACTCAACACGTCGTTGGGGAGATATCCCATCGCGCCCTCGGCCTGCTCTAAAAGGGGGGCAAGCTCGAGTATGGTTGAGGGCGCTACCGGCGGAACTCTGGACATTACTTGTGCCTCAGTAGTTCAGACCCTGAGGCGTCGGTTGGGATGACAGGCCGCTAGCTGAATACGGGAGCTCCACAAAGCAAACCGCCACTCAGTTTTGCTTCCAGTTCTCGCCGGCCTGATCGAAATGGTCGTTGCCGCTTTCGGAGAGCTGGTGTGAGGCCACAATGGCTCCGATAATAATGATTAGTACTGCCCCAAAAATAACGCCTGGCTTCACGATGTCGCCCTCACTAACACACAACGAGAGAGTAGCTGGCTTTGCTGAAAAAAGCGAAAGATCTCGAGTAGCGCTTAGTTTTAGGTGTGATGCCAGTCATCAGCGCATCAATAACCCCCTGGCGCATTGCTTATCGCGAGCCAGTGCTTGCCAGTGTTTGCTCGATTTGGGGTTTCAGCGTCGGGATCTCGTTGTACCCTCGCAACATGCTGCGCAAGATCATCCATATCGATGCCGATTGTTTCTATGCTGCGATCGAAATGCGCGATCACCCCGAGCTGCGGGGGATCCCCATGGCGGTGGGGGGTAGCGCCGAACGGCGCGGCGTGTTGACAACCTGCAACTACAACGCCCGCGCTTACGGTGTGCGCTCGGCGATGCCCACGGCCCAAGCGATGCGTCTCTGCCCGCACCTGAAGGTCGTACCGCCTCAGATGCACAAGTACCGCGAGGCCTCCAAAGTGATGCGCGGCATCTTCGCTAACTTCACTGAAATTATTGAGCCGTTGTCCTTGGATGAAGCCTACCTCGATGTCAGCGAGATATCCGATGAGGAACTGACTGCTACCCGGATTGCCAAAGCCATTCGGCAACAGGTCCGCGAAGCGCTCGATATCACTGTTTCGGCCGGCGTATCGGTGAATAAGTTCATTGCTAAGGTCGCCTCGGATTGGAAGAAGCCCGATGGCCTGACGGTGGTGCCACCTGACGAAGTAGATGCCTTTGTCGCCGCGCTGTCAGTGAAGAAAATTCCCGGGGTGGGTGCGGTGACAGCCGACAAGATGCATCGCTATGGGCTGAGAACCTGTGCCGACGTTCGAGAGTGGAGCCTGCATGACTTGCGGCGCCGCTTCGGCAAGTTTGGCGTGGTGCTTCATGAGCGCGCACGAGGTCGCGATGAGCGCCCCGTTCAGCCGAGCCGGGTACGCAAGTCTGTGAGTGTCGAGCGGACTTTCGCCGAGGATGTGATTGGCCCGGCCGAGTGGGGGCCGATTATCGAGCGACTCTACATTAACCTGATGGAGCGCATCGAGGCGGCCAAAGCTTGGCATGTCATCGACAAGGCCTTTGTGAAACTAAAGTTTAATGATTTCACGACGACCACAGTGGAGCGGGTGGGTACGAAGGCTGTCGAAGCCGACTATCAGGATTTGTTAGCTGAGGGCTGGGAGCGTAAGGCCAAACCTGTGAGGTTGATTGGTTTAGGTGTGCGGTTGATAAACGATACAGATCATATTTCGGAGCCGCTCCCGTTCTCCGAGACGTCATCTTCGGAGAACGACGCTAATTCTTAATTATTGGCAGAGGCTATGCCAAAACTCCCAGAGGGCCGTATAGTTATGGCCGGTTTGGAAGATCATTTTTCACGCGGCCCGGCCGACAATGCCGACCCGCCAAGGTTTTGAGGAATCCCAGTTATGTTGACACTGCACTTTGCCCCTAACAGCCGCGCCAGCCGCACCCTCTGGCTACTTGAAGAACTCGGCCTTGAGTACGAATTGAATCGCATGGATTTTCATCCGAAGGACCTCAAGTCCGACGAGCATCGCGCACGACATCCGCTGGGCCGTATCCCGGTTTTGGATGACGGTGACGTGTCGATTTACGAATCGGGGGCGATCGCTGAGTACATCCTGGAGTGTCACAAAAATGGTGGGCTAAAGCCCGCATCAGATGATCCACGCTTCCCCGAGTATCTCCAGTGGTTCCACTACTGCGAGGGGATGGTGATGCCACCGGTCAATACCATCGTTGTGCACACCATACTGCTCCCACCAGAGCGCCAGGATGAGACGGTGCGCGGTCAAGCGGAGCGGTTATTGGCCAAGGCCTGGGCACCGGTGGAGGCTGCTATAGAAGGGCGCGAGTATCTGATTGGCGACTTCTCGGCAGCCGACACCATGCTGGGTCATGCCTGCATCATGTCTAAGCGTCTGGGGATTGTGACCGATGAGGCGTTCCCCAATCTCAGCGCCTATGCGGATCGCCTCATGACCCGGCCGGCCTGTGCCAAGGCTTTTTCTGCCTGATTTTCACAAGCGTTCGCCCCGGGGTGCCTGCGTGATACGGTGACCGCCTCATAGGTCACTGACTCAGGGAGTGCCGCCCGACATGAGCCTTTACTCTGGGCCCGAGCTCGACAAGAACGAGGCAAACTTCGCACCGCTGACCCCGGTCTCGGTGCTGAAGCGCACCGAGCGGGTCTATCCCGATCTGCCAGCGCAGGTTCACGGCAATATCCGCCGTAACTGGGGGGAGGTCGCCGACCGCTGTAAGCGTCTGGCGTCCGCGCTTTCTCAGCGTGGCGTAGGCAAGGGCGATACCGTGGCGCTTATCGCGCCCAATATCCCGGAAGCCCTCGAGTGCGCTCTGGCTATTCCTATGCTGGGTGCTGTGCTGAATGCCAACAACGTCAGGCTCGATGCGGCCACGCTTGGTTTTATTATCGAGCACGGTGAGGCGAATGTGCTACTCGCTGATACCGAGTTCTCCTCGCTGGCGCGAGAGGCGGTCACCCACTCTGTTCGCGATCTGTTAGTTGTTGATATCGAGGACACAGAGGGGCCCGGAGGCGAGTGTATTGGCGAGCTGACCTACGAGAAGTTGTTGGCAGAGGGCTCAGCCGACTTTCCTTACACCCCGCCGGATGATGAGTGGGATGCGTTGGCCCTGAACTACACATCCGGCACGACCGGGCAGCCTAAAGGCGTGGTCTATTCCCACCGCGGCGCTTGGACCAATGCAGTCAACAATGTGGTGACCTGGGAGATGCCACACCATCCTGTCTATCTGTGGACGCTGCCGCTATTTCACTGCAACGGTTGGTGCTTTCCCTGGACGATCACCATGCTGGCGGGTACCCACGTTTTTATGCGTAGCCCCTCGGCTAAAGGAATCTATGGCGCCTTTGCGCAGCACGGAGTGACCCATCTCTGTGGCGCGCCCATCATTATGTCGATGATAACCGGTGCGAACGACGCTGAGCGGCGACCGTTCTCTCAGTCTGTGCGCATGATGACGGCTGCTGCGCCGCCACCGCCCCAGACAATTCAGGCGATGGAGCAAATGGGGATCTCCATTACCCATGTTTATGGCCTGACAGAAGTCTATGGACCCGCTGTAGTCTGCGCGGAGCGGGCGACCTGGTCGACGCTCGGTGACGAGGAGCAGGCCAAGCTGAAAGCCCGACAGGGTGTGGCGTATGAACTGCAAGAGGATGTGCTGGTGCTGGATCCCGACACCCGCACCCCAGTGCCCTGGGATGGTGAGACCCAGGGCGAGGTCGCGTTTCGCGGCAATATCGTCATGAAGGGTTATCTCAAACAGCCCGAAGTCACTAGAGAGGCATTCGACGACGGCTGGTTCTGGTCGGGCGATTTAGCGGTGCAGCATCCCGATGGCTACATCGAGATCCGCGACCGCTCAAAAGACATCATTATTTCAGGGGGCGAAAACATCTCATCC
The DNA here is from genome assembly GCA_902623175.1 of Halieaceae bacterium. Lineage (GTDB taxonomy): Bacteria > Pseudomonadota > Gammaproteobacteria > Pseudomonadales > Halieaceae > Luminiphilus. The sequence goes on from CACNSR010000017.1 coordinate 37,030, forward strand.
ATTGAAGTGGAGAATGCCTTGTATAGCCACCCGGCAGTGGTGTGTGCGGCAGTGGTAGCCATGCCCGACGAGAAGTGGGGCGAGGTGCCCTGCGCTTTTGTTGAGCTGGCTGAGGGCAGTGAAGTTTGCGAGGTAGATTTAATTGAGCACGCACGCGGGCAACTTGCGGGTTTCAAGCGCCCGAAGCGCATCGTGTTTGAGGCGCTGCCCAAGACCACTACCGGGAAGATCCGAAAGAATCTGCTTAGGGAGCGTGTTGCTGACTTGGTCTAGCGCGAGTTGCCCTCAGTCTGAAAGAGCCACGTTTTCAGAGGTCGCATCTGGGGAGCGATAGACCTAATTCTGCGAGGCCCACTGCACTGAGGGCCTGCAAAATCATCGACTAGTCATTGAGTTTTCTGTCGCCAACCGCCAACCTGTAATGCGCTCCGCCGATCACTGACCCGAGGTGGGGTATTCACGCAGCCGTCGTTTCGCCTGCGGTGATCTGCTTTTTGGGGTCGTAAAACGGCTTGGGGATGATCGTTCCGCTCCGCGTCTCGCCGGGCAATTGGACGTCGCAGGTGGTGCCAGCAGCGCTATGGGCACTCGCCACCATTGCCAGCGCAATATTCTTTTTCAGGCGCGGCGAGTACACCGCGGAGGTGACTTTACCAATCACCTCGCCGCTTATCTCCACGGGCCAGAATCGCGTGTTGGGCCCGGGTAGCGGTTCACCGTCAATCTCGAGGCCAATCTGTTGCCGGGAAATGCCTTGCTGCTGCACCAGCTTGAGCGCCGCTTTGCCAATGAAGTTTGCGGGCATATCAATATCAACGAGCCTGTCCAAACCGAGCTCGAAGGGGTTGGTCTGGGCATCCATGTCAGCGTGGTAGGAGAGCATGCCGCCCTCAATACGACGAATTGATGATGTATGACCAGGCTTTAATCCCATTGGCTCACCCACTGCCATCAGCTTTTCCCACAGCGCCCCACCTTGGCTGCTATCGAGGAGGTAAAGCTCATAGCCCAGCTCGCTGGACCAACCGGTGCGCGAGATCACCAGCGGAATACCATCGAGTTCAAAATGATCGAGCCAGTAGTACTTGAGGTCACGAATCGACTCACCAAACAGCGCCGCCATGATGTCACCGCTCTTAGGTCCCTGGAGCTGAAGCGGTGAGACATCGGGCTCGCCAATCGCAACGTCTAGGCCCGCGTGGGTCGCAACGCCTTGCGCCCACATCAGCACATCGCTGTCGGCCAGTGATAGCCAAAAACGGTTCTCCTCGAGTCGCAACAGCACCGGGTCATTCAAGATGCCGCCGGCTTCATTGGTAATCATTATATATTTGCACTGACCCACCGCGCACTGCGACAGATTGCGGGGCGTCAGCAACTGCACGAACGCGGCCGCGTCTGGCCCAGTAATCTCGACCTGACGCTCCACCGCCACGTCGCAGAGGATGGCGTCATTGACGAGGTTCCAGAAGTTTTGCTCCGGGTCACCGAATGACCGCGGGATGTACATATGGTTGTAGACCGAGAAGTCGGTGGCACCCCATCTGACGGTGGCATAAAAAAACGGTGACTTCCGGATCTGGGTACCAAACCCAAAGTCTTTGATTGCAGCGGCGGTCATATTCTTTCCTCTAATCAATGCTGGCATCAGTGACCAGCTATCGTGATCTGGCGCCGCCTTTGTACGGTGCGAACAGCAAATCTGGTTGTCTCAAGCCGACACTTCGGGGCCTAAAACCACCGAATGGATAGGGAGAGGTACCTATTTATTGCCATGGTGGGTTCGTTGCCAAGGTGGGCGAGTGCGCAGGATTCGCCGCTGGCGCGTTGGCGCAGATAACAATCCGTTCCGCCTGTTGGGCCGTATCGCCATGGCAATCCGGCGCATCCCCCTAATGGTCTCTCATGAATAAACTTCGGCAGGAGTGGTTTTCCAATATCCGCAGCGATTTGCTCGCGGGCTTAGTGGTGGCCTTAGCGCTCATCCCCGAGGCCATAGCGTTCTCCATCATCGCGGGCGTCGACCCCCGGGTCGGGCTCTATGCCTCTTTCTGCATTGCTGTAGTGATCGCCTTTGCGGGGGGTCGCCCCGGCATGATCTCCGCTGCCACGGGTGCCATGGCGCTCTTGATGGTGACGCTCGTAAAAGAGCACGGGCTTGAGTACCTGTTCGCCGCCACCATCCTCACCGGCATCCTGCAGATTATTGCGGGTTGGATTCGCCTTGGAGAACTGATGCGGTTTGTCTCGCGCTCGGTCGTGACCGGCTTCGTGAATGCGCTGGCGATCCTTATCTTTATGGCCCAGCTGCCGGAACTCATCGATGTGCCTTACGCGGTGTATGTGATGGCGGCTGCCGGTCTGGGCATTATCTATGGCCTGCCTTTTATTACGCGCGTGGTGCCGTCCCCATTGGTGGCGATTGTGTTGCTCACCGCGGTGTCGATTTATTTTGGTATCGATGTGCGCACGGTGGGCGATATGGGCGATCTTCCCTCAACGCTCCCCGTGTTTCTGATCCCTGATATTCCGCTCAATCTGGAGACACTGGAGATCATTTTTCCCTACGCGGTGACGTTAATGGTCGTGGGTCTGCTCGAATCACTGATGACCGCCACCATCGTCGACGACCTGACCGACACTACCAGTAACAAAAGCCGTGAATGCATGGGGCAGGGCATGGCCAATATTGCCAGTGGCTTTCTGGGCGGCATGGCGGGATGCGCGATGATCGGCCAGTCAGTCATTAACGTGAAATCAGGTGGCCGTGGCCGCCTATCCACGCTGAGCGCCGGTATTTTCTTGTTGCTGCTACTCCTTTTCTTCAGCGATTGGGTTCGCCAGATTCCCATGGCTGCGCTGGTCGCAGTGATGATCATGGTGTCTATTGGCACCTTTAACTGGGACTCCATTCGTAACCTTCGTACCCATCCGCCGAGCTCGAGTGTGGTGATGGTGGTCACGGTCGCTGTGACCGTCTCCACCCATGATCTCGCTCAGGGCGTGTTGTCGGGAGTACTGCTTTCCGGCTTCTTCTTTGCTCAAAAGGTGGGTCGTATTTTATTGATCCGGTCCCAGTCTGAGGACGAGGGACGGGTGCGAACCTATACCGTTCTCGGGCAGGTCTTTTTTGCCAGCGCTGATCGATTTGCTCAGTCCTTCGACTTTAAAGAGGTGATCGACACCGTGCGGATTGATGTGAGCCGGGCGCACTTTTGGGATATCACCGCAGTCAGTGCCCTGGATAAGGTGGTACTGAAGTTCCGTCGTGAAGGTGCAGATGTTGAGGTCATCGGTCTCAATGAGGCCAGCGCGACCATGGTGGATCGCTTCGGTCTGCACGATAAGGAAGGAGCGGAAGATTTGCTCCTGCCCCAGTAGGCATTAGCGATGAAGCAGCCCAAAAAGGTTCTCGCTTGCGTTGATCAGTCGCCCTATGCCGATTACGTGGCTGAATACAGCGCCTGGGCCGCGCAGCGGTTTTCGCTGCCGCTTGAGCTGCTGCACATCATCGACCGGCATCAGGAGACAGCGACCAGTGACGATCACAGTGGCGCCATTGGTTTTGACGCACAGGAGAATCTGCTCAACCGCCTCACAGAGGAAGAGGGTGAGCGCTCGCGGGCGATCCGGGAGCAAGGGCGACTCTTTCTTAACGATTTGAAGGTGCGGTGCGAACAACGCGAGGGTACGGCGGTTGATGTCCGACAACGCTACGGGCAGTTGCTGGAGACGCTCGACGAACAGCAGCAGGACGTTGCGCTCTATGTATTAGGTCGCCGCGGCAGGTCGGCCACCCAGACCCAACGTGATCTGGGGCGGCACGTTGAAAGCATCAGCCGCAAGATTCGCAGGCCCATCCTGACCGTCGCCAACGCCTTCTCTGAGCCAAAAAGCTTGTTGGTGGCTTATGACGGCAAGCGCATGACGCGCAACTGCATCAGTATGCTGGCTGCCAACCCCGTGCTCACGGATTTACCCGTGCACGTCGTGATGTCGGGCAAACAGAATGGTGAGGCAGACAAGCACTTGGCGTGGGCTAGTAGCACCTTGGCAAAAAGCGGGTTCGAGGTGGAGACAGCCTATCTACCCGGGGACCCGGAGCAACAAATCACGCAGGCTATCGCGGATCGTGAGATCGATATGCTGGTGATGGGCGCCTATAGTCGATCGCCGCTGAAAAGTTTATTTCTGGGCAGCAAAACCAATGACCTGCTCCGCGCCTCGAAGGTGCCTACCGTAACCGTACATCTGTAGAGGTCAGTTCTCGTATGGGAAGCTTGTTTCTGAACCCTCTAGAGGCCTCTCACAGTGGAGCCATCTGCTAGGACTTCACTTTCTAGCGTGACTCTCGTTTTCACCATATGTCAGTTCCTTAAAGCGCTATTGTTTAGGTGCTCTGGTGATTGAGCCTCCTAGCCCGCCGCTCTCAGTAACTTTAAAAATGCCCACTGGCTACTCAGCCAGCTGCTGTGTTTCGGCAGGTCGTCTTCAATATCAGCGGCGCGGGTGCCATAAAACACGTGCATAACGCTCGGTGGCAGCGCGCTGGGGTCAACAAAATTCTGCGTTGAAATAAAAGCGTAGCCTTTATCACCTGCGCCCATTTTGGCCATGACCGGTTTGTGGCAGGCGTCACAGATACCTCGGTCAATCGCAGCGAACCGCTTGTACTTACCGTAGGTCATTGCCTGCTCGGGCAACCTGACGGCCGGCAGTTTGAACAGCGTGACATCAGCGAACGGTGCCTGATATTTGTCTTGGCAGATCGTGCAATGGCAGAAGAACCTGACGATGGGCTCTCCCACCGCCGAGAACTGGTTGGTACCGCAAGGGCATTGGCAACTGTGCTCATTTGTTTCCATCTTCCTAGCCTTTGGTGATGCGCTCTCACATGTGGACACTGTATATGGATATTATGATGACGCGTACCTAAGCTCAGGCTTCACTGATATCGCAAGGCTGAGGACTATGCTGAAGCCGTCAGGCATGAGATTCTGGAAGCGTTGCCTGCGAGTGGCGGACAAATAGCCTGAGTTGGTTTATCTCGCTAAGGCGAGGAGCGGCGTCATAAAAAGCGTTTGGCGACGATAGCGACATGACGGAGCATTATGGCCCTTGTGAAAATGAGTCGTTTGCTAATCCTTCTGACCTTGCTGTCGGGTTTTGCGTGCGCATTTAGAGAGCCTCAAGACGACGAGCCGGCAACCTTGGTCGAAGCAGATCTCGTGATTGAGAATGCCAAGATCTTCACGTCAAACAGCGAACAAACTTGGGCTGAGGCAGTTGCGATTTCAGATGGTGAGTTTGTCTATGTAGGGGACGACGAGGGAGTCAAAGCGATTCAGGCCGCGATGAATTTGGATTTACAGGGCCGGATGGTCCTACCAGGTTTAATCGACGGCCACGCTCATCCCGGTTACGTCAACGTTGAGAACTTCGGCGAGGTCTTGGGCGAGACCAAAGAGGCCCTGTTAGCGTCCGTGAAAGCTTATGCAGACCGGCATCCGGAAAAAAGGTGGTTGCGGCTGTGTTGCTGGCCTACGGCAATGTTTGTTGACGGTGGTAGGGGCCCCAGAAAAGAAGTCCTGGACGCCGTTGTCCCTGACCGCCTGGTGTGGTTCGAGAGCGAAACGGCACACGATTTCTGGCTGAATTCAAAGGCGTTGATGGAATTACAGGTTGATAAAACCACTCCTGATCCAAAACCTGGATTGGCAATGTATGCCCGAGATGAGCAGGGTAACCCCACTGGTTGGATCAAAGAGGGTGCAGGTGTTCAGCATTTTGCCGAGCATTTCGCTCTGACCGATCCCAGTCAGATTCAACGTCACAAAGACGCCGTCGCCAAGATTCTTGAAGTGATGAGTGGCCATGGTTTGACGGCAATCTTTGATGCCGGCAATAAGGGTTATGGGGACCATGTGTACAGCGTTATCGCGTCTCTGGAGAGGGAGGGGCGCCTGCCGCTGAGGTACTACGGGACATACCAGATCTTTACACCAGAGCGTGCGGAGAATGCGATCGCCGAGGTAAAACGCTATCGCCGCGAGTACGGCGGGTCATTATTGCGTTTTAACTCGGTGAAGGTGTTCATGGACGGCATCAGCGCCAACCAATCGGCATCTTATACCCAGCCTTACTTGGGTAGCGGCATTGCGACGGAACCACTGTTGTCGACGGAGGAGCTGACGGCGCTGTTGCTATCGCTTCATGAGGAACAGCTTGATCTCATGGTACACAGCATTGGTGATCGTGCGATCAAGACAGTACTCGACGCGGTTGAGGCTGCTAAAGCCACAGTGTTAGGTCCCTTTTATCCTCGGGTCACCGTTGCTCATTTGGCGCTGATTGATCCTGCCGATATAGACCGTATTAAGACGCTGGAAGTGATTGCGAACTTTTCGCCGTGGTGGTTCGGCGTAGAGAACAGTCCAGTGGTTCGCAACCTATTGGGTCCCGAGCGCTACGATGCGATGTATCCAGCTAGGACCGTATTTGATACTGGAGCACGCGTAACGTTCTCTAGTGACGAGTGGTGGGGTGGCGATATGCTGCCCACCTACATCAGCCCTTACTTAGGAATTCAGACCGGTCATACCCGACAATACCCAAAGGAGTGGTGGCAGTCCGAGAATGGCGACATCCGTGCACCGGCGGCGGAGCGGCTTGAGCTGGAGCAACTCCTCGCCGGGTACACCCGTAACGGTGCTTACCAACTGCGATTAGAAGACACGCTAGGTGCCATTGAAGTGGGTAAAGCCGCGGACTTTGTAGTGCTGGAGGAGGATCTGTTCCAGATCGATCCACACGCTATTTGGACGCTGCAACCCTCTTTGGTGGTGATGCAAGGTCAGATCATGCATGGCGCTTTGCCAGAGTAACGCACACTTTTGATTGCGCCTTGCTCTCTGGTTGCGTCAGCTCTGGTTCAGATGACGCGAGGCTTGCCTGAGTTACTTGAGCGCGTCTGCAACTCACTAAGAAGCAAGTGATTCATCAGTTTTATCTGGTAACTCGTCTATCGCACGATGGGCCTGGTCAATAGCGACATGTGTATAGGCAGAGGCGCCCGCATCTGAGTTGGCGATCGTAACGGAACCAAAGGTCTTTCGGGCAATTTCATGTGGCGCTTCCCCCAGCTTCCACTCCGGATCCCAGAGCTGCATGTATTCATAAGCGTACCCGTGTGGCCAACGGTTGACTGTGATCGCGAGGATATCTTCGGCGACATCGAACCCGGCGGGACCCAATAGTCCGTCCAGCACCGTGCGCACCTCGCGTTCGAAATCCTCAAAGCTGAGCTCCAGCAATTTTTTACGGGAGCCACGAAGTTGACTGCGGATGTCGACAGCGTCTTCGGGTGGAGAAATCGACCCCCAGAAAACCAGCGACACGGCTTCGTCTGCACTATCAGGGCGCTTGTAGCCCCCGGTATGCAGGCCTTTAAAAAGGAACAGCCTTGCGTGCAGCCTGCCGGGGCAGGAGATGGCGTCGACGCCAAGTTTGTCCAGCGCCTCACTGTTCCGAAGCAGGACGTTGGTCAAAATCATAGGGACCTTAACCTGATATTTCAGCGCGGCCTTTTGCGCGTCGGGCATTGTGGGGCAGAGATGTGGGATGACGCTGTGGTAGCAGGCAAGCACGGTATGTCGGGCCGAGATCTGTTTAAGCTCGCCCTCGGAGGATGCGTAAGTGACTGAGACACCCTGATCGGTATTGTCGACGCCGATAACCGTTGCATTGAGTCTTAATCGCACGTTGGCATTTTTTCGGTCTAGCGCGGCATAATCGAAGTGCGCGATGGCGACGTTGTCTGCGGTAACCTCTGGCGCCGAGTGTGGCATAAGCCTGGCCACCATGAGGCGTACCAGACTGGCATTACCGTCTGGCCACATCGCTACGGGATAGCCGAAACTGTCCTCGCTCCATTCGTCGCCAAATAAGTGTGCGCCGGGGTATCCCTCCCAAATTGCCTCAGTGGCAGATATAGCGCGCATCTCCAGCCCCCAGGATCCATGTTCTTCCTTATCGAAGAGTTGCACCGCATCTTCCGTTAAGCCGCCATATTGGCGCAGAAAATCGGGGTAGCTGATGCTCGAGAGAAGTTCTTCAGCCTCGGCCTCAGTCCAATCTTCAAGCCGAGGCGCACTGCCGTAGAAGCGCTTGAGTGACTCTCGTCCGGCGTCTGAGATGGGTATCTGATCGATGTCTTCTGGAGAGAGTTTTGCTGACAGACTGAAGTGGGTGACAAGGCGATTGACGCCGTAGGTGTCTTCGTCAAACCACATTGCTTGGCCATTCGCTGCGTCACGCCCGTAGGCGAAGTCCATCTGCTTGCGCATGGCTTGGACATCCACGCCATGCTCTGCCATGAATTGATTGACGGTCTCGCTAAAGCTCCACCACTCCAGATTATGTGTGCCGCCAAGAGACAGCACCATGTCACCGCTCTGATGAAATTCATTGCGCTTGGCATGGCCACCAAAGTCGTCGTGGTTCTCAAGCAGCAATATTTTTGAGTTCGGCCCGAAGCGCTTTTGGTAGTAATGCGCCGCGGCTAGCCCTGAAATACCCGCGCCCACCACAATTAAGTCGTACTGCTCATCAGTCGGCTTGGGCTCTGGAAATTTGGCGCCGTCTCGGGCGAGTGCATGCGCAATTTCGTAGGCGCCCGGGTGGGAGCCGCGCATGCCAGTTTTGATGGGCGGGTAGTCGACTGCCATCGTGCCTTGAATGGTTGCGCCGACCGAAGCGCTGGCAGTCGCTATATTGGGCAACCCCAGCGCTCCCGTTTGCAGCGCAGCACCCGTGGCTACGGCAGCACCCTGCACAAAATCTCGGCGTGTGATGGTGCGCTGCATGCCCAGTTTTTTATCCGATGGCTTTGTCATTGTTGCTCGCACTCGTCAGGCTTAGGCCAAGTGTGGTCGACATCATTGATTGCTGTCAGCATTATCTGGTTTGAACATCTATAATGCACTCGAGCAGTTATGGTTTGCGCCTTGCTTTGAGGCGGCCATGTAATAAAAAACTGATCAACATACCCAGCGCGAGTAACAACACTGACATGAGCCCGCGGTAGGACTGCTCTGGCGCCCACGCTTCGCTTTCAACAAGCCAAAAGTGCAGGTATAGCGCTACCAGCCAGGGCAACATAACGACGCACCAGCCCATCAGCCGTTGTACGTTACTCATTTCGGTCCGCCGCCTGTGTCATCGTTTTGAGTTCGTCGCGCCAATTGAGTGATTGGGCGCTAATCGCACCAGTCTAACGCTTAACGCCATTGACACAATGGGGTGCTTGGCGGAGCCTGTCCCTCACGACGAGGTGAAAAATATGCTCTCCGTGTGGATCAATGGATGGCGGCTGTTCGCAGTGATAGCCGTTGTGATTACTGCTTTTATGTTGCTCCGGCTGGGATCGACAGACTTTTCATCACCTCAAGATCTCTCGGCGATGATCCAGTATTCGGTTCGATGGGCAGTGCCTTTCATCTTTCTGGTGATCGCGACTTCAGCATTGTTCAAACTATTTCCCAGTCGCCTAACGCGGTGGTTGTTATGGAATCGGCGCTACCTCGGGCTGTGTTTTGCGGTGGCCATGGCATGGCAGGGCGCCTTTATTTTTATCGTATCTTTCTCGCATTCGGCCCATTATTACGGCGAAATCTACCTCTTGCGTGACGAGCTTGAGGGCAGCAGTGGTTACTTATTTCTCGCTGCGATGACGTTAACCTCGTTCGGGTTTTTTCGCCGGCGTATCTCCGCGGAGCAGTGGCGCTTTTTACACCTCAGCGGCGTGATTTTTTTGTGGGCTTACCCCTTCAGTGTTTATTGGTGGAATGTCTTTTATTACCAGACACAGCACTGGTTTGACTGGCTTTTTTACATGCTGGGCTACACCGCATTTACATTGAGAATTTTGGCGTGGGGCAAGGAACGAGGTGGAGTGCCCGGTACCGGAATACGACTGTGGATAGGCGGCGGCTTGGTGCTGTTGTCTCTCGTGCTCGCGGTTTCCGGCCACGTGTGGCAGCCCGCATTATCGACCGCCTTGTTAGCGCCGCTGTGGTCTGCTGGGTTAGAGCTGTGGCTGCCTTTTTGGCCATTTGAGCCCTTCCTGCCTCTACTTGTCATGGCAGTCGGGGTTTGGACGACCACAAGTGAGACGGCTTACAACGGCTCGCTTGAGCGTGCTACTGCGTAATTAAACCTGCGCGGGCTGCAATGTTGCACGGTTGGTGGCCTATAGGATCAGTGGTCATGCCGACGACACGCTCGTTAAGGTAACAATCGAATCGGCCTGCGGAGCCGCGGTTAATTGCGCAGGTAGCGCCGCATCACATGTGATCAGGAGAGCGACAGCGAGGCATATGGCGGATCAGGAAACGATCATTATTGGCGGTGGGCACAACGGCCTGATTTGCGCCATCGTGTTGGCGCGCGCGGGTCAGCGGGTCACGGTACTTGAGGCAGGCTCCAACTTGGGTGGCATGGCGGCTGAGCGGGAGTTTCACCCCGGTTTTAGGTCTGCGCTGGCGCAAACACTCTACGCTATGCCGCACTCTCTGATTCGAGAGCTGGATTTGACGGCTCATGGGTTGGATTTAGCTACTGAGCCGCTTCCTATTAAACCGCTATCTATAGCTGGTACCCCCCAATCGATTACCGCCTCATCACTTGCGGGCGCAGAGGACGACGACACAGCGGCTTATCCCAAGTATGTCGCCATGCTGGGGAAGTTTGCAGCAGCGCTGGCACCTTTCTGGGAGCGGACGATGCCCAGAGTGGGTGCAACCGGCATGTCAGACCTGATGACGTTTGGCAAGCTGGGCCTCAAGCTTCGCCTGTTGGGCAAGCAAGATATGTTGGAGTTTTTCCGGGTTGCGACCTTACCTATGCGCGACCTGCTCGATGAGTATTTTTCGGATGACCAGCTCAAGGCGGCCTTATGCTGGGATGCCCTGGTGGGCTCCCAACTGGCGCCTCGATCGCCCAATCAAGCTGTCCTCACTTTGCTGAACCGGATGGCAGGGAAGGACGCTGGTCAACATGTGGTTCCCAAGGGAGGGATGCCGGGCTTGGTGCGCGCCCTTGAAAATGCTGCGGTTAAGGCGGGGGTGACCATCAGGACTGACTGCACCGTGGAGTCAGTTCGGATCGAGGGGGATGAAAATGGTCAGCGCTGCATCGGAGTTGAACTCCAAAGTGGCGAATTGCTTCTGAGCGATCGCGTGGTATCGAGCGCTGACCCACAAACGACTTTTCTGAATCTGGTTGGTGCGCAGCACCTAGAAATTGAGTTCACCAATCGTATTCGCCGTTTGAGGAATAAGGGCTATGTCGCCAGAGTGCACCTCGCGCTATCTGGGCTGCCCGCTTTTAAGGGACTCGACTCACCTAAGGGAAGGCTCATTATTGCGCCCACCATGGATAGCATCGAATTTGCTTGGGACGCCGCGAAGTACGGACAGTTACCGGAGGCACCCGTGATGGAGGTCTTGATCCCTTCTCTTCAGGAGCCAAATTTGGCACCTCAGGGACAGCACGTGTTGGCGGCTAATGTGATGTATGTGCCGCATGATTTGAAGTCGGGGTGGACGCCTGAGCACCGCGCCGCGTTGCTGAATACAGTGTTGAGTGAGCTGACACGATATGCCCCGGGCATTCAGGATCTCGTGCTCGGCAGCGAACTGCTCACGCCTCAGGATCTTGCTGCGCAGTACCGCACGACTAACGGTCATTGGCATCATTGCGAACCTGCTATCGATCAGTTGTTGATGATGCGACCGACTTATGAGGCCGCACAGTATGCGACCCCGATCTCTGGACTTTATTTGTGTGGTGCTGGATGCCATCCCGCTGGCGATGTGAGCGGGAATCCCGGGCGTAACGCCGCCAGGGAGATCTTGGCATGACGCGCTATGACGCCATCATTATCGGTGCGGGGCATAATGGTTTGACGGCCGCGGCTTACTTAGCCAAGGCTGGTTTAGATGTCGTTGTGCTGGAAAAGAACGATTATATCGGGGGAGCTGCAGTCACTCGTGAAATGCACGAGGGCTGGTTCTACTCGAGTTGCTCCTACGTTTGCTCAATGATGCGGCAATCGATTCATCGCGATCTGGATCTCACCCGACATGGGCTACTGTTGGTCCCTTATCTGGGCACAGTGAATTTCAGCGATCGTGGTGATCGGGTGTTAATTGACTACCCCGACGAAGAGGCCGCTTATCTAGAGCTGCGCCGTCACTCACCCCACGACGCGGACGCAATGTCTCGTTTTCAGGCTGACCTTGGCCGATATGCGCAGTTGATCCGTAAAACCTTGTTAAGGACGCCGCCAGACCCTAGCTCATTTAAGCCGCGGGACATTCAGGAGCTCCTCTGGATGGCCAAACAGTTCTGGAACCTCGGTGAACGTGAGCTCTACGAGTACATTCGTTTCTTTACGATGAGCGCGGCCGACTTTCTGCATGACTATTTTGAGGATGACTTGATCAAGGCAGCCATGGCGAGTCCCGGCATTATCGGCACAGCGCTGGGCGTTTATTCACCCGGTTCTGCGTATATTCTGCTG
>CACNSR010000018.1 GCA_902623175.1 Halieaceae bacterium
ACGTTGATCTCCGTCGCGGTGGTTTCTGTTGGCGTGGGATGACTATATAGTAAGGGCGTCGTTTAAAACAAACCAGCCCGCTTGTTTTGTCTGTTGCGGAACATCGTGTTTCGAGGTGCGGCGACGTAAAGCGGGTGACCAAATTATCAGAGGGATTTAATGATAGGTCCGAGTGAGAAGAGCGCGCGCATAGTGGCCGAGTTACAGGCCTTTATGTCAGAGTATATCTATCCGAATGAGGTGGCTCATCAAGAGGCGCTTGCGGGCGCTGACAACCGCTTCGCGTCCGTACCTCTCGTCGAATCGTTAAAGGACAAGGCCCGCAGCGCGGGGCTCTGGAATTTATTTGTGCCACCTGAATACGCCGAGTACAGCGATCATGGCGGCATGAGCTTTCTGGATTACGCGCCGCTGGCTGAAGAAATGGGGCGCGTGATCTGGTCGCCGGAGGTGTTCAACTGCAATGCGCCAGACACCGGCAACATGGAAGTGCTGATGAAGTTCGGCACGGAAGCGCAGAAGGCCGCTTGGTTACAACCCCTACTTGCCGGTGAGATTCGTTCCTCGTACGCCATGACGGAGCCGCAGGTTGCTTCCAGTGATGCGACCAATATCCAGCTCGACATCCGTCTGGAGGGTGATGAATGGGTTCTGAATGGCCATAAGTGGTTCATTACAGGTGCGCCCTACGAGCGCTGCAAAATATTTATCGTCATGGGCAAGAGCGATGCCGAGAACCCGAACCGACATTTACAGCAAACCCAGATTCTTGTGCCCAAGAACACCCCGGGGGTAGAGGTGCTGCGGCCGCTCACAACGCTCGGCTATGACGATGCGCCGATTGGGCATGCTGAGGTGACTTTCACTAATGTTCGCGTGCCCGCAGAGAATCTTTTGCTCGGTGAGGGCAGGGGGTTCGAGATCGCGCAGAGCCGCTTGGCCCCCGGCCGAATGCACCATTGCATGCGTCTTATCGGCGCCGGGCAGCGCTGCCTTGAGCTCGCCTGCCAGCGCGTAGAAGACCGAGAAACCTTCGGCAAAAAACTGAGCCAGCATCAGTCGATTCGCGAGAATATCGCCAAGAGCTATGCCGAGCTAGAGATGGCGCGATTATTAGTTCACAAGACCTGCTGGCACATCGATAATCACGGCGTGAAGCCCTCAATCGAACTGATCTCGGCCACCAAAATCAGTGTGCCGCTGATGATCCAGGCGATTATCGACCGCTGCATGCAAATGCATGGAGCCGGTGGGCTGACCGAGGATTGGTGTATGGCCGAGCAGTTTAACTACGCACGTTGGTGTCGTCAGGCGGATGGTCCTGATGAGGTGCACCAGATGGCATTAGGTAAACGCATTATTCAGCGGCACGCTGAGGCTTCGAAGTAATCGGTTGATGCTGATGCGGTGATGTTAAAACCGGTGGCGGTGATTCCGACTCATGGCCGCGGAGTCGCGATGAAGCGACGAAGACAACCAAAGAGACGGGGGTAAGGTGATGACCGATGACGAGAAGATGGCTTTGGTGCAGCAACTCTATGCCACAACGGGTGCCGGGGATTTTGATACCGCCGAGACCATGCTGACCGACGATTTTTTTATCATTGAGGCCGAAGGCCTGCCGATGGCAGGGGAGTACCGCGGCAAGAGAGCGCTGCGCGATTTGTACTCACACGTATTCGGGACATTGAAGGTTGCTCACCTAGAGCCCGAGGGGATGACCGTCGGCGGCGATTATGTGATCAATGTGATTTCCTTCCGCTTCGAAGACCCCAGTCTTGCACCCGCGCTACTGGCAGAGTTGTTCCGCTTCCGTGACGGCAAAGTGTGCGAGATTCGCCCCTATTACTTTGACCCCAAACCCATCGTGGATGCCTGGGCTCACTACAGTAGTGCAGCCTGATTTAACAACCCGCGCAGTGAAAAAGCCCCGCTAAGCGGGGCTTTTTTATTTGCCGGTAAGTCTGGTCGTTTTAACTTAAGTATTTGTCGATGGTCTGATGCAAATGCCGGATCCGGCTTTCCTGATAGCTGGCAAGAATCACCTTGCCGGTCGCTGAGTTTTTCATACCCTTTTGTACCGCCGGCAGGTTTGCATCATCCTGATCAAAGACGCCGCCAAGTGAACCCAGTGCTTCGTGGGATGCAAAGGGTTGATCCGGGGGTATTACCGTGCAGGGCACTGCAGCTGGGCGCTCGCTGCCTTTAGGGTAACGCAACAGAATGCGCACGTCGAAGATGCAGCTGTCCGGGTCATTGCCATTAGGTAGGAAGCGATACACGATATTGCCGCCATAGCCGATCCAAACTTGGAAGTTCGGGAACAGGCTGTAGAGAATCGCATCCTGAAGCTCTGCCATAGTGGGGTCATCGAATTGCTCCCCGGCCGCCTCTTCAAACATCTCCTGATTCATCGCTGCCACGTATTCGCGCGCACTTTGGCCGTCTTTCATGTCGACACCTTCGTCACTGTCTGTCGCCATGCGGCCCGATAGCTTGAGGATGTCGCGGGTGATCGTTTCTTCAGAGACATCGCTCAGGTGTGGGCTGGCCACGCCCATCGGAGTCACGGATCGACTGACATTGTCACCCCAGCAGTCGTACTGCGAGTTGGCATCGCCGGTGAAGGTCAGGATCTGTTTGTGGGTTTCCACGGTGTGCCAGGATTCCATGAAGGCCTCGGCACCCACTTTCCAGTTGCAGTCCATCACGCGTTGTACGTGCACGCCAGTGAAATACTCTTCGAGAGGAAAGCGCTTAAAGTGATCGGGCAGGACTTCCATATAGTCCTCCAGGGGCGGTGCATCCTGATCAAAATTAATGAACACGAAGCCACCCCATGTCGCGACTTTGACCTGTGGCAGGCTCATGTCGCGGCCTTCGATATGCTCGAAGTCCCACTGATTGGGAATGCCTTTGAACTGTCCGTCCAGATCCCAAGTAGCGCCGTGGAAGGGACAGCGGAATGTATCAACATAGCCCGACTCGTCGCGCAGGCATCGCCCGCGATGTCGGCAAGAGTTAATGAACCCTTTGATCTCGCCAGAGGGTGTTCGGGTGACAATCACACTGCGGTCGATGATCCAGTAGACGTGGTGGTCGCCCGGCTCGGGGATTTCTTCTTCGCGACAGGCCATTTGCCAAACGCGCGGCCACATCTCTTCTTTTTCCTTGTTAAAGAACTCCTGGCTAATGTATCGGTCGACCGAGAGGTCCTCGTCCCCCATATCAGGATTATTTTGAAGTCGCAGATATTCGGGGACATCGACGGTTTCCAGATCAAGCAGATCCTGCCAGGTCGTACCGACGAATCGGCCGCCGTCCCCCTGCTGTTTTTGTTCCGCGTTTGCCATGGTTAATCCTTCTAAATTTCGCTTGATTTAACGAAACGCGCGCTCAGCGCGCGAGAATATTCACGCCACTGATGCCCGGCGCACCGTAAACGTGGGTATAGCCGACTTTGGGCTCGTTGGGCACCTGGCGCGCGCCGCCATCACCCCGCAGCTGCATGCAAACTTCGTGTACCTGCCTGAGTCCCGATGCGCCAACAGGCTCGCCATTGGCAAGGCAACCGCCATCGGTATTGACGGGCAGTCGCCCGCCGATCTCAGTCACGCCATCGGCCAACAATTGTTCCTGATCGCCATGATCGCAAAAGCCGTTTTCCGCCATATGCATGATTTCCGCACCCACTTCGGTGTCCTGGAGTTGGGCAACATCGATATCCTCCGGGCCCACCCCTGCCAGTTCGAACGCGGCCTGCGAGGCGGTAACCGTTGGTGAGTCTGCAACCTCTGGCGGCTGAGCGGGACTAAAGACCTCAAAACTGCCGTAGTTCCTGGACCGCACCACCGCGGTTTTCAAATAAATCGGGCGCGGATGGAACTCGTGAGCGATATCGGCACGGCAGACGATGAGTGCGCAGCCGCCCTCGGCTGGGGAACAAAACATATATTTGTTGAGTGGTTCACTGACCATGGGTGCATTATCGATCTCTTCCCAAGATAGCGCAGTCCGGCGCCAAGCGGTTGGGGTCAATGAGCCGTTGCGGAAGGCTTTCTCGGCCACGCGGAGTAGCGTCTCTCGTGATATGCCATGGTCATGCATGTAGCGCTGGATCTTCATGCCGAAATACTGAGTTGTCAGCATCAGGCCCGTCTCGCCGTACCAGTCGTCGAGTCCCCAGTCTGCAGGTTGTGGATTAAAGGCGCCACGATCGTGTTTATCAAATCCGACCACCAAGCCGACGTCGTATTGTCCACTTTTGATTGCGGAGTAGGCTGCGTTTAAAGAGCTCCCCCCCGTCGCACAACCATTTGCCACGTTGGTGAATTGTAGCCCGGTCAGGCCCAGTAAATTCACCAGTGAGTCGGCGTTGCCGCTGTCTTGGCTGCCGCCAAAGGCAAATTGCATGCGTTTGAAGTCGGTGCCCGCGTCAGCGAGTGCTGCCCGTGCTGCTGCCGCACCTTGCTCGAGGCCGGACATGGTGGGGGTTCTTCCAAAGGGGTGCATCCCCAGTCCAATAATTGCCACATCCATCAGTGTTGCTCCTCTGCCGCGCAGAACTGGAAGGTCAACAGATCAGTACCTTCCTCATCTTTACGCACGGTGATCATTTCCATTTTCATTGGCATGCCAATAGTGAGTTTCTCCGGCGTGTTCTCACGCAGGCGGCTCTCAACCTTGAGACCGCAAGCAAGCTCGACATAGCCTACCCCGTAAGGAGTAAAAGTCTCCGGTGTTTCATCAGTATGATAAGGGGTTTTTGGCATGAACGACTGTATTGTCCAGGTCCACAGCGTGCCTTCGCTGCCAAGATCAGCCACGGCCATGTTTTGTCCTGAGCAGGCTCGGCAGGCAGATTGGCTGGGAAAAGCGTGTTCTCCGCAGTCTAGGCAGCGGCTACCAATCAGGCTGGGCGTGTCTGCCGGCCAGCTGAATAGTCCCTCATGGAGTGGTTTGGCATTGGACATGGCGGTACCCCTAAATACTGTGCAAACCAGCTTATAAGAGGGCTGAGAGCCGCTTGGGCTGGCCGCTTTATACAAATCAGTCTAGGATACAGCCGATAAAAAAAGCAAGCTGGATTGTTTGCCACGAGCGCCGCACAGGCGAGGTAGGCACTGCGACCCAGTCGCTCCCGCAAGCAACGCACATCTCACGGGGATCAGCATGACAGCAAGGAAAGCGGGCGGCACATCTGGCAAGACGGCCACTGGCCGGCGAGCCGGCGACAAATCCCGCCTTAGCGCAGCAGGACGCATTGGTGACGGTTGGCAGGCGGAGAAAAGTGCGCTGACACGTCAGGCCATTCTCGAGGCGGCGGTGTGCTGCTTTGTCGAGCATGGCTACGCCAACACTACGACTGCGATGATCGCTGATAAAGCGAGCGTGTCTCGTGGCGCGATGATGCATCATTTTCCCTCACGCTCAGCGGTGATGAATGCCGTGGTGGGCTATTTGCACGTCAGGCGGCTGAACGAATACCGTGCGTTAATGACCGATATTGATTCTCCCGATCGGACACTTACCCGCGCTGAGATCCGGGTCTCTGTGGAGACCGCTTGGAAGTACGTCAATCTGCCCTCGTTTATCGCATATCAGGAACTGCTGGGCGCGGCGCGCACGGATCCGGAACTGGCCGAGTCAGTCGGAGAGGTGGAGCGCGATTTTGAGCGAGAGTTCTTGAAGACGGTGCGCTCGGTCTTTCCCCATTGGAAACAGGTGAAATCGCTGCAGGCGGCACACGAGCTGGTGCAATTCGTGATGCAGGGTATGGGCGTGGCGCATCGTTCATCCAACCGGGAGCAGCGCGCCAAACGGGTGATCGACACGGTGACGGACCATCTGGAGCGGATCTACCTCGCTGATACGAGCGACGATGAACTTTGAGTCAACTGTGAGAGCCGAGTCTCTTCGGGCTGGGGCTCGCAATGAGGGCAGGTAACTAAGGAGTAAACATGGGAATGGTAGATGGCAAGATCTGTTTGGTGACGGGCGGCGCGTCCAATCCGGGACTGGGCCATGCGATTGCGCATAAGCTAGCCAGCGAAGGTGCAACAGTCATAGTGACCGATGTAGACGGTGAGGGTGCCGCGCGCACGGCCGCAGAGATTCAGGAGGAGGGCGGTCAAGCTCAGGCGTGGGAGCAGGATGTGACAGATGAGGCTGTATGGGACAGCACCATGGCCCAGATTCGCGATGAGCATGGGCGATTGGACGCCCTCATTAACAATGCGGGTATCGCAATATTAAAGACATTACCCGAGCTCAGTTTAGCCGACTATAACCGGCAAATGCTGGTCAACATGACCAGTGTTTTTCTCGGCACCCAGAAAGCGGTCGCACTGATGCGCGAGACTGGTGTCAAAGGATCCATCATTAATATGTCATCGGTCGCCGCACTCGTAGGCGTGCCCGCATGCAGTGCTTACTCGGCAGCAAAAGGGGGTGTGATCGGCTTTAGCAAGACCATAGCCGCCGAGACAGCATCTGAGGGTATTCGTTGCAATACGATCCACCCCGGGCTGATCGACACCAATATGCAGCGGCAGTCATCGGTGGAAAACCCTGAGGAGTATGTGAAGCTGAACGCAGCGGTTCCCATGGGATACATGGGGCCGCCACATACTATTGCGGATGCGGCGCTGTTTTTGGTGTCTGATTTGTCTACTTACATGACGGGCGCCCAGATGGTGATCGATGGCGGCCTGATTAACCAATAACAGGGCACGTAGCGATGCAATTGCGAGCGCGAGAGGGGAAGGACCGATTATGAGTGACCAGCATTTTGAGGACCAGCAGGGCATTCGCGCCTTGCTGGAGCGATATTGTGAGGGCGTGAATCAGCGAGACGCGGACGTATGGGGATCCACTTGGGCGGAAGATGCCGTGTGGGAATTGCCGCACCTCGATATGGAAGGGCTTCAGGGTCGCGAAACCATTGTGGGCGCATGGCTTGAGGCCATGAAAATGTTTCCTTTCGTGAACATGATGGCGATGCCGGGCATGATTACCGTCGACGGTGAGCGCGCCACCATGCGCAGCTATACTGATGAAGTGGCGGTGATGCAGGACGGAACCGAGTTACGACCCCGGGGTCAGTACGATGATGAGTGCGTTAAGGTCGCCGGTGAGTGGAAGTTCAGTCGCCGCGTCTTCAAGGTGCTGCACGGCGAGTAAGGCGGCTAGGGCGTCTCACACGCCCGGCAGTCCCGCGGTAGAGCCGCCATCGATGACGATCTCTGAACCTGTCACAAATCGCGCTTCCTCGGAGGCGAGGTAAATCACCAGCGACACAATTTCTTGCATGCTGCCCAGCCGGCCCATCGGCGCGATGCCCTCCAGCATGCCTCTCGCGGCAGCGGGGTCAGGTGCGCCATCGATAGCGCTTTGAATCAAAGGTGTTTCAATGACCCCAGGGTGGATCGAGTTGCAGCGGATACCGGTTTTGGTCTTCGCCAGATGCACGGCAGTCGATTTGGCCAGCAGCCGCAGCGCACCCTTGGTGGTCGAGTAGGTAACGTCCCCAGCTAATGCGAGCATGCCGTTAATCGAGCTATTCAGGATGATGGAGCCGCCGCACCCATCAGGATTGGCCTTCATTAACTCGATGCTCGCTTTGATCGCGAGCATCATGCCGGTCAGATTGATGTCGACGAGATTTTTCCAGGCATCGACTTCGACGGTCTCGATGTCGCTATCACCCGCATTCGTGCCCGCATTGGAAAAGGTCGCGTCCAGGCGACCGTGCTTATCGCGAATGGCCCTTTTAATTAACTCCCAACCGTCAACATCTTGAACTGCGTGTTGTACGAAGGTAGCTCCCGTGGAGTTGGCAATATCTTCGCCCGAATCACAGTTGTTTCCCGTAAAAACGACTTTGGCGCCTTCGCCTATCATGCCGTAAACCGCTGCTCTACCTATACCGTTAGTACCGCCAGTAATCAGGACGACTTTGTTTTGGAGTCGATTTGTGATGGACAGTCTCCTCAGCAGCGTTAAAAGTCGTGTCGCAGATCAATCGTTTCGCTCAAACGGTAAATCGTCGATTGTAAGATCTACCCCAAATTTGGAAACACCAGAATTTTGTCCTCTTGGGCTATTGCGTTTGCCCCAAGAGCCCATCATTGCCTCGCATTAGTGAACGCGACATGTAATTTAGGTACGGTAGTAAAAAAAATCAAGCACGCTTGACTTTTTGTTGATTGAAACCTAGGTTGGCGGCGCGTCACCGCGGAGAGTAGTATCAGTAAAGTCAGCATCGTTATGTTCATTTAGCTGGGCTCCGATAGTGGCTGTTGCTCTGCGGGAGCACCACAAATGGTCGTAGCCGCCATTGGTCACTAGGAGAGTTGTGAAGTTGACGGTACTGCAGCGGGCGCGAAGGATTCTTGCTTTGTTCGAGTATTTGAAGAGTGGGCTTTGCAGGAAGCTCTTGAAGCACACTCAAACCGCCGATGTCAGCGCTTTGCTTAATGGATGCGCTGCCCTACTCACCATAGGCACGGAAGTAGGTTGGTATGACTCAAGAGCTGTTGGAAGTTTGGTGATGGCGTCTTAGGATTGCGCTTGCAGTCGCTGGAAGGAAAGTATGAATACAAAATTAAAGATTGAACCATTGAATTTGGCAGTCGAGGGTCTGACTGAAGGAGAGGAGCCTTTGGTTGAAGCGCGCAAAATTCAATACAGCAGAATGGCCGAGCGACTTCTAGATCATGTGGAATTTGGAACCACAGATTGGGCGCCAGATACGATGAAAGTCGCGTCCTCAGAATACACCGACACATCGCAGTGGCATACGGAAATGGACAATATCTTCAAGTCACTGCCAATTTTAGTTGGCGTCTCACAAGAGATTGCGAAACCCGGAGATTTTAAAACTATCGAAATATTGGGGGTCCCGTTACTAATAACCCGGCAAAAAGATGGGACTGCGAAAGTGCTCATGAACGTATGCACTCATCGGGGTATGACCCTCACTTCAGAGTTGAGCGGCAATCAAAGAATGTTCAGCTGCCCCTACCACGGTTGGACATTCAAGTCGGACGGGTCTTTGCGGGCTGTCGCGGATGCTCCCAAGTTTGGTGATGTTTGTCCTGGTGAGAGAGACCTGGTTACATTCCCTTGCCACGAGGAGGGGGGGCTTATCTTTGCCGTATTGAATCCCAAAACCGATATAGATATCCGCGCATACCTTGGACTCATGATGGATGATGTGGCGGCGAAAGGCATGGATAAGTGGTCTTATGTCGGTCATCGGGTGATTCGTGGACCAAACTGGAAAGTGGCATATGACGGCTATCTTGAGGGTTATCATTTCAAGGCAGCGCACCCTGAAACAATTGAGCCTAGGACATTCTCCAATGTGATGGAGTATGATGCGCATGGACCGCATATGTTTGTTGGTTTCGCCTCGAAAGATATTATGAAGCTGCGAAGTCACGATAGTGGAGAACTATGGCAACAAGAGACTAATGGGTACGACTTCATCAGACTCTTTTTCCCAAATGTTTCCATTTTCATTGCACCGGAAATCACTCAAGTCGCTCAGATGATTCCTGGGCCGGGTCCTCTTCAGAATACAACCGTGCTGCATTTCTTACACCCAGATCCACCGGAAAGCGATGAGGATTTGAGCGCTCGTAATGATATGGCAGATTGGCTACGCGACGTCGTTCAAGACGAGGATTACGGCTTAGGCTTAAAGATTCAGCAGGGTCTTGAGACAGGCTTAATGCAAGACGTGATCTTCGGACGTAATGAGCGAGGAAATCAATATTTTCATCGCTGGGTAAAGTGGTATAGCGACGGCGATACCAGCGCTCCGCAACCTGAGCTCTGACGGCGGCGCCACTCACCGGCTCAGCATCTCTGAGTGCTATCCGTATAACTAGTCAAAAAGACTGATGTTGAAAAGGGCCCTCAGAGGGCCCTTTTTTTAGTTGGGTAAGTCGCGCGACGGCGATTACGCGAGCTCGTCTTACAGCTTCAGCATCAACTTGCCCTCGTTGCCGCCGGTGAAGAGCAAGTTGTAGGTATCCAGGCAGTTCTCGATGCCCTCATTGATGTGCTCCCGGAACTTGATTTTGTCATCCTTCACCCACTCACTGAGAGCTGCTTGCCCCTCCTCTATCCTGTGGTAGTGGTCGCTGACCAAATAGCCTTTGACCGTGATGGTCCGCGCCAGAATCTGCCAGTAGTTGTAGGGCCCGGGCACGGGTTCCGTCGCGTTATAGGTGCTGATCGTACCGCAGAATAACAGTGTGGAGTCCTTGTTCATGTTGAGTAACGCCGCATCAAGAATCTCACCGCCCACATTATCGAAATAAAAATCGACGCCCTCGGGACAGGCGGTGCGGATCGCCGCCTCCATATCGCCCGCGGTGCGGTAGTTGATGCAGTCGTCGAAGCCCAGCTCATCGACTACCCACTGGCATTTTTCCTCTGTCCCGGCGATGCCGACGACCCGTAAGCCCATGAGTTTCGCAATCTGCCCGCCGACAGAACCCACGGCGCCCGCGGCCGCGCTCATCAGCATGGTCTGCCCGGCCTGTGCTTGCCCCACGTCTGCGATGGCGAAGTAGGGTGTGAGCCCAACTGCGCCGAGAATGTTCACGTAATAGTGAAGCGGAAAAGGATTGTCGTCCGGCACCTTGGTGCAGAAATCCACGGGGATGGTGCTGTGGGTTTCCCATCCCCCGAGACCGAAGACATAGTCTCCAGCTTTGATGTTGTCGCTACCGCTCTCCAATACCTCGCCAGCCACCGTAGCGCGAACAGGATCTCCGAGCGGGATGGGTGGCAAGTAGTTAGGGATATCAGACATCCAGCCACGAATCGCGGGGTCCAGGGAGATGTAGTGGTTTTTCACCAGAAGCATGCCCGGTCCTGTCTCAGGGATTGGTGCATCCTGAAGCACCACCTCAGATGAGTCGGGCATTCCCTCAGGACGTTTGGCCAAAATCCATTGTTGTTTGTTACCGTGACTCATGTTGACCTCGTGGATGACAACGACTGGATCAGCGAGACTATCGGGGCCTCTAAAAATAAGCAAGCAAGATGGTTTTTTTCATAAAACGCGGTGCTACCATTTCGGTCCCGAGGAAAATTTCACACGCAATGACCTACCAAAAAGGAGACTGGTGTGACGGATTTTCATCCCGCTCTCGCCGACGCCGAGCTTGCAAACAACGACAGCCGCGCTGTGACCATCAACGGTAGCATGGTGCTGATTTGTCGTGCAGCGGGAGAGCTGTATGCGGTGCAAAACCGATGCACACATCAAGAGGCTGAGCTCGAGGGCGGGCGTATCCGGGGCTGCTTTATCTCGTGCCCATTGCATGGCGTTCGTTTTGATTTACGTGACGGCACGCCGATGGGCCAACTGACTCGAAAGGCACTGCCCACCTATGAGGTGCGGGTTATGGACGGAATGATTGAGGTTGCTTTGGAAAATTGACGGGACTATCGGCACGTCGCAAAGGAAAATGCCTGTGCTGACAATAACAACTTTGAAACCAGGTGATACTAGATATGAATCAAGCAATAGTGCTCAGTAAACATCCGGTCGGGAAGGTCACTGAATCGGACTTTCAGCTTGTCGAACGCCCTACTCCTCCTTGCGAGGAAGGTTTCTTTCGTACGAAAAATATGTGGCTGTCTTTGGATGCTGGTTTTCGCCACTGGATGGCTGAGGGCGCTGGAGATAATTATCTGCCAGGAATGCAGATAGGCGATCCTGTGCAGGGTGTCGTGATCGGAGAGGTGATCGAGTCCTGTCACTCTGGCTATCCGGTAGGGTGCGTTGTGAGCGCTAGAACCGCCTGGGAGCGCTTCAGTGTCTTAGATGGTGCAGACCTCTGCAACATATTATTGCCTGCGGACGGTGTGCCGCTGCATCAATATATGTCGACACTGGGGCTGACTGGTATGACGGCTTGGGTGGGTCTATATAGAGTAGGCAAGCCCAGAGCCGGCGAAACCGTGGTGATCAGCGCTGCTGGCGGTGCAGTCGGTACTGTAGCCGGCCAGTTAGCGAAGGCTGAGGGATGCAGAGTTATAGGGTTGACCAGTACGCGGAGCAAAGCCGATTGGCTGGTGAAAGATGTGGGTTACGATTTGGTCATTGATCGCGAGACACAGCCGGATCTGGATCAGAGCCTTCGTGATGAGGTCCCAGAGGGCATTGATGTTTATTTTGATAATGTCGGGGGTCATGTGTTGGATACGGTCATGGCGCAGCTCAAGGAAGGCGCTCGCATAGCCCTTTCAGGCGCAATTTCAGAGTACGAAGGGCCAGTCGAGCCCCTCTATAATAGTTATGAGTTAGTCACTAAACGCGTACGGATGGAGGGGTTTATGGTGACTGATCACGTGGAGGAGTTCCCTGCGATTTTAAAAGACCTTCAAAATCGTTTGGCTGGCGGCACTCTGAAGAGCTTTGAGCAGATTTATAGTGGCCTACCTGAGACTCCCCGTGCGTTCTGCGACATGATGCATGGGGCATCCAGAGGCAAGTGCCTAGTCCGATTGGATTAAGTGATGCCGACACAACTGAACCAGGTGCCTGAGGCGTTACACAGCGATTTTGACATTGTAGCGGACAATGGATTCTCCTCAGATCCTCAGCAATTATTCCTGAACTCGCTGGTGAGAGACCCTCGGGAAATTGTCTATACACCTCACAATGGCGGTCACTGGCTAGTGACCTCGCATGAATTGGCACGTGAAATCCTCAGCAATGCTGAATTGTTTGGCTCTTTTCCGATCGGTATACCCGCCAATATGGAGCAGCGCCCCCGACTGATCCCGCTGGAAAGCGATGCGAGTGAACATCGGCGTTACCGCCGCCTGCTGCTCCCCATTTTTGAACCCGCAGCCGTGGCGCGCCTGCAGACGGGTGCGGAAGCGCTCGCCGCTGAGGTGTTGGACGAGGTCTTACCTACCGGCGAGTTCGACTTTTTGTGGAAGGCAGCGAAACCGATATCAATGGGGCTATTCGTTCGTCAGCTGGGATTAGAGCCAGAGCGGCTCGACGAATTTTATGCTTGGGAGACGGGTTTTTATCGCGCACCTACCATGGAGGAGCGCATTGCCTGCGGGCAGAAGATCGGCGGTTATCTCTTTGAGGTGGTGACACAACACGTGGATAACCCGAAGGATGACATTGTCGACATGCTGCTTAATGTCGATTTGGAGGGAGAGAAGCTTTCTCTAGAGGAGGTGCACGCGATTTGCTACCTGCTTTTTCTCGCCAGTATCGACACCGTGGCCACCATGCTCAGTTTCATCATTCGCCATTTGGCGCGAGATTCAGCGTTATTTGACAGCCTCAAGGCGGATCGCAGCAAGATCGCCGATTCGGTGGACGAGTTTCTGCGCATGCACGCTTTCATCAACCTGAACCGCATCTGTGAGCAGGACACGGAATTCCACGGTGTTCAGTTTCGTGCCGGCGATAATATTGTTATTCCGAGCTTTGTCACCGATCGCGATGAGCGAACGTTTGCCGACCCTGACACGTTCAATCCGGACCGAAGTAAGAAAGAGCGCAACCAGCACCACGCATTTGGTGCCGGCGCGCACAAGTGTATTGGCTTGCACGTTGCCAAGATGGAGGTGCGGGTCGTGATGGAGGCTTTTTTCGAACGCGTCGCGTCGCTTGAGCTTGTCTCAGAGGAGGCAGTCACTGGGCACGGTGGCACGACGATGGGGCTCGATGCGCTTCCCATAAAAGTGGTGCTCGATTAATTCTGTAGTGAAGTTGACTCAATAGGCTGACGACGGAAGAGCGTCAGGGTTGGGGGAAACATGGCCGATCATAAGAAAATTTCGCGCCGCCAAGCTTTGGGCGTTGCCCTGGCGGGAGGGACCGTAGTGACCCTTGGTAGCGCAACACACGCAGAGAGTGTGAACGCGCAAATTTCTTGGGATCTTGAGGCTGACATCGTCTGTATCGGTTCAGGTGCCGCCTCTCTAGCAGCCGCCTCGACCGCCGCGACAGGCGGGGCGTCAGTAATCGTGCTGGAAAAAGCCGCCGTTCTGGGAGGTACCACAGCCAAGTCTGGTGCCGTCATTTGGATACCCAACCATTTTGGCTTGAAGGCGAGGGGGATCGCTGATCCCCGTGAAGCCTGTATTCAATTCCTGAGTCGTTATGCGTTTCCGACTCTGTACTCGCCCGATGCGCCTTATTTTGGTCTGTCTGAGTTCGACTACGAGCGCATTGCCGCGTTTTATGACAATGGTTCAAAGGCCGTTGATTTTTTTCGCGCTCAAGGCATTTTTCAGCTCGCTGAGTGGCGTATGTGGGGTCTTGACCAACCCGCGGTCGATTATCTTGAGCATGTACCCGAAAACATGACGCCGATGGGGCGGCCGCTGGCCGCCGTGGACGAAGATGGCACCTTTTGTTGGGGCATCGGTATGATTCAGCAAATGGTGGCATTCTTGAACAAGCGTAAAGTGCCCATTCTGATCGAGCATGCTGTCAAGGAACTGCTGACTGATGCCACGGGTGCGGTGATCGGTGTGTTGGTTGAAACCCCTGAAGGGTTGAAGCGGATCCGCGGTCGTCAGGCGGTGATCGCTGCAACCGGCGGTTACGCGCATAACACCGATATGATTCGGCGCTATCAGGAGGTTTTCGCTTACGGATCCTGTGCGATGCCCTCATCGCAGGGCGATTTCATCCCGTTGGCCGGCCGCGTGGGCGCCCAGATGGGCAACTTACACGGAGCGTGGCGCTGCGGCGTGGTGCTGGAGCAGGCGCTTGAAAATCGCTCTGTCGGCACTGGGCTTTTCGTGCCACCCGGAGATTCGATTTTGTTGCTTAACCGCTTCGGTCAGCGTTTCGTTAACGAGCACCGTAATTACAATGACCGCAGTCGCAGCCATGCGACTTTTGACCCCAATCGAGCAGAATTCCCGAATGAATTTCAGTTCATGATTTATGATCGACGCATCGTGGAGACCGTGGGGGAGCAAAACGGTCAGCCCCTTATTAAACCGACGGAAAGCTACGTCATCTCGGGTCAGACACTGCAGGACCTCGCTCGGAACATCGCTGCGCGCGTTGAAGCACTCGCTCCACGGATTGGAGGCTATGAGCTAGACGGGTCCTTTGTTGGCAATCTGGAATCCACCGTGCATCGGTTCAATCAGCATGCAGTGGCAGGTCACGACCCGGACTTTGGTCGCGGTGAATTGCCCTACGATAACGCTTGGCAGCAGTTATGGGCGCTGCCGACTTATACCAAGACATATCCGGCCAATCCATATCCTAACCTCTCACTGCATCCCTTCACGGCGAAGGGGCCTTACTACGCCGTTATTCTGGCGCCAGGCTTGCTCGATACCAATGGCGGGCCGGTGACAGATTCCTCAGCCCGCGTGGTCGATAAAGATTTTCAGCCGATACCTGGCCTATACGGCGCAGGGAACTGTATTTGTGCGCCAACCCGAAATGCCTACGCTGGTGCAGGTGGCACGCTTGGACCTGCGCTGACCTACGGTTACATCGCCGGTAAACACGCTCTTACCCGAACCACTTTGGGAGCTGCCGGTCGCACTGCCTGATAAGTCAGTGATGACGGCGGTATCGGGTCTACAACGCGACAATGGTCTTGCCGAAGTTCTCGCCGGCAAAAAGATCCGCGAAGGCTTTCCCGACGTTCTCGATCCCCTCCAGGCGATGTTCTGGAGACTGAATGATGCCGTCGCGCAACCACTGGGATAGCTGCTCCCGGGCTTCGTCGTAGCGATCGTGGCGGAAATGGGTCATGAAACCCTCGACCGAGAGCTCTTTAGTGACGAGCTCAAAGAGGTTGCTCGGTCCGTGGGGTGTCACGCCGTAGCCCGAGATCGCGCCGCATAGCGCGAGTCGACCGCGATGATTCATATTGCTGATGACCGCTTCCAGTGTCTGCCCTCCGACATTATCGAAAAATACATCCACTCCGTCGGGGCATACTTCACCAATGGCCTCTGTCAGTGGCGTGTCTCCCGATCGCACGACGGCGGCGTCATAGCCCAGCGTGTTGCACAGCCAGTCAGCTTTGGCCTGCGAACCCACGATGCCCACTACACGCGCTCCGGACAGTTTGGCGATCTGGCCGGCAATAGTGCCCACTGCGCCGCCAGCTCCACTGATCAACACGCAGTCATCTGCTGTGGGTTTGGCAATGTCGGTGATACCAAAGTAGGCCGACATACCCGTATCGCCTAAGACGCCCATGTAGGCGCTAGGGTTGAACTCGAGTTCAGCGGGGAGTCTGGCAATAAAATCGCTGCCGTCGCTGAGGCTGTGGGTTTGCCAGGCAAAGCGGGCCATCAGTGTATCGCCGACCGCGTAGTCGGGATGTTTTGATTCCAGCACCTCGGCGAGCACCAGACCCATCACCGGCTCGTCCAAGTCCATCGCAGGTAACACCTCGTCACCTGAGTCCTCATTCATCCAGTTCCGAAATCCGGCATCCAGCGAGACAAAAGTGTTACGAGTGAGAAAAGATCCCTCTTTGACCTCCGGCAGGGGTGTCTCCCGCACGGCAAAGTCTGTTTCGACGGGGTTTCCTTGGGGTCTTCTGGCCAGCACGACGGAATGCATCATCTCACGCGTCCTTGTTATGTCTGTTTTCTGCGGAAGAGGGTGTCTGATCATGCACAAAAAAGCCACCCGAAGGTGGCTTTTGCATTGTACGATCATTAGCTCAGAACTCGTATCCGATAGTAATGCCAAACTGCTGTCGCGGCGCCAGCTCAGCCCACGTAAAAGAGCCCGTCGTATACCGACGCTGCACACGATTACCGTCCTCCAAGACGTCAGTACCGTAGAGGATTACCTTGAAGGTGCCGTTTTCAGTATCGCGTAGGTAGGTCGCTGAGATGTCGAGACTTTCCCAATCGTCGATAGTGATCTTGGGGAATGTGGCAGGGTCATAGATCGCCCATGGAGTTTGGGTGAAGACTTCGTCCTGGAAGCTGTAGTTAGCTGTGAGGATGAGTTCACCACCGAACATTTGAGAAATGTGCTCTGCACCGACACTCCAGGTCAGTTCAGGTGCATACAACAGCTGAGCAACGTTTGCGATGTCCCGACCGGCGTAGTCATAAGAGTCATAGTTAGCATCCAGCGTGCCTACTGCGGCCCGCAACGTTAGCGTTGACGTAGGCATCCAAATGCCCTCAACCTCGAGCCCGTCCATGCTAGTTTCACCGACGTTGGCGATGAAAGAGCAGGTGATTCCCGCGGCATCTTCCTCCGCTCCACCTTTGCCGCACTCCGGGAAGCTGGCAGGCGTAATCAATGGAAGTTGCATGTCCGTATATTCAGAGCTGAAGTACGTCAGATTAAGCTGCGTGTTCTCGCTAGGGTTGGAACGCAGACCAATTTCGATGCTGTCGACCTCCTCTGAGTCATAGGGTTCTACTTCAGCAGGTGATGTGCCGCGGTTAAAGAAGCCGCCGCTGCGGAAGCCCGTCGAGTAAGATGCGTAGACCATACCCTTAGAGAAGTTACGCTGGATGACGGCGCGGTACGTCAGATTGTCATCCGAGAAATCAGGCGTTGCCGCCATCTGCAAAACGCTTGGATCTATGTTACCTGCAATGCGATCTGCATCGCCGACCACCGGTGGCCAAGAATACGTTTGCATGTTCTTGTCTTCCTCGGTGTAGCGCGCCCCGAGGGTAATGGACCATTCGTCGTTTATGTCATAGGTCAGCTCACCGTAGAATGCCTGCGCCTCGGCTTCATGATTCACAGTAAAGGGCTGAATGGGCCCTGAGGTGATATAGGAATCCGCCTCGAGATAGTAGAAGCCCGCGACATAGTTCAAAGGTCCGTCTGAATCGGAGCTAACCTGGAGTTCGTGCGAGGTTTGTTTGAACTCCTGATCACGATTGACGGGGAAGAATACCGTTGAAGAGCCCCACGAAGATTCATGTACCTCTTCCTCGTAGTCCATGATGCCCATGGTGTACTTGAATTGGTGCCCTGCCCAATTGTGAGTCAATTGCAGAGTAGAGTTTTCGCCCCACATATACGCTTCCAGCGGGTTGAGCTGGGGAGAGGTCTCGTAATCATTGGACTGTGAGGAAAGATAGCCGGTCAGTGGCTCTGGGAATGGGCCTACCATCAGGTTATCCGGAGCGATCGTGTCGTGATCATAGTCATCGTAGGTGAACATGATCGATGTATTCTCGG
Organism: Halieaceae bacterium; assembly: GCA_902623175.1. Taxonomy (GTDB): domain Bacteria; phylum Pseudomonadota; class Gammaproteobacteria; order Pseudomonadales; family Halieaceae; genus Luminiphilus. The sequence continues at coordinate 18,206 of CACNSR010000018.1, forward strand.
TAAAGTCGTATCGGATCGTTGCTGACACTGTGGTGGAGTCGCGGAACTCCCTACGGCCGTTAAGTGTGGTGTTGTAGACGTGAGAATCTGACTGGATATTTTTGAACGCGAGTTTTATACCGCCGTTCTCGCCCAGTGGCATATTCAGCACGCCTTTGACATCGGTCATGTCTTGATCACCGAAAGTCCCTTGTAACTTCACACCCCACTCCCCCGTGGGCTTGCTGCGCGTAACATTAATGACACCGCCGATGGTGTTCCGGCCAAACAAGGTACCTTGAGGCCCGCGCAATACTTCTACAGACTCGACGTCGAACAGGTCGAATACGGCGCCGGAGTTGCTGGCCATGAATACGCCATCGACGGCCACGCCCACCGTGGGCTCAAGCGATTTTTCGATATCGTCAAAGCCGATCCCCCGGATGCTGGCGCTTAGAGACTCGGAACCAATGTAGGTCTGGTGCAGCTCGACGTTTGGCACCATCTTGTCGATATCGGTGGTGCGCTGAATGGAGCCTCTTTCCAGCTGGTTTGGCGTCAGCGCCGTTACCGCGACCGGAACATCCTGCAGGGATTCCTGCCTTTTTCGCGCAGTGACCACAACTTCTTCAATCAAGCTGTCCTGTGCTTGCGCAAGTGTTGAGGTTGGAACTGAACCTACTGTCCCCAGCGACGTGACTAAGATCGCAATCGTAACAGGGGAAATTCTCAGGGAATGCTGTCTCATGGCATGACTCCAGAAATGCTATTGGTTTTTTATAAAGGCCGGTTTGGCCACTACGCGCGAGATTACACAAGACGGCATCGTAAGCAAACAAATGTGTTTGTTTTTTTACACGCAGGGCGTTAGTTGGGGGCGTACGCGGCCTGATTGCGACAAAAAATAGTGTATGAATTATACAAATCAGTTTGATAGTATGAAAAAGGCGATGAAAAACAGTTAGTTAAACAAAGACAGCTTGCTGCCGGTGCCTGCCCACAGAATAAGGAGGCGAGACCGCGGCAGAGTTGGGTGGCGATTTATTTCCCGGGGTTGCAATCGAAGGTGGCGGTATTGCTATCTGGCGGCAACCAGTCACGGGCCGTGCTGGTCCAGCAGGTGGTGTCTACCAAAAGCCAGCTGGTGTCTTCCATACCCCCTGCTTTGATAAACATCTGGCTGGGGAGCTCATCGACGAAGGTGAACATCTGGCTGCCGCATGTGGGGCAAAACCCGCGATTGACGTGGGAGCCGTCAAAACCGCGTGAGGCGAAGGTCTTGTACTCGCCCTCGATCTTGACGGCGTCTTGTGGAAACATGATGACGGTGGCCTTGCCCGACCCAGTGACGCGTTGGCAATCTTTGCAGTGGCAATGAAGCGCCATACTGACCTGCGTCTCGTCGAACTCGTACTGGACGCTGCCGCACAAACAATGACCTTTTTGCATCATGCACTCCCGCTATGGTTTTAAGTCTATAGAACTGTATCAGGCTAAATACCGCGCACAAACATTTCAGCTTGGCGATGAAAAGAGTCGCTCAAGTGAAATTTTGGACAGTAACGCTAAATGCCGGCGAATCGTCGGATGGCCGCATAACGGGTTGCCCAGATTCGCCGGCTCAAGGTCGCCTCAGGCGCGAACAGCTCGGAGGCGTGATACGCACCGGTCCATAGATGAAACTCCACCGGGACACCCGCTGCAGAGAGGCGCTGCGCAATCAGGATGTCCTCATCCCGAAACAGGTCAAGGTCGCCCACGTCGATGTAGGTGGGTGGCAGTCCCGATAAATCCTCTGCTCTGGCCGGCGCCGCATAGGCGTCGGGTGCCGAGTCGCCCAGGTACCAGTTCCAGGCTTCAATAGAGCCTTCTCGATCCCAGATGCCAATATCCAATACCGTTTTAGAAGAGGCCGTGTGATGTCGATCGTCGATCATGGGGTAGATAGGGATTAGATACTTAAGCTTGGGTCCTTCCCGATCGCGCAGCATCAGTGCGGTGGCCAGCGCGAGGCCGCCACCAGCCGATGCCCCCATGAGGCCAATATTGTTGGTATCCATTCCCAGCGCTACGGCATTTTCAAATATCCAGCAGACGCCGGCGTAGCAATCTTCCGGTGCGGCGGGGTAGGGGTACTCGGGCGCCTTGCGATAATCGATAGAAGCAATCGGGATGCCGAGCTCAGAGACGGTGATTTTCAGTACTTCATCCTGACTTTCGAGATTGCCCATGATCATGCCGCCGCCGTGGATGTAGATAAGCCCTGGAGCTGGCGCGGAAGCGCTTTGCGGTTGATACAGCCGGAGAGACAAGTCACCGTCGGGTCCAGCATAGGAGTGGTCCGACACATTCAGATTGGGGAACTCTCCCTTAGGGGCCGCGGCGCGGAAAGCCTCGTAGGCGGCGCGGCGCGCAACGATATCCGGAATGCCGTTTAAACCACCGGGTAGACTCTCCCAGAGAATATCCAGCGCCGGTTTGCTCTCGGCATCAATGCGATCCCATAAAGACATAACATTTCACTCTGCTTTTGCGAGCGCGGAGTGTAACGCGTATCAATGACCAGCGGCGGTTATAGACACTGATAAAGGATGGTGGACACTAAGCTCTGCTCGGTCATAAAAAAAGGCGCACTGAGTGCGCCTTTTTTCAATAAGAGACCGCTCAGTCCCAGCTCAGAGCGCCGCCTGTCTGGTACTCAATGACTCGAGTCTCAAAGAAGTTCTTCTCTTTTCTCAGGTCCATGATCTCGGACATCCACGGGAAGGGATTTTGCACGCCCGGGAACTGCTCAGAGAGGCCCAGTTGGTTCAGGCGCCGATTGGCGATGAAGTGCAAGTACTCTTCCATCATCGCCGCGTTCATGCCCAGCACGCCTCGCGGCATGGTGTCACGTGCGTACTCAATCTCGAGCGCAGTCCCCTCGAGAATCATTTGCGTGACCTCTTCCTTGAAATCTTCGGTCCAAAGATGCGGGTTTTCCAGTTTGATCTGGTTGATCACATCGATACCAAAGTTCAGGTGCATCGACTCGTCCCGGAGGATGTACTGGAACTGCTCTGCGACGCCCGTCATCTTGTTGCGGCGGCCCATGGACAGGATCTGCGTGAAGCCGCAATAGAAGAAGATGCCCTCGGTAACACCATAAAAGCCAATCAGGTTGCGCAGTAGCTGTTGATCAGCCTCGATCGTGCCGGTGCTGAAGTTGGGGTCAGACAGCTCGTGGGTATGACTGAGGGACCACGCGGCTTTTTTCGCTACCGACGGCACCTCGCGGTACATGTTGAAGATTTCACCTTCATCCATACCCAGTGACTCGATGCAGTATTGGTAAGCGTGAGTATGAATGGCCTCTTCAAAGGCCTGCCGAAGTAAATACTGCCGGCACTCTGGGTTGGTGATTAACCGGTAGATGCCGAGCACCAGGTTATTGGCTACCAGAGAATCCGCTGTCGAGAAATATCCGAGAGAACGCATCACGATGCGGCGTTCGTCCTCACTCAGACCGTCGCTGCTCTTCCAGGTGGCGACATCGGCGGTCATGTTGATTTCTTGAGGCATCCAGTGGTTGGCACAACCATCCAGATATTTCTGCCAAGCCCAGTCGTACTTGAAGGGCACGAGCTGATTGAGATCAGCGCGGCAGTTGATCATGGCTTTCTCATCAACCGATAGGCGTGAAGCTCCCATTTCAAGCTCTTCGACGCCAGCCGAGGCGTCCATATTGGCGATCACCGCTTCCGCCGCTTGCATCGCCTGAGGCGATGGCTCGGCTGGTGCAGGCTCCGCAACCGCGGGTTCAGGCGCGGTTACGACCTCCTGCGCTGCTGCTGCGGCCGCCACCACAGCGGGTTCGGGGGCTGCCGTTGCAGCCATACTGTCTTCCTGATGGTAGTCGTCCCAAGTCAACATAATTTTCTTCTCCTATTACAACGCGCGGCCAGCTCTTACTGGCAGGCTTCACAGTCTGGATCGTCCAGTGAGCAGGCCTGAGGCACTGGTGCTGGCTGAGGGGTTTCGGTAGCGCTGGACACGGCATTGAGATTGCCCGTATCTACCGTCGATTTTTCGGTGCCAGTGGCGGCCAGGGATCTCAGGTAATACGTCGTTTTGAGACCGCTGTACCACGCCATGCGGTAGGTCACGTCCAGCTTCTTGCCGCTGGCATTATTGATATAAAGATTCAGAGACTGCGCCTGGTCTATCCACTTCTGACGACGGCTCGCGCTGTTGACCAACCAGCGGGGTTCGACTTCAAACGCCGTGGCGTATTTGGCTTTCAGGTCCGCTGGAATACGGTCGATGGTTTGCACGCTGCCGTCGAAGTATTTCAGATCGTTGACCATGACCTTGTCCCACAGATCGCGGCCCTTCAGGTCATTGACCAGGTAAGGGTTTACTACGGTGAACTCACCCGACAGATTCGATTTCACGTACAGGTTCTGATACGTGGGCTCGATGGACTGCGATACGCCCGTGATATTGGCAATGGTTGCCGTGGGTGCGATGGCCATCACGTTCGAATTACGCATGCCCGCTGAGGCCACCTTGGTCTTCAGAGCGTCCCAGTCGAGGGTCTTGTCACGATTGACGTCGACATATTTTTCGCCCCGTTGCTCAATCAGGATGTCCAAGGAATCGAGCGGGAAGATGCTGCGGCTCCACAGCGATCCCTCATAGGATGAGTAGCTGCCGCGTTCACTCGCCAGCTCACTGGACGCCTCGATGGCGAAGTAGCTGATAGCCTCCATGGAGCGATCCGCAAAAGTGACTGCGTCCTCTGATCCGTAGGGTGTATCGATCTTATACAGCGCATCCTGAAAGCCCATCAGGCCGAGGCCGATCGGGCGATGGCGGAAGTTCGATCTCTCCGCCTGAGGCACAGAGTAGTAGTTGATGTCGATCACGTTATCGAGCATGCGGATCGCCGTGCGCACGGTGCCCCTGAGCTTGTCGAGATTCAGTTCACCGTTCTCAACGTGCTGCGGTAAATTCACCGACCCCAGATTGCAAACCGCGATCTCTTCAGAGTTGGTGTTCAACGTGATCTCGGTGCAAAGATTGGATGAGTGCACGACGCCACAGTGTTGCTGGGGCGAGCGCAGGTTGCAGGGATCTTTGAAGGTCATCCAGGGGTGACCGGTCTCGAAGATCATACCCAGCATCTTGCGCCAGAGGTTCTGTGCTTTCAGAGTTTTATGCAGCGTGAGCTCGCCATCCCGTGCCATCTGCTCGTAATGCTCGTAGCGATCCTCGAAGGCAGTGCCATACAGGTCATGCAGGTCCGGCACGTCGTTGGGTGAGAACAGGGTCCAATCACCATCCTCGAATACGCGCTTCATAAAGAGATCGGGTATCCAGTTGGCGGTATTCATGTCGTGGGTTCGGCGACGGTCATCACCGGTGTTTTTGCGCAGGTCGAGGAATTCCTCGATATCCATGTGCCAGGTTTCAAGGTAGGCGCACACAGCCCCTTTGCGCTTACCGCCCTGATTCACCGCTACTGCGGTGTCATTTACGACTTTCAGGAAGGGCACGATGCCTTGGCTTTTGCCGTTGGTGCCCTTGATGTAAGCACCCAGCGCTCGAACCGGTGTCCAGTCGTTACCGAGGCCCCCGGCAAACTTGGACAGCATGGCGTTGTCCTGAATTGCGCCGTAAATGCCGAACAGATCATCTGGCACGGTCGTCAGATAACAGGAGCTAAGCTGCGGCCGAAGGGTGCCAGAGTTGAACAGAGTAGGTGTCGAGCTCATGTAGTCGAAGGACGACAGCAGTCGATAAAATTCAATCGCTCGCGCGTTGGGGTTGCCTTCGCGCACCGACAGCCCCATCGCGACACGCATAAAGAAGATCTGCGGCAGCTCGAAACGCACTTCATCGCTGTGGATAAAGTAGCGGTCATACAAAGTCTGCAGCCCGAGATACGTGAACTGCAGATCTCGCTCAGCTTCCAGCGCTTCACCCAGCATGTCGAGGTCAAACTCGGCGAGGTTCGGTGCCAGCAGCTCCAGTTCAATGCCGCGCTGTATGAACGCCTTGAATGCCTGCGGGTAATAGGTGCTCATCTCTGCCTGAGTGGCGCTCTCTGCTACCCCCATGAAGCTCAGACCTTCTGCGCGCAGATCATCGAGTAACAGCCTGGCGGCTGCGTAGCTGTAGTTGGGCTCCTGCTCTATCAAGGTGCGTGCCGTGATCACCAGTGAGGTGCTGCACTCTTTAGCCGATACCCCGTCGTAGAGATTGCGCAGGGCTTCATCGATGATGGCGGACTCGCTGACATCCTGCAGTCCGGCACAGGCTTCGGAGACGATGGTGCCAATGCGGTCGATATCCAGAGGTGCCTTGCTGCCGTCGTGCTGAACAATATTGATGCCCTTTGCCGCGGCCTGTGATTCAGGAGACAGCTCTACCTTGGCATCGCGTTCTTGGCGTCGCGCTTCTCGATAGATCACATAGTCGCGCGCGATTTTGTGCTCACCGCCGCGCATCAATTCCAGCTCGACCTGATCCTGAATGTCCTCGATGTGCAGCGTGCCGCCCGAGGGCATGCGGCGTTTGAAGGTCGCGACGACCTGCGCAGTCAGGTTGGCAACCGTTTCATGAATGCGGCTACTAGCAGCAGCGGTGCCACCTTCCACAGCCAAAAAGGCCTTGGTAATCGCTACAGTGATTTTGCTGTCCTCAAAGGGGACCACAGTGCCGTTACGTTTGATGACCCGCAATTGGCCAGGAGCAGTGGCGGACAATCGTGTTGGGTTGGGGTTTTCTCGATTCGCGGCTGGAGTGGCCGCGACGCTTTCTTTTTCTATTGACTCACTGCCTGTTTGCATATCTTGGGCTGCCTCTGAAACGCCAATTTTTCGTGATGTGCTAGTCCTTTTTTCCGGAAACAGGTCCCCGTTGAGCTTTATTGGGGTTTTTGGCTCAACACCTATATATGGGGGTTCACAGCTCCAGAAACCCCAAGATAGGCGGGTATGACCCACAATGCAAGCAGAGGATGCTGGGTCTTTTTTGTGGACATTCTGTGGGTAACGGACCACCGCCGGCAGGACTGTCGCGCTAAGTCACTGACTTCTAGATTGAAAACGGGCTTATCCCCGCGAAGATCGTACGTGGAATATTTTTATGGTTGTCACGGCAAAAACTTAATACCTGCAGCCTAGGACTCGGGCGGGGTAATCAGGCGCCGAGCAGTAACTCCATCAGTGCTTTTTGCGCATGCAGACGATTTTCCGCCTCCTGCCAGATAACGGAATCGGGTGCGTCCATGAGCTCCGCTGTGATTTCCTCTCCCCGATGGGCGGGGAGGCAATGCATATACAGCGCGTCAGAGGACGCGCGATCGAGTAGCGCCCGATTTAGTTGGTAAGGTGCCAAAACGGCCTCTCGCGCCGCCTGCTCACTCTCCTGACCCATCGACGCCCAGACGTCAGTAACTAACAGGTGCGCTCCCGCTACGGCGGATGTGGGATCACGGTCGACACGCGCGCACTGTGCACACGCCTCCAGTAGCACGGGGTCCGGGTCGTACCCCTCTGGACACGACACTACCAGCTCGAAGTCGAGTTGGCGGGCGGCATTCATCCATGAGTGACAGACGTTATTACCGTCTCCTAACCAGCAGACCTTGCGCCCGCTGATGTCTCCTCTGTTTTCAAAAAAGGTCTGCAGATCCGCCAGAATTTGGCAGGGGTGATAGTCGTCGGTCAGACCGTTGATGACGGGCACGCTGGAGTGCGAGGCAAAATCTTCGACGTCGGTGTGGGCGAAGGTTCTGATCATGACGATATCGACCATCGAGGAGATGACCCGGGCGCTATCCTCGATCGGTTCGCCGCGTCCCAGTTGTGTGTCTTGTCCTGATAGAAACAGCGCGCTACCCCCGAGCTGCGCTATGCCGGCTTCGAATGAGACGCGGGTGCGGGTCGAAGCCTTGGTGAAAATCATCGCTAACACCTTGCCCTCGAGGCTGGGCACTTCGCTACCAGTGCAATGTTGCGCTTTCAATTCAATCGCACGCGCGATCAGGGCCCGGATTTCATCGGGCGCGAGATCCATCAAGGTGAGAAAGTGTCTTGGCGCAGTCATGCGGTATCTTCTTGCTCAGCGATGTCGTTGAGGATGTCTGCGATGCCCGCGCCCAGCTCTCCCGCCTGCTCAGTTGTCATCACTAGCGGAGGCAAAACGCGGATGGTATCGCCCCCCGCTATGTTGAGCAGTAAACCATGCTGCAAGCCGCGCTTGACGATTTCACCGGTCGCAGTGCTGGGTTGGATTCCGATCATCAGTCCCGTACCGCGCACTTCGCTGATCAGCTTGGCGTCGCGCAGATTGTCTTGCAGTGAACTGATCAGCGCCTCGCGGATGGCGGTGGCTTGTTGCATTACGCCGTCCTCGGCTAGTGCGGTCAGCACGGCTTGCGCTGCCGCACAGCACAGCGGATTGCCGCCGTAAGTAGAGCCGTGATCACCAGGGCCTAGTTGCTCAGCCGCGACACCCTTTGCCATGCACACACCAATAGGCAGACCATTGCCCAATCCCTTGGCCGTTAGCAAGACATCGGGTTCAACGCCCAACTGTTCGAACACATAGGTTGATCCACAGCGACCATTACCGGTTTGCACCTCATCGAATATCAGCAGCCATCCGTGCTGATCGCACAATCCACGCAGTCCCCGAAGGTATTCAGCCGCCAGCGGCCTAATGCCGCCCTCGCCGAGAATCGGCTCCACTAAGACCGCAACGATATCCTGACGCTCTGCCGCCAGTGTTTCGACTGCGGAGAGGTCGTCTGGCGCCACGTGCTGGAACCCCTCTAGCAGCGGACCAAATCCCTCTCGTATTTTTTGGTTGCCGGTCGCGGAGAGCGCGCCGAGGGTGCGGCCATGAAAGGCGCCATCGAGCACAATAATCTGAGGTGATGCGATGCCTTTTTGATCGCCATACCGTCGCGCAAGTTTGATGGCAGCCTCGTTAGCTTCTGCACCCGAGTTGCAGAAGAACATATTTTCCATGCCGGTCGCGCCGCGCAGCTGCTCTGCGACGGCCTCCTGCAAGCCAATGTGAAACAAGTTAGAAGTATGGATGAGGCGGCTCGCCTGTTCGGCAACCGCTTGAGTCACGCGAGGATGCTGGTGTCCCAGATTCGTTACCGCGATGCCCGACACTCCGTCGAGATAGGAACGGTCGTTCGTGTCGTACAGAACGGCGCCCTCTCCTCTGGAGAAGGTAACGGGCAGGCGACCATAGGTCGGCATGATGGCGGGCGACGCGTCTGGCATCGGGAATCAGCCCTTAAATCCGCGGGGCAGCAAGAGTAGCGGAGCGTTCGTGTGAGTCAAATAAACAGTATATGCGGTTTTACACCCCTCGCCGCGCTTGCCGTGCCTTTGTCGTATTACAATAGAGGTCTTTGCGCCAGTCGAATCGAGGCTGATCGCGTTCAATACGGAGCAGTTTATGGACATCATGGAGACTATCCGCGAGCAAATAGAGGGAAACCATATCATCCTCTACATGAAGGGCTCGCCCAACCAACCGCAGTGCGGCTTCTCTGCTCGCACCGTGCAGGCGCTCATGTCCTGCGGGGAGCGATTCGCCTACGTCGACGTGCTGAGCAGCCCGGAGATCCGCGCGAATTTGCCTACCTATGCCAACTGGCCGACTTTCCCTCAGCTATGGGTCGACGGCGAGCTGATCGGTGGCTGCGACATTGTTTGCGACATGGGAGATTCGGGTGAATTGAAAGAGCTCTTATCTGCCAGTTCGGACAAGGGCGGCGACTGAGCTCTGCGGGCCGCACACATGACCATGGACGTTCAGGAAGTCATGACAGAGATGGGGCGATCGGCCCGCGCCGCAGCGCGGGTGTTGGCGTCGTGTAGTGTCGAGCAGCGCAACGAGGCGCTGCTACAGATCCGCGCCGCGATTGCCGCTGATCGGCACGCCATTCTGGCAGCGAATGAAATGGATCTGGAGCAGGGCCGTGAGAGTGGGCTCGAGGCGGCCTTGCTCGACCGGCTTGCGTTGACGCCTGCGCAGCTTGATGTGCTGGAGCAGGGGCTCTCGCAGGTGGCGGCGTTACCTGATCCTATCGGCGCTATATCGGACATGCGTCAGATGCCATCGGGCATCGACGTCGGCACCATGCGGGTGCCTCTGGGCGTTATCGGCATGATTTATGAATCCAGGCCGAACGTGACGATTGAAGCAGCGTCACTGTGCCTGAAGGCGGGCAATGCGGTGATTTTGCGAGGGGGTTCGGAGGCGATCCAATGTAATAAGCGGTTGGGTGACTCACTTGCTGCCGGGCTGTCAGCCGCCGGTTTACCCGCGGAAGTAGCTCAGGTCGTGCCCGTGGTGGATCGTGCGGCGGTGAGGGCATTGCTCACTATGCCCGAATGCGTTGACATGGTGGTGCCCCGCGGCGGCAAGGGGCTGATCGAGCGCGTTGCGGCGGAGAGTAAAGTGCCAGTGTTGGCGCACCTTGACGGTGTCTGTCACGTTTATATCGACGCAGATGCGGATCGCGATAAAGCCCATCGCATTGCTTTAAATGCCAAAACCCAGCGTTATGGCACCTGCAACACCATGGAGACGCTACTGATGGCCAAAGCGCAGGCGGACATGCTGCCCGACTTGGTCACCGCGTTGCAGTCAGAGGGCGTGGAGGTGAGAGGCTGTGAGGCTTCTCGACAGGCGGCCCCTGACATCACTGTCGATGCCGTGGAAGCAGATTGGTCAACCGAGTATCTGGCGCCGATTCTCTCGGTCAAGCTGGTGGACGACGTGGACGAGGCCATGTCCCATATCGCGCGATACGGGTCGAATCACACCGAGAGTATCGTCACAGAGAACGCGAGTACGGCGGAACGTTTCCTGCGCGAGGTGGATTCGGGATCGGTCATGCACAATGCCTCGACCCGATTCGCCGACGGCTTCGAATATGGTCTTGGCGCAGAAATTGGTATCTCCACCGGCAAGCTGCATGCCCGGGGTCCCGTCGGGCTGGAGGGGCTCACCTCCAGAAAATACATCGTGAAAGGGGACGGGCACATCCGCCAGTGAATGCCGCTGCGATGAAAAACCCGCAACCCCCCCTTGGATTTTTGGGCGGCGCTTTTGATCCGGTCCATATCGGTCACCTGCGTGGAGCGATGGCCGTGCGCGAAAACCTGAATCTGGAGCGGGTCGACTTGATACCCGCCGCGCAGTCTCCCCTCAAAGACCAGGCGACGGTCGATGCCATGCATCGGTTGGCGATGCTGGAACGGGCGGTGGCTGACTTGCACGGTGTCGCCGTGGATGCCCGTGAACTCGACAGACCGGGCCCGTCCTACACAGCAGATACGCTCGCGGGTCTGCGACGCGAGTACGGTGCTGAGCGCACGCTGGTATGGATTATCGGTGCCGACATTCTGGCGACCTTGCCCCGGTGGTCGCGATGGCGGGAACTGTTGGAATTTGCCCACATAGTGGTGATGGGCCGCCCTGATGCCGAGCCGCATCCGCCAGAGGTATCCGCATGGCTAGAAGAAAATAAGAGCGATCAAGCCGGCCTGTTATCACGTCCCGGCGGCGGCGTGTTCACACTGGCGCAGCCTTTACTGGATATTTCATCCAGCGATATTCGGGCGATGATCGCTGCAGGTCGTGACCCGAGGTTTCTGCTGCCCGACGGCGTTATGGAGTATATTTCCAATCATGCACTGTTCAGTCGCAACCTCGCATGACCACTGACATCATCGCTCCGGACCTCCCCGATGGGGCTGACCTACTCGCCATTGCGCAGCAGGCACTCGAAGATCTAAAGGCAGTTGACACCGTTGTGCTCGACGTCCGCGAGCTCAGCTCTGTCATGGACTGGCTGATCGTTGCCAGCGGCACATCGAATCGACACATCAAATCGCTGGCAGACAACGTCATGATGAAAGCAAAAGAGCAGGGCTTGCGACCACTGGGCGTAGAGGGTGAAAGAGTGGGCGAGTGGGTGCTGGTCGACTTTGGCGATGTGGTGGTGCACGTTATGCAACCTGCCGCTCGCAGTTTTTATGACCTCGAGCGCCTGTGGTCGGTTCAGTCAGCCCCACCCGAGAGCAGCTGATGCGGCTTAGAGTGCTGGCAGTAGGACAGAAAATGCCGGCGTGGGTGGATCAGGGAGTGGCGGAATACGCGCGTCGCATGCCCAGGGACATGCCGGTGGAGTGGCTCGATATCCCGCCTGCCAAACGCGGCTCAGCGACCCCGGAGCAATATCGCGAGCAGGAGGCGGAGGCGATCAAGGCGAAGCTCAGGGACAAAGATTACGTCATCGCACTGGATATTGCGGGTAAAGGGGTCAGCACCGAGCTCATTGCGAAGCGCTTTGCCCGGTGGCAGATGCGGGGTGATCGAGTCAGCATTGTCATCGGCGGCCCAGATGGACTTCACCTGCAGATTCTCAAAAGCGCAAAAGAGCGATGGTCTCTCGGGCAGATCACCCTGCCACATCCGCTGGTGAGGGTGATCCTCGCCGAGCAACTGTATCGGGCATGGTCGGTTCAGGTTGGCCACCCCTATCACCGGGGTGGCTGATGGCCAGAACCCTGGATGCGCTGCGAGACACCCGCCGGGAGTGGATGATCAATCGCTCTCGCCTGATCCTGGCGGTGCTGGCGATCATCGTGGTGCTCGGTGTGCTGGTTTATCGCTACTACTCGCTTCAAATTGTGCAGCACGACGATTTCATGACCCAATCGGATCGAAACCGAATCCGGGTAGAAGTGATTCCGCCCACGCGCGGGCAGATTTTGGATCGCAAAGAGCGGCTGTTGGCCGCCAACAAACCGACCTTTGTAATTGGTGTTGTCAGAGAGCGTAGTGAAGATCCCGCCGCATTGGTTGATACCCTCACTGAGCGTCTATCGCTGTCCGATCGTGAGCTAAGGGCGTTTCAGGAACGCTCTGAGCGTCGCCGACCCTTCGAGGCGGTGCCGATCAAACTGGGTCTCGACGACACGGCGCTGGCGACGGTCGCAGTTGACTTGCATCAGCTGCCGGGGGTTGTGGTCGACGCAAAGCTGACCCGCGATTACCCCTACGGCGAGGCGCTCAGCCACGTGCTGGGCTACGTTGGCAGAGTGAGCGCTGAGGATCTGTTAGAGCTCGATGCGGAGCGCTATCGGGGCACCTTACATACCGGGAAGGTAGGGCTGGAAAAGCGCTACGAGCCGCTGCTCCACGGCAAGCCAGGCTATCAGTATGTAGAGACCAATGCGCACGGGCGAGTCCTACGGGTGTTAGAGAAGCAGGCACCGGTGCCGGGCAAGAATCTCCGCCTGTATCTCGATCTGGACTTGCAGCGTGAGGCGGTGGCGGCGCTCGGTGATCAACGGGGCGCCGTGGTGGCCCTGGATCCCCTAACGGGCGGCGTGCTGGCCATGGTGTCGAACCCCAGCTACGACCCGAACCTCTTTGTTGAGGGAATCAGCTATTCGGATTACGCGGAGCTGCGCGGTTCACTGGACACGCCGCTCCTGAATCGCGCGGTTCAAGGTCAGTACCCGCCCGGTTCCACGGTCAAGCCGCTGATCAGTCTGGGCGCGTTGGCTCGGGATTTCATCACACCTGACAGCGAGATACGTGACCCCGGCTGGTACCAATTGCCCGGCGATGATCGCCGCTATAGGGACTGGACGCTGCGTGTCCGCGGCACGGGTCATGCCGAAACTGTGGATCTGAGAATGGCAATCGCAGAGTCCTGCGATACCTATTATTACGACCTTGCGCATCGCATGGGTATCGACGCGATGGCCGAGCTGCTTCAGCCCTTCGGTCTTGGCCAGCGGACAGGGATCGACATTCCCGGCGAGCAGGACGGCATTCTGCCCAGCACAGATTGGAAACGCGCCGCATTGGGCGAGCCCTGGTATCCAGGTGAAACGATCAGCGCCGGGATCGGTCAGGGGTATATGTTGACCACCCCCTTGCAGTTGGCGCAGGCGGCAATGGTGCTGGCAAATAAAGGCGAGAGCTTTGTGCCCTCGGTCGTTCATCGCGTCGATGATCTGACGGTCGGAGGTGTGCAGCGACCGTCCATGCCGATGGATGAAGCTGACTGGCAGGCGGTCGTGGTGGGCATGGTGGATGTGGTCCACTCGCCTCGTGGTACTGCGGCGGGGATATCAAGGGGTATCGGGTACCAAATTGCGGGTAAAACCGGTACCTCACAGGTAGTCAGCATTGCGCAGGATGCGATTTACGACGAGGACGCCATCAGCGAACGCAACCGCAACCACGGGCTGTTTATCGCCTTTGCGCCGGTTGAAAATCCGCGCATTGTGGTGGTGGTCATCGCCGAAAACGGTGGAGGCAGTCGTGCTGCGTCACCGGTAGCCCGGCGAATCATGGATGCCTGGTTGAGCGAGGCGAGCGATGTCTGAGTACACCCGTTTTTTCGAGGGGTCTGACCGGGACTTTGCCAAAGCGCAAACGCTCACTGAGCGACTCCGCCTCGACGTGCTGCTGCTGCTGCCCATGCTGGCCATTATGGTAACGGGTGTGTTCGTGCTCTTTAGCGCCTCGGATGGTGACTGGGACACCGTCAATCGGCAGATTCGTAATTTTCTGATCGGTTTGGCTGTATTAATGGTCGTGGCCCAAATTCGCCTCGATACCCTGCAGCGATGGGCTCCCACGCTGTATCTTGGTGCTCTGTTTCTACTGTTGCTGGTGCCTTTCTTTGGGGTGGGGGTCAAGGGCGCTCAGCGATGGCTAAGCTTGGGGTTTATCCGGTTTCAGCCATCTGAGATCATGAAGATTGCGATGCCGTTAATGGTGGCAGCATGGGTCGTACGCTACGCCCTGCCGCCGAGGCCGACTACCACCGTGACAGCACTGGTAATCATCGCGCTACCGGCTGCCGCGATCGCGACCCAGCCGGATTTGGGCACTGCCATTTTGGTAGGTGCCAGCGGCGCGTTTGTGGTGTTCATGGCGGGCGTTAGCTGGTGGCAGATTTTCGCGGGTGCCCTGGCTGCCCTGGCCTGCACATGGCCCGCCTGGTTGTTCTTGCTTCGGGATTATCAAAAGCAACGCATCCTGACGCTGTTCGACCCTGAAGCAGATAAGTTGGGTGCCGGATGGAACATCATTCAATCCAAAACCGCCATTGGCTCGGGCGGCTGGTCCGGGAAAGGATACTTGCAGGGCACTCAGTCACACCTGGATTTTCTGCCTGAGAGTCAGACCGACTTTATTATCGCGGTGCTGGCCGAGGAGTGGGGGTTACGCGGCGTGCTTATATTACTGCTCCTCTACGGCCTGGTGGTTGCCCGGGGCCTGTGGATAAGCTTCACGGCGCACACCAGCTACGGGCGGTTACTGGCCAGCGCCATTACGCTTACGTTTGGGGTTTATGTGGTGGTAAACATGGGCATGGTTGCTGGCATCCTGCCTGTTGTGGGCGTGCCACTGCCATTCGTCAGTTTTGGAGGCACGTCCATTGTCACCTTGTTGCTGGGTTTCGGTATTCTCAGCGCCATCAGCACCGAAAAAAGGGTCCTGTCACGATGATTACGGCAAACCGACTTCGGCGATGGAGCTCCGCACAGGCGTATCGAGCAGGCTGTCGCGTGTTGCTTCTGTGCGCAGGGCTAAACATGCCCGTCATGGTCTGGGCGGGAGATTACAGCGACCATGGAGCTGCAAAACAGGTGATCGCCGCCGCGCAGGAAGCCGGGGTGGATCCGGACTGGGTGCAGCAGTTGATTGATGCCGCGGAGCGACAGCAGAGTATTCTCGATGCGATATCCAGGCCGGCGGAAAAAATAAAGGCCTGGCACGAGTATCGAAAAATCTTTCTCACCGATCGTCGGATCCGTGAGGGGGTCACCTTCTGGAGCGCGCATGCGGGCACGCTACAAACGGTGTCGACGCGCACTGGTGTACCGGCGGAGTTGGTGGTGGCGATCATCGGCGTGGAGACCTACTACGGCCGTATCACGGGGAGTTATCGCGTGATCGATGCGCTGGCGACACTGGCGTTCGACTATCCGAGACGCTCTCCCTTTTTCACTAGAGAGCTGGAGCAATTTCTAGTGCTGGCCTGGGAGTCGGGTAAGGACCCGTTAGCGTTGAAAGGCTCCTATGCGGGTGCAATGGGTTACGGTCAATTCATGCCATCAAGTTATCGCGCTTTTGCACGAAGTTACACGGGCGACGGAGCGCCTGATATCTGGGACAACCCCGCCGATGCAATTGCCAGTGTGGGGAATTACCTGCGGGCCCACGGTTGGCGCAGGGGCGAGCGGGTAGTGACCGACGGCATTGCCGATGAGCCAGACCTGGCGGTGTTCGAGGGCGGATTAAAGCCCAAGAAAACGGTCGCCGCGCTGGCGCTGAAGGGGCTTCAGCCCGCCGAGCCACTGAACCCAGCGGATCTGGCAACGCCGATCCGGCTCGAAGAGGAAGACGGCATGCGCTACTGGTTGGGGCTGCAAAATTTCTATGTCATCACGCGCTACAACCATAGCGCGATGTATGCCATGGCAGTATGGGAACTCAGTCAGGCGATAGCGGCGGCGCGCGCGGGCTCTTGAAGAAGCTGTTGATCAGCGCAACGTGCTGCGTTGCGGTTGCTCTGACCGCATGCTCCACGTGTCGAGATGCTTCGGCTGCAGAGCAAGCAGATGTCGCGCCACCCCTTTCAGATCGGTCGCCATGGCAGGACGCCATTCCCCGATCAGACCCTATTCTGGCCGAGGGTAATCGGAGCCCGTATGAAGTGAATGGTTCCTTCTATACCGTGCACGGTAGCGCGCGGGGCTACCGGGAGAAGGGTGTGGCTTCATGGTATGGCATGAAATTTCAAGGCCTACCCACAGCCAACGGCGAGATCTTTGATGTGTATGGCGCTACCGCTGCGCATCGCTCACTGCCGATTCCGACCTATGTCCGCGTGACCAACTTGGAAAACGATCGCAGCGTAGTGTTGCGGGTAAACGACCGTGGCCCTTTCCACCCACAAAGGCTGATCGACATATCCTACGGGGCGGCATTGGAGCTCGGCTTCGCCGAACGGGGCACAGCGACCGTATTGATCGAATCCCTCGAGCTGGCCGAGGTCGACGATCGCCGTGAAGTGCAGGCTGCAACCCACCGCTACTTGCAGCTGGGTGCCTATGCCTCGGAGAGTGCTGCGGGCGAGCTCGGTCACGAGGTAAGGCTTCGGTGGGCCTATCCTGTCTCAGTCAGTGCCGTAGATGCCGATGGCCGGCGACTCCACCGTGTTCGAGTGGGGCCCTTTCTCACGATGCAGACGCTTGATCAGGCTCGCGACGTATTGATCGAAGCGGGTTATCCAGTGCCGTATAAAATCCCCTGATGCGATTTTCATCAGAGGGCCCACGGGCTTACACTGGCGGCGTCGCAGGGTGACCTGCAGGAGAGTGTGTTGATGACAGGAGCGAGAGCGAATATGAAGCGCTTGGCGTGGTATCTGATTACCATGTTTTGGCTGCCGCTGGTGGGATCGGCGAGCTCGGCGCTGGTGCCCGCGCCGCCGGCCATCAATGCTGATTCCTACTTGCTCGTCGATTTCGACACCGGGGCCGCATTGGCAGAGCACAATCCCGACCTGCAGCTACCGCCGGCTAGTTTGACCAAGCTCATGACCGCCTACATTTTAGCTCAGGAGGTCGAGCTGGGTCGGTTGGGCCTGGATGATTTGGTGCCTGTCAGCCGCAATGCGTGGTCACAAAACCCCGTATTTGAGGGCTCGTCGCTGATGTGGATCGAGCCCGGTAAGCCGGTCACGGTAGCGCAGCTAGAGCGAGGTATTGTTATCTCATCTGGCAACGACGCGACGGTTGCGATTGCCGAGCATATTGCTGGCAGTGAGGCGGCTTTTGTCGATCTGATGAATCGCTACGCGGAAGAGATGGAGCTCACGGGTACGCACTTTGAAAACAGCCATGGATTGCCCCATCCCGAGCACTTGTCAACTGCACGCAATCTCGCCGCGATGGCCGCAGCCGCTATTCGCGTTCACCCCGAGCGTTATGCTATTTACAAAGAGCAGAGCTACACCTACAACGGCATTACTCAGTACAACCGCAATCACTTGCTGCGCGAAGACGACTCCGTGGATGGACTAAAAACCGGGTATACCAGTGTGGCGGGCTATGGCCTCGTCGCCTCGGCGAAGCGAGAGGGGATGCGGCTAATTTCCGTGGTGATGGGCAGCAGCTCTCCATCGAGCCGGAAGTCGGAAACCCGTCGCCTGTTGAACTACGGCTTTCGTTTTTACGAGACGGAGACACCTCTGAGAGGTGGGACTGAACTTACACAGGGTCGTGTGTGGAAAGGTCAGACACCACAGGTCGCGTTAGGGGTGACAACGGATGTGGTGCTGACATTGTCCAGAAGCGCCGCCGAGATTACCCCGTCGGTTGAAATTGATACTCCGCTGATTGCGCCCCTAAGGGCGGGTGACGTGGTAGGCCGGGTGGTGCTGACCCGCGACGGTGAGTCTGTGGGTGAAGCGCCGCTAGAGGTCCTGCAAGCAGTCGAGCCTGCCGGGTTTTTCGCAAGGCTATGGGACACTATTTTGCTCTGGTTTCAGCAGTTGCTGGGTTAATCGTCAGTGAGCCAGGACCCGCCAAAGATTGTTTTTCCCTGCGCGTACCCCATTAAGGTGCTGGGCAGGGCGGGATCAACCTTTCAACCCGCAGTGATGTCCGTATTCAATCAGTATGCAGCCGGATTCTCGGAGCAGGATGTGCTGGTCAAAGACTCTCGTAATGGCAATTTTAGGTCTATTACCATCACCATCGAGGCGCAGAGCGAGGAGCAGCTGCGTCAGATTCATCAGGATCTGATGGATACCGGTCTAGTATCCATGGTGCTTTAGATACCGTGTTGTGTCGGCGTTTGGGCACGGTTGATTTTGAGTCGACCTTCGATCGGATGAAGGCCTTTACCGCGTCGCGCACCCACGAAACTGAAGATGAAATTTGGCTACTCCAACACCTGCCCGTGTATACACAAGGCCTTTCGGGCAAGCCGGAACACGTACTCGACCCCGGTGACGTGCCCATTATTCAGATCGATCGCGGCGGTCAGGTGACCTATCACGGCCCCGGCCAATGGGTCGCCTATGTGCTCTTCGATCTGCGCCGAGCGAATGTCAATGTCAGACAGCTGGTCACTCTGCTCGAGGCCGCCGTGGTTAGGGTGCTGGGCGAGTGGGGCATTAGGGCTTGCGGTGACCCCGATGCGCGAGGCGTGTATGTCGACGGCTGTAAAATTGCGGCATTGGGCTTGAAGGTGAGCAAAGGGCGCAGCTATCACGGCCTCTCACTCAATGTCGATATGGATCTCAGCCCGTTTCGCGGCATCAATCCCTGCGGTTACGAGGACCTTGAGGTGACTTCTGTCGCCACGCTCCTGGGGTCCAACTGCCCCACTATGGATGAAGTGGGCGAAGTCCTGCTCAGACACCTTGAGGCGCTGTTGCCCAGTCCAGACTGACGCCAATGATATTGGCTGGCATAATCGCGCCTCCTTCGAGGAGCCATCATGTCTGAACTTCAGCGCGACATCGACGCGCGCCGCACCTTCGCTATTATTTCTCACCCCGACGCGGGTAAGACAACCATGACCGAGAAGCTGTTGCTGCTCGGTCAGGCAATTCAGGTGGCTGGCTCAGTGAAGGGTAAGCGCGGGCCCCATGCGACCTCGGACTGGATGGCGCTGGAGCAGGAGCGCGGTATCTCTGTCACGTCCTCGGTGATGCAGTTCCCCTACAAAGAACGCTGGGTGAATTTGCTGGATACGCCAGGCCACGAGGACTTCTCGGAAGACACCTACCGGACCCTGACGGCGGTCGATTCTGCGCTGATGGTGATCGACGGTGCCAAGGGCGTCGAGGACCGCACCGTCAAGCTGATGAATGTGTGCCGCCTGCGGGACACGCCCATCATGACCTTCGTCAACAAGCTTGACCGTGATATCCGCGACCCTATCGAATTGGTGGACGAGGTTGAGGAGGTACTGGGTATTGCCGGCGCGCCCATCAACTGGCCAATTGGTATGGGCCGCGACTTCAGCGGCGTTTATAACCTCTACACTGACACCATTCATCGTTTCCCAGCAGGTGATGGCAATGCGCTGGCTGAAGAAGATTTGATTATGGGTCTCAATTCTGATGGGGCCAGAGCATTACTCGCGGAGGACTACGATAGTTTTGTCGAGGAGATCGAGCTGGTTCGCGGCGCGTCGGACGAGTTCTCGCTCGAGGACTTTCTGGCAGGCCAGCTGACCCCGGTCTTTTTCGGGACGGCGCTGGGCAACTTTGGCGTCAGGGAGATGCTTAATGACTTTGTCGAGTGGGCGCCCGCCCCTCGGGCCAGACCATCATCAGAGGGGCTCATTGAGGCATCCCAGCCGGATTTCACCGGCTTTGTCTTCAAGATTCAGGCCAACATGGACCCCAAGCACCGGGATCGCATTGCCTTCATGCGGATTTGCTCGGGCCGCTACGACAAGGGAATGAAGATGCGTCACGTGCGTATCGACAAAGATGTGCGCATTGCGGACGCGGTAACCTTTCGCGCGGGTGATCGCACCCTTGTTGAGTCCGCGGTGGCAGGGGACATCATCGGCCTGCACAACCACGGCACGATTCAGATCGGCGATACCTTTACCACCGGCGAAGCGCTCCGCTTTACAGGAATTCCCCACTTTGCTCCTGAGTTATTCCGCCGCATTCGGCTGGCCGATCCGATGAAGACCAAAGCCCTGCAAAAAGGGTTACAACAGTTATCTGAGGAGGGCTCGACACAGGTGTTCTCGCCACTCAACAGCAGTGACCTCATTGTGGGTGCCGTGGGTCAGTTGCAGTTCGACGTGGTGGCCTATCGCTTAGCCGACGAATATAAGGTCGAGGCACTCTACGAGCCGGTCAACATCTGCACGGCTCGCTGGATAGAGGCTGAGGACGAGCGCAAGCTGGAAGAGTTCCGCAAGAAAGCGGCGGAGCATTTATCGGAGGACGGCGGGGGTTATCTCACCTATCTGGCGCCCACCCGAGTCAACCTCTCACTAATGGAGGAGCGCTGGCCTGACATTCGCTTCCGCGAGACGCGAGAGCACTGAGTCGCATCAAAGCAGTGCCTCAATGTCGCCCGCAATGGCCTCGGGCTTGGTCGACGGCGCGTAGCGCTTGACCACCTCACCCTGCTGGTTGACCAAGAACTTCGTAAAGTTCCATTTGATGCGCTTGCTACCCAGCACACCGGGCGACTGCTCTTTCAGGTGAATGAATAGGGGGTGGCTGGCCGCGCCATTCACCTCAATCTTGCTGAACAGCGGGAAGCTGGTCTGGTAGTTCAGGTCGCAGAAAGACTGAATTTCTGCCTCACTGCCGGGCTCCTGACCGCCAAATTGATTGCAGGGAAATGCCAGCACCGAAAAGCCGCGTTTGCCATAGGACTTTTGTAGCGACTCCAGTCCCTCATATTGCGGGGTAAACCCGCATTTGGAGGCGGTATTCACTATCAGTAATACCTTGCCACCAAATTCGCTGAGCGCGGTGTCTTCACCGTTCGCTTGAGCGGCAGAAAAATCCAAAACAGTCGTCATAGAGCGCTCCAACGAGAGAATGGGGTAAGTGTGTGTTCAGGCCAAGAGGTAGGTTTCCAACTCAAAGTCCGTCACGCGGCGCTCAAATTCGCCGAGCTCCTGCTTTTTAACCTCGCTGAACGAAAATTGGAATTCTGCCGAGAGTGTCTCGCGCACATTGGCAGATTCAGAGAATCGCGCAATCGCTTCTGCCATGTGTCCTGGCAGGCAAACGTTGGCTGCATCCTCAACCCACGCATTGCCGTTGATCGTAGGAGGAGCCTCACATTCTCGGTCAATGCCCAAGTGGATTCCCGCTAGTAGCGCAGCCACCGCCAAGTACGGGTTACTGTCAGCCCCGGCGACTCGGTGCTCAATGCGGGTGGCCGGACTTGGGCTGGCAGGGATTCTCAGTGCCGTGGTGCGGTTGTCATAGCCCCAGTTGGGATGCGTCGGCGCGTGACTCCCGGCCTGAAACCGACGGTAGGCGTTGTAGCTGCTCGCAAAAATCAGCTGAGTGTCTGCCATAAGTTCGAGGCATCCGGCGACCGCTTGCCGCAATTGTGGCGTGCCGTAGACATCGCCGCTGTCGAAAACATTTTTACCCGATGTATCGAGCAGGCTGCAGTGAACATGCATGCCGTTGCCAGCCTGATTTTCCATAGGCTTTGGCATAAAGCTCGCCAGCGCACCGAACCGTGCGGCGACGGCGCGAGTACAGCGCTGCATGCGAATGATTTGGTCGCAATAGGTGACCGCGTCGTCGGAGTAGGCAACATTAATTTCGTATTGGGTGGGTGCCGCTTCCTTCAAGACGCCCTCGTAGGGCAGACCCTGCGTCTCAAAACTGGCTTTCAGCGCGTCAAACAACGCTGCATGTTCATCGAGCGAGCTGAGTCCGTAGAGATTTCCGCCGGTCTCATTCTCGGCAGGCAGTGCGTCCCGCAGTGTCTGGTTGTCATCCGGGCGTTTGAACAGATTGAACTCGAGCTCAATGGCGACTCTGGGTGCCAAGCCTTTTTGCTTAAGCTTGTCGACCACCTGCCCCAGCACCTGCCTGGGGTCAGAGAGGAGGGGTGCGCCGTCGTCCTTGAACATCGTCAGTATGACTTGCGCGCGATCGACGCCGGTCGCCGTCAACACCGGGACCAGAGAGTCCGGCACTGCCTGACACCAGCCATCGGGATCTCCGTTATCGATTGCGATCTGGGGCACGTCGCGACCCCAAGCGTCCTGCGCCACGGCCGACTTTGGAAGTTTGATGCCGTCGGAGAGGAGCGCGGACAGCTTTTCGATGGGCAACCATTTACCGCGAGCGGCACCATTACAGTCCGTGATGAGGGCCTCTACCGTCTCGATGTCGGGGTGTTGAGCTAGCAGTGTGTCAGCGTTTGGGTGCATCTGGGAATTCTCTGTCGAGGTGGCGAGTTTAACCGCGTGCTGATCCGCTCACCAGTCTGGAGGCGCGGTACGCCAACGTTTTCCCCAGGCTGTGCGCGCTTTCTTAGGGGAGCGCAGAATGCCGCTGGAACCGTTGTAGGCGGCCAGTGCCCGGTTCAGGTTCTGATCTTCTCGATCCAGATAAAAGCGCAGACTATGGCAACCGTTTCGAAGATTGGTGGGAGAGTGGGTTAGGTTATCGTCGCTTCGCCCGATTTTGTCTCTCCGAAACGGTATGACCTGCATCAGGCCTTGCGCCCCGAAGCGAGAGACCACGCAGCGATCAAAGGCGCTGTCCACTATGATCCCCGATAGTATCAGCACGGGTGGCAAATTGAGTTCGATCGCCTGTTGGTGCACTCGCAACAACAGGTCCAGACGTTCCGCGGAGTCCGCAAAGAAAGCGGGCGAGACGCTGTGCAAATCGATCAGCTGTCGGCAAGAAGCTGCTGTAAGCGGCCGACGGTGTCGGAGGGCGAGACCATCTCGGTCTCGCCGTTGCGGCGCTTGGTGAGCTCTAAATGGCCCTCGGCCAGCGATCGTTCTCCCAAGGTCACCCTCAGCGGCATCCCCAAAAGCTCCATTTCTGCGAACTTGACGCCCGGCCGCTCTGACCGATCGTCTAGAAGGGCGGTGAGGCCCGCATCCGCACACGCGGCGTAGAGCTGCTCGGTGGCCTCGCGCACCACATCCGACTTGTCCATCCCCAGCGGGACGATCGCCACGTCGAAAGGCGCCATGGCAGCGGGCCAGATGATGCCGTTGTCGTCATGGTTTTGTTCAATGGCTGCCGCCACAATGCGCGTAATACCAATGCCATAACAGCCCATGACCATAGGCTGGCTGCGGCCCTGTTCATTCAACACGAAAGCATTCATTGACTCGGAGTACTTGGTACCCAATTGAAAAATATGACCGACCTCGATGCCCCGGCGAATCTCCAGAGTGCCCTCGCCGCAGGGGCTAGGGTCGCCACTCACGATCTCACGAATATCGGCAAACTCGGCATCGGGGACGTCGCGTTGCCAGGTGGCGCCCTTGACGTGGTAGCCGTCCTCGTTGGCGCCGCACACGAAACTGGGCATTTGCGCCGCGGTGTGATCGACCACGACTCTGACGGGGGCGTTCACAGGGCCCAGGGAACCAAAGCTGGCGCCCAGATACGCTTTTACTTCATCGGGTTCCGCCATCATCAGCGGCGATACCATGCCCGGCAATTTGGATGCCTTGATAGCATTTAGTCGATGGTCACCGCGAACGACCAGGGCCACCAGCTCGCCCTGCTCGTCTTTGGCGAGCAGTGTTTTGATCGACTGTTCAGCAGGAATACCCAACTGCTCCGTGAGGTCGTCAATCGTGGTCATTCCTGGCGTTGCGAATTTCTCCAGCGCGGGCACCTCGCCGTCTTCGGCAGCGTCAGCAGCCTCTGGCGGGGCGGGCGCCAGCTCCACGTTGGCCGCGTAGTCGCTACCGCTAGAGAAGGCAATGGCGTCCTCGCCACTTTCTGCCAAAACATGGAATTCGTGGGAATGTGCTCCACCAATGGCGCCGGTATCGGCCTCGACTGCGCGGAAGTCTAGGCCCAGCCGGGTAAAGATTGCGGTGTAGGCCTGGTGCATTCGCCAGTAGGTCTGTTCCTGCGACGTTTGATCAATATGAAAGGAGTAGGCGTCTTTCATGATGAACTCTCTGGAGCGCATCACTCCAAAGCGCGGGCGGATTTCGTCGCGGAATTTGGTCTGGATCTGAAACAGATTGATCGGCAGCTGTTTATAGCTCTTGATCTCGCTTTTGGCGATCTGGGTGATGACCTCTTCGTGGGTGGGTCCGAGGCAGAAAGGGCGCTGGTGACGGTCTTCCAGTCGACACAGCTCGGGACCGTAGAGCTCCCAGCGGCCAGACTCCTCCCAAAGCTCGCCCGGCTGAACCACCGGCATGCTCAACTCCAGCGCGCCGGCGCGCTCCATTTCTTCGCGGACAATGTTCTCAACTCTGCGCAGCACACGAAGCCCCAGTGGCATCCAGTTATAGATGCCGGCGGCGACCCGGCGGATCAACCCGGCCCGCAGCATCAGCTGATGGCTGACCACCTCGGCGTCTGAAGGGGTCTCTTTCAGGGTCGACAGCAGGAACTCACTGGTTCGCATAACACTCTCCACATCGGTGGTCATCATTCTAAAGGGGCTGGGTGCAGGCCGTATAGTTATGGCGACGTGAATCGTAGATGTGCCCGCGATGTGCTCATGCCGGTGACTGCGTCGACGATGCCGCTCACGGATCCTGCCAAGTAGGCTTGTCGGTTGGGGGTGAGTGTTGTTGAATCGCTTCCGCAGCAGTCGGGGCGATGCCGTCCCGGGTGGGGTAATCGCGTGAGACAGGACAATGGGAAAGAAGAAAACCGACAAGCGACCGAAAAAAGCCGCTGAAGCGAAAAAAATGAAGCCGATCAAAACCAAGCTCTCCAAGTCGCAGGTGCTTGAAGCGCTGGCCGAAGACAGTGGTATGTCCAAGTCGGAGGTAAAAAAAGTGTGCGGCTCCCTCGAGCGGCTCATTGAAGCGAGCATTTGTGATCAGGGCTACGGTCAGTTCACCTTGCCAGGGCTGATGAAAGTCACCACCGAGCGAAGACCCGCGATTAAATCGCGAAGGGCCATTAATCCCTTTACCAAGGAAGAGACCTGGCTCAAGGCCAAACCTGCGAGCACGAAGGTTAGAATTCAGGCATTGAAAAAAATGAAGGGCTTCGCCAACTAAACCGCATCACAGGCTTTATGAAGTCGGCGATGTCCCACCTTTTATGGTTGCTTTGACTGCAGCGAGCTGAATGTTCACGCTCTGCGTATCTTTCACTGATTCAGGGTTTACGGTACGCTCCGCGCCCTTACAGAGAGCCCATAGAGAGACTCTTAAACTCAAATAGGGCGGGTTGAAATCGAACCCTGCTCGGGGAGAGCGCTATGCCCATTTACGAATACTGCTGTCAGGAATGTGGACACTCGCTGGAGGCCATCCAAAAGTTGGCCGACGCGCCATTGACTGACTGCCCTGAATGCGCAACACCCGCTTTGAAGAAGCAGGTCAGCGCCCCCACTTTCCGCCTCTCTGGCGGCGGTTGGTACGAGACCGACTTCAAAACTGGCGACAAAAAAAATATTGCCGGCGAGCGCGGTGATACTGCGGACAAGCCAGCCGCGAAAACGGAATCTGGCAGTGCCTGCAGTGAGGGCACCAAAAAAGCCGAGTCGAAACCGGCGGCCACGGCTAAGACTGACACCTCGAAAGCCAGCTAACGGCGGGAAACCACACCATGGAAATAGCGATGCGAACCCACTACTGCGGTCTGATCGATGAGAACCTGATCGATCAGACCGTGACGCTGTGCGGCTGGGTAGATCGCCGCCGAGACCATGGCGGAGTCATTTTCCTCGACATGCGAGACCGGGAAGGCGTGGTGCAGGTGGTATTTGACCCTGACACTGAGGAGCACTTTCAGCGCGCCGACAGCGTGCGCAGCGAGTACGTCTTGAGAATCACAGGGCGAGTCCGCGCGCGTTCGGCCGCGACGGTGAATCCGAATATGGCCTCGGGAAAGATAGAAGTGTTGGGAAAAACTTTGGAGATTCTCAACGCCGCGCAAACGCCACCTTTCCCCCTCGATGAGCACCATTCGGTGGGCGAGGACGTGCGCCTGCGCTACCGCTTCATGGATCTGCGTCGGCCGGACATGCAGCAGAACCTGATTGCCCGGGCAAGGATCACCTCTAGCATTCGGCGCTACCTCGATGAGCAGGGCTTCTTGGATATCGAAACCCCGATTCTGACGCGGGCGACACCCGAGGGCGCGCGGGATTATCTGGTGCCCAGCAGAACTCAGCCTGGCGCGTTTTTTGCGTTGCCCCAGTCCCCCCAGCTGTTCAAGCAGTTACTGATGGTCTCTGGGTTCGATCGCTACTACCAAATCGCACGCTGCTTCAGGGACGAAGACCTTAGGGCAGACCGCCAGCCTGAATTTACCCAAATCGATATCGAGACGGCCTTTCTCAATGCCGAAGAAGTGATGTCGATCACTGAAGACATGGTGCGCAGCCTGTTCCAAGAGCAGTTCGAGATGGAGCTAGGCACATTCCCCCGCATGACCTGGGCAGATGCCATGGAGCGCTACGGCTCCGATAAACCGGATCTTCGAATCGCGTGGGAGCTGGTATCCATCGATGACTTGATGTCGGGGGTCGACTTTAAAGTCTTCAGTGGTCCCGCTAATGACGCGGGTAGCCGTGTGGCCGCGCTCAAGGTGCCGGGTGGTGCGTCGCTGTCGCGCAAGGAAATCGACGATTATACCGACTACGTGGGCGTCTACGGTGCCAAGGGCCTTGCCTGGATTAAGGTGAACGACCGCGCGGCGGGTATAGAGGGTCTGCAGTCGCCGATTATCAAGTTTATGCCTGATGAGACCGTGCTTACGATGCTGGATCGGCTGGACGCAACAGATGGCGACATTTTGTTCTTTGGAGCGGACAAGCGCTCGGTGGTCAATGAGTCCCTGGGCGCACTGCGTCTCAAGGTCGCTGCAGATCTGGATCAGATTGCTGAGGGATGGGCGCCACTCTGGGTTGTCGACTTCCCCATGTTTGAGTGCGATGAACGCGGCGGTATGACAGCCCTGCACCACCCCTTCACTGCGCCCGCCTGTTCGTTGGACGCGCTGCGGTCAGAGCCAGAGATTGCGCTGTCGCAAGCCTACGATATGGTACTAAACGGTAACGAGATTGGCGGCGGCTCAGTTCGTATTCATGATCAGGACATGCAACAGGCCGTATTCGACCTGTTGGGTATCGATACGGCAGAGGCGGAATCCAAGTTCGGGTTCCTGTTGAGTGCGCTGCGTCATGGAGCGCCGCCCCATGCGGGCCTCGCCTTCGGTCTGGATCGACTCGTCATGCTGATGGTGGGTGGGCAGTCGATTCGCGACGTGATCGCCT
>CACNSR010000019.1 GCA_902623175.1 Halieaceae bacterium
GTGCTTTTTTGGCTGCAGCTTTTTTCTTAGCCGGTGTTTTTTTGGCTACGGCTTTTTTCTTAGCCGGTGCTTTTTTAGCTGCAGCTTTCTTCTTAGCGGGTGCCGCTGTGGCAGCAGATTTTCGACTGGCCATGGTGATGTCGTTCCTCTTAAATGTCCCGGCAGCCAATGCCGTGACTAATTGGGCAGGGGAAGCTATCAGACTTCACCGGCCTGTGCTACCGCTGATTTTCGCGAAGCTCATCATCTCGCGGCGGTGCCAAGGGGTCAGACGCGGGTCATGACGGAACAAATACTATGAATTTTCCACCCTTAACGCGCGCGAGCTTGATAAGGCGCTACAAGCGCTTCCTTGCGGACGTGCTGCTGCCCAATGCTGACACGCCGGTCTGCGTTCACTGTCCCAATACCGGTGCTATGACCGGCTGCCAGACAGCCGAATCGGCGGTGTGGCTGTCCCACCATGACAACCCAGAGCGCAAGCTGGCTTGGACCTGGGAGTTAGTGGAAACAGAGGCAGGAATGGCTTGTATTCACTCGGCGCGGGCCAATGATGTTGTTGAGGAGGCTTTGCGAGACGGCCATTTCCCCGCACTATTTCCCGCCGGCGCTGATTTGCGGCGAGAGGTCAAACTTGCGGAGGGATCGAGGGCGGATTTTTTTATCCCGGCAGATGACGGCCTGTATGTGGAGGTGAAATCCGTCACCTTGCACTGTGGTGATGGCGCGGGTGCCTTCCCCGATGCGGTGAGTGCGCGGGCGACCAAGCACCTGCTTGAGTCGCAGTCGGCAATGGAGCGTGGTCATCGTTCTGCCCTGGTTTTCGCGGTGTTGCACGATGGTATTACCCGGGTGGCGCCAGCACAGGACATTGATCCAATCTATGCGTCGGCTTTGCGTCAGGCAATGGCCAGCGGGCTGGAGGTCTACACGCTACTCAATGACATTACTATTGACGGGATTTATCCTGTGGCCGCACACAGGTGGGATACACATTAGCTATGCAGCAGTCATTGATTGCTTTTGGCCTCTCGACGGAGCATCTCGTCTCCATCCCACCCGATTTCCGGGTGGAGAATGAGACCGCGAACGCCTTTCAAGCTCTCGGGCGCCGCGCCGCGGAGCGGGGTTTGGACCTTCGTGTCGCGTCGGCTTTTCGGGACTATGACCGACAGGTGCGCATCATTAACGACAAGTGGACGGGGGCTCGACCTGTCACCGATGGAGAAGGCCGACTGCTTGTTCGCGCTCGGCACGATGATGAAGAGTGGCTGAATCTCATTTTGCGATTTTCCGCATTGCCGGGCATGTCGCGACACCACTGGGGTACAGATCTGGATGTCTGGGATGCGTCGGCGGTAGATGTGGACTATCGCCCGCTATTGTCTCCCTTCGAATACGGTCCCTCGGGTCCTTTTTGCGAGATGACGCGGTGGCTGGATGAATTGATGGCTGCTCATGATGCTGAGGGCTTTTACAGGCCCTATGCCTCGGACCGGGGAGGGATTGCACCGGAGGCATGGCATATCAGTTACCGGCCTGCGGCTATAAAGTATCAGGATATGGTGTCAGCCGAGTTGCTTATTCCCTTATGGCGAGGGGAACCCGATGCTCGCGGCAACGTCCATGAGCCGCTGGCGATGCTGGAGGTGATCGAGCCCAAGGTGGATCATCTTATGGAGCGCTTCGTCGCAGTCCCTTGATGGCGCCTTGGGTTGCCGCGAGGCGCTTCTACCAATGTCATGCATCCTATTGCTCTTGTGCGTCTAGTGATGTGTGTCTCCTCATCTCGCGGATTTGGACCATTACTAGTCAGACCAAGCCTTGCAGCGACGGGGAACGAGCACTTTTTTTAGCCGGGTGTAGCGCGGCATGCCTTGCTGATAGTCGGGGTAGGCCTCGCCGGCAATCAGGGGCTCAAAATACGACCGCCCCGCGGCGGTGACGCCAAAGCCATCTTTGCTGATAAACCGACGCGGCATTTTCTTCTCGCGGTTGGCCACTCGATGCAGCTGTGCAGTGCCAATAGCCCAGCGATAGGGTTTAGTCGAACGCCGCTCGACGGTTGGCATTACCGCATTGGCGCCTTCAAGGGCCAGCTCCACGGCCGCCTTACCCAGTGCGAGGGCCTGATCGACATCCGTCTGGCTGGCAATGTGGCGGGCAGCACGTTGCAGATAATCCGCGACCGCCCAGTGGTATTTGTATCCCAGCTTGTCTTTGACTATGCCGGCCAACAATGGTGCCAAACCACCCAGCTGAGCATGTCCAAAGGCATCTCGCTCACCCTGATCCGACAGGAGTCTGCCATCCGCAGTGCTCGTGCCTTCCGAGGCGACAACGACGCAGTATCCGCGGCGTTTCACACATTGGTCGACCTTACTCAGGAATTTTTTCTGATCGAAGGCGATTTCGGGGAACAAAATAATATGTGGCGCGTCGCCGCGCTCGCTTGCAGCCAGTGCACTGGCGCCAGCGATCCAGCCGGCGTGTCGACCCATCACCTCGAGAATGAAGACCTTGGTTGAGGTCGCGCACATCGACTCGATATCGAGGGCCGCCTCGCGCGTTGAAATCGCCACATACTTGGCGACGGAGCCAAAGCCAGGGCAGTTATCTGTCTCCGGCAGGTCGTTATCAATGGTTTTCGGCACGTGGATCGCCTGAATGGGGTAGCCCATCTGCTCACTGATTTGTGAAACTTTCAGGCAAGTATCTGCCGAGTCGCCGCCGCCGTTGTAGAGAAAGTAGCCAATATTGTGGGCGCGGAAGACCTCGATTAGGCGCTCATACTCGGCACGATTCTCATCAAAACCTCTGAGCTTGTATCGACAGGAACCGAAAGCGCCGCCGGGGGTGGTCTTGAGTCCTTCGATCGCCCGGCGGCTTTCCCGCGACGTATCGATCAACTCCTCTTTCAGCGCGCCGACAATCCCGTTTTGTCCCGCGAGGACTTTGCCAAAACTTTGGGGGTGCGCACGCGCAGTTTGAATGACGCCGGCGGCCGAAGCGTTGATAACGGTTGTGACGCCGCCGGATTGGGCGTAGAAGAGATTGCGTTGACTCATGCTGAATTGTTTGGGTGGGCTGTCAGGAAGTGCGTACCGTAGACCTCGCGGGAGCCATTGGCAAACCGCCCATGATAACCTCGTCCCAGTGTGGAGAACCTCCTTGTCTGATCACATTCACATTCTCGGTATTTGCGGCACGTTTATGGGCGGCTTGGCGTTGCTGGCGCGTGAGTCAGGTTTTTCGGTCACGGGTTCTGACCGCAATATTTACCCGCCCATGAGCACCCAGCTTCTCAAAAGCGATATCCCCCTCGTCGACGGCTACGATGCCGATCAACTTTCGCCCGAGCCCGATTGTGTGGTGGTGGGCAACGCGCTGTCCCGCGGTCAGCCGGTTGTAGAGGCGATGCTGAACGGCGGCATCCCTTACACCTCGGGGCCGGAATGGCTGGGTCGCCATATTCTTCAGGATCAATGGGTGCTCGCCGTATCGGGTACCCATGGCAAAACAAGTACGGCCAGCATGCTGGCATGGATTCTGGAGCAGGCCGGCCTTCAACCCGGCTTTTTGATCGGCGGGATCCCTACTAACTTTGGCCTGTCCGCCCGACTAGGTGGCGGCGACTATTTTGTGGTTGAGGCAGATGAATATGATTCAGCCTTTTTCGACAAGCGGTCCAAGTTCGTTCATTACCGTCCCAAAACAGCAGTGATCAATAATCTCGAATACGACCATGCCGATATCTTTCCCGACCTCGCCGCGATCGAAACCCAGTTCCATCATTTGGTGCGATGTATTCCCAGCGACGGGTTGATTGTTCGCGGTGGCGGCGAGGTTATCGATCGCGTTTTGGACAAAGGGTGTTGGACCCCGGTCGAGACCGTCGCAGATGCCGATGAAGCGCAGTCTGCCGCCGGTTGGACCTGGCGTGCGTTGTCCTCTGCAGCGGACGCTATTGCCATTTTGGGGCCTGATGGTGCGGAGGCGGAGCTGCATTGGGAGCTCATCGGGTCTCACAATGCGGCCAATGCGACCGCTGCGATTGCTGCGGCGCATCATGTCGGGGTGTCTCTGGATATCTCGATCAAGGCGCTGGCGTCCTTCACGGGGGTGAAGCGTCGGCTGGAATTATTGGGAAAGCCTGATGGTGTGGCGGTTTACGATGATTTCGCTCACCATCCAACCGCGATCGAGGGAACGCTGAAGGCGCTCCGCGGGCGGGTCGATGTAGGAAAGCTCATCGCGATCATAGAGCCTCGGTCCAATACCATGCGATTGGGTGAGCACAAAGGCGCCGTAGTGGGATGCGCGGAGGCGGCCGACTATGCGCTGTGGCTAACGTCGCCTGATCTGCAATGGGATTTGGGTAGTATTGTGACCGCCCAGGGACAGGACGCCCTCAAGAGCACAGAGGCCCTGATTGATCGGGCACTGGCTGTGGCAGTACCTGGAGATAGCATTGTCATCATGAGTAACGGTGGATTTGAAGGCCTACACGGCCGCTTGCTGGCGGCGCTGGAAGAGCGCGCTCAGTCGTGACCCAGGTCGAGCAATTTTATTCGTTGATTTTGCGCAAACCGATCTGGGTGTTGATGTGTTTCGCCTTGGTTATTGGATTGGCTTTGCTACAGCTTCCCAAGCTACGGTTGGATGCCTCCTCTGACTCTTTGTTGCTTCAGGGCGACCCCGATCTGGCCTACTTCCGCGAATCCGCCGAGAAGTACGCAGGTGACGAGTTTCTGATACTGACGTGGGAGCCCGGGGTCCCGCTCCTCTCTGATGACTCGCTGGAACCACTGGCGGCGATGGTCGACGAGCTCGCGCGACTGCGTGGCGTAGCGAGTGTGACCACGGTGCTCGACGTGCCGCTGCTGGAGAGCCCGCCGCTGTCCCTGACTGATTTGGCTCGCGCCGACACTATTGCCACTCTGCGTGACCCTGAGGTGGATCGGGAGCTGGCGCTGAAGGAGCTCACAACCAGTCCGATTTATCGCAATCTGTTGGTCAGCGAAAGGGGAGATCTGACGGCGGTGCAGGTCTCTCTTGATGCTGATGAATTGGCTGAAGCGCTACTAGATGAGCGTGAGGCCTTGCGCACGCAAAAGCGCGAAGGGGCTCTGGATGTTGAAGGCACAGGGCGATTGGCGCAGGTAGAGGCGGATTACGACCTGGCGCTGGCGAGGGTCGCTGCCGAGCGGGACCGTATGGTGGCCGCTGTGCGCGATGTGGCGGAGCGCTTTCGCCCCTATGCCAAGATCTTTGTCGGTGGCGTACCGATGATCGCCGCAGACATGATGGCTTTTGTGCGTTCCGATCTGGTGACCTTTGGCACGGCCATTCTGGCAGTTATGGCGGTGGTGCTGTGGCTCGTTTTTCGCAGTTGGAAATGGGTATTCATCCCTTTGATTACATGTAGCGCGACCGCAACCTTGCTACTGGGCGTGCTGGCGGGCACAGACTGGCGTATGACGGTCATCTCATCGAATTCGGTGGCGGTGTTATTGATTATCACGCTGTCGCTGTCGATTCACCTGGTGGTGCGATATCGCGAGTTGCAGCTGCAGCAACCGGACACCCCCCGCGAGCAGCTCTCCGCCAGCGCAGCGAGACTGATGATGGTGCCCTGTCTCTACACGGCCATGACCACCATCGTGGCATTCACTTCGTTGGTGTTAGCGGGCCTGCAACCCGTGATTGATTTTGGCTGGATGATGACCACCGGCATCGTCTTGGGTTTTTGCTCCGCGTTTACGGCAGTGCCTGCCCTGATGGTGGTCATTCCTGACAAGCCACTGACTACGGGAGGCCAGGCAGAGAGGCCTTTCACGATTCGGTTCGCGCACGTGGTGCAGCAGCATGGCCGTCTGGTTGTGACAGCCACGGTGGGTTTAGTGTTGCTGTCAGTGGCCGGTGTTCGCGCTCTGGAAGTCGAGAACCGTTTTATTGATTATTTCAAGGAACACACCGAGATCTATCAGGGGATGGAGCTTCTGGACGCGCGCCTGGGCGGCACGATCCCACTGGATGTGATTCTCGAAGCTCCTGCGGAAGAACCTGAAGTCGCTGAAACCGCACCTCCTCCTGATGAAGAGGGCTGGGAAGACGACGATGACGGCTTTTTCGACGACGCGTTCAACATTGATTTCGGCTTTGGCGCGGACGAAACGCAGGCAGCGGGCTATTGGTTTTCTGTGCCGGGGCGTCAACTGGTCGATCAGGTTCACGCCATTATCGAGAGTCGGGCTGAGTCGGGAAAAGTCTTGTCGCTATCCACCGCATTTGAAGTCATGGACGGCCTGTATGGGGGAAAGCTGGGCGGCGTCGAGCTGGCGCTGGTGGAGAACAGTTTGCCCGACGACGTCAATGATGCCTTGGTGACGCCTTTTTATTTTGCTGAGGAGCAGGAGGCACGACTGAGTGTCAGGGTGATGGAGACCAGCGAATCGTTGCGACGCGATGCTTACTTGAGAGAGTTGCGCGAGCAGATTTTGGACGAGACAGGTATTGAGCCCGAGCGCCTGAAGTTCACCTCCTTGCTGGTGCTCTACAACAACGTCCTTCAAAGCTTGTTCCAGTCGCAGATTATGACGCTCGGTGCCGTCTTCATCGCCATCGGGTTGATGTTCTGGATATTGTTCCGATCACTGGCTTTGGCGCTGGTGGCTTTGGCGCCCAATATTCTTGCAGCAGGTCTGGTTTTGGGGCTGATGGGTTTGGCCGGTATACCGCTCGACATTATGACGATTACGATTGCGGCGATTGTGGTCGGGATCGGGGTCGATGACTGTATCCACTATCTCCATCGTTTTAGGGATGAAATTGCAGTGGATCAAGATTACCGATCCGCGATGTTGCGCAGTCACAGCAGTATCGGGCGGGCGATGTACTACACCACACTGACTGTAGTGGTGGGGTTCGCCATGCTCACCTTGTCTAACTTCACCCCGAGTCTGTATTTCGGCGTGTTGACGGTGGTCGCCATGATCGCCGCTGTCGCGGGTGCACTGCTATTACTGCCACAGTTGATCATGATCTTCAGGCCCTTTGGTCCGGATCACGGCTAATGGATTGTCGACCACAGTGCGGCGCCTGCTGCATCGCGCCGGCCATTCGGCAATCCTTTTGGGGCATGCCCGATGGCAAGCCAGCCGGTTTGTCCTGTTCACATTTATTGGATAACGCGCAGTGCTACTCGCACGGTGATCCCCGGCGCCCCGCAGTCTGCGACCAGTTCAAACCCGAGCCTGCTGTTTGTGGTAATGGTCGGTCTGAAGCGCTGGCGCTGCTGAGTGCCCTAGAGCATGAGACGGCGGGCTGATCCATGTCTGAGATTGCCCTGTTCCCTCTGTCGTCGGTGTTGTTGCCCTCAGGCCGCATGTCGTTACAGATCTTCGAACAGCGCTACCTAGATTTAGTGGCGCACTGTACGCGTGAGAGTGAGGGTTTCGGCATCGTGTGGCTGCAGCAGGGGTCGGAGGTATCGGGAGGGTCGCTCGATACGCCTAATGTCGGTGAGTACGGTACCTATGCTCGGATCGTCGACTGGGACCAGCTCCCTAATGGTTTGCTCGGCATCACCATTGAAGGGCACGAGCCCTTCGATGTGCAGTCGGTATGGCGGGAGCCCAGTGGCCTTGTCAAGGCAGAGGTGGAGTGGCGCGACATACCGGAAACCATGCAGCTACCCGATCGTCACGCAAGCCTAGCTGAAGTGTTGGAAGGGTTGTTGAGGCATCCCCAGATCCAGCGGTTGCAGCTGGACAGTGACCTCACAGATGGCTGGCGCGTTGGCGCTCAGCTGGCACAATTGCTGCCCATTGATGAAGGGCTCAAGTATCAGCTTCAGGGACTGACTTCGGTGGACCAGTTACTGGAAGAAATGGATAACATTTTGGTCGAGCTGAGTGGGGAGTCGGACCAGACCCGCGGCTGAAGCAGCAGAGGGCGGCAACGTAGGCCCTGCGAGGCAGGAGAAAAGTGAATGTTTGATCTCAAGATTACCGGCGGCTTAGTGGTGGATGGCACAGGCACTCCAGGGAGGGTAATGGATATCGGTATTGTCGGGGACCGTATCGTTGCGATGGGTGACCTGGCAGAGGTTGGCGTAGAGGAAATCGACGCCACCGGACGCGTAGTCGCGCCGGGGTTTGTCGATATCCACACGCACTATGACGGCCAAGCCACTTGGGATCAGGAAATGGCGCCTTCCTCGTGGCACGGGGTGACCACCGTGGTCATGGGTAACTGCGGAGTCGGTTTTGCGCCTGCGGCACCGGATCGACAGGAGTGGCTGGTGGGCTTGATGGAGGGGGTGGAAGATATTCCTGGCAGTGCGCTCTCCGAGGGGATGACCTGGAATTGGGAGTCATTCCCGGAGTACCTCGATGCGCTTGAAGGCTTGGATCGCACCGTCGATGTTGCCGCTCAGGTCCCCCATGGCGCGGTGCGTGCCTATGTGATGGGTGATCGTGGTGCGGCCAATGAGGAGCCGACGGAGACCGAGATTGCACGGATGTCGGTCATAGTGGAGGAGGGTCTTCGCGCGGGCGCGGTAGGCTTCTCTACCTCGCGGACCATTCTGCACAAGTCCATTGATGGAGAGTTGGTTCCGGGTACCACGGCGACAAAAGAAGAGCTGCTGGGCATTGGCCGCGCGCTGAAGCGCGCGGGACACGGCGTTTTCGAGATGGCGAGCGACCTGCTGCCCGAGTGGAATGAGTTTGAGTGGATGGGTGACCTCAGCCGGGAGACCGGTGCCCCCGTGACCTTCACCGCACTTGAATCACCCATCAAAAGTTTGCCGTTCAAGGAACAGCTGAG
Organism: Halieaceae bacterium; assembly: GCA_902623175.1. Taxonomy (GTDB): domain Bacteria; phylum Pseudomonadota; class Gammaproteobacteria; order Pseudomonadales; family Halieaceae; genus Luminiphilus. Next base: position 8,833 of record CACNSR010000019.1, read on the forward strand.
CGACATGCGCGCCCAGAATGCCAAAGGCGGCAATATAGTCGCTCAGATCTCCATGCGGGGGACCGGTTTGATTCTGGGGTGGCGCGCCACCTTCCACCCGTTTTCGCAGCGGCCGAGTTGGAAGGCGATCGTAGACAAACCCTGGCCTGAGCAGTGGCGACACCTAAAGGATCCGGCTTTCCGTAGCCAGCTGCTTGCCGAGCAGGGAGAACCCACAGGTAGCGACCTGCAGTTGATCGCTGATTTGATGGAGACCGCCTTCTCCATGCAGTACGAAATGTTGCCCGGATTCAATTACGAGCCCACCGCGGAGCAATCCATCGAGCAGCGGGCCCTGGCGACCGACGTAACGGCTGCGGAGTATGCCTATGACTTCATGATGCGCGATGAGGGCGCAGGCATGATCTACTTCCCGTTACTGAACTATGCCAACGGCAATCTCGATTTTCTCGAGGAGGCGCTGGACTCGGATGACTGCGTAAATTCGCTTTCGGATGGTGGTGCCCACTGCGGCACGATCTGCGATGCCGCGGCCACCACCTTTATGCTTCAGCATTGGGTGCGTGACCGGGAGGGGCATCGCATGCCGCTTGAGCGCGCTATCAAGCGCCAGTGCCATGACACCGCCCGGCTTTACGGCTTCGAAGATCGCGGCGTGCTGGCGCCGGGACTGCTCGCTGATCTTAACGTGATCGATCTGGAGTCATTGCAGCTGAATTTACCGACGGTGGCCTTCGATCTACCCGCAGGCGGCAGGCGCCTGCTGCAAACGGCGTCGGGTTACGACTGTACGATCAAATCGGGACGAGTGACCTTCCAGGGTGGTGTCGCAACGGGTGAGTTCCCGGGGCGCGTTATTCGGGGTCCTCAGCTGGTGCAGGAGTCGCCCAGCCTCCCAGCGACTGCCAGCGATTCACAATAAGACAGAATAGCTCAGCGGTTTTGGTCACATCGTACTCGGCCGAGTGCGCCTCGTTATTATCAAAGGGGATATCCGCCAGCGCGCACGCCCGTGCCAGTACCGTGTGGCCAACAGCGAGGCCGGCGAGGGTCGCCGTGTCGAAGTGAGAGAAAGGGTGGAACGGGTTGCGTTTGAGTCCCAGCCGCTCCGCAGCAGCGTTTAAGAATCCCGCATCGAAGTGGGCGTTGTGACCCACCAGAATGGCCCGGTTACAGTGATTTGCCTTGACTGCCTGCCGCACCACGCCGAACAGCTCTCCCAGTGCAATATCCTCTGGCACCGCGCCGCGCAGTGGACTCTCTGGGTCAATGCCGGTGAACTCCAGAGCCGAAGGGTCAAGGTTTGCTCCCTCAAACGGTTCCACGTTGCGGCTGTGGGTCTCGGCGATCTCTAATTGACCATCTTCGCTCATTGTGAGCAAAGTCATGGCGATTTCTAGTATCGCGTCGGTTTGACAGTTGAATCCGCCGGTTTCGATATCCACGACGACGGGCAAGAACCCGCGGAACCGGTCGCGCATTGCGGAAACGGTTGCGGTCGTGACGACTTCGCTATCGTAGGCAGCCGCTGGGGGCGTCGGATTTGTCATCGCCGTTAGCGGGACACTTTCCAGCCCACGCTGTCACCCGCACGTATCGGCACGACTTCACTGTCGCCGAGACGGAACGCCTTGGGTATGGACTGAGTGTCTTTAGAGAGCGTGATAGCGCTGCTGTTACGCGGTAAGCGATAAAAGTCTGGCCCGTTAAAGCTCGCAAACGCCTCGAGGCGATCCAGCGCGTTTTCTTCGTCAAATACTTCCGCATACAACTCCAGTGCGGCATGTGCGGTGTAGCAGCCCGCGCAGCCGCAGCTCGACTCCTTCTCACCGCGGGCATGGGGCGCCGAGTCCGTGCCGAGGAGGAAGCGCGGGTGTCCTGACGTTACTGCCCGGCGCAGCGCCAATTGGTGCTGATCACGTTTCAGCACCGGTAAGCAGAACAGGTGTGGCCGAACTCCACCAACTAGCATGTCATTACGGTTGTAAAGCAAATGATGTGCAGTCACTGTCGCGGCGACATGGTCCCCGGATGCCTCAACGAACTGCACGGCATCGGCGGTGGTGATGTGCTCGAACACAATCCGGAGCTCGGGGAACGCGCCGACCATGGGCGTGAGCGCGGAGTCGATGAACGCCTTCTCGCGATCAAATATATCCACATGATGATCTGTCACTTCACCATGTATCAGCAGTGGCACATCATGCCGCTCCATCGCCTCGAAAACGGGATACAGGGCCTCGATGCCCGTCACGCCCGCGTCTGAATTGGTGGTCGCGCCGGCGGGATACAGCTTGATGCCCTGCACATGCGGGGACTCGGCCGTCTCTGCCACTATCTCAGGGGTGGTGGCGTCGGTGAGATACAGGACCATCAGCGGCTCGAACTGCCCACCTTCGGGCACATGCGCCAAGATGCGCTCCCGGTAACTCAGCGCATCTGAGACGCTCAAGACAGGCGGCTTGAGGTTGGGCATCACGATCGCGCGGCCCGCCCAACGGGCCACGTCAGGCACTGTCATGGCGAGGGCTGCTTCGTCCCGCAGGTGGATGTGCCAGTCATCCGGTAATGTCAGCGTTAACGAGGTCATGATCAAAGGTACCCGCTCGAGGTGACCAGTGTAGCAGAGGTCAGTCGCCCGTAGCCCTCACCGTGGCTTGTGTGGCGCGCAGACAGCTGCGCACGTACACTACGTTCCCGTTTTTTTTAGGCATGGTTATGGCAACGGCGAAAAAGGTTGTGCTGGCGTATTCTGGTGGTCTCGATACCTCCGTGATCGTGCGCTGGTTACAGGAAACCTATCAGTGCGAAGTGGTGACTTTCACCGCGGACATTGGGCAGGGCGAGGAAGTTGAACCCGCACGCGCCAAAGCGCAGGCACTGGGGATAGAGGAGATCTACATCGAAGATCTCCGCGAGTCCTTTGTGCGCGACTTTGTGTTTCCCATGTTTCGCGCCAACACCGTGTATGAAGGTGAGTACCTGTTGGGCACCTCCATCGCCAGGCCGCTGATCGCACGGCGACTGGTCGAGATTGCCAACGAGACCGGTGCTGACGCCATCGCCCACGGTGCAACCGGCAAAGGGAACGATCAGGTGCGCTTCGAGCTGGGCGCCTATGCCCTGAAACCGGGTATTCAGGTGATTGCGCCGTGGCGGGAGTGGGATCTGAACTCCCGCGAGGCGCTCATGGCCTATTGTGAGCAGCACGATATCCCCGTGGATTTTGCCAAGGCGCAAAAGAAATCCCCTTACTCCATGGACGCCAACCTACTGCATATTTCCTATGAGGGCGATGTGCTTGAAGACCCCTGGGTCCCACCCGAGGAAAACATGTGGCGTTGGACGGTGAGCCCTGAGGCCGCGCCAGACCAGGCGGAGGAATTGATTCTGACCTTTGAGCACGGCGATGTGGTGGCGATCGACGGTGAGGTGCTGTGCGCTGCGGAGATACTGGCTAAGTTAAACGAGCGGGGCGGGGCTAACGGCATTGGTCGCGCCGATATCGTCGAGAACCGATACGTGGGGATGAAATCCCGCGGCTGCTACGAGACTCCCGGGGGCAGCATTCTGCTGCGAGCTCATCGTGCGATCGAGTCCATCACGCTGGATAGAGAAGTGGCGCATTTGAAAGACGAGCTGATGCCGCGCTACGCCAAGCTGATTTACAACGGCTACTGGTGGTCTCCCGAGCGTCACGCACTACAAGCCGCGATCGACCAGACACAGATCGTGGTCAACGGTGATGTGCGGGTGTCGCTTTACAAGGGCAACATAACTGTCACTGGTCGGCGATCCAGTGATTCGTTGTTTGATGAGAGCATTGCTACGTTTGAAGAAGATGGCGGCGCCTATGATCAGGCCGATGCCGAGGGTTTCATTAAACTCAATGCGTTGCGTTTGCGCATTGCCGCCACCAAAGGCCGCCAGAATCAGTAGTTACGGAGCCGCAGGCGACTGATTGTGTGTGGGCGCTACCAAAACTGCGCGCACCAGACGTTGGTCCTTTGAAAAGGGTGTAAAAAAAGGGTGTAAAGTGGGGCGTCATCACAGGGCCCTATGTCGCTGTGGTCCTGTTGGCTGGATAAGCTGTGTTTTTAGCGTTGCTCTGCATAGTTGCCGGCAGGGGCAGGTAAGGAAAAGAGTATGAATTCGACTGTTGATATCCCCCCAGTGCAAGAAATGGACGCAGAGGCTTTCGACGTCATCATCATCGGCGCGGGTCTCTCCGGTATTGGCACTGCGGTGCGACTCCAGCGCGATTGTCCCGATCGCGACTTCATCCTGTTGGAGCGACGCGACGCGATCGGCGGCACCTGGGACCTGTTTCGCTATCCCGGTATTCGCTCCGATAGTGACATGCATACGCTGGGATATGATTTCAAACCCTGGGAAGCGGAAAAAAGTATCGCCGACGGCCCCTCGATTCTGAGCTATGTGAACGAGACCGCGGATGAGCATCGCATCCGCGATCGAATCCGCTTTGGTCAGAAGCTCATGGCCGCTGACTGGTGTAGTGAGCGCGGTCAGTGGCAACTGACGGTCGATACGTCAGAAGGTGTCCGGCGCTACCGCTGCGGCTTCCTGATGATGTGCGCGGGCTATTACAGCTATGACAAGGGCTACGAGCCTGAGTTCGAGGGCAAGGCGGCCTTCAGGGGAGATTGGGTTCATCCCCAGTTTTGGCCGGCCATCCTCGATCACGCAAACAAAAAAGTGGTCGTGATCGGGTCAGGCGCCACGGCGATGACGCTGGTGCCCAATATGTCGCGGCAGGCCACGCACGTCACTATGTTGCAGCGGTCCCCGACTTATGTGATTTCCAGGCCTTCCATCGACGGCCTCGCCAATTGGCTGCGTCGTGTTTTACCTCCCAAGCTGGCCTATGACCTCGTCCGATGGCGCAATACGGTCTGGCAGCAGTGGATGTATAAGCTCACACGCGTTGCCCCTGGGGTCGTCAAACGCTCGTTACTGAAAAAAGTGAGGGCAGAAATCGGTGAATTGGTCGATGTGGAGAAGCATTTCACTCCGCGCTACAACCCGTGGGATCAGCGTCTGTGTTTGGTTCCGGATGACGATCTGTTCCGGGCGATTCAGTCAGGCAAGGCCTCGGTGGTCACCGATCACATTGAGAAGATCACGGAGAGCGGTGTGCAACTGGTCTCGGGTACTCATCTGGATGCCGACGTCATTGTCTGTGCCACGGGGCTGGAACTGGTCGTGCTCGGTGGAGCTGAATTTACCCTCGACGGCCAGGCGATCGACTTTGCCAACGAGTGGACCTACAAGGGCATGATGTGTTCCAACATTCCCAACATGGTGCACACCTTTGGTTATATCAACGCGTCTTGGACACTGCGCGCGGATCTGATTGCGACCTGGGCCTGTCGTTTGCTGAACCATATGCGCACGACAGGCATGACCACGGCAACGCCGCGCATTGCAGATGAGCTGGCCGACTCCATGAGCCAGCGTTTCTGGATTGATGACTTCTCTGCGGGGTACATGCAACGGGTAATGCACCGCTTCCCCAAACAGGGCGATCAGATGCCCTGGATGAACCCTCAGAACTATCGCAAGGATCGCAAAATGTTCCGCGATGACCCACTTCAGGATGATGAGCTGGTGCTGGAACGGGCGGGTGTGGTGGCCGATGCAGCAGTGCTTCAGGAGGCCAGCTAGTCATCGATGACCGCGCCCGGGCTGCAAGAGAGTAGCATTTACTGCCCCTACTGCGGCGAGTCGATAGAGGTGCTGTTGAACCCTGAAGACGTGGGTGCGGAGTACATCGAAGACTGCCAAGTGTGCTGCCGGCCGATTGAGTTTTTCCTGCGCGAGGATGCGGGTGGATGGCTTGAAGCCGAAGTCCGGTCCGACGTCGAGTAGCGCGTCCCGCAAAGTTTTAAAAGTCTCATGTGATATGTCAGTGTCGCGTTCAGCACGCGGGCGCTGGACTGCTGTTAATGGAAGTCCCGGGATCGCACCGCCAAGGCGCTCAAGCGGTCGCTGCAGTCCTCCAGCGTGCCGGCAATCACATGCGTCACGCCATCGCGAGATTCCACCGTCCCTTTGACTAACAGTAACTGCGCGGTCATCAGGCTTTGTCGGTGACGCTCCTGAATCGCTGGCCAGACAATCACGTTGATATTGCCCGTCTCATCCTCCAGGGTCAGAAACACCACGCCTGAAGCAGTACCCGGGCGTTGCCGACAGGTGACCAGCCCGGCTACCCGTACAAAGCGATGATTGCCCAGCGTTTCAAGCTCCGTTTGCCGCCGACAGCGGTCGAAGGGAGGTTGGTGGCGCAGCAAAGACAAAGGGTGTGACCTGAGGGTCAGTCCGGTACTTTGATAATCGGCGATGACGTCCTCAGGAAGCGTGGGCGTTGCCGTGACGGCCGCATCATCCTGAGAGCGCTGTGCTGCACCATCATGTGGCAATAACGGGCGATGCGCTTCCAGCGCCATGGTTTGCCAATGGGATTTATAGCGATTGCCACTGATACCCGAGAGGGCATCAGCGGTAGCGAGTGCTTCCATGTCGCCGCGATCGAGGCAGGCGCGTTGGCGCAGGTCAGCAACGTTGGCAAAGGTGCGTTGACGCCGTGCCGTATGAATGCGTTGGCCTGCCGCCTCACTGAGCCCCTTGATTAGCCTCAATCCCAGCCTGATGGGTGGCTGCTGCTGGTCCGCTGAAGACAGGATCTGGTGGTCCCAACTGCTGTGATTCACATCGACGGGCAAGACCATGATGTGATGCCGACGCGCGTCCTGTATCAGTTGTGATGGTGAATAAAAGCCCATGGGCTGACTGTTGAGCAGCCCGACATAGAACGCCGCGGGGTGATGGCACTTGAGCCAGGCGGAGACATAGGCGAGCAGTGCAAAGCTTGCCGAGTGCGATTCCGGAAAGCCATAACCACCAAATCCTTTGATCTGATTGAACAACCGGTCTGCAAAGTCCGCGGTGTAGCCCTTGCTGAGCATGCCTTGCTTGAGCTTGTGCTCGAAGGTGAGTAGCTTGCTGTTTTTGCCCCAGTTGCTGATCGCGCGCCTTAGGGCATCGGCTTCCCCCCCGGTGAACCCTGCAGCCACCATGGCCAGACGAATCACCTGTTCCTGAAATATTGGCACGCCCAGTGTGCGCGACAGGACCGATTCAATGTCCTTGTTGGGGTAGCTGATGGCCTCCAGTCCGGCTTTGCGGCGCAGGTAGGGGTGCACCATATCGCCCTGAATGGGGCCGGGTCGAACGATGGCGATCTCGATCACCAGGTCGTAAAAACAGGCAGGCTTCAGTCGCGGCAGCATCGACATTTGCGCGCGCGACTCGATCTGAAAGACACCCAGAGAGTCGGCTTTTTGCAGCATTCTGTAGGTGGCGGCATCTTCTTTGGGGATATCCTGTATGCGGCGAATATCAGGACGATCCCGGCTGATCACGTCGAGGCTTTTGCGGATAGCTGACAGCATCCCGAGGGCGAGAATATCGACCTTCAGTAGCCCCAATGCCTCGATATCTTCCTTATCCCATTGGATAACCGTGCGGTCCGGCATGCTGGCATTTTCCACGGGTACCAGATTCGAAATCGGCCCACGGCTGATGACAAATCCTCCCACATGCTGGGAGAGATGGCGCGGGAAGCCCAAAATTTCCTGAACCCTCGCCATAAAGTGTTCTGCCAGCTGCCCGGAGCGTGCTAAGCCCTGTTGCTGAAAACGGTTGGTCAGTTCCCGCTCCCGATTCCACCAGGCCAGAGAGCTCGCCAGCTCATCGATAAAGCTGGCATCAAACCCCATCGCTTTGCCGACATCGCGCACCGCACTGCGTGACCGGTAGGTGATCACCGTAGCGGCCAGCGCCGCGCGGCGGCGGCTGTACTTTTCATAGATGTACTGAATGACTTCCTCGCGCCGCTCATGCTCGAAATCCACGTCAATATCAGGCGGCTCATCCCGCTCCCGCGAGATGAATCGCTCGAACAGCAGCGAGACCTGCTCCGGGGAGACCTCGGTGATGTGCAGGCAGTAGCACACGACGGAGTTGGCGGCAGAGCCTCTGCCCTGACAGAGGATATGGCGCGACTTGGCAAATTGGACAATGTCGTAGACAGTCAAAAAATAGTACTCGTACGACAGCTCGGTAATCAGATAGAGCTCCTGATGGATGCGCGTCTGGATGGCCTCCGGCACGCCGTCTGGCCAGCGCAATCTGGCCCCGGCCGCGACTTCCTGTCGTAGATAACTGTTGGCAGTGTGATGTGACGGCACAACCTCTTCCGGGTACTCATAGCGCAACTCATCAAGGCTGAACTGGCAACGGTCAGCGATATGAAGTGTCTCGCTGAGCAGTGTTTCGGGGTAGAGCGAGTGCAAGGTATCCAGTGTCCGCAGGTGCTGCTGGCTATTGATCAGCCGGCGGTGTCCCAGCTGCTGTACCGGAGTCTGTAGTCTGATCGCCGTCAATACATCATGTAGCGCCTTGCGTTTGGCGCTGTGCATCTGCACCTCGCCACAGGCCACCATCGGCACCTGAAGGTTTTGTGCCATGTGATAGCGGTGTTTGAAGCGGCGCCACTCATCGTTCCCCAGCAGCCTGCTGATGCCGATCCAGACCCGCCCTTTGCATCGCCTTGCCAGTTGCTGGAGATGAACGGTCTGTTTGTCGGTGTCATTCGGCAACAGGATGAGCAGGCAGCGTTTGAGGTGAAAGATCACGTCGCGCAGATGCACACGGTATTCACCTTTGCCGCTGCGGCGGCGCGCGCGGCTGATGAGCCCTGAGAGTTCCCCATACGCCTCGCGGCTGGGGGCCAGTGCGACTAGGCGAATACCTTCGGTCAGGGTGAATTCGCTACCCACAATCAGCTTAAGCCCCAACTCTTTGGCGGCGATGTGTGCTTTAACAACCCCTGCCAGCGAGCACTCGTCGGTAATGGCCAGAGCGTGATAGCCACAGTTGGCTGCGCGACCGACGAGTTCCTCAGGTTCCGAGGCGCCGCGTAAGAAACTGTAGTGGGTCAGGCAATGGAGTTCGGCGTACACAATAAATACTGTATAAATAAACAGTATTCTAGCGGCATGCGGTACGCCCTGAAAAGCGTCCCGATGAAATAGCGTAGACTGTTTTTCACGGTAGCTACCGATGGGGCGACGGCCGGCTTGTATTTTGGTCTCAGCGCCGGGGTAACCAGTAAGAGTGAGCAGACACAGGAGTGAAGCATGAAAGTGATTGACCGATGCCGTGGCCAATATGCCTTGATTGGTGTCCTCTCTTTATGGTTGCTGGCGTGTACCGGGGTGCCTGAGGGGGTTGATCCTGTTACCGGGTTTGATCAAAACCGTTATCTCGGCACCTGGTACGAAATTGCCCGGTTGGACCACAGTTTTGAACATGGCCTGAGCGAAGTCAGCGCAACCTATGACGTGAACCCTGACGGTAGCATCGCGGTGCTGAATCGCGGATTCGATCAGGAGGAGGGCGAGTGGCGCGAGGCAGAAGGGGTTGCGCGCTTTGTACAGTCTTCCGATATCGCGCACCTGAAAGTCTCCTTCTTTGGCCCCTTCTACGGCAGCTACGTGGTCTTTGAGCTGGGTGAAGACTACGACTACGCCTTTGTCTCGGGTTTCAACCGCAGTTATTTATGGTTTCTCGCACGAACGCCTCAGGTCAGCGAGGCGTTGCAGGCGCAGTTTTTGCAGCGCATTACCGAGCTGGGATTCGACCCGGCTGAGCTCATCTGGCTGGATAAGGCCTCTGAGGCGGTCGCGAACCGATAGCGGGCTGATGTCAGCCGGTAATAGAAAGTCGTGACAGGGGCCTGCTGAAGTCAGCGCTGTTGGTTCCATAAGACATCACAGTGCGCCGGCTTCAGGCAAAAAGTCCATGTAGATACCAGCGGCGATTGTGCCGGTCCTGATAGATCCAGACGGGTTGTTTCTGGGGTGTCTGGGCGATGTAGTAATCCCGGCTGACAGGGGTGGTCCACCACTGGTCCTCAATCCGCTCCGGACCATGGAGGACATCGAGCGGCCCATTCCAGTACAGCCGCTCGGTATCCTGATGAATCGGCTGTGGCGTCGGTAACAACCAGAATGGGCGCTGCCCCAAAGCGTCGCTGTCGCGGTCTTCCCGGGTGCTCAGCGTATGCGTTTCGAAGACGGCATTCTCCGGGAGATGCTCATACCGGCAATCGAGGTAGCCGACTGCCTGTAATCCCAGCCTGCTGCGCAGGCGGTCCACCAGTTCATGTCGCGATGCCGTCGTGACCCCGGTATGAAATAAATCCTGCGGCGCGACAGCCGCTTCCTGAAGTTGATCGACGACCAGCGAGATTCCTTCGATATTCTCGGGCAGTGACCACGTGTCCAGTTGTAAACAAGACAGCTCGAACCAGAGCTTCGCATTGTGCTGTGCGACGTCGGAAAACACTTTGAACGCAGTCGACTCTGGTCGTGAATCTCCCAGTGGTGCGGACCAGCCTGCTTGCGTTTGGCGTGCTGGAGGCGGTGTCTGTACTAAGTTTTGTGGTTGTAAATAGCGCCACTCAATGGCGGCAGTGCCGAGTTGCGTGTTCATCAGAAATTGACAGAAGTGCGCCAGCAAGCGTTGCATGGCGGGGTGTAGTTCCTGTCGGTTCTGGATGTCAAAGCCGAACCACAGTGTGTCCTCAAAGCGTTCGGGTGGCTGATAAGTCACAGCTGGTTCCTGTTGCCGACCTTGCACCTGATTCAGCCAGTTCACAAAGGCTTCACCGCACCGTTTGCCGAGCGCGGGGAGTGGGATATCGAGTAACTGTCCGAATCGCTGTATGCCGGAGCGCTCAAGCCGTTTAATGATATTGGGGAAGTCGGCCTGAATTAGCTGTAGCGGCAAAGGCGCCAAGCGTTCTGTGAGGGGGCGTTCGGGATGGCGGGCGCTATCGCCCTCGGTATGGCTAAGTAGCCAGGCGGCGTCACGGGTTTCGGCGACACCCACGTTGACAGTCAGTCCACGCAGGCTCATTTCCGTGTCGACCCGTTCCAGAAGCGGCCCAAGTCCCTGATGCAGGCGCAGACAGCTGCCGATTTCGATGGTCAGGGCATTATCGCGCCAGCGCTCCAGATGCGGTGACAAACCATAGGCCCAGATGGTGACCTGCTCGAGCAGGACATCTTCTGATTCCGGGTCGCGTTCCAGTGAGCGGTGTTTGGTGTGAGCAAGTAGCGCCTGTGCCGTACTGACTGTCTGTGTCGGTATCACGCCGGCGAGGCTGGCCGATTCGTCGCAGACCAGTACGCGTCGCTGGGCGACAACAATCGTTGCGGTATCACTCGCATAGCCATGCTGTTTCAGCAGAGCTTCCAGCGGCAATAAATCAAAACGAAGACAGAGCCAGAGCGACATCAAGCCATAATACTGTATTTTTATACAGTGTCATGGTTTCCATGCACCCTCCGTTTGGGAGTATCCCTGAGGTGGATGAATTCTGTGACAATACGCCGCCCTGGCGGCCCTCAAAGCCCGTCACTTTATCGGTCTCGTTTTGTGAGGCCCATCATTCTTTATGAGGAAAGTTCCCATGTTTCGCTTGTATCAAGGAAGGTTGCAATCGTTTGTAGTGAGAACTGTCTCTGCCTATCGCGCACTGTGGCTGCTCGTGGCGGTGCTGTTGGTGTCCTGCGGCAAGACCGCAGACGAACCCGCGTCGCCGGTTGCTAACGCGCCACCGATATCCGCCGAGCAGCAGCGACTGGAGGATTTTTTTGCGGCGACCTGGGAAGCTGATCTGGCCCGATACCCGGCCAGCGCCAGTTACCTCGGCATCAAAGATCAACAGGACCAGTGGAACGATGTGTCCGAATCCTTCCAGCTTGAGTCACTTGAGTTGACCCGGGAACGTCTGGAGTTTCTCGAAGGTATCGACACCAGCCAACTCTCGCCCGCGCGACAGCTTTCCTACTCGCTCTATCGACTCGACCTGGAGCGCACTCTGACTGGCGCCGCATTCCGGCACCATCGATACGTTATCCATCAGTTCAGGGGCCCCCATACCAGCCCGATCAGCCTGCTGGTCAATGTGCATACGATTGATTCAGAGCAGGACGCCGAGGACTACATCGCCAGACTGAACAACCTGCCCGACTATTTTGATGACGTGATCGAGCAGATCCAGATCCGTATGGATAAAGGTCTATATCTGGTTGACTGGATGATTCCGCAAATTGTGGAGTCCGCCGGCAATGTGCTGGTGGGTGCGCCCTTTGATCAATCGGGTTCGCCCTCGGTGATCTGGGCTGATTTCAACGGCAAGCTCGCCACCCTTGAGGTTGAGCCTGCCACAGCTGAGCAACTACGAGAGGCCGCGCGGCAAGCCATGTTGACCGCGGTGAAGCCTGCCTACGAGCGTCTGATTGCGGCCGTTCAATCCCAGCAGGCGGTGGCGACCAAAGAGGACGGGGTATGGCGATTCCCCGACGGCGATGCTTTTTACGCCAGCCGGTTGCGAGATTTCACGACCACCAACCTGACCCCCGAGGCTATTCACCAAGCGGGGCTCGCCAACGTAGCGCGTTTGCACGAGGAGATGCGTTCTGTGATGGCCGAGCTGGGTGAAGAGGGTGAGCTGTCCGCATTTCTCGATCAGGTGCGAAATGATGAATCTCTACGTTACGACAACACTGAGGCGGGACGGTCGGCGTATCTCGACGCGGCACGTACCGCTATCGACAGAATGGCAGAGCGGCTGCCCGAATATTTTGGTTTGCTGCCGCAATCGGATTTGATCGTGAAGCGGGTCGAAGCCTACCGGGAGCAGTCTGCGGGTAAAGCGTTCTACCAGAGCCCCCCGCCCGATGGGTCTCGTCCGGGCATTTACTACGCCAACCTCTATGACATGAACTCCATGCCGACTACTGATCTCGAAGCGCTGGCCTTTCACGAGGGATTACCGGGGCACCACCTGCAGTTGTCTATTGCAGCAGAGCTGGGCGATGTCCCGGATTTCCAGCGCCACACCCGCTTTACCGCTTTCAGCGAAGGGTGGGGCCTTTACTCGGAGTATCTGGCCAAGGAAATGGGCTTTTATCAGGATCCGTATTCCAACTTTGGCCGACTCGCGATGGAGTTGTGGCGCGCCGCGCGTCTGGTCGTTGATACCGGGTTGCACCATAGACAGTGGACGCGGAAGGAGGCAGTTGCCTACCTCGTGGCCAACACACCCAATGCCGAGTATGACTGCCAGCGAGCGATCGAGCGCTACATCGCAATGCCCGGGCAAGCCACCGCCTACATGATCGGTAAATTGCGGATCGTCGAGCTACGCGAGATGGCCGAGGAAGCGCTGGGAGAACAGTTTGATATCCGCGCTTTCCACGACACGATACTTGGCTTTGGTGCGGTGCCGCTGGGTCAGCTCGAGGCCAACATACAGAACTTGATTCAGCGAACCCTCGCGAGTCGCTGAGTCTTCTCCCCCGCCCGTGGGACTGACTTCTCGCCAGCCCCAATCCGCAGTCCAGCCCATAAGGGGTTGTCCGCAATGTGAGAGCGCTGGTCCTCCACGTACGGCGGGTTTATTCCTCGTAAAGAATGCATCGGAAAAAACGATCGATTTTATCTAAACAATCAGCTTTTAAATTTACGGTGGGGGTGACTAAATGCGGGTTGGAGTAACCGTTTTTAACGAGGACAGCTCAATGCAAGTCACACTATTCAAAACGGCGGTTGCGCACATCGCACTGGCGGCGGCCTTGGTGGCCCTGCCCGTGATTGACGCTGTGGCCCGCAGCACCCCTAAAAGCACTCAGGCCTGGTGGCCTGCCAGCCTGGATCTGACGCCCTTGCGTCAGAACGAGCGCAGCACGAACCCGCTGGGAGCCGATTTTGACTACGCGGCCGAGTTCGCGCGGTTGGATCTTGAGGCATTAAAGGCGGATATCAACGAGACGCTGACCACCTCGCAACCTTGGTGGCCCGCTGATTACGGGAACTATGGCCCGTTCTTTGTCCGTATGGCCTGGCACAGCGCCGGCACCTACCGCACCTCGGACGGTCGTGGTGGCGCCGATGGCGGTCAGCAGCGATTCGAGCCACTGAACAGCTGGCCCGACAACGGCAACCTTGACAAGGCCCGCCGCTTGCTATGGCCGATCAAGCAGCAGTACGGCAACCAAATCTCCTGGGCTGATCTCATGGTGCTCGCCGGTAATGTGGCCATGGAAAACATGGGTTTCAAAACCTTTGGTTTTGCAGGCGGCCGCACGGACGATTGGGAGCCCGAGTGGGTCTACTGGGGTCCGGAGGCAAAGATGCTGGCCGATGAGCGCTATACCGAGGGTCGTCAGCTCCGTAATGGCCTCGCAGCGGTACAGATGGGTTTGATTTACGTTAACCCAGAAGGCCCCAACGGCAATCCTGACCCGGTGCTCGCCGCACATGATATCCGCGAGACCTTTGGTCGCATGGCGATGAATGACGAAGAGACGGTCGCACTGATTGCGGGCGGCCACTCGTTTGGTAAGGCCCACGGAGCGCACAAGCCCAGTGATTGCGTCGGTCCTGAGCCGACCGGTGAGGCGATCGTTGAGCAGGGGTTCGGCTGGAAGAACACCTGCGGTAAAGGTAATGCTGAGGACACCGTGACCTCCGGCTTTGAGGGTGCGTGGACCGCGACGCCGACCCAGTGGTCGATGATGTATCTGGCCAACCTGTTCGCCTATGAGTGGGAGCAAACCCGCAGTCCGGCGGGCGCGCTTCAGTGGCAGCCCAAGGACGGCGCGGCGGCGGGCACAGTGCCCGATGCCCATCTCGATAGAGTGAGCCATGCGCCTGTGATGTTTACCACCGATTTGTCGCTCAAGTTTGATCCCAGCTATCGCGAGATATCAGAGCGGTTCCTTCAGAACCCCGAGGAGTTCGAGCTGGCCTTTGCCAAGGCATGGTTCAAGCTGACTCACCGTGACATGGGCCCGAAGATTCGTTACCTCGGTGACGATGTGCCGTTAGAGACGCTGGCTTGGCAGGATCCGCTACCCGAGCGCGACTACAAGCTGATCAGCGATCGGGATATCCGCAAGTTGGAGGCGGCGATTGAGGATAGTGGGCTGACCAATACGCAGCTGGTGAGCACCGCTTGGGCTTCGGCCTCGACCTATCGCGGCACCGATATGCGTGGTGGTGCTAACGGCGCGCGTGTTCGTCTGGCGCCCCAGAATCAGTGGGCGATTAATAACCCCGACGCCTTGTCTGAGGTGATCGCTGTACTGGAAGAAGTACAGGACGGGTTCAACAGCGGCTTGTCCCGGGGCAAACAGGTATCACTTGCCGATGTCATCGTACTCGGGGGTAACGTCGGGGTTGAGCAGGCGGCCGAGGAGTTTGGGGTCGAGGTATCGATTCCGTTCACGCCGGGCCGTGTCGACGCAATTGAAGGGTCTTTGGACGACGCCTCGTGGTCGGTCATGGAGCCGCGTCATGACGGTTTCCGGAACTACATGGCTGACCTTGGTTTCATGACACCCTCGCAAGCGCTCATCGACAAGGCAGACATGCTGAATCTCACAGTGTCCGAGATGACAGTGCTGTTGGGTGGCATGCGGGTGATGAATGCCAACGCTGACGAGAGCGATCGAGGTGTCCTGACCGATCGCCCCGGCGTGTTGAGTAATGACTTCTTCGTCAACTTGCTCGATATGAATACGGCTTGGGGACCTTCCTCAGAGTCCTATGTGTTCGAGGGCCGTGATCGCCAAACCGGTGACCTTAAGTGGACCGCGACAGAGTTTGATCTGGTATTCGGATCCAACTCCGAGCTGCGTTCAGTGGCGGAATTCTACGCGTTTGACGAGAGTCGACATTGGTTTATTAAGGATTTCGCCAGTGCCTGGACCAAGGTGATGGACGCGGACCGGTTTGATATCGAAGATTCCGGTAACGTTGTGGTGAATGTGGCGCGGTAATGCCCCACTCCCCGAGTCATAAAAAGCCCTGCACATGCGGGGCTTTTTTGTAGCGGCGACTGATTCAGTGAGATTGACGGGTGATATCCACGTTGAGTGTCACCTTTGCATTGAGTGAATTGGTAATCAGGCAGGTGTCCTCGGCTTTCTTCAGTACCCGCAGCACTTTCTCTTCTTCCAGTTCCTCGGGAATGCTGATGCGTACTGACAGCACTATGTGGGTGAATTGCGTCGATCGATCAACACGTTCCAGTGTGCCCGTGGCATCGCAGTCGAGTGCGTGCCAAGTAATCTGGGACGGCCCGGCCATCGCTCGAAATGTCAGCACGAAGCAGTCGGCGACTGCAGCGATGAGCAGGGCTTCAGGAGACCATTGATCACCGGGGCCGCCGAACTCTCTTGGTGCGTCAGTGGTCAGGTCTTCCAGACCCTGGCTGGCAACGCGTACTTGGGATTTGTCCGCGTTGGCGGTAGCGATACAGCGGTAGTGGTGGGGGAGATCCTGCATGACAGCCTCGGGGTGGTCGGAAGCGGGCGCAAGGATAGCCGTTTCGTCATCCTGACGCTATACCGAAATGAACGAAGTGCACATCTGCGCGAGGCCCTTGCAGTTCAGGCAGAGGGCCGAAAATCGTGTGATGTGCCGAGGGTTTCTGACGATTCCAGCGATGCCCACACTGTTGCAGCATCGAGCAGCGAGTCATCTGTAGGCAGCGAAATAGTTGGGCTCTGACGCCCGCCCCGTTGCTTGAGAATCTTGATTTGCCGGTAACCGTCGATATGAATTTTCAGACTGGCGGGGGAGGCCTGCTCCAGTGTTTCAGAAGAGCGAAAGAGAATGGCCGGTGTGCCATGACTGGCTGCTGCCAACTGTATTTTGCGCAGCTCCGCATAGCGGTAGTCCGTGGCACCTAGCCACACAAATACGGCGCTGCAGGTGCTACTTCGCAAGGCCTGCTCGGTTGACCACAGCACCTCATCGCGGCTCTTGGGGTGTACCAGCATGATTTCCTGAAGATCGACCCCTTCGCCGGCGAGGAGTGGGGCGTAAGGGGTATAGGGCGGATCAATGAATACCTGCCACCGGCCCTGACCAGACAGCTGCTTCATCATGGGCATGAACACCCCCATTGCATCCAGACCGCACTGGTCGCTGATGACCTCGATACAGCCGCCGATAGGCCAGCCTCTGTTATACAGTTGTGTATCCAGCACATCGAAACCCGTTCTGACACCGAAAAAGGTGTGGGCATCGCCATTGGCGGCGCTGGTCTCCGGGTGGAGAAGAACACGTTGTTGTTGACCGAGACCAGACGGATCCATACCGTGTTGATCCACTCCTCTCCAGGTGTCGGCGCGACGGAAAATATCTTCAAGTAGATAATTCATGATGCACTCCCATTTCATATTGCTGCGCCGAATCACTCCCGCCGACAGGCGGCGTACTGATGAAACAGCGACAACAGTAAAAGTACTGTATAAATAGACAGTATTTGAGCATGACCCAAAAAGCAAGTGAGGATTTTTCGGACTGTCGTGAAACGCGACAGGTCCACCGATCTGCGCTGTCAGACCCGCGCTTTCGGTGTTATTACCCCGCAAGCTGGTTCTCAAGCCTTGGGGCGTGGTTACTGCGATTTCTGCTGGGATGGAGCGCCTGGGATCTCACGCACTCGGCGACCTGGGTGGGTATTGTCGGCGCTCTGATGCTGGCGCCGGCGCTGTTGTTGTCGCCGTGGTTCGGGATTCTGTCTGACAGGGTGAATCCGCGTGAAGGGCTGCGGTTGTCGATGGTGATTCACAGCGCCATCACGCTGACCGGCACCCTCACGAATTGGCTGGGTTGGTACGACCGCGCGGCGTTAGTGGCGCTCGCGGCGACCCTAGGTGTGGCCACCTCACTGCACTCGCCGATGCGTCTTGCGCTTGTGCCACTTCTGGTCACGCGCGAGGCCTTACCAAGCGCGGTGGGATATTCCGCCATGTCTTTCAATATTGCGCGCATGGTGGGCCCCGCTCTTGGAGCGGCGCTGGTTGCGCAGGTGAACGTCAGCGCAGCTTGGCTGGTTGCAATGTTGATGTTCATGGGGGCCTTCTGGGGGCTGTCACGATTGACGATTGAACAGGATTCACCTGCGGCGTCATCGACTTCTTTCGTGGACCAGTTGATCGCAGGTTTTCGCCATTTGTTGGACCGATCCGATCTCAAACTATTACTCGCGCTCACGGCGCTTAATGGCCTTCTCGGTCGCACTATTATCGAGTTGCTGCCGGCCCTCTCGGGACAAGTGTTACAGGGTGGATCTGCAGAGCTTGCGGTACTGGTTGCCATGGCGGGTTTGGGTTCTGTCCTGGGGGGGTTGTTGGTCAGCCGCCAGGCGGCTGATTTGGCGCGACTGATGATGCTGGTGTGCGCAGCCATCATGCTGGCAGGCCTCGCTCTCATCAGTTTGCAGTGCTTTGCAGGGCTGGTCGGGCTGGCGCTGTGGGTATCGATACTCAGTGTAGTCACCACCGTGGCAGGTACCGGCTCGCAGACGCTCATACAGTTGACGGCCAGTGCCGAATACCGCGGTCGCGTAATGAGTGTCTGGACCATGCTGGCCATGGGTGCGCCTGCGTTGGGTGCCGCCTTGCTCGGCGCGGGAGTGGATGGGTTTGGATTTAGTCATGTCGCTGTATGGACGGGAGGCGTGGGCGTTGTGTTGGTGATCAGTCTCTACGCGCGCCGCTCGCGTGTTTTGGTAGGCAGTGACCCCTGAGCCATCACCACCACGAGCTGCTCCAATAAACTCCAGGGTTCGCCCTGCATAAACCCCTTGCTGGCGCCATCCGCGTGAAAGCTGAGTGCCTGCATCTCTGCGAGATCCCGACCGCCCAGCCGGTTCATGGCCGAGCGCACTAGCCCCTGTCGATTACGCCACACCCCCCGCTGACTCAATGCCGTATTCACGGGTGTGCCCCCCGCAATTTCTCGCTTTAAATCCTCCAGCAACCGGATTTCCCGCGAGAGGGCCCATAACAACACGGGGGGTTGAATGGACTCGGCCCGCAGTCCGCGCAATGTCCGCACGGCGCTCCGGCTATCTCCCGACAGTGCAACGTCGACCAACCGAAACGCGTCGTAACGGGCGTTATCCGACACGGTGTCTGCCACTAACTCGGCGGTGATGGTCTGCTCTCCATGCAGCAGTCTCAGCTTTTCAATTTCCTGCGACGCCGCGAGCAGATTGCCTTCCAGTCGTTCGGCCAGCAGCGTCACGGCGTCGTTGTTTGCGGTGAGTCCAGCGATCTTCATGCGGGCAGCTAGCCAGCCGGGTAACTCGGCCGGGGAGATCGGCCATACCGGGAGGATGACCCCCGCTTGATCTAGCGCAACGTACCATTTGCTCTTCTGCGACTGCTTGTCGATGCGTCCGCTGACGATGAGCAGAACGTCTTCCTGATCCCCCGCCAGATATTCTTGTATCGCCTTACTGCCCTCGGTGCCGGGTTTGCCGCTGGCCAGCTGCACCTCAATTAACTTTCTATCGGCAAACAGGGAAAGCGAGCCGGCGCTATGGCCGAGCTCAAGCCAATCGTCCTTACTGGAGATCGTGATGCGTTGACGCTCCGTGCAGCCTGATGCGCGGGCCGCGGTGCGAATGGCATCGGCGCACTCCTGCACGATAAGTGGCTCGTCGCCTGAAATCAGATAGCAAGGGGCAAGATGTTGTGAGAGATGATCAGCGAGTTGCGGGGGCTTCAGTTGCATCAGGTGCCCAGGCTGTGGCTGATGCGACGGGCAATCTGATCGGCGAGGTCACGGCGCATTTCTTTGCGAAGCAGCCGGATCTCTTCGGTTTTACCGACCACGTTGCGAGGGTCGTCGAGCATCTGCCGGGTCACAGTCGCCCGCGCATCAATCGGCTCGGATTCATGCCGGTCGAGCGTGAAATCGGCGAACAGCGTGAGCTCGAGTTCTGCCGCCCTGGCCTGAGCTGTGAGTGAGACGTTGCGCTGCGTGAACTGCTCGTGTTGCAGTACTAGTGTCAGCATGGCGTCGCCTTCTTGCAACAGCATCAGACCCGTTGCGCTGAGTGCTCTGGATACTTCACGGGTCAGTTCAGATCGAGGCTGGCCGCTAATGAGTTGGAGCGTCATGCCCTCGAGTTTGGCGCTACTGCTCGCGGCATCGCTCCCTTTCAGTTGGAAGCCACATCCAGCCAGACACATCAGAGTCGCGGACAAGCAGATCCATCTGCCTAATGCGCTTTGGCTCGGCGAGCTGTTTACTTTGCGGTTGGCGGACCCGTGGCCAATGTTGTCATGGGTGATCATTGCGCGACGATATTCACCAGCTTCTGGGGGACGAAGATGACTTTACGAATGGTCGTATCCGCAAGAAAACGCTGCACGTTCTCCTGACTTTTGGCCATCGCCTCAATTTCGGCATTGTCTGCGGACGCGGGCACGTTAATTTTGCCCCGTACCTTACCGTTGACCTGTACCACGATCTCCAACTCGTCGCGGCTCAGGGCTGTGTCGTCGACCTCGGGCCACTGACTTTCCTTGAACGCATCACCTGTCAGAGCCTGCCACAGGTGCTCGCTAAGGTGCGGTGTAATGGGCCACAATAGCTGTAACACTGCGCGCAAGCCCTCGTCAATGACAGCGCGATTGTCGCTGTGCTCGGTTGGGTGGCGGCCGAGTTCATTGCAGAGCTCCATCACCGCGGCCACGGCGGTATTAAAGGTTTGTCGGCGCCCATAGTCATCGCTCACTTTGGCTATGGTCTCGTGGATTTTACGGCGCAGATTCTTCTGCTCGCCGTTAGGCGAGTCGGGCAGTGACTCGGTGCCGTCAGTATCAAAGTCATGCACCAGCCGCCACAGTCTTCTGATAAAGCGATTGGCGCCCTCGACTCCTGAGTCTGACCACTCGAGTGACTGCTCGGGGGGTGCCGCAAACATGCTGAATAAACGCACCGTGTCGGCGCCATACCGATCGATTAATTCTTGTGGGTCCACCGTGTTGCCTTTGGACTTTGACATCTTGGCGCCGTCTTTCAGCACCATGCCCTGGGTGAGCAGCCGCTCGAAAGGCTCGTCGCTAGTCACCAGCCCAGCATCGCGCATCAGCTTGTGGAAGAAGCGGGAATAGAGGAGGTGCAAAATGGCGTGTTCAATGCCGCCGACGTACTGATCCACGGGTAGCCAATAATTGGCCTGATCGCTGTCGATCATGCCGTCGGTGTAGTGTGGACAGGTGAAGCGCGCGTAGTACCACGAGGACTGAACAAAGGTGTCGAAGGTATCGGTTTCTCGCTCACAGGGGTGCCCCCCAAGTTCAAGCCGGCGCCACTCGGGGTCGGCCTTGATGGGTGAGGTCACGCCGTCCATAACGACAGTTTCCGGCAGCAATGAGGGCAGGCGATCGGTCGGAATGGGTATGTCTTGTCCGTCTTCCAGGTTGAGCATGGGGATCGGGGTTCCCCAGTAGCGTTGGCGCGAGACGCCCCAGTCTCTCAAGCGGAACTGGGTCGTGGTCTGGCCTATCCTCGCGGCCTCAAGCCGGGCAGCGATCCCTTCAAAGGCCTCGTCAAAGTCGCACCCATCGAATTCTGCAGACCCGGTCAGCACGCCGTGCTCCGTGTAGGCGCCGTCCCCGGTCGCCGCGGGCTTACCCTCGGCATCACAAATTACCGTTTTCATCGGTAGCGAGTACTTGCGGGCAAACTCCCAGTCCCGCTCGTCGTGCGCCGGCACGGCCATGACCGCGCCTGAGCCGTAGTCCATCAATACATAGTTAGCGACCCAAACAGGGATAGCCTCACCGGTCAGCGGGTGCGTAGCGCGCAAGCCCGTATCCATGCCAAGTTTCTCTGCCTGCGCCATGTCGGCCTCTGCGACCGATGCCTGCTTGCACGCGGTGATGAAATCAGCGAGCTCGGTGTTGCTCTCTGCTAGCGCCAGCGTAATGGGGTGTTCCGCAGCCAGACTGATGTAGGTCACGCCATATAGCGTGTCGGGCCGCGTGGTATAAACCTCGATGCGATCGAGGTTGGCGACCGGCTCACCTAGCCCAAAGGCCAGCTCCACGCCGCGGCTTTTTCCAATCCAGTTGCGTTGCATGGTGCGCACCGCCTCAGGCCAGCCGTCCAGCGTATCGAGCCCCTCGAGCAGTTCTTCCGCGTAGGCAGTAATGCGAATAAACCATTGCGGAATCTCGCGCCGTTCGACCACGGCGCCCGACCGCCAGCCGCGTCCATCGATCACCTGTTCATTGGCTAGAACGGTCTGGTCCACGGGATCCCAGTTTACCGTGGCCATTTTTTTGTAGACCAGACCCCGCTCAAAGAGTTGGGTAAAGAACCACTGCTCCCACTGATAGTAACGCGGGTCGCAGGTGGCGATTTCCCTGTCCCAGTCATAGGCGTAGCCCAGGCGCTGTAGTTGAGTGCGCATGTGGTCGATGTTTTGCCGGGTCCACTCGGCAGGCGCCACTTTGTTGGCAATGGCTGCATTCTCGGCGGGGAGCCCAAAGGCGTCCCAGCCCATGGGCTGCAAAACGTTTTTGCCCTGCATACGCTGATAACGGGCGATGACGTCGGCAATGGTGTAGTTGCGCACGTGTCCCATGTGAAGTTTGCCGCTGGGGTAGGGAAACATGGCCAGGCAGTAAAACTTTTCCCGCGCCTCATCGGGCTGCACGGCGAAACGACCGGCCTCAGCCCACTCGGCCTGTAGCGCCAGTTCCAATGTTTGTGGTGTGTATTCCTGACTCATTGTTCCTCAATCACAGCAACGGGAGATGTCGGTTTTACCCTGATTGCGCTTTGCGTC
This sequence comes from Halieaceae bacterium, assembly GCA_902623175.1. Taxonomy (GTDB): domain Bacteria; phylum Pseudomonadota; class Gammaproteobacteria; order Pseudomonadales; family Halieaceae; genus Luminiphilus. Next base: position 31,598 of record CACNSR010000019.1, read on the forward strand.
CACCACGGCCCTACAGGGCCGCGCAGAGTGTACCAGTATTAGGCGCGATCCCGACCCAATACGAGGATGATCAGGGCGAAAACCCAGACCGGGAGGCTTCCTGTTACGGCAAAGGGCGTGCGACCGGAACGCGGTTGCACGGTGCCGCTGACCACGGACTCAGTGAACTGGCTTGCCGTGGAGGTGACAACGCCTCTGGACGTGATCAGGGCGCTGACACCGTCATTGGTGCTACGGATCAGATCGCGCCCGAGCTCGACCGCGCGGTAGCGGGCCATTTGAAAGTGCTGCCAGGGGCCTGCGCTTTGGCCAAACCAAGTGTCATTACTGATGGTGACGAGGAGCGCCGCGTCCTGGGCATAGCGTTGCACGAAGTCCGGGTAAACAATTTCGTAACAGATGAAAGGCGCAACCGGCAGGTTGCCGGCGAGGAGAGGGCGCTGTTCGGTCGCACCGGCAACGAACTGCGACATGGGCAGGTCGAAAAAAGCGATTACGCCTCGTAGCCATCGCTCCAGTGGCACATACTCCCCAAAGGGAACCAGCTTCTGTTTGTGGTACGTCCCCGATCCGGCGCCGAGGGCCATGATGCTGTTGTAGCGCCCCGTGGTATCGCGGGTGGGGATGCCGGTGATGAGCGTGCTGTCCAGCTGCGCGAGTTGTTGGTCGACCGGCTCGATAACATCCAGTAACCGATCGCGATAGCCCGGCAATGCTGACTCGGGCCAAACCACGAGGTCATGGTCCTGAGCGAGCGTCGTTGAGAGGGTGCCAAAGTCGGACAGGATCCCCTCACGGTAGCGCGGGTCCCATTTTTCCTTCAACGGGACATTGGGCTGCACGACTGCGACCGTAACCGCTTCCCCCTCAGCGACAGTCCACTCTGTGCGCTGCAAGAGTAGCCCCGCAAGCACTAATGTACCGACCACTAAAGCAGCGCCCACCCAACGCCCGATATCGCGCGGCAGACTCAAAGCATTGGCAATCAAGCAGCCGATCGCGACGAGGAACCAGGACGTACCGTATACCCCGATGACCGGAATCCACCCTGCCAAGGGTGAATCGAGTGCGCCGTAGCCGGCATATAGCCAAGGGAAACCGGTGAGTAGCCAGTTACGCAGCCACTCGAAAAGCACCCATAACGAGGCAAACTGAACCGCTCGCCATGACGGGTGTCGGCTCGCGAGTCGGGCAAAGGCCAACCCCTGTGCGGCGAAAAGCAGTCCAAGACCGCCGCAGAACATTGTCGTCAAGGCCGCCGCCAGCCAGACAGGCGCATTGCCGTAAACCTGGATGCTCACGTACACCCAAGAGACGCCTGCGGCGAAGAAGCCCGCACCGTAAGCAAATCCGATGCCCCCCGAGCGCTGGGCGCGATTAAGTGCCGTATAAAGGAGGCCAGCGCTTAGCGGGATAACCGGCCAGACGTCGAATGGAGCCAGACCGAGAGGAAAAATAACGCCAGCCAGCAAGGCTACGCCCCAATTGGGGACCCGGTCGAGCATCAGTCTGTGGCGTCAGTGGCTTCGGTTGTTACCCGCAAACGCGTGAGTCGACGCTCGTCAGCATGGATGACCTTGAACTCGAACTGATCCAATCGAATCGATTGGTTGCGGGTCGGCAGTTGCCCGAAGGCGTTGATTACTAGCCCACCAATCGTGTCGAACTCCTCGTCGCTAAGAGCAGTGTCAAAGAATTCGTTGAATTCGTCGATGGGTGTGAGTGCCTCGACAATGAAAGAGTTGTCGTTGACTGGGCGGATCAGCTGTCCTTCTTCGACATCGGTCTCGTCTTCGATTTCACCCACAATCTCCTCAAGCACATCCTCGATGGTAATAAGGCCGGCGATACCACCGTACTCGTCGATCACGATCGCCATATGATTGCGGTTCTGCCGGAACTCGCGCAGCAGCACATTGAGCCGCTTGCTCTCAGGAACGGCAATCACCGGCCGCATCAGTTCCATGATGCTCGGCACGTCTCCGTCACTCTGAATCAGAGGCAACAGGTCCTTGGCGAGCAACATGCCGATGACATCGTCGATACCATCGCCGATCACCGGGTAGCGCGAGTGGCCAGATTGGACAATTTTGGGCAATGCTTCCTGAAGCGGCTGATCGGAATCAATCACAATCATCTGCGCGCGGGGGATCATGATGTCGCGCACCTGCATGTCGGTCACGAGCAATGCGCCCTCCATGATTTTGCGCGCCTCCTCATCGATGATCTCGTGCTCTTCAGCGAGCGAGAGCACACCCTCCAAGTCAGATTTATTCTGGGGTTCGCCGCTGATGAAATGAGTCAATCGCTCCAGCCAGGATCGTTCTTCCCATTCCGGCTTTCGGTCGTCGTTCACGTTGCTAGGCCCTCCGGGGGCTGTTCAGGGTCATAGGGATTGGGAAAGCCCAGGTGCCCGAGTAAGTCGCTCTCGAGTGCCTCCATCTTTTTGGCTTCCGCAGAGATTTGGTGGTCATGGCCCAGCAGATGCAGGACACCATGAATGACGAGATGCGCCCAGTGGGCTTCCTCGGATTTTTGTTGCTGCGCGGCTTCGAGCTGCACTAGCGGCGCGCAGATCACCAGGTCTCCCAGTAAGCCAGAGCCTGTTTCTGTCGGCAAATCGGCAGGGAAGGACAGCACGTTGGTAGGGCCTGCTTTCGCGCGGTAGGTTTGATTGAGTTCCGCCGCCTCGTCATTGTCGGTAATACGAATGGAAAGTTCGGGAGTAGGCTCGGGCAGAGAAGCGGTCTGTATCAGGGTGTGACGCACCCAGCCCTGCAGTGTGGCGTCACTGGGTGAGGCGACGTCGGTGGCCCGGTCAACGGATAGCAGGATATTCACGGAGGACCCTCGCCGCGGGAAGATGCATTGCGCTGCTCAAAAGCGTCGTAGGCGCTCACGACCCTCTGCACCAGCGGATGCCGGACCACATCCTTGTTACCAAACTCGGTAAAGGTGATACCGGCCACCTCATCTAGCACCGTCATGGCGTGAGTCAGGCCGCTCTGGGTGCCCTTTGGGAGGTCAATCTGGCTGGTATCGCCCGTCACCACCGCAGTGGAACCGAAGCCGATCCGGGTTAGGAACATTTTCATTTGCTCCCGGGTGGTGTTCTGCGCTTCGTCAAGAATGATGAACGCGTGATTCAGCGTTCGGCCGCGCATAAAGGCAAGGGGGGCGACCTCAATGATGTGCCGCTCGATGTATTTGTTGACCGTCTCGAACCCCAGCATCTCATAGAGTGCGTCGTAAAGTGGCCGCAGATAGGGGTCTACCTTCTGAGAGAGGTCACCGGGCAGGAAGCCGAGGCGCTCGCCTGCCTCAACTGCCGGGCGCACCAAAAGGATGCGCTTGACCTGCTCGTTAAGTAGCGCGCGCACCGCACAAGCGACTGCCAGGTAGGTTTTACCGGTGCCGGCGGGGCCTACGCCAAAGTTGATGTCATGGGTGCTGATGGCCGAGACGTATTGACGCTGGTTTTGGCCCCGCGGCCTGACCGAGAGTCGTTTGGTGCGAATGAGGCCCGCAGTATTTGTGGCGATATCTGCAGTCAGCGGTTCGCTAAGTAGTTCGAGGTCTGCCTCCTGAAGGCGCAGGTGAATGCTCTCTGGGCTCAGCTGCGCGCCATTCTCGATATCTGTATACAGCGATGACAGCAGTGAGGCTGCCATCTGGCAGCGCTCGTGGGAGCCCCGCAGTTCGAAGTGATTGCTGCGATTCTGGATCGTGATGTCGAGACGCTTTTCGATCTGGCGCAAATGACTGTCCAACTGCCCGCAGAGGGCCGCCAGATGTCGCGCGTCGTTCGGTTCGAGGGATAGGGTGATATGTGAGGCCAGACCCGGAGGAGTAACCTCTGGCGCCGATTGCTCTGTGTCCAACGGTTTTCACGCCGCCTCTTTCACATTGGGAATCAAACGATACTCGCCTTGCCAGCTGAGTCAACTCCTGTGTAGTGCATCAAACGTGGTCGATCTGTTGTCCCAGCAGCGAGTTGGTATAGGCTGCCTTAATCTCGACCTCGGCAAACTGGCCGATCAGGGCGGTGTTTTGAGAGGCGAAGTTCACCACGCGATTATTTTCTGTGCGCCCCGAGAGCTGTCCGGGGCCTTTTTTCGCGTAACCGGTGACCAATATGCGCTGCGTCTTGCCTACCATTGACTCTGAGATCTGCTGTGCCTGTTGCGCAATGCGAGCCTGAAGTATGTGTAGTCGCTGCTTTTTTACTGCTTCGGGTACCTCGTCGAGCAATTCGGCCGCGGGGGTGCCAGGACGTGCGCTATAGACAAAGCTGAACGAGGTATCGAAGCCGATCTCCTCGATCAATTTCATGGTGGCTGCGAAATCGGCCTCGGTCTCGCCTGGGAAGCCGATGATGAAGTCGGATGACAACGAGATGTTAGGACGAATTTTACGCAGTGCGCGGATCGTTGCCTTGTACTCGAGTGCGGTGTGTCCGCGCTTCATGGACATCAGAATGCGATCCGAGCCACTCTGCACTGGCAGGTGCAGATGGTCTACCAGCGCGGGTATTTCGGCGTAGCAGGCCACGATGGCATTGGTGAACTCGACCGGGTGCGAGGTGGTGTAGCGAATTCGCTCGATACCCGGCACCAGATTTACCAGATGCAGCAGCTCGGCGAAATCAACGATCTCGTCCAGGTGGTTACGCCCACGAAAGGCGTTCACGTTCTGCCCGAGCAGGTTGACCTCCTTGACACCGCGATCCGCGAGACCCGCAATTTCAGCGATGACGTCGTCGACCGGTCGCGAGACCTCCTCGCCGCGGGTATAGGGCACCACGCAAAACGTGCAATACTTGCTACAACCCTCCATGATCGACACAAACGCTGTAGGGCCCTCGACACTAGGCTCGGGCAAGCGATCAAATTTCTCGATCTCGGGAAAGCTCACATCGACGACAACGGGCTCTCCGCGGCGACGATCATCGATCATCTCCGGCAGTCGGTGAAGTGTTTGCGGACCAAAGATCAGGTCGACATAGGGCGCCCGCTTGCCGATTTCAGCGCCCTCCTGGCTGGCCACACAGCCGCCCACGCCGATGATCAGATCAGGGTTCTTCTTCTTCAGGTGCTTCCAGCGGCCCAGCTGATGAAAGACCTTTTCCTGCGCTTTTTCCCGAATGGAGCAGGTGTTGAGTAGCAGCACGTCCGCCTCATCGGCTGAATCGGTCTGCTCGAGCCCGTGGCTGGCACCCAACAGGTCGGCCATCCGCGCTGAATCGTATTCGTTCATCTGACAGCCGTGTGTCTCGACAAACAGTTTTTTGGTACCTAGGTTACTCATCTCTTGTGCATATGCTCGCCACGCACGGTGACTCAATAATGGCCGAGGGCGCGGAGTATAGCGCCTGCTGCCCAGGTTTTTGCCTCGAGGTGGAGCTTTGTTCGCAAAGTGTTACCATTTCGCCCGCTTTTTCAGCACCCCTTCGGTTCATTGGGAGCCCCTATGTCGTCTCAGCCCATGTACAAAGTCATTTTCCACAATGGTGGTCAGGTTTACGAGGTTTTCGCCAGACAGATATATCAGAGCGATATGTGGGGGTTCGTCGAGGTCGAGGAGCTGATTTTTGGTGAACGCTCGCAGATTCTGGTCGACCCCGGTGAGGAGAAGCTCAAGAACGAGTTCGCGGGTGTGAAGCGAAGCTACATTCCCTTGCAGTCCATTGTTCGCATCGACGAAGTGGACAAAGAGGGCGCGGCGCGTATCTCTGAAGGCGGCGGTGCCAAAATCGCCACTTTCCCCGTGACGCCCCAGCCGGTGGTGCCCTCTCAGGGCGATGAGTAGACCTGTGTGACCGTTTGCCGGGCTGAGTATTGCCTCTCAGCTGCTTTAGCCCAGCGATCTGCCAGCTTCCTGACCGCTAAAGATGTGTTGAGCGCATCGGCGAACCCTCTCTGACACCGCGTCATGGTGCGTTGTGACCCCGACGGCTGAGAGTGGCTGTATCTGTTAGTGTTTGAGCGCTACTGGCCTGAATAGCGGCACTGTTAGTCACTTGCGCCGCGGCGTGCTGTACCTTGAATTACTCCCACCTTGCCCCCAAATACCCCTCATATGCCGGCAGCGGTGCTGCCCCGACGGAGGCGCAATGCACAAGGAAGACGACATTCAGTGCGACGGCGAGATACTGCCACCGGAGGGCGCGCAGTCAGCTGACTATGGCGCGGCAACGCCGGCTGTGGCCGACGATGTGCTGCCCGATACGTTGGTGTTATTGCCTTTACCCGGCCGACCCTTTTTCCCCGGACAAGTGCAGCCGATCTCGTTCAGCCCCGATAACTGGCAGGCGACATTGGATGCCATTGCGCAGCAGGGCTCCGGGCTATTGGGTCTTGCCTTCGTAGACGAACCTGACCCCGGAAAAGCCACCGCGCAACAATTCCCGACCACCGGCTGTGTTGTGCGACTGCACCGGCCGCCCATGGCAGAGCATGGCGGCCAGTTTCTGGCGCAGGGGCTGCGTCGTTTCCGCATCGTGCGCTGGCTGAATGACCAAGGGCCTCTAGTTGCCCAGGTCGAGTACCCACGGAGTCAGGATGACCGTGAGAGCGATGAGATCAAGGCCTACGCTATGGCGGTCATCGCGGCGATAAAGGAATTGCTGCCACTGAATCCCCTCTACAGCGAGGAGCTCAAGCAACACATTGGTCAGTTCAATCCCAACCAGCCGAGCCTGTTGGCCGACTTTGCGGCGGCACTCACCACGGCAAGTGGCGATCAATTACAGGAGATCCTCGAGACGCTGCCCTTGACGCAACGCATGACGAGAGTGCTGGAGCTTCTGAAGCGTGAGAAAGAAGTGGCCACGCTGCAGGGTCAAATCACGACCCAGGTGAATGAGCAGGTCTCCGCGAATCAGCGTGAATTCTTTCTACGTGAGCAGATGAAGGTGATCGAGAAGGAGCTCGGGATTTCCAAAGACGACAACACCTCAGATCTCGAGCGCTTCCAGCAGCGGCTTGAAAATTTGCACCCGCCGCAAAAAGTGCGGGACCGCATCGAGGAAGAGTTCAGCAAACTAAAAGTGCTCGAGTCGGGGTCCCCCGAATACGGCGTGACCCGCAACTATCTGGACTGGGCGACCTCCGTACCCTGGGGCGTGCATTCAGAAGACAATCTGGACCTAAAACAGGCGCGCGCTGCGCTTGAGGCGCATCACGATGGACTGGATGACGTGAAGGCTCGCATCACTGAGTTTCTGGCAGTCGGCGCCTTTAAGGGCAGCATCGATGGTTCCATTCTGTTGCTGGTCGGTCCGCCTGGCGTGGGTAAGACCAGCATCGGTAAATCTATTGCTGCGGCACTGGGTCGCAAATTTTATCGGTTCAGTCTGGGCGGCATGCGCGACGAGGCCGAGATCAAGGGTCACAGGCGAACCTATGTGGGGGCTATGCCGGGAAAACTCGTGCAGGCATTGAAAGACGTGGAGGTCGCCAACCCGGTGATCATGCTCGATGAGATCGACAAGGTCGGGGCGTCCTTTCAAGGCGACCCGGCGTCTGCCCTACTAGAAGTGCTCGACCCTGAGCAAAACAGCGAGTTTCTGGATCACTATCTTGATCTGCGTGTGGACCTGTCCAAAATCTTGTTTGTCTGCACTGCTAATCAACTCGATACGATTCCCGGGCCGCTTCTCGATCGCATGGAAGAGATCCGGCTGTCGGGGTATATCGCCGAAGAAAAACTGGCGATCGCCAAAAATCACTTGTGGCCAAAGTTACTCGAGCGCCACGGTGCGAAACCTAATCAGATCCGCATCAACGACGCCGCCATTCGTTTGGTCATCGATGCCTACAGCCGGGAGGCAGGCGTGCGGGGATTGGAAAAGCGGCTCAGCGCGCTGGTGCGCGCGTCCATCCTGAAAATGGTTGAAGAAGACACCAAGCGAGTGCGCATTGGTAAGCGAGAGGTCGAGGAGACTCTCGGTCAGGCGCGATTCAAACCGGAGCGCGCTCCACGTGGCCGAGGGGTGATCACTGGGCTCGCCTGGACAGCGATGGGTGGGGCGACGCTCAGCATCGAGTCTTCCAAGATCCATACCCTAAACCGGGGCTTCAAGTTGACCGGTCAGCTTGGCGAGGTGATGAAAGAGAGCGCCGAGATTGCCTACAGTTATGTCGTAGCGCGTCTCCGGGAGTTTGGTTGCGAGACGGATTTTTTTGATATGTCGATGGTGCACCTGCACGTGCCCGAAGGCGCGACGCCCAAGGATGGCCCCAGTGCCGGCATCACAATAGCGACAGCTCTGGTGTCGCTGGCGCGCGGGGAGCGCTCACCCCGACCTTTGGCTATGACCGGGGAACTGACGCTCACGGGTCAGGTGCTGGCAGTGGGCGGAATTCGCGAAAAGGTTATTGCCGCGCGGCGCGCGCGGATCACCGAGGTCATCCTGCCCTTTGCCAACAAGGGGGATTATGAGGCGTTGCCCGATTACCTGCGTGAGGGCATCACGGTGCATTTTGTGCGCAGCTTTCGCGAGGTGTTCGATATCGTATTCGACGCCTCGGCAGAGCAGAAGCAACTTCAATAAATCCGGGCATGGCCGCCTCTAGTAGGCCACTGACCCGCGAGTGTCGCCCGTCGAACTGGGTCAGCAGAACGCGTTAGAGCTGATCAGCGCTCAAATGACGTTGGCTGTCAGGATCGCCCGACATGGGGCGGGGAAGCCCTCAACTGTGCGGGTGCGATCGTAGGGGTCCAGAAACTCTTCCAACGAATGAAACGTCATCCAGGGCGTGCGCCGCTGCTCTTCTAACGAGGTGGCACCCACGTCGACGATCTCGATCTCGCTAAAACCCGCGTGCTTGAGCCAGCGCGCGGTGAGGACGGGACTCGGCAGTTTCCAGACATTGCCCATGCGAGCATATCGCCCGTTGGGTTCCAGCAGGGCATCATCATCGCCCTCGATCACCAGGGTTTCCAGTACCAGTTGCCCTCCGGGTGCCAGTTTGTGCTTCAAGCTCATCAGGTGCTCCATGGGGTCCCGCCGGTGATACAGCACGCCCATGGAAAATACCGTGTCGAACACGGGCAAGTGCTCGGGCATCGCTTCCAGCGTCACGGGTAAGACGTGGATGCCCGGCTGCTGTAAATAGGATTGAAGTGCTTTGAACTGCAAGATGAAAAGTGGCGTGGGATCGATGCCGATGACCTCCGTTGCCCGGGCGCCTAACATGCGCCAGCAGTGGTAGCCGTTACCGCAGCCCACGTCGAGCACCCGGCGGCCATCAAGCGGCGCGATCGCATTGGCTAGACGATCCCATTTCCAGTCGGACCGCCACTCGGTATCGATATGCAGTCCGCAGAGGTCAAAAGGCCCTTTGCGCCAGGGGTGGAGTCCCATCAAAGCGCTGTGCAAGGCGTCCATCGTCTCGGCCGGAGCGGTGCCCGATAAGCCGACGCGCGCTGTAGCTAGCTGTATGCCTGCGGTCGGGAGTAATGGCAGAGAGCCGAGGGCGTCCCGCCAGCGAGGGAGATCACCGTAGCGAGCCGGAGACAAACCCGTATTGAACTGCTCGGGTAACAGCGGCAGCCAATCGGTGAGAGGGCCGTCTTGCCAGCGCGCGTTCAAGGCTTCCCAGTCGCTGGCGAGCTCCGGGGGAAGTTTATGTTCGAGTGGGGACAGGGAGATCATGCGATGGCGATGAGCGACCCAAAGTTTAGGCACTGGAACCAGATATCGCAACGGCTGAAACCAACAGTGTTAAGGCGTGCGACATGCGATTCCCGTGTCTCAGGCACCAGCACATCTTCCAGCGCTTGCCGTTTCTGGGCAATCTCGAGGTCGCTGTACCCTTGTTGGCGCTTGAAATCGTGATGCAGGTCAATCAGGTAATCATTCAAACGCGGGTCCGGTATAGTGAGTTTCTCTGAAAGAATTAGCACGTCCCCCGGCACCATCGCCTCACGAATCCGCTTCAGGAGAGCCTCGCGCTCGTCAATGGGGATGAACTGGAGCGTGTAGTTCATGATCACCACGCTGGTATTATCGAGCTGGGTATCGAGCACGTCCGCGTGTTGGAGCTGAATGCGGCTGGCCTCCGGGAATTGCGCGAGGTGACGACTTGCCTGCTCCAGCATCGACTCGGAATTATCGACACCGATGAGTTCGCATCGCTCACAGGCGGGTTCCCGTGCCACTGATAGGAGCGACGTCCCCCAGGAGCATCCCAAATCATAAATCCGCGAACCCGGACGGGCGTGCTGCGCAGCGAGGGTACCGGTCATGCCCACCACAGTGGCGTAGCCCGGCACGGAGCGATTGATCATATCCGGAAAGACCGAGGCGACCGAGGCGTCGAAGCGGAATAGTCCCGGGTCA
>CACNSR010000020.1 GCA_902623175.1 Halieaceae bacterium
GATGAGCTCGAGAACGACATTACAGGCGGCGTGACCCCCGCTTCGTTCGAGCCTGCCCTCGACTATGTGGTGACTAAGATCCCGCGCTTTGCCTTCGAGAAATTTGCTACCGCAGATCCGCGACTGACCACCCAGATGAAATCGGTGGGCGAAGTCATGGCCATTGGGCGCACTTTTCAGGAGTCGTTGCAAAAAGCCCTGCGCGGACTCGAGGTTGGCTCGGCCGGTTTTGAACCGCGCATGCAGGTGGTGGACGAAGACTCCCGCTCCGAACTGGTGGACCGCCTGACGAACCCGGGAGCAGATCGGATCTGGTACCTGGCGGATGCCGTTCGTGCCGGGTTCGAGCTAGAGGAGATTTACGGCTACTCGGGTGTTGACCCCTGGTTCCTAATCCAGATTAACGACATCGTGCGCTGGGAGTCGCAACTCTCCGGGCTGACCGCCGACGGCATTGATCACAGCCTCATGTGGGGGCTCAAGCGCCGGGGCTTTTCCGACAAGCGTATCGCCGATTTGTTGGGTACGACCGAATCCTTAGTGCGCGAGCGCCGGTGGTCGCTGGACATCCGACCCGTCTACAAGCGAGTCGATACCTGTGCCGCCGAATTTGCGGCCTCGACCGCTTATATGTACTCCGCTTATGAAGAGGAATGTGAGGCGGCACCCAGTGAGCGCGAGAAAATATTGGTCCTCGGTGGCGGTCCAAATCGCATCGGGCAGGGGATTGAATTCGACTATTGCTGCGTCCATGCGGTGCTGGCGATGCGCGAGGATGGTTACGAGACCATCATGGTGAACTGCAATCCCGAGACGGTATCGACTGACTATGACACCTCGGACCGACTCTACTTTGAACCGGTCACACTGGAGGATGTGCTCGAGGTCGTTGAGCTCGAGCAGCCCACCGGGGTGATCGTGCAGTTTGGTGGGCAGACACCGCTCAAGTTGGCCCGCGCGCTTGAGGCGGCAGGGGTGCCGATTATCGGTACGACGCCCGATCAAATTGATCGCGCGGAGGACCGGGAGCGGTTTCAGCAAATGATCCAGGCCCTGTCGCTCCGCCAGCCCGCGAATACGACGGTGCGCAGTGTCGAGGCGGCGGTCGCGGCGGCAGCTGACATTGGTTACCCGCTGGTGGTGCGGCCATCCTACGTCCTTGGCGGTCGCGCGATGGAGGTCGTATATCGCGAGGAAGATCTGTTGCGCTACATGAACGATGCCGTGCGCGTCTCCGAGGCCTCGCCCGTGCTGCTGGATCGCTTCCTAAGTGCGGCGATTGAGGTCGATATCGACGCCGTAAGTGACGGCGAACAGGTCGTGATTGGCGCCATTATGCAGCACATCGAACAGGCCGGCGTGCACTCCGGTGACTCTGCCTGTTCACTGCCTCCTTACAGCCTGCCGGCCGATGTACAGGAATCCATGCGCGATGTGGTGCGTAAGATGGCGCTGGAACTCGGCGTTTGCGGATTGATGAACGTTCAGTTGGCCTGGCAGGACGATGAGATCTATGTGATCGAGGTCAATCCGCGTGCCTCACGAACCGTACCGTTTGTCTCTAAGGCAGTCGGTGTGTCACTGGCGAAGGTGGCGGCTCGATGCATGGCCGGTCAAAGCCTCGACGGCCAGGGCGTGACCAGAGAAATCGTCCCGCCCTACTACAGCGTGAAAGAGGCGGTCCTACCCTTTAACAAGTTTCCGGGCACCGACCCGATCTTGGGTCCCGAGATGAAATCTACGGGTGAGGTCATGGGGACCGGTGAGACGTTTGCCGCTGCCTTCGCCCGGGCGCAACTGGGCGCTGGCGATGACCCGCCCACTTCAGGCTTGTGTTTAATTAGTGTGCGCGACGCCGACAAGCCGGCAGCGGTGCACGTGGCGAGACGACTCGTCGCTCAAGGCTTCACGCTAGCAGCCACCGGTGGCACCGCGAGCGCGTTGGAAGCGGCGGGGCTGGCAGTCCGGACCGTGAACAAGGTGGCCGAGGGTCGCCCGCACATCGTTGATTTGATCAAGAACGATGAAGCCGCCATGATTATCAATACGACAGAGGGTCGCCGAGCTATTTTGGATTCGGCTTCGATCCGTGCCAGCGCCGAGCAGCACAAAGTGTTTTACACCACGACACTCGCAGCTGCCGAAGCGGTGTGCATGGCGCTCGAGCAGGAGACAGACATCACCGTGCGGCGTCTTCAGGATTTGCATGAGAGCATTGCCGTATGAACCGCGTTCCGATGACAGTGCAGGGCGAGCAGGCCCTCAGAGAAGAGCTAGAGCGTCTTAAGAAGGTCGATCGCCCGCGGATCACGCGGGCAATTGCCGAAGCGCGCGAGCATGGCGATCTAAAAGAGAACGCGGAGTATCACGCCGCGAGAGAGCAACAAAGCTTTGCTGAGGGGCGAATTCAGGAGCTCGAGCACAAGCTGTCCCATGCCCAGATTATTGACGTGACCACCATCCCGGCCACAGGCAAGGTGGTTTTTGGCGTCACGGTGACGTTGATTAACGTTCATGACGATCGTGCCGTCACCTACCGCATCGTCGGAGAGGATGAGGCTGACGCCAAAGCCAACCTGATTTCAGTGAACTCACCGATAGCCCGCGCGTTGGTCGGGAAAATGGAGGGCGATGAGGTCACGGTGAATGCACCGGGTGGGGACGTGACTTACGAGATCGACGCCGTCGCACACCTCTAGACTTCCTGAGAAGCATGCTCATTGGTCGTAGGATCCGCTTTTTAGTGCTGGAGCTCCTTCAGGTGACCGGTCTCTTGGGCTGAGCTCCACTCCGCGGGTTTTATCAGAGAGTTAGGGCGGTAGCGTCCTTCTTTCCGGGCGTGCGGCCTTAGTCCTCACGCTCGCGCTGGAACAGTCGCAACTCGGTGAGCATCAAGCGCGCGGCCAACCTGAGCGTCAGGTCATGGTGTTCCTTGCGCAGCTGTTCGATCCCAGCTCCGATATCTTCCTGAAGACGCAAGGCTTCTTGTTCCGTTAGTTGACCCGGCAGGCGCACCTCAAAGTGGCAATCCGACTCTTTCTGGAGCTCCCCATAGGCATCGGTCAGTGACGCAATGGCGAAGTCGATTAGAGTCTGATCAGCGCCTTTGCTACTCAGTAACTGAGAGAGCTGTTCCTGCAAAAAGGAGAAGGCCTGCTTTTCGCGCGTGGGGAATTCGAGAATGTCCGCCATAGTTCACCGGGTCATCGGCTGCGATGCAGATTGGACTTCCGAGGATCAGCCTGGGGGTTGAGTTTCAACAACGTGGCAATGTTACCCACTCGTTGCACCAGAAAGGCCTGACTCTGCGCGCAGAGCTCTCCTATCGCGGACTCACGCTGTTCCCGATCACCGACCGCAATCTTGACCTTGATCAACTCATGATCATTGAGCGCGCGATTGAGCTCTTCCAACACGGATGGCGTCAGTCCTTTCCCGGCCAGGGTGACGACCGGTTTCAGAGAATGAGCCTGTGCGCGGAGCTGGCGTAACTCCTTACTAGTGGGAGGGGTCATTAAGGGCTCGTCGATTTATCACGTTACAGTCGCTAGTGTAACGTTATGTTGTGCGAGCAGGTGGCATTGGACAAAGGAAGATGGGTAAGAAAAAATCATCTAGCCGGGCCTGGCTGAAGGAGCATCATGACGATGTCTACGTGCAGCGCGCGCAGAAAGAGGGTTACCGCTCCCGGGCCGTGTACAAGCTTAAGGAGATCAATGACAAAGACCAGATCATTCGTCCCGGCATGTCAGTGCTTGATCTTGGCAGTGCGCCTGGTGGTTGGTCGCAGGTAGCGGGTGAGTGGGTCGGCGCTCACGGACGCATGGTGGCGAGCGATATCCTACCCATGGACACGCTGCCCGATGTGCGTTTCGTTCAGGGTGACTTTACAGAGCTGGAGACCTATGAGCGGATCATGACGGAACTTAACAATCAGCCTTTGGATGTGGTGTTGTCCGACATGGCCCCCAATATGAGTGGTATGACCGAAGTAGATCAGCCACGGGCGATGTATTTAGTTGAGCTGGCGACAGAACTGGCGACCACCTCGCTGGCACCGGGTGGCGCTTTTATCGCCAAAGTGTTTCAGGGCGAGGGCTTTGAGGCCTGGTTCCGCGAAATCCGCGGGTGCTTCACCCGCGTAATATCTCGTAAGCCAGCGGCCTCGAGGCCACGATCGCGGGAGATGTATGTAGTGGCCTCCGGGTTCAATAGCGGCGAGTGACTGCAATTTGAAGGCCCGAGGTTAGGGATGCTGAGGGCTTGGAATCGGTGCCAGAGGGGTTGAAATTTCGGAAAAGGGCCCCAAGTCGGGCGAAAGGGCCCGAAAAACATTGGTTTTAGGGGTTTTCGGCTAAAGCGTTATACTGTGCGGCCGCGCGAGGATCGCGCGTCCAGGAACCGAGAGGACTCGTTGTGAACAATATGGCTAAGAATCTGCTGCTGTGGCTGTTGATTGCCGCAGTGCTGCTCTCGGTTTTCAATAACTTTAATCTGCGCAGCAGCACTGAGCAGGTGGGTTATTCAGAGTTTATTAACGAAGTGCAGGCCGACCGGCTGTCCAAAGTTCTGGTTGATGGCTTGACCATTTCTGCGCGGCGCAAAGACGGCAGCAGCTTTGAAACCATTCGCCCTATGGTCGAAGATCCGAAGCTGATGGATGACCTGCTGGCGCACAACGTGACGGTAGAGGGCAAGCAGCCCGAACAGCAGTCTGTCTGGACGCAATTGCTGATTGCGAGTTTCCCGATCTTGCTCATTATCGCTGTTTTCATGTTTTTCATGCGGCAGATGCAAGGTGGAGCAGGGGGCCGTGGCGGCCCAATGAGCTTCGGTAAGAGCAAAGCCAAGCTATTGGGTGAAGACCAAATCACGACGACGTTTGCCGATGTGGCGGGGGTTGAGGAAGCCAAAGAGGACGTGCAGGAGCTGGTTGAATTTTTGCGTGACCCCAGTCGTTTCCAGAAGTTGGGCGGTCGCATCCCGCGGGGAGTGCTCATGGTGGGCCAGCCCGGAACCGGTAAGACCTTGCTCGCCAAGGCGATCGCCGGCGAGGCCAAAGTGCCGTTTTTCTCGATCTCTGGCTCTGACTTCGTCGAGATGTTCGTAGGCGTGGGTGCGTCCCGGGTTCGCGACATGTTTGAGCAAGCTAAAAAGCAGTCGCCCTGCATAATCTTCATCGACGAGATCGATGCGGTAGGGCGCCATCGTGGTGCGGGCTTGGGTGGCGGTCACGATGAGCGTGAGCAGACCCTGAACCAGCTCCTCGTGGAGATGGATGGCTTTGAACTCAATGACGGCGTGATTGTGATTGCCGCGACCAACCGACCGGATGTACTGGACCCCGCTTTGCTGCGTCCGGGTCGGTTCGACCGTCAGGTGGTAGTGGGTCTGCCGGACATTCGTGGGCGGGAACAGATTCTCAAGGTGCACATGCGCAAGGTGCCGCTGTCAGAGGACGTTGATTCCTCTAAAATCGCGCGCGGAACGCCCGGTTTCTCGGGTGCGGATCTGGCGAACTTGGTCAATGAAGCCGCCCTGTTTGCCGCGCGTGGGGGCCTTCGTTTAGTTGGCATGAACCAGTTTGAGTTGGCCAAAGACAAGATCATGATGGGTGCCGAGCGCCGGTCAATGGTGATGTCCGAGGCGGAAAAGCGGAACACCGCGTACCACGAGGCGGGACACGCCATTGTTGGCCGCTTGATGCCAGAGCATGACCCGGTCTATAAAGTGTCGATTATTCCTCGTGGCCGAGCGTTAGGGGTGACTATGTTCCTCCCCGAGGAAGATCGCTATAGCCATAGCCGGCGCCACATCATTTCGCAGATCACCAGCCTTTTTGGCGGCCGCGTTGCCGAGGAAATGACGCTGGGGAAAGAAGGTATCACCACGGGTGCATCCAATGACATCCAGCGCGCGACCGAAGTGGCAAGGAATATGGTCACCAAGTGGGGTTTGTCGGAGACCATGGGTCCGCTGATGTATGACGAGGGCGGTGAAGAGGTCTTTCTGGGGCGCAGCGCGGGACAACCCTCCAAGGCGATGTCTGATGAGACGGCTCTGGCGATTGATCGGGAGGTGCGCAGTATCATTGACGATTGCTACGACAAGGCGCACAAGTTGCTCCAGGACAATCGCGACAAGCTCGACATGATGGCTGATGCGTTGATGCAGTATGAGACAATCGACGCTGAGCAAATCGACGACATCATGGAAGGCAAGGCGCCTCGACCGCCGTCTGACTGGTCTGGTGACGACAAAGGCGCGCCTCCTGATGAAAGCGAGGTCGAGTCAGCCGGCAACCCGATTGGCGGCGCTGCGACCGAGCACTGATCCCGTCGCTACGGCTCTTTGCTGAGGAGCAGTCTTTAAGATGGTCAAGGCCGTCCCCTGTGGTGCGCGCATGCTAGACCTTAGCCGTCCGCGCATCATGGGTGTTCTCAACGTCACCCCGGACTCTTTTTCCGATGGCGGACAGCTGTACCGCGATGGACGCGTCGACACCGACGCGCTTTTGGCGCGTGCCGAGCAAATGCTGGCCGAGGGTGCTGACATTATGGATGTCGGCGGTGAATCGACTCGTCCGGGCGCCGCTGCGGTCAGCGAGGCCGAGGAGCTGGACCGAGTGGTTACTGCGGTGGAAGCACTCGCCCAACACTGTGACACGATTATTTCGGTGGATAGCAGCACACCCAGCGTAATGAGGGAATCTGCTCTATGCGGCGCAGGGCTCCTGAACGATGTGCGCGGCTTCCAGCGCCCGCAGGCACTGCAGGCGGCAGCGGAGAGCGGCTTGGCGCTCTGTGTGATGCACATGCAGGGGGAGCCCGGCACGATGCAGACGGCCCCAACCTACAGCGATGTGCTGCAGGATATTTCTCACTTCTTGAGCCGGCGCCTGGCTGACGTGAGAAGCGTTGGCATCGATCTTGATCGGGTAATCATTGATCCGGGTTTTGGATTTGGCAAAACGGCTGAGCAAAACTTTGAACTGCTCGCACGGCTCGAAGTCCTATGCAATCAGGACCAACCTATTTTGGTCGGACTGTCACGCAAATCCATGATCAGTGCCGTGCTAGATCGACCGCCGGAGCAGCGCATGTTTGCCAGCGTGGCTTTAGCGCTGATGGCAGTGGAGCGCGGGGCGCGTATAGTGCGAGTTCACGATGTCGCTGCCACATTCGATGCACTATCCATGTGGCAAACAACGAGGCACGCACTGAGCCTGAGCGAACCATCATGAGCAGACAGTTTTTTGGAACCGACGGCATCCGTGGTGAGGTCGGCAAATACCCGGTGACGGCGGACTTTATGCTCAAGCTCGGGTGGGCCGCCGGAAGGGTATTCGCCTCGGCGGAGCGTGAGATCCATGTATTAATTGGCAAGGATACTCGGGTGTCCGGCTACATGTTCGAATCAGCGCTGGAAGCGGGACTGGTTGCAGCCGGGGCGCGTGTCACGCTGCTGGGCCCCATGCCCACACCCGCGGTGGCTATGTTGACCCGCAGTCAAAAAGCGTCGGCCGGGATCGTCATCAGTGCCTCTCACAACGCCTATACCGATAACGGCATCAAATTCTTTGACGCTGACGGGCGCAAGTTATCGGATGATCTTGAGCTCGAGATTGAACGAATGCTGTCAGAGCCCATGAATACCGTACCATCAGCGCAGTTGGGAAAGGCCGCGCGAATGGTGGATGCACCCGGCAGATATGTAGAGTTTTGTAAGAACACGTTTCCCGAAGCGTTGAGCTTGAGGGGACTGCGGTTAGTCCTAGACTGCGCCCACGGTGCCACCTACCAGGTCGCCCCTCAGGTGTTTACGGAGCTGGGGGCAACCGTGGTGGTGATGGGTGCCGAGCCCGATGGCTACAACATCAACTGCGATGTCGGGTCGACATCCCCGGCCACACTGCAAGCGCGAGTGCTGAGCGAGCAGGCGGATCTGGGTATTGCGTTTGACGGTGACGGCGACCGTGTGCAGTGCGTCGCCGCCGACGGTACGGTCGTGGATGGCGATGAGCTCCTCTATGTGATTGCCAATGATCGTGTGCAACGGGGCCGGCTGCCCGAAGGGGTAGTAGGCACGCTGATGTCCAACCTGGGTCTGGAGCGGGCGCTGGCGGATAAGGGCATCGAATTGGTGCGTGCAAAGGTGGGCGACCGCTACGTCCTTGAAGTCATGGCTGAGCGGGGTTGGTCTCTGGGTGGCGAGGCTTCCGGACATATTATTTGTGGCGATCTCACCACGACCGGCGATGGCATCGTGGCCGCACTTCAGATTGTGGCGGCCATCGCGGCTTCTGGTGAGGGTCTTTTGGCGCTGAAAAGTGCTCTACACAAATTACCTCAGACGTTGATAAACGTACCTGTCCCGGAGGGTTTTGTGTTGGAAGACTGTGAGGCTGCGGTCGCTGAGAGTAAGAGGGTAGAGGATGTGCTATTAGGTCGGGGTCGTTTGGTTCTCCGTCCCTCGGGCACTGAGCCGCTCATCAGGGTCATGATTGAGGGCGCCGATGCAGGGGAGAATCACCGTCTGGCTGATGGTATCGCCGAGGCGATCCGGCAGGCGCATTAGTTCAGTTGCGGCACGGATACGTGACCGGTATGATCTCGCGCCCTGAGATGGGCGCCGGTGGCCGGCGCAGAGGTGGAAAGAATCATGGAACAGATAACGCTCATGGTACATCTGCTGGTCGCGTTGGCGCTGATCGCGCTGATCTTGTTGCAGCGCGGCAAAGGAGCAGATATTGGCGCTTCATTCGGCGCGGGTGCATCCCAGACGTTGTTTGGCAGCGCGGGTAGCGGCAATGCGCTGACGCGGATGACTGCATGGCTGTCGGCAATCTTCTTTATCAGTAGTTTTGGTCTGGCGGTGATTGCGGACAATCGCACTGCGAGCGAGGATGATCTGGGATTCGAAGTGCCAGTCTATGAGTCGGTTGAGACAGAAGTCCTTGACAACGACGTGCCAAATATCGATTTTGAGTCCGAGGGCGATATTCCCTTTGACGATGCACCCCCGTCCAGAGGGGAGTGACCGGTTAATAAGCGGAAGTGGTGGAATTGGTAGACACGCTATCTTGAGGGGGTAGTGGCCTATGGCTGTGCGGGTTCAAGTCCCGCCTTCCGCACCATATCAAAGCGGAACAACGACTCCAAGTGTCTGTTTCCTATGTATTTTCTGTTTTTCTAACCTCGTGAAGACCGTCTTTTCGTTATCGTTTCTCCGACAAAGATTGGTCTAAAAGGATACAGTGCAGAATAACGACACAGTTTTTCGCATTTTTGCGAGCTAGCCTGCTTGGTGCTGTCTATCTCCAAAAAGCATAGTGACGTTAATTCGCCGGTTTTGGTAGTCAGGCCTAAAATCGAAACAATCAGTCTCGTGAAATAGATCGGAATTAAATACGACCGCTCTATTTTCCCTGTAGGGGATAATGCTTTGTCCACGGCCCTGCTTCTCGATCACATTATAAATTTCGGTCGAGTTATTGTTGAAGGTCTCGAAGTCCCAGTCTAAGGGAGCCTCAACGTGATGAACTATTAAGCCTCCGGTCGAGGGGTCTAGATTGGCTTCATTTGGAGTCACCCAAAAGTTGACATTCACCGCCGCAAAGTCCGCATGAATTTTTATGCCACTCAGGTCACTTTCACCTTTCGCAGCATCGCTATCGTATTTGTACGCCCAAATGTGGTTTAAACGATGATTTTTAAAAATCTTAGGAAACTTAAGGCTCAGCTCTTCGGCTATCTGAAACAGTAGCGGACAAGCCAATCCCTCGTTAACGTGAGCTCCAAGGTAACCACCTTTTTTAATGTGGAACCAAATGGTGCTTCGCAAAAGATACTCTCTCAAAGATCGAAGCGCAGTCTCACTCAAAAGAGCATCGATGCAAACCACGCCGAATTCGTGCTCCAAATAACGTTCTGTAATATCATTTTCCTTTATTTCTTCATTCAAGGCTCCAGTTTCGATACTTGGGGCTGAATCTTTGTAAATTAGTCGGTTATAGAACGGCGCCAACAATTCCAAGTGTTCATTGCCGAGGCGGATTACCGCCGTCTCTGAGGGCCATTGAGTGTCTTTTAACACCATTCTTAGGCGGTCAACTAGCTCGCTGAGCTTACCGTGCTTCTCTCCCAGATTGACCGAAATTAAATACTCAAGCTGCTGGATATCGTGCTTAACTTTAGCTTTGCTAATGGCCTGGAAGGCTTCAATCGGGTCTGGATTGCTCTCGGTCCTGACTCTCAGCAATTCAGCGCTGTTATCAAAATATTTCAAAGCCTTTGCGTAATCTCCTTTCGCCATAAAACGCGTACCCAGATTACTGTGGGCCAGGGCGTAGCGGCCATCGATGAGTATTGCTCTTCGATATTGCTCCTCCGCTTCCTCCAGTCTATTTGTCTTTTCTAGTAGCCCACCCAAATTATTGTGTGCCTGTGCAAAATTTGGATCGCTAGCTATAGCGGCCCGGTAATTTTCTTCGGCCAGATCAGGGAGATTCATGTGCTGGCGCACAATAGCCAAGTGGTAGTTTACAAGCGCTGAATGAGGAGAGAGCTCGTCTGCGCGCGAGAGGCTATCTTCCGCTTCTCGAAAAACATCCAGATCAAGATATGCTAAGCCAACCTTGAAGTGCGTCTCAGGATCCTTATCGTCTATGGAGACAGCGCGTTTAAATGCCTGCAGTGCCTGACTTGCTTTTCCAATTTCCTGCAGGATAGACCCCAAAGTTAACCAGCTGACTTTATCGGCTGGATATCTATCGACTAATTTCAAAGCAGACTTTTCAGCTTTGTGTGCAAACCCGCCATGCAAGAAAGATAAGCAAGCTTCGACTTCAAAGTCCGTCACACCTGCTCTTGGCGCCTTCGAAGGGCTTTTCTTTTTTATCTTTTTCTTTATTTTCTGTCGTTTTCCCATGCGATTCCTAGACTTCTAAAGCGACGGTCCAACATTAACTCAAGATTAACGTCGCCATAAAGTTGCCAAGGGCGTCACCCCTAATGTATCTGGGCGGTAACCATCACAATCGTAAGGGCGGTTAGCTTCTGTCCCTTGGACGTTGAAGTCTGAAATATCTCAGGTGTTGCTTGAATTTAAATCGGACTGTCGGAACGCTCCTGCAACCAAGCTCTCACGGTCGCTACCACATCGACACCTTCCTCAAGGCTAAGCGCGGTCGGCGCCCCAATCTCAGCTAACAACGAACGAAACGTGTAGCCCTGCACTGGGTCGTGGGGACCCTCGAATGTTCGTTTTGGGTCAGGTATTCGGAACAGTCTCTCCCTCTCTTGTCTGTATCGGACCGATTCAAATAATGGGACGTCTTCTAACGGCTCGGGGCCTATATCACCGCCGTAGTCAGACATATTGATATAAGCGGCAAGTGGCACCGACAAATCTCCATTGTTAATACAAAATTCCGGAAAATTCATAAAGATATGGTCTGGGTAACCAACATGATCTACGCCAATAATCGCCCAGCAACTGGTGCAATAGATTTGAGTTGAATCGGCACTCTCCCGTAGCTTAAACGCCTGCATCAAGTGCTGTCCGTCTACGGCATCTATCAAGGACGGCATGTAGACCAATTTGGGTAGGGGCAAGCATTCCCGGCCACCATTAGCCTGTCCAAACTGGATCTTCTGACGGCACGAGTTGCACCCACACTGAAAAAGGCATGTGGCCTTCCCGTCTGCTAGGGTTATTGAACATGAACCGCAGTAGCACGTGATGGTCGCTTTGGGCATGTGTCCCCTCCCTCAATTAACATATCGAGGGAATCACCCGTTTTCAATTACCACCCCCTGGTGTATCTGGGTGGTAACCATCACAATCACGAGGGTACTTAGCCGTTCGCCGGACGGGTGGTTTGTCTCCCGCATGCACGCAGACAAATTAGGCCGTCATAAAAACTTCATTCACTTTGAGAGGTTGCGTGATAGTTTTGTTGACGGATGTCCTTGCTCTTTAACTGCAGTAGGGCAATCAGCTAACTAAGAAATAGGGGTAACCTTTGATGGTCAAATCAGCATTACAATTTTCACTAGCCATAAGTGCCTTAATGGCTACACAGTTGAGTCAAGCGGACAATCATGCGGCGATGCCTGCGTATGGCGGTGTCGAGGTTTATGCATGTGACTTTGCAGAGGGCAAAGACATTGATGACCTAATGAAAGTTGCTAAGAAATGGGATAAGTGGGCAAAAAAAATCATTCAAAGGCGTATGCCGGTCATGTGCTAACGCCCTTTTTCTCTGATGGATCTGATGCTGGCGTTTATTGGGTTGGATTCTCTGATAGCTTCTCTGACCAAGGTATCGTTCTTGAAGAGTGGTTAGAAAAAGGTGGCGACCTTCAAAAAGAGTTTGACTCAGTTATTCCATGCAACTCTCACTCACAACTCGCCTGGGTAAGAGTCAGGGACGTTGCGGAAGCTCCATTAAGCACTGGTGTCGTTGATTTTGCAGGTTGCTCGTGGTTACCCGGAGCAACCCAAGAAAAAATGGCAGCAGCGGACGCGGACATGAATAAGTTCCTTGATCAAGTTGGAATCACTGCTCGTGTCTATAGATGGTACCCAATGCAAGGTAATCCGGCCGACGGTTTGGATTTCTATCAAGCGCGATGGCATGACTCACTCGCAGTAAAGGGCAGCGATAATGATTTGTATGTAAGAAACGGCGGCGTACAGTTGGAAAATAAGCTCTATGATCCGATCATGAAGTGTTTTGGCGGTCCATCCGCCTTATACACTGCAGTTGGAGGTTCAGAGTAAAGCAAGTCCATCCCTCTCGCTTTTTCGGGAGGGATGTCTTTTCGCAGGAAATCACCTCCTGAGGTATCTGGGCCGTAACGATATCCGCAAACTCACTGACTGCAGTTCAATTCAGCGCCGTTTCCGACAAGATCAGTTACTTCGAGCTTAGTAAAAACTCCGCCACCTATATTGAAATCTCGGCGCGTATACAGGACGTCTAGATTTTTAAGTTTGTGAATAAACTCTTCTAAGCCTTCGCAAGAAAACGCGACGTGGTCGAGGTGCCCCTGCTCATATTTTTGAGTCTCTGCGATGACGTTCCATTCCATCAAATGCAAAACGGGTAAGTCTTCCAAATACAGCCAATAACCATGAATCGGCAAATCTGCATCAACACCAGCTAGTGCACTACACGGAAGTCTCTGAGCTTGGCATCAGGTTTGCGGTGATACCTCACAGATGGGGATTGAGCTCGCTAGAGAGGAAAATTAGCGAACGTCAACCACGATTCCAGTGATGTTATCCCTACCGCCCTTTTGAAGGGCCTCATCGAATAAAGCAGTGAGAATGTGCTCACCGAATGGCACTCCTAACATGCTCTGGATCTTCTTAAGCGAGAGCTCTCTATACAGCCCGTCTGTGCAGACGAGAAATCTGTCGTTTGCTTCGATTTCGGTAATATCCGCGTCAAGATGCAAATTTTGGTGAACGCCTACCGCTCTGGTAAGCACATTTGCCGACGGTAGACGTTGCGCGGCGTCACGGGACAACTCCCCCCTCCTATATCGCTCCTGGGCTAGGTTATGGTCCTCGGTCAGGACCGTTAGCTCATTGCGTCTAAGGCGATAAATCCGGCTATCCCCAGCCCATATCAAGATGGCCTTGGACTGAAAAATGATGAGAGCAGCAACAGTGGTGCTGGACATTCCCGCACCCGCGATGTTTTTGCACGCCTGATGTGCCTGGAGAAGCCTCTCCTTCATATCAGCTAAGCACTCTTCAACTGAACTACCTCGGCAGTAACTCTTCACATGGTCTACGACTGCCGCGCTCGCTTTGTCGCCATCGACATGGCCGCCGATTCCATCAGCGACGAGCCATAGGCCTTCTGCTTCGTTTACAAACAAAGCGTCCTCGTTGATTCGCCGGATGTAACCTATGTGAGTGCCATGGCAGGTATAGGTTCTATGGGGGCCGGACATTTTCCAGCGTGCTTCCTTATTTGCGTGATGAGAAAAAACACTGGCATACCCAGCCAGTTATCGAGCTTGTTGCTGTTATGACGTCCAATTGTGTTGGATGATCCGGATAACCTCCTCGGCCGAACCGGGTCGGTCATTGGGATTTTTGCTAAGGCAGCTCATGGTCAATTCAGACAACACTTCCGGGACCTCGAGATTTCCAAAGTGAGACGGGACATCAGGCACCTTGTCGCGCACGTCCCCTAATATTTTTCTCACCACTTGACCAGTAAAAGGGGTGCGCCCGGTGAGTGCCTCGTACATTACCGCGCCCAAACTGTAGATGTCTGATCGCGAATCAATGTCTGGTTCCCGATCGATTTGCTCTGGCGACATGTACATCACAGACCCCTGTAGCTTGCCAGCACTGGTCATCGCTACGCCGATATTGAGATCAGGAAAGTTGCTCTCGGTAGATGCGGGGACGCCTTCTCGGTGCCAGACCTTTGCAAGCCCCCAATCTAGCAACAGGACCTCACCGTAGGGTCCGATTAATACATTGTCAGGTTTGATGTCACGGTGCACCACTCCAGCAGAGTGGGCGTAACCTAACGCATTACCCACCTGGACGATTACGTTCATGAGCTGTGAAAAATCGTAACGCTGTCGATAGTTAAACAACTCTCTAAGAGTATACCCGTGGACTAATTTCATTGTGAAAAAGTAGTGCCCACGATTATCTCTCCCGATCTCGTAAGTAGGCATCGTGTTTGGATGCTGAAGCATCGCGGAGATACGCGCTTCGCGGAGTAGGCGCAGGTTTTCGGTTGGGTCTTTTTGAAACTCAGGCTTTAGCGTTTTGTAGCAGACAGTTCGCCCCAGATATAAATCACGGCATGACTGAATCAGAGATTTCCCGCCTGTGGCTATGGTTGAAAAATATGCGTAGCGGATCTTCGGGTTCAGTGTCTCTGGCAGCGGCGCATCAGTGTCATCCGCATACAGGTGAGGAGTTGCGTTATTCCTTTGAGGGAAATGAAGCATTACGCCTCCGAGCTATTCGGGCTCAAAGTATGACAGACAGAATATAAGTTGGCCTGATGCCTGATAATGAGCCGCTTGATGCGCACACCAACAATGCGCAGACTAAAGATTTAAATGGACTCACTATTATAACGAGGCAAGCGGTGGCATTCCCTACGGAAGACGATCACTTTCGTCCAGGTATCGCAGCGTTGCAGGCATCGCGCGCAGATGAGGCGCAGGTCCACTTTCAGGCGGCTATTGATGCGGGGCTTGCAACCACCAAGAGCTGGCTGGGGCTCACGCTGGCTTTGTTGGTGCTGGGCGACAACTGGGCCGCCGAAGTGTCGGTTGACGAGGTTCTGGTGCGGGAGCCCCACAGTCTGCGTGGACTGATAATTAAGGGCGATCTGCTCTTGGGCCGGGATGAGCAACGCCAAGCGGTGTCGCACTACAACCTGGTCATGAGGCTGGCGGCAACCCTGGCCGATATTCCTCCGCAACTGCAGCAGGATCTGGTCCGTATTCGGGGCAGATTGCAACAGATTTCGGAGACGTTTCAGGCGCATTTGTTGGACAGGCTGCAGGCGGGGGGATATCACCGCGATGCATCGAGCGCCCGCTTTAATCATGGGCTGGACATGCTGATGGGTAAGGCAAAGCGCGAGGACGATGCTCAACCGTTTCCGCAAAAGCCCCATGCCTTTTATTTACCCGATATGCCCTATCAACCCTTTTATCCCAGTAAGGAATTACCATGGGTAAAAGAGGTCGAAGCGGCAACCGACGCCATAGAGGCTGAGTTAACGGCTTTTCTCGTGAGCCGAACGCAGGCTTTTACCCCCTATATCCATGGCGGGTTGGAACTGCCCGGACAGACACCCGAGACGCTCAAAGATCACGATAACTGGACGGCGGCCTTCCTCGTGCGAGATGGCGTCGAAGACCCGGAATGGTCGACCAGCTGCCCCACGGTCAGCTCCCTGATGAACGCGTTGCCGCTGCCGGCAATAAAGGGGTTCTCGCCGTCGGTGTTGTTCTCAAAACTCAAGCCGGGTGCTCGGATCGACCCGCATACCGGGTTGTTGAACTGCCGCTTGATATGCCACGTGCCACTGGTGGTGCCCGATGGCTGTGGTCTCAGGGTAGGGGATGAGCGCCGCGATGTCGTGCGAGGGGAAGTCTGGGCGTTCGACGACAGCATTAACCATGAAGCGTGGAATAACAGCGCAGATGACCGCATCGTGCTGATCTTTGATGTTTGGCATCCGGACCTGACAGAGCAGGAGCGGCGCGACATCACCTCGCTACTGGAGGCGGTATCTGGGTAGCGAGGTGCGGTCGC
Source organism: Halieaceae bacterium (assembly GCA_902623175.1). Taxonomy (GTDB): domain Bacteria; phylum Pseudomonadota; class Gammaproteobacteria; order Pseudomonadales; family Halieaceae; genus Luminiphilus. Next base: position 16,318 of record CACNSR010000020.1, read on the forward strand.
GTGATCCTTGCTAAAATTTATCTTGCAGCCAAAAGTGGCCATATTTCGCCCAATTGGGCTGGTTTGATGCGGGTTGACGCCATGGTCCGCGGTTCCTATACTCCGGCGCCTCTGTTTGTGGTGCATGCACTATCGTAACGCCGGCGGTGAATAAGCAATAGGCTTAGCCGCGAAAAGGGGGCGTTCAGTGAGAGTATTGATGCGGGGTGGAGCAGCCTGGTAGCTCGTCGGGCTCATAACCCGAAGGTCGTCGGTTCAAATCCGGCCCCCGCTACCAATTCGATGGCGGCTCGTTGCTCGGTTGTCATCGCCTCGGAAGCCCCTTTTGGGGCTTTTTTGTGGCTGAAACAAAAGTAGGTGGGAGGACACAAGCATGTCGGGCAAGGAAGCGCAATTGACGCAGCTTTTGCAGCCGACAGTTGAGGCGATGGGGTATGTGCTGTGGGGAATCGAGCTGATTTCCCCGGGCAAACGCGCCACGTTGCGGCTTTATATAGAGGCGGACGCGGGCATCAGCGTGGATGACTGCGTAGCGGTCAGTCATCAGCTGAGTGGGGTACTGGACGTTGAGGACCCCATCAGTGGTGAGTACACCCTGGAGGTGTCCTCACCCGGTGTGGACCGGTTGTTGTTCAGTCCCGCGCATTATTCCCCTTACATAGGGGAAATGGTTGATGTCCGGTTGAGATTGCCGGTCGAAGGTAGGCGTCGCTACAAAGGAACCTTGCTTGCGATCAACAGCGAGACGGTGGTCGTGATGGTAGACGATCAGGAATTTGAACTGCCTTTGCGGTCTGTGGATCGCGCGAGGGTTTATCCCCGACTGGAGATCGGTCAGGGCAAGTAGTGAAGGGGTATTACCCCACAGGAAAGCACCAGATTGGCGGCTTTGCATCAAAGCGAGAGTGAAACAATGAACAAAGAAATTTTGATGGTTGCTGAGGCGGTATCAACGGAGAAAGGCGTCTCAGAGGACATTATTTTCGAAGCGATAGAGCTGGCTCTAGCCACTGCCACCAAGAAACGCTACGACGAAGAAGCCGATATTCGGGTCACGATTGATCGGGAATCCGGAGACTACGTGACCAAGCGTCAGTGGTTAGTGATGCCGGACACCGAATTGGCGCTTCTGGGCACACAGTTTACGACCGAAGAGGCCGCGGAGGTGAACACCGCATTGCAGCCGGGCGACTATCACGAGGAAGTGGTTGAAAACGTTGACTTTGGCCGGATAGCGGCGCAGACCGCCAAGCAGGTTATCGTTCAGCGCGTCAGAGACGCTGAGCGCGCCCAGATCGCGGATGAGTATCGGGGCAGGGAAGGCGAGCTGTTGGCCGGTACCGTCAAGAAAGTCACCCGCGACAACATCATTGTTGATCTGGGGAATAACGCCGAAGGCCTTTTGCCCCGCGGAGAATTGGTCGGCCGTGAAACGTTCCGCATTAATGATCGGGTGCGGGCAATCCTGACTGAAATCAATACAGAAGCCCGGGGTCCGCAACTGATTCTGTCTAGAGCTTGTCAGGAGATGCTGGTGGAGCTTTTTAAGATTGAGGTCCCAGAAATTTCCGAGGGCGTCATACAAATCAGAGCGGCAGCCAGAGACCCTGGCTCCAGAGCCAAGATTGCGGTCAAGACGGGCGATCAGCGCATAGACCCGGTGGGCGCTTGCGTCGGCATGCGGGGTTCAAGGGTTCAGGCGGTCTCGAACGAGCTCGATAACGAGCGCGTGGACATCATTCTCTGGGACGACAACGCCGCGCAATTGGTGATTAATGCCATGTCCCCCGCTGAGGTGGAATCCATCGTGGTGGATGAAGACAACTCGACCATGGAAGTCGCGGTGGCAGAGGATAACCTCGCGCAAGCGATTGGTCGTGGCGGTCAGAATGTGCGCCTTGCCTCCGATCTGACCGGCTGGATCATCAATGTGATGAGCGTAGATGAGGCGATTGAAAAGCAAGAGGCCGAGGCCGGAGAAGTCATAGAACGATTTATGGTGGCGCTGGACATCGACGAGGATATTGCCACCGTTCTAGTTGAGGAAGGCTTCACCACCCTTGAAGAGATTGCTTATGTCCCGCTTGAGGAAATGAATGCGATCGAAGGCTTCGATGAGGAAATCTCTGAGGAGCTGCGGGCCCGTGCCAAAGACGCGTTGCTCACGATGGCGATTGCCTCCGAGGAGGAGCTAGACGCTAATGAGCCGGCCGAGGATCTCCTGAACATGGACGGCATGGACAGGCATCTGGCTTATGTATTGGCCAGTAAGGGCATTGTCACCATGGAAGATCTGGCCGAGCAGGGCGTTGACGATTTGCTGGATATTGAAGAAATGACACAAGAGCGCGCAGCAGAGCTGATTATGACTGCCCGTGCTCCTTGGTTCGCTGAGGAGGAAGAGGCAACCGCGTGACGTAGTCATGCGGCATAGCACTTCACGTACTGAGCGGTTAGGGAGAGAGACATGGCACAAGTGACAGTAGAGCAATTGGCGGAGACGGTGGGAGCATCGGTAGACCGGTTGCTCTCGCAAATGAAGGATGCGGGCTTGCCGCACGCCTCGGCCGATGAGGCGGTGTCTGAAGAAGACAAGCAGACGCTACTAGCGCACCTGAAAAAAAGTCATGGTGAGCGGGCCGGGGCTCCGAAAAAGATCACACTCAAGCGCAAGTCAGTCAGCACGCTGCGTGCTGGCGGAGCAGGTAAGCGGACAGTTAACGTCGAGGTCCGCAAGAAGCGGACCTATGTCAAGCGAGAGGATACAGAGAGCACCGAGCCAGAGGCCGACGCCAGCGCCGACGCGGCTCAAGAAGTGGCGGATCAGGTCGCCACGCCTGAACCAGTTCTCGCTGAAGTAGCGGGTGCGACAGATACCTCATCTGACAGTGATGATCCGGAGCTGCTCAGGCAGCGCGCAGCCTCCCGCCGAAAGGCAGAGGAGCAGGCGCGGCAACTGGAGCTCGAAGCCGCTGCCAAAGCGCAGGCCGAAGAGGCCGCGCGACAGGCGGAGGAGCAGGCTGGACCGGGTGCCGCCAAAGATGCGGATCGCAAGCCCAAACGCTTGCATGCCGCGCCGTCAAAAGACGACAACACCAAGACGAGCCGCGACGAGCTGCGCCGCCGGCCGGGTAGAGGCCGCCTGGAGCGCGGGGGTGTCCCCGGTGCGCGCGGGAAGCAACGTGGCCACAACCTTTCCATGAATGAACTGGAAGCGGCAGAGGCGGGTGTTGCAAGGCGTCGTGGAGGCCGCCGCAAGAAGCTCTCGGATGAGCCGAACCAGCATGCCTTTGAGCAGCCCACTGAAAAGATCATCTACGACGTGAATGTCCCGGAAAACATCACCGTCGGCGATTTGGCCCAGCAAATGGCCGTTAAAGCCGGTGAGGTGATTAAAGAGCTGATGAATCTGGGCGTAATGGCCAACATCAACCAGATGCTGGATCAGGACACCGCGACGCTGGTAGTCGAGGAGCTCGGACACAGAGTGGTGCTCAAGAGTGCAGAAGAAGTCGAGGAGCGCCTTGAGGAGACTCTCGCCAGCCAGGAAGGCACACCGGCGCCGAGAGCGCCGGTTGTGACGGTGATGGGGCATGTCGATCACGGCAAGACATCACTGCTGGACTACATTCGCGAATCCCGCGTCGCCAGCGGCGAGGCGGGCGGTATTACCCAGCACATTGGCGCTTATCACGTGAAAACGGATAAGGGGATGATCACATTCCTCGACACCCCCGGCCATGCCGCGTTTACCTCGATGCGCGCGCGCGGGGCAAAGTCGACCGATATCGTGATTTTGGTCGTGGCCGCAGATGACGGCGTGATGCCGCAGACCGAGGAGGCCATTCAGCATGCGCGTGCGGCGGATGTGCCGATTGTGGTGGCTGTCAACAAGATCGATAAGGAAGGGGCCGACCTCGAGCGCGTGAAGACGGAGCTGGCGGCAAAAGACCTGATTCCCGAAGACTGGGGCGGCGACACGCAGTTCATCCCCGTTTCGGCGCATACCGGGCAGGGTGTTGGCGACCTGCTGGATGCACTGTTGCTGCAATCAGAGGTACTCGAGCTGGCGGCACCGGCTGATGTGCCGGCCTCCGGTATCGTGATCGAATCCCGACTCGATACAGGTCGAGGGACCGTTGCGTCGCTCCTGATTCAGCAGGGCACTCTAAAGCAGGGCGACATTTTGCTTGCGGGTCTGCAGTACGGACGTGTGCGAGCTATGCTCGATGAAAACGGTAAGCCAATTAAGGAAGCGGGCCCCAGTATCCCGGTCGAGGTATTGGGATTGGACGGCACGCCTGACGCCGGTGACCCCGTGGTGGCTATCGAAAACGAGAAGAAGGCGCGCGAAGTCGCCGATTTTCGACAGGAGAAGATGCGTTCGTCCAAGCTTGCGCGCCAACAAGCCTCCAAGCTCGACAACATGTTCGAGACCATGACGGCGGGATCAGTCGAGACGCTCAATCTCATTATCAAGGCAGACGTGCGCGGCTCGTTCGAAGCGTTGCAAGGCGCCTTGGTCGATCTCGGCAACGAAGAGGTGAGGGTCAACATCGTTTCTGGTGGTGTAGGTGGTATCTCGGAAACCGATATCAGTCTCGCAATGACCAGCTCAGCCGTCATTATCGGCTTCAATGCTCGTGCAGACAGTAAGGCGCGCGCGGCGGCAGAAAACGAGGGTATCGAGATTCGCTACTACAACGTGATCTATGATCTCATCGACGATGTCCGGGCGGCGCTCTCAGGGATGCTGTCTCCCGAAATGCGTGAGGAGATTGTTGGCATCGCCGAGGTGCGCGATACCTTCCGCTCACCCAAGTTTGGCTTGATTGCGGGCTGTATGGTGGTCGAGGGCACCGTGTACCGGTCCAAGCCTATCCGCGTATTGCGTGACAACCTCGTGATCTACGAGGGTGAGCTGGAGTCGCTACGCCGCTTCAAAGATGACGCCAGCGAGGTTCGCAACGGGACTGAGTGCGGTATCGGTGTGAAGAACTATACCGATGTGAAAGTCGGAGACCTGATCGAGGTGTTTGACGTGAATGAAATCGCGCGCAGTCTCTGACTCTAGTCAGCATGGGCAGGGAGTTTGAGAGAACTCAGCGCGTCAGTCATTTTCTGCATGAAGAGCTGGCGCGGCTGTTGCAAAGCACAGTTCGAGACCCTCGCGTTCAGGAGGTAAACCTCACGGGCGTCGAAGTGAGTCGGGATCTGAGCCACGCCAAGGTGTTTTTCACACTGATGAGCGACGCGTCGAGCGAGGAGCGTGCGGCAGTAACAGCCGTGCTGTCCAATGTATCGGGTTTTCTCCGCTCCGAGTTGGCCAAGGCCTCCACTATGCGCACCGTCCCGAGAATCAGCTTTCGCTTTGACGAGAGTGTAGGCCGAGGTCGCGACATGGAAACACTGCTCAGCGAGGTACGCCGGGCTGATGAGCGACTCCATACGGGTAACTCCGAAGACGCTTCAGAAACGGCAGATTGACTGTGGCGCGTCGGAGAAAAGGGCGACAGGTAGATGGCCTGTTGGTGCTTGACAAACCAACGGGCATGTCATCGAATGCGGCGCTCCAGCAAGCCAAGCGCCTTTTCGGGGCCGCCAAGGCGGGTCATACCGGTAGCCTTGATCCGTTGGCGACTGGTGTCCTGCCGTTGTGTTTTGGCGAGGCCACCAAGTTCTCCCAGTTTCTGTTGGACGCCGACAAAGTGTACGACAGCACCTTTGTTCTGGGTGTGGGTACCGATACTGCTGACGGCGATGGCGCAGTGATCGCGCAGGCCTCTGCCGCACACCTCACGGAAGACGCAGTGACACACGCGATGGCAACACTGACCGGCGCTATCGAGCAGGTGCCGCCCATGTACTCGGCCTTGAAGATCGACGGACAGCCACTCTATAAGCGTGCCCGTGCGGGCGAGCAGGTAGAGCGCGCCGCCAGATTCGTGGATATTTATTGCTTCGAGCTTGTGTCCCTTGAGCCCGGTGAGCATGTGCGTATCAATGTAAACGTCCGTTGTAGCAAAGGGACTTACATTCGCACGCTGGCCGAAGATCTCGGCGCTGCGCTAGGTGTGCCGGCACACGTTGCGACGCTGCGGCGATGCCAGTCTGGGCCGTTTGCCCTCGATGACTGCGTGACGCCGGAGCAGTTGACCACAGTGAAGGAGGTTGGCGCGGCTGCGGGTTTGGACGCACTATTGCAGCCGATTGAGTCCTGCATACAGCACTTACCCCGTCTTTCGCTGTCTGAGACCGCAACTTTTTACATTCGGCAGGGCCAACCAGTACTAGTGCCAAACGGGCCCCATAGTGGTATGGTGCGCATCGCTGATGCAGGGGGGCTTTTCCTCGGCGTGGGTGACATGCGAGATGATGGGAAATTAGCCCCGAAGAGACTTCTCGCCCAGTAAACAAGCGGCAAGTGCCTTTCCACGAACCTGTCTGTAAACCTGCACGGATAGGCTCGATTCATCAAGCAGGTTGGAGAGAGAACTATGGCGTTGGAAGCAGCCGTCAAGGCGCAAATCGTTAAGGATTATCAGCAGTCTGAGGGCGATACCGGGTCCCCGGAAGTACAGGTCGCCCTGCTCACAGCAAACATTGAGCAACTGCAGTCTCACTTTAAGGATCATGCTCAGGATCACCACTCACGACGTGGTTTGATTCGCATGGTGAACCAGCGTCGAAAGTTACTCGACTACCTCAAGCAAAAAGACACCGCCCGCTATGCGGAATTGATTAAGCGGTTGGGTCTGCGCCGCTGAGGGCCAGTCTGGGCCGGGCTAGAGCCGGCCTCGTCATATTTGGAGAAAACAAGTGAATGTAGTGAAGAAAATCTTCCAGTACGGTGACCATGAGGTCACGCTGGAAACCGGCCGTATTGCGCGACAGGCGACAGGCTCGGTCATGGTAACCATGGGCAGCACCAGCGTGCTATGTACCGTGGTTGCTGAACAAAAATCCAAGGCAGGGCAGGCGTTCTTTCCACTGTCCGTGCATTACATCGAGAAAAGCTACTCGGTCGGTAAAATCCCAGGCGGGTTCTTTAAGCGCGAAGCGCGGCCCAGTGAAAAAGAGACGCTGACTTCGCGACTGATTGACCGACCCATTCGTCCCCTGTTCGAAGTCGGCTTCATGAATGAGGTGCAGGTGGTTTGTACGGTCATGTCGGCGGATAAGGATACCGACCCAGATATTCCCGCGATGATCGGCACCTCTGCGGCGCTGGCCCTGTCCGGCTGCCCGTTTAATGGTCCTATCGGTGGAGCCCGTGTTGGTTTCACAGAAGCCAGTGGTTACATCCTTAACCCTGGTTATGCGGCTTTGGCAGATAGTCAGCTCGACATGGTGGTTGCCGGTACCAAAGACGCCGTACTGATGGTGGAGTCAGAAGCCAAGGAGCTGACCGAAGATCAGATGCTGGGTGCGGTGCTGTATGCGCATCAGGAAATGCAGACGGTGATCAACGCAATCAACGAGCTGATTAGCGAAGCGGGCAAGCCCCGTTGGGACTGGCAGGCGCCGGAAGCCGACGCAGAATTGGTGGCAGCGGTCGCAGCTGCCGCCTCAGGCCCGCTCGGCGAGGCATACCGCATCACCGAGAAGACCGCGCGCTACGAGCGCGTTGGACAGATCAAGGATGAGGTCGTCGCTCAATTGGCAACTGACAATGGTCCTGCGGAAGATGACATCAAGGACATCTTTAAGAGCCTCGAGAAGCAGATTGTTCGGGGTCGTATCCTGGCAGGTGAGCAGCGTATCGACGGGCGGGATAACCGCACTGTTCGTGCAATTGCCTGCGAAGTGGATATCCTGCCCGAAGCGCACGGCTCGGCGCTGTTCACCCGGGGTGAAACCCAGGCGGTCGGCGCTGTGACGCTCGGTTCAACCCGGGATGCGCAGATTATTGACGCGCTGGAAGGCGAGCGTCGGGATCCTTTCATGCTCCACTACAACTTCCCTCCCTACTCGGTGGGTGAAGCGGGACGCATTGGCTTTACGGGCCGACGAGAGATCGGTCACGGCCGACTCGCACGTCGCGGTCTTGCGGCCGTGTTGCCAGATGAAGAGGAATTCCCTTATACGGTTCGAGTGGTGTCGGAAATCACGGAATCCAACGGTTCCAGCTCCATGGCATCGGTGTGTGTTGGTTCACTTTCCATGATGGCGGCGGGCGTACCCCTGTCTGCCCCGGTGGCTGGTATTGCCATGGGTCTGGTGAAGGAAGGCAACCAGTTCGCGGTGCTTACCGACATTCTAGGCGATGAGGATCACCTCGGTGATATGGACTTCAAGGTAGCGGGCACTGCCAAAGGCGTGACCGCGCTGCAGATGGATATCAAGATTGAAGGTATCAACGAAGAAATCATGGAGCGCGCCCTCGAGCAGGCTTTGGAAGCGCGCCTGCATATTCTTGGACAGATGAACACAGTGCTGGATGGACCGCGTGAGATTACCTCTGAGAACGCGCCCAGTATGACAACGCTGAAGGTGGATCAGGACAAGATTCGCGACATCATTGGTAAGGGGGGTGCGACGATTCGCCAGATCACGGAAGAATCCGGCGCCACGGTAGATATCGATGATGACGGTACCGTGAAGGTCTTTGGTCAGAACGCGGCCGCGCGGGACGCTGCCATCGAGATGATTCAGGCTATTACCGCTGAGGCCGAGGTGGGTGAGATCTACACGGGTAAAGTCGCACGCATCGTCGACTTCGGTGCCTTTGTCACGATCCTGCCCGGCAAAGATGGTCTGGTACATATCTCGCAGATCGCCGAAGAGCGTGTTGAGAACGTCACCGATTACCTCTCCGAAGGCCAGGAAGTGCAGGTGAAGGTGCTGGACGTGGACCAGCGCGGCCGCATCAAATTGTCCATGCGCGAGGTAGTAGCCGATGCAGCTGACGCCCCCGCGGATTCAGTAGATGCTGCTGAGCCCGAGGAGGAGTCGCTGACCCAGGAGTAATAGCCCTCCCACAGCGCGACGCTTTAGGTGGCGACTTTAGAAGAAAAAACCGCGGTATTCACCGCGGTTTTTTTGCGCTCTCATTTAGCGTCACCGTAAGATGATACTGAGGAAAATTGAGTCGACCCTGCGTGTTCCTTGACGCGTTAAAGCACCATCCCGCGAGCGTGATCGCAGGGTCGAAAAGGGTGACGAGCGTCCTCAGGGATTGGCAGCCTCTTCCCGCTGGTAGACCACCTCGCCGCCAACCATGGTCAGCAGGACCTCCGTATTCAGGATCTCCACCTCGGGAACGGTAGTTAGATCTTGATTGAGTACGGTCAGATCCGCCAGCTTCCCGACCTCGATCGAGCCTTTATCCTGTTCTTCAAACGCGGCGTAGGCGGCGGCCAGGCTCATGGCGTGTAACGCCTCCATGCGAGTGAGTTTCTGCGCCGGCTCAAAGCCAGTCTCGGGCATCCCCTTCAGAGTTTTTCTGGTGACAGCAGCGTAGAAGTTGGCGATCGGATCGACGGGCTCAACTGGCGCGTCGGTGCCGGATGCCACTATCACCCCTGCGTTGAGCAGGTCTCGCCAGATATAGGCACCTTCTTTGATGCGCTGTTGGCCTAGACGGTCAATGGCCCAGGGGCGATCGGAGCTGAGATGGATCGGTTGCATAGAGGCAATCACCCCTTGCTCGGCAAACAGGGGCCCATCACCGAGTCGCAAGTGTTGGGCGTGCTCAATACGAAAGCGGTGGTCATCGTTTGCTGCGGTAAATGGTGCGAACACAGCGAGCACCTCGGAATTGGCGCGGTCGCCAATGGCATGAACGTTGATCTGCCAGTTGTCTTCTCGTGAGTCTCGAATCAGCGCTGACAGCTCATCTAGGTTATAGGTCAGCACGCCAGAAGTGTTGGGTGCGTCGGTATAGGGGGCGTGGAGCCACGCTGTGCGGGAACCCAGTGCGCCATCCGCTTGAACCTTGATAGAGCGCACAGTCAGCTTGGCTCCTCCGGCGTTGATCAGGGGGCCTCGCGCAAGCCATTCGCTCAGCGCGCCTTCATCCGAGGCGTACACCATAGAGTAGAGGCGCATATCCAGATCTCCACGCCGCGCCATGTTCCACTGCGCCTCGAGGTCTACTTGCAGTGCGCCCGCATCATGTGCGGTCGTGACGCCTTCACTTAGGAGGTGCTGCTGCGCCAGCTCGACAAGTTCCTCTGCCGTTTGCAGATCGTAGGTTTGCAGCGGGGCGGCAAGATCGATAGCTGTTTCATGGAGAAGACCTGTGGGTTGCCCATCGGACATCACAATCACGCCACGCTCCGGGGCAATCGTGTTGGCGTCGATGCCCAACTGCTCCATGGCACGCTGATTCAGTAATGTCGAGTGGCCATTGGCGTGCTCAAGCACCACCGGATGGTTGGGAACGGCCTCCGATAACGCATGGTGGGTGGGAAACCCCTCGAGATGACCGGCGGGCGGATTAAGCCATTTGCTTTGGTGCCATCCACGGCCCTGCACCACAACGCCTTTGCGGAGCGTGCTTGCCCTTGCGGCGACGCGATCTACGAGTTCACTGAAACTGCTGGCGCCGGTGAGATCCACCGAGCGCTGCGCGGCCCCAATGCCAGCAACGTGTAGGTGGGCATCAATGAACCCGGGATAAGCCGTCGCAGCTTCGAGATCAATCACTCGTGTATCGGGGCCCCGCAATGCGAGCGCTGCGGCTTGATCTCCCACGAAACTAAAGCGGCCGTTACTGATGGCAACTGCACTGACCTGTGGCTGCTGTCGGTCCATGGTGACCATTCGCCCGAGCACTATTGTTTCCGGAGGTTCTATTTGGGATTGGCAGCTGATCAGGGCTGTCGCGGCCAGGATCAGGGCCGCCAACTGTTGCAGGGGACGCATTGAGAGTTCCTTTAATAAGTGCGCCGAGCCTAAGCCTTATTTGGGGCAAGAAAAAGGGGGCCGAAGCCCCCTTGTTATCACATGCTGACCTCAGTTTAGAAGTTGTAGCGGTAGCGTGCGTACCAGAATGCACCACTGATACCGAAGGGTGAATACTGGCTGTAGGTGTTACCGAGAATGGTCGCAGTATTGAAGCCAAGATTGTTGACGTCAGTCGCTTTCTGACCGCTCTCATCGGTGATGTTGTTACCGCCGATGAGGATGCTCGAATGGTCACCAATGCGGTACTCGACTTCGAGGTCGATCAGATACTCGCTGTCAAAGATAGCGTCAGTACCGAATACATCGTTCTCGAAGCTGTCATACCACTCGTCGTAGAAGCTCAAGCGAGCCAGGACACGGAAGTTACCCACCGTGTGATTTGCGGACAGGTTCCAGCGAGTCTCAGGCGTGGTCTGCTCAATCTGGCGGATACGGCCGGGGCCGATCGTCTCAGGGTTGAACTTTTCCACTTCCGTTTTGTTGTTGTTGTAAGCGAGGTTCCAGTCGGTCGTGCCACCCAGCCACTCAGTGTAGGTCGATACCACTACGTCCACACCGTGGGTATTGGTGTCAAAGTCGTTGGTAAAGAACCGGAACTGAGTCAGGTCACCAGCGCCAGGAACATTGTCTGCGATCAGCTGGTCGATCTGCTCTTGCGACAGCACGACCTCGGAAGACAGGTTGATGCGATCTTCTACGTCAATGTCGTAGTAGTCGACAGTGATTTCGAAGTTGCCCAACGTGGCATACAGACCGGCAGTGAAGTTGGTGGATTCCTCAGGATCCAGCTCCTTGCCGCCCACAGACAGGGCCACCGGGCTGGTCGCCGGAATCGTACCGTTGTTCACCAGCGTGGGGACGCCATTGACATTGATGAGCTCGGTTGAGGTGTTAGACGCATTGGCCTGGCCCGGCGTTGGTGCTTTGAAGCCCGTGCTATAGGTGGAGCGCACGCCGAAGTTGTCCGTGATCGCCCAGTTAGCACCCACCTTGAAGTTGGTGGTGCTACCGAAGCCATCAAAGTCCTCAAACCTCACGGCACCCTGTGTCACCAGACTGTCCGTGGGTGTCCACTCGGCGTCCACGTAGACCGCGTAGTTTTCACGCTCGAAGGTGCCAGACGTTGCCGCCGGGAACCCCGGGAAGCCGTTGGATGAGGTGCTGAAGCCCTGGTCTGCCAGAGGGCCGGCAGTATAGGACTCGACCTGACCCGGACCGATCTCGAATTCCTCATTGCGGAACTCACCACCGAAACCGATGTTCAGGGTTTCGGAGACAGTCCAGCTAAGGTCGGCGTTAAAGTTGGTGTCGGTCTGCTTGTAAAGACCGGGATCGAAGTCACGCGGCGTATCGGGGCCGAGACTCGCGTTTACCGTGTTGTTGATGAAAAAGTCCGCCTCGTGCTCACCGCGGTAAGCACTCACGTCCCAACGCAGGTTCTCGCTGATTTCGCCGCGCAGACCGATCAGGAAGGACATGTCTGTGATGTCGCCACCGAATCGCGGTGTGAAGCCGCCGGTAATGGTTTCCTGGAAGCTGAAGCAGTTAGGGTCAGCTTGCACCTGCGCAAAGGCATCGCCGTCTGGGATGTTGCCATTCATGGTGACAACCGGGCAGTCCACGCCATCGTTCGGCGCAAGGTCGCCGATCAACAGCGTTGCACCACCGTCCCCACTGTATACCGCGCCGCGGTTGGTGGGGTTACGGAAGAAGAAACCGCCGTCGACCTCTTTACTGTTGTAGTTGGCGTGGCCGTAAAGCTCCAGAGTGTCGCTCAGGTCGACGCCAAAGTTGGCCCACAGCTTCATATCGTCTTTGACGATAGGGCGACCCCAGATCATGGCCGGTACTGGCACGTTCTGGTAGCCATCGTCGATCAGGCCCTGTGCATCAGCGCGCTGCTCCGAACGGCTGGTGGGGTCAGACTCGCCCCACTCGGCGGTCAGGTTCAGGAAACCCGAATCGCCCAGCGGCAAACCAATGTTGCCTGCGATGGTGACCTGCTCGCCGTCACCTTCTTTGTACTCACCGTAGCGCACTTCAACAGAGCCACCCTCGCGGGCGTCGTTCAGCACAAAGTTCATTACGCCCGCGATGGCGTCAGAACCGTACTGGGCAGAAGCACCGTCGCGCAGGACTTCGATGCGCTTCAGTGCCAGCGCGGGGATTGCCGATGCATCAGGACCCTGTGAGCCATTTGAGATACCGTTACCGAGCCAGGTGATGACCGAGGCGCGGTGGCGTCGCTTGCCGTTCACCAGCATCAAGGTGTGGTCTGGTGCCAAACCGCGCAGGTTGGCGGGGCGAACCAGCGTTGCCGCGTCACTGATCGGCTGATCGTTCACGTTATAGGAGGGAACGACGTTGCGGAGCAGGTTGCTCATGTCGGTGTCACCCTGATTGCTCATGGTTTCACCGCCGATCACATCGACCGGAGCGGGTGAGTCGAGGGCAGAACGTCCCTCGGTACGAGTGCCGATCACGACGACTTCTTCTGTCAGGTTGCCGTCCTGAGCAAAGGTCGCTTGGGTGGGCACCACGAGTGCTGCGGCGACGGCAACAGCAAGTGTGCGGTAAGTAAACTTCATGTTTTTCTCCGTGGCTTCAAAAACAACAAATACGCTCAGACATCACCGAGGGCGATTAACCCCCCAGATGCCCTCAACCTGAATATTGATATTTTTTGTACGGTCGGGAGCCAGCGAACGCTGAGCAGGCCGCATTATATGCTACGCGACTCGGGTAATAGCACTGAAAATGGTAAATATTTGAGGCTTTGCTGCGCGGCTTGCAATGCCAATCGACAGGATCCTAGGCCGGTTTTCGCAGGCTCATTGTGAACTGGTCGCCTTTTGAGTTGAGCGGGCGAGTGTGCGCACGAAGACCTAGTCTGATACCCGTCCCTCGACCAGATCCTCAACCACTGCAGGGTCTGCCAGAGTCGACGTGTCTCCGAGGCTATTTAGCTCATTTTCGGCGATTTTACGTAATATTCGCCGCATGATCTTGCCAGATCGCGTCTTAGGAAGTCCTGGCGCCCACTGAATCCGGTCCGGTTTGGCGATGGGTCCAATCTCACGAACACAGAGCGCAACCAGTTCCTTGCGGAGTGACTCGCTGTCTTCGACGCCCGTCATGGGTGTCACATAGGCGTAGATGCCCTGGCCTTTGATGTCGTGCGGGAAGCCCACCACGGCAGCTTCAGCAATATCTTCATGGAGCACCAGTGCGCTTTCCACCTCGGCAGTCCCCATCCGATGACCCGACACGTTGAGCACGTCATCCACACGACCCGTAATACGCAGATAGCCGTCCTCATCTCGCAGCGCACCGTCACCCGTGAAGTAGTAACCGGGATAGGTCGTAAAGTAGGTATCGATCATGCGTTGATGATCGCCGTAGACGGTGCGAATCTGGGCAGGCCAGGATCGTTTGATTACCAGGTATCCGGCACCAGCCCCCTCGATTTCGACACCCTGCTCATCCAAGAGAGCGGGTTCTACCCCAAAGAAAGGGAAGCTGGCAAAACCGGGCTTGAGGGCATGCGCACCGGGCAGCGGCGTGATCATGACCCCGCCGGTTTCCGTCTGCCACCAGGTGTCGACGATGGGGCAGCGGCCGTCGCCGACCACCCGGTGGTACCACTCCCAGGCTTCGGGGTTAATGGGTTCCCCGACCGAGCCGATAATTCGCAGAGAGCTGCGGTCGTGTCGCGTGACCAGTTCATCGCCGAGACCATGCAATGCGCGGATCGCGGTGGGCGCGGTAAAGAATAGATTCACCTCGTGCTTGGCAATCACCTGCCAGAAGCGGTCGCCTGCGGGATAGTTGGGGACGCCCTCAAACATCAGGGTCCGGGCGCCGATGGCGAGTGGCCCGTAGACGATATAGGTGTGGCCAGTGACCCAGCCGACGTCGGCAGTACACCAGTAGGTTTCACCTTCGCGATAGTCAAACACATACTTCATCGACATGGCCGCTTGGAGCAGGTAGCCACCCGTTGTGTGGAGGACCCCCTTGGGTTTGCCCGTGGAGCCGGAGGTGTAGAGGATGAACAGCGGGTCCTCGCTGTCCATCCACTCGGGCTCACAGTCATCACTGACCGCGGCGGTGGCCTGGTGATACCAGACGTCCCGGCCGTCGACCCAGTCGATCTCGCATCCTGTACGTCTGACCACGATAACGCTATCAACGCAGTCGACCTGCGCCAGCGCTGCGTCCACATTGTGTTTAAGTGGCACGGTTTTGCCGCCACGGACGCCCTCATCGGCGGTGATCACCATGCTGCATGTTGCGTCATTGATGCGATCTTTGAGTGCTTCGGAGGAGAAGCCGCCGAAGACGACCGAGTGGATGGCACCTATTCGCGCGCAGGCGAGCATGGCGAACGCCGCCTCGGGAATCATCGGCATGTAGATACAGACACGGTCGCCCTTGCCGATTCCTTGTGCTCTCAGCGCATTCGCGAATCGACACACCTGAATCTTGAGCTCTTGATAGGTAAACGACTGGCTGTCATCGGGGTCGTCCCCCTCCCAGATAATCGCGGTGTCATGTGCGCGTTCTGGCAGGTGCCGGTCAATGCAGTTGACTGAAACGTTCAACTTGGCGTCGACAAACCAGCGGGCAGCGCCTTTGGCAACGTCGGTCTCTGAGACCGCGCTCCAGGGCGAGTGCCAGTCGAGTAACTGGGCCTGCTCTGACCAAAATGCTTCCGGGTCTTCCAGAGATTGGCGGTACAGCGCGTCGTATCGCTCAGGCGTCACGTGCGCCTCGCTGAAGTGGTCGGGTATGGGATAGACAGCAGTGTCGTTCATTACCTGTTTTCCGGTAGGTGGGATCAATCGCGTGCGTCGCGAGAAATGGATGGTAAGTGCTGTTGTTTTTGACAACAAGCGGGCTAAGGGTACGACAACGATTGATACACAGCTCAGGTGCGCGGATGGCGCCGATCGCAAGTCACCGGTATTACCCTCGGAGCGGATGTTGACTCAATGCGGAGTGCGGCGTGATGATGCGATTACGCTTAACGCCTCTGCCGGGAGACTGCATCATGGAGTCAAACGACGTCACCGCTCGCCAAATTTATTGGCGTGAAAATCGGCGCTGGATGTTGATACTGGGTACGATTTGGTTTGTCGTCAGTCTGGGCTGTGGCGTACTGTGGGTTGAGCCCCTAAATCAGATTCAAGTCGGTGGATTCAAGCTCGGCTTCTGGTTCGCGCAGCAGGGCGCCATCTACACCTTTATCGTACTGATCTTTGTCTACGCGCGTGTCATGGCGCGCCTTGAGAAGCGTCTCGGGTTCGAGGAGCCTGAGGCATGAGTCTTACCGAGACAACCTACCTGGTCGTGGGCGCATCCTTTGCGCTCTATATTTTGATCGCGATCCGCTCCGGTGCCGGATCGACGCAGGAATTCTACGTCGCCGGGAAGGGCATTCACCCCGTGGCCAACGGCATGGCAACGGCGGCTGATTGGATGTCAGCCGCTTCGTTCATCTCCATGGCGGGTCTCATTGGTCTTTCTTACAATGGCTATGGCGGCTCGGTATTTCTGATGGGCTGGACTGGCGGTTATGTGATTCTGGCCATGCTGATTGCGCCGTACCTGAGGAAATATGGGAAGTTTACCGTCCCCGAGTTCATAGGCGATCGATATTACTCCGATACTGCACGAGTCGTGGCGGTGATCTGCCTCATTATTTGCTCAGTGACCTATGTCATCGGACAGATGAAGGGCATTGGTGTGGCCTTCTCGCGCTTCCTCGAGACGGATTATGAGACCGGTCTGTTCTCGGGCATGGTCATCGTCTTTTTCTATGCCGTGCTCGGCGGTATGAAAGGCATTACCTACACCCAGATCGCCCAGTTCTGCGTGCTGATTTTTGCCTACACCGTGCCGGCGATTTTCATCAGCCTGCAGTTGACTGGTCAGCCGGTGCCACAAATCGGGCTGGGTTCCACCCTTGCCGATGACACGTATCTGCTGGAGAAGCTCGACCGCACCTTGTTGGATCTAGGCTTTCAGGAATACACCACCTCGGTTCGCGGCAGCACCCTCAATATGGCTGCCTTCACCGCTTCTCTGATGATCGGTACCGCAGGATTGCCCCACGTCATTATTCGCTTTTTCACGGTGCCAACCGTGCGCGCCGCCCGCACCTCGGCCGGCTGGGCGTTGGTGTTCATTGCGATTCTTTACACGACGGCACCCGCGGTCGCCGCCATGGCGCGGCTCAATATTATCCAGACACTGGAACCTCAACCCGGTCAGCATCTCTCGATTGAAGAGCGACCGGCGTGGTTCAAGAACTGGGAGCAGACGGGTCTGCTGGGTATCGAGGATAAAAACGGCGACGGTCTGATTCAGTACTCTGCCGATCCCGATACCAACGAGCTGGTCACGCTGGATAACGACATTCTAGTGCTGGCCAATCCTGAAATCGCCAAGTTGCCCCATTGGGTCATCGCACTGGTCGCGGCGGGCGGTCTAGCGGCGGCGCTGTCCACCGCGGCAGGGCTGCTACTGGCGATCTCGTCGGCGATTTCCCATGACCTGCTTAAGCGCACTCTGATGCCCGGCATTTCCGAGCGACAGGAGCTCATGGCCTCGCGTCTGGCGATGGCCGGGGCTGTATTGGGAGCGGGATATTTGGGGTTGAATCCGCCGGGCTTTGCAGCCGGCACGGTGGCGTTGGCCTTTGGATTGGCGGCGTCGTCCCTGTTCCCGGCCTTGCTGCTGGGCATTTTCTCGAAGCGGGTGACCCGGGAGGGTGCGGTGCTGGGAATGTTGGCGGGGATCGGGGTGACGCTGGCGTATGTGTTTCAGCACAAGGGCATCATGTTCATACCGGGCACCAGTTTCCTCGGGGACCTACCGCCCAACTGGTTCCTTGGTGTCGAGCCCAACGCCTTTGGTGTGG
Organism: Halieaceae bacterium; assembly: GCA_902623175.1. Classification (GTDB taxonomy): domain Bacteria; phylum Pseudomonadota; class Gammaproteobacteria; order Pseudomonadales; family Halieaceae; genus Luminiphilus. Next base: position 34,154 of record CACNSR010000020.1, read on the forward strand.
TGGGTGCCATCGTGAATTTCGGCGTCTCGCTGACAGTGAGTCGCCTGACCGCACCGCCTCCGGAATCGGTAAAGCAGTTGGTCGAAGATATCCGAGTGCCGGTCTTGTCGAGCTAGTTACTCGCGGCGAGCTGAATGTTGTCAATCAAGCGCGTATCGCCCAGTCGTGCCGCAACGAAAAGTGCGCAATCCTGATCTCCACGGTCGACGAGCTGCAGCGTCGACATCTCCCTGAGTTCGAGGTAGTCGACCGTAAATCCGGCCTGTTCCAGTGTAGCTCTGGCTGGCTCGATAATTGACGCGGTCTCACAATCGGGTGTCGCGGTCAGCGCCGCGGCACAGCTTTGCAAGGTCTGCCATAGCAAGGGCGCCACGGCGCGTTCTGATGCCGAAAGGTACTGGTTGCGGGAGCTCAGTGCGAGGCCATCTGCCGCACGTTGAGTGGCCCCAGACTGAATATCGATGGGCAGATTGAGGTCGGCAACCATCTTCTTGATGATCAGTAACTGCTGCAGGTCCTTCTCGCCGAACACAGCAATGTCGGGCCTGATCAGTCGGAACAGCTTGTATAGCACGGTGCAGACGCCATCGAAGTGCCCCGGTCGATCCTTGCCACATAAGGCATCGCCTAATACGGGCACGTGGATCGCCGTGTGTCGGGCACTGGTGTCCGGATAGATATCGTCTGCTCTAGGCGTCAGGACGAGATCCACGCCGGTTTCCCGCAGCGCGCTGAGGTCGTCGTGAAGCGTCCGCGGATAGGTCTCCAGATCCTCATGTGCGGTGAATTGCATGGGGTTAACGAAGATCGACACTACCACCGCATCTCCTGCCGCGCGTGCCTGATTTACCAGCGCCAGATGTCCGTCGTGCAGGTTGCCCATGGTCGGCACAAACGCGATCGTATCAGTACGGTGCCTGAGTGGACCCAGATGCTCTGCTAGGGCGGCCGTGTCTGCGACGACAATCATTGTCCGAGCCTACGAGTAGGTGTGCTCTTCCCTGGGATACTCACCCGCTTTCACCGCATCAACAAAAGCCTTGAGCCCAGCCTGAATTGAGGAGGCGCCATCCATGAAGTTCTGCACAAACTTGGGCGCCGTCTCCGTTATGCCCAGCATATCGTGGAGCACGAGCACCTGTGCGTCGGTGCCGCTGCCTGCGCCAATACCGATGACGGGGATATCGAGTTTCGATGAGATGTCTGCGGCTAGCTCTGCAGGAATACATTCGAGTACCAGCAGGCTGGCCCCGGCGTCCTGAATCTCTACCGCGTCGGCCAAGATAGATTTTGCTTCTTTCGGCGTTCGCCCCTGCACTCGGTACCCGCCGAATACGTTGACCGATTGGGGGGTAAGTCCCAAGTGGGCGCACACCGGGACACCGCGTTCAACCAAGCGATGAATGCTGTCGCTAAGCCAGGTGCCGCCCTCCAGTTTGACCATCTGTGCCCCGGCTTGCATCAGCCGCGTGCTTGCGTGGAGCGTGTCGTCAGCATTGGAAAAACTCATAAAAGGCAAGTCAGCAACGATCAATGAGTGGGGTCGTGCGCGGGCGACACACTCGGTGTGATAAGCCATTGCGTCCAGTGAAACAGGGATCGTCGTCTCGTGGCCCTGAAGAACCATCCCCAATGAATCGCCAACCAAAATGGTTTCTGCACCGGCCTCGCTGGCAAGCCGGGCAAACGTAGCGTCGTAGGCCGTGATCATCACAAACTTGTCACCCGATGCCTTCATGGCATCCAGAGTGCTGATGGTGACGCGGTTGGTCATTCTGTCGACTCCAGACGGCTGATTTAGTAGATCTTCAACTAAAAAAAGTAGGATTAAAATAATGCCGACCCTTCTTGATGTTCAGCATGTAATCCACAAGCTGCTCATAGTCCCTGTCGCCCTGTGCCAGATCGATCTCATTGGCATTGACGATCAGTAGAGGCGCGGCATCGTAGTAAAGAAAGAACTCGCTGTACACCTCGTTAAGTTGCTCCAGATACTGACGATCGATCAGTCGCTCGGCATCAATACCGCGGCGATCAATTCGTTCCAGTAGTCGATCGGGGCTGGCCTGAAGGTAGATCACCAGATCAGGGACGGGCGCATCGACGCGCATCTTGCTGAACACCTTCTCGTAGAGCGCGAACTCATCGGGCTCCAGGTTAACGCGAGCGAACAACGGGTCTTTTTCCAGGACGAAGTCCGCGATGCGAGCCTGATCGAACATATCTCTTTGTTTTAGTTCCGTGATTTTTTGAACGCGCTGAAACAGGAAGAACAATTGTGTAGCGAGCGCTGTTTGCTGCCGATTCTGATAGAAACGCTCGAGAAAAGGGTTCAGCTCGGCCTCTTCAAGCATCAGATCGTATTCAAAGGTATCGGCGATTCGGCGGGCGAGGGTGGTTTTGCCCACGCCAATGGGTCCTTCCACCGCGATGTAGCCCGGCACCGTTCGGCCGCGCAAAGAGATGCCTGAAGACGTGCTTTGATCGGGCAATTCAATCTCTCCTGCAGTGATCATCGCGGGAAGTCACACAATACGCGAATCGCTTGACCCGCGCACTGCGCCTGAAGCGACTGCAGGGTGCCAGTCCCTGGGAGGAAGTAGTCCTTGCCTAGCAATTCAATGAGTGGGTCCAGTACGAACCGACGTTGGTGGGCACATGGGTGGGGTAACACCAGATTTGGAGAGGCTATTACGAGCCTATCGTAGGTCAGTAAGTCGAGGTCGATGCAGCGCTCGCCCCAGTGCCTGAGGCGTTTCCGGCCCATTTTGATTTCCGTGCTCAATAGCGTTTTCAGCAATTGCTCAGGAGGCATTGTTGTATGCAGTGATATCGCCGCATTGTAAAAATCCGGCTGGTCTTTCGGGCCAAGTGGTGCGGACAAGTACACGCTTGATGCCGTTTCCACAGTGATGTTGGGATCAGTGTTCAACCGCCGGTATGCATCAGCGAGTTGCGTTAGTGGTGCCTCCACATTGGACCCTAGTCCCACTAAAGCCTGATTCATGAATCGCGATTTCTGCGTTGGCGCCGGGGGCGACCCTCACCGCGCCCTTCCCGGCGTGCTCGGGCACTGCCAACCAATTCCGGGTAGCGTTTTTGTTGGTCGATCCAGAAACCAGAGCAGTTGTTGCCCGACTCATCAGTTTGTTCCCGCAGCAAGCGCAGATCGAACGACGCGCGGAACCAGCGATGTGCCAGGTGGTCCTTGATTTTCTTCGGCTGCATGCGCTCCAAGCGAGGCTGAAGATCCCAGATATCGCGCATCGCCAGTGAGAAGCGCTTGGGGATAGCGAGGTGCTGACATGCCTGCTGAACGACTTGTAGCCCTGCGCTGTGAATAGCCTGAATGGGCGACTCGCCTGTCACCGTTAGCTGCTCCGCGGATGCCTCCACGGCGGGCCAGTAAAGTGCAGCAAGCAGGAATGCGGGTGTGACAGGCCGCCCTTCGGCAACACGTCGATCCGTATTGGCGAGTGCCAGCTGCTGCAGGTCAAGGGCGGGCTCCCCCTCTCTTACACAGGAGACCGCTTCGCCCATAAGAGGGTCGAGCAATTCGTGACGCCGTAACAGCTTGAAGGTGGGCGCGGAGAAACCATTCATGAACAGCTTCAGCCATTCATCAAACAGGCGTGCAGGTGGGATATCCCTGAGTAATGTTCGGACCGATGCGATCGCCGACTCGGTATCAGATTCCAGGTCAAACTGGAGCCGCGCGGCAAACCGCACCACGCGCAGCATGCGGACTGGGTCCTCGCGATATCGTGCAGCCGGCTCGCCTATGACTCGAATCACGCGGCCTAGAACGTCTGCCTGACCACCCAGTTGATCAATTAGTTGGTGGGAGGAAGTGTCGTAGTAGAGTGCGTTGATGGTAAGGTCACGGCGTTTCGCATCTTCCTCAAGTGATCCATAGACGTTATCTCTCAGCAGCCGACCGGATTGACTGGCGCGCGCATCCTGCTCAGAGCGCTCCTCTTCATGACCCCGACGAAAGGTAGTGACCTCGATGATTTCCCGCCCGACTCGCACATGAACAATCTGGAAGCGGCGTCCGATGATCCGGGCATTGCGAAAGCTCTGCTTGATTTGTTCGGGGGTGGCATTGGTGGCGACGTCGAAGTCCTTTGGGTGCTTACCAATCAGCAGATCCCGCACCGCACCTCCGACCACGTAGGCATCGAAACCGCGCTGTTGCAGTTGCTCAACGACGAATAGAGCTCCGGGAGAAAAATCTGAGGACTCAAAAATCGGTGAATCCAGTGTATGCGACTTCACGGAAGCGTCATCCAACGCGGCACCGGATGTCTGAAATGAACTCTCCGCAAACTTGCGAATGCGATGTCGGGGAAAGACGGAAGAAAATCAGGATAAATCGGTGGCCCAGAAAGAAACATGGGGAAGTTTCCTTCCCCACCCAGGTCCGTTATGACATCGTTTTTTTTATTGGGCCGATTATTTTTATTGCGACTCTTCCATATGAACCGCAGGTCACATGCCATATTCAAAAAAATGTTAAAAAACATCGCGTTGTCCATTATTTGACCCGATATCCGAGACGCCAGCGCCGGAAAGTGTTACGTATTTGCACCACAGTGTTACAAATTCCCACTAAAAGAAAAATACTCAGGCTGACTTTTGCTTCTGGCGGGGGATGCCGAACCGCTGTCTCCGTTCCCACAGGCACTTGCGGCTGATGCCGAGTTTTTGTGCCAGTTCTGTCTCATTCATTGCGTCCTGGTGTTGCAGCACAAATCGCTGAAAGTAGTCCTCGAGTGACAGCTCGCCGCTGGCGTTCTCTATCAATGCAACCTCACCAGGCGGGTCACTCGGACCTTCCCGGCTTGTTTTTGGTGACCCGGCCTCAGGTAGCTTGATGTGCAGCTCAGCGCCCATAGACATTACCAGACTGCGCTCGATCACATTTTGTAATTCGCGCACATTGCCGGGCCAGCGATGCGCCGCCAACGAGTCGCGACTGTACTCGGATAGCGGCTTGGCCGGCACTCCAAGCTTGGCGGCCTGCTTTTCGATAAACCACTCGGCCATGGCGACAATGTCGCCGTCACGCTCTCGTAAAGGCGGAATATTCAGTCTCAGTACGTCGATCCGATAGAACAGATCCTCCCTAAACTCGCCCCGCGCCGCCAGTTCTGCGAGGTTGCGGTGGGTGGCACAGATGAGACGGACATCGACTCGCTTACTGGTGACGGAGCCAATTCTGCGAATCTCCCCCTCCTGCATAAAACGTAGTAACCGGGCCTGCGCAGCGAGGGGCAATTCTCCGACTTCATCCAAAAACAGCGTGCCGCCATCAGCGGCCTCAATCAAACCAAGCCGATTGGCAGTGGCGCCGGTGAAGGCCCCTTTCTCGTAGCCAAACAATTCCGATTCGATGAGTGTTTCGGGAATAGCAGCGCAGTTGACGGTCACTATCGGTTTGTCACCGCGCGAGCTGATGCGATGGACTTGCCTCGCAGCAAGCTCCTTACCGGTCCCTGTCTCGCCCACAATGAGTAATGTCGAGTCTGTTCGGGCGACACGACCAATTGTGTCCTCGAGGCCCCGCATTTTCGCGCACGCTTCGCTGTGGAAGTAGTCTCTCTGACCCGCTTTATCTCGAGCGTTTCGATGCCTGGCACAAAGTTGCCCGACCCAATCAGCAAGGTATGCTGCATCAGCCTCACGGTTGCAGACGTCGACTGCGCCCGAGCGGGCCGCTTGCATCACGCTTTGCGGTCGTGTTGTGGGCAACAGGGCAGCCAGCGGAATGGGCCACGCCACTCGGTTGAGTGCCGCTAGGTCGGAGAAAGCGGGGTGCTGCCCTGCAATCACCAGATCGCATTGCGGTTGCCAATGAGCGAGACCTCGCTCGTCGGCGGGGATATCCGTCAGCACCTGGGCTTCGGCGTGCTGGCACGCTTCCTTGAGGGCTTCCAGCAATGCTGGATCTTGTTCTATCAATTGAATTCGCATGGGATCTAACACGGTGCTCCGATTCGCTAATGTTACCGTCGATGGGTCGGTATGCGAGTTAAAAAGTAACACATTGTTTGGGAGGTGTTGATTATCTTCTCATGGACCAGTGTTCAGTCGCATGATCGAGCATCTCTGGCACACGGCGTGCACTGCTCGGCGGCGCGGGCTGCGCCAAGTGCTGCAAGCATTGGCGAAGATTTTGCTCCGGTTGATGCTTGTCAAGGGGCGGCGCACCATTTTGTTTGCTGAGCTTCTTACCCGCTGGGTCCAAGAGCACCGCGACATGAGCGTAAGCGGGCTGCTCCAGCCCGAGAAGTTGCTGTAGCCATCGCTGCCGATGCGTGGATTCCAGCAGATCGGCGCCCCTGACAATATGAGTGAAATGGGGCTTCGCATCATCAATGGCCGCGGCGAGCTGATAGGCATAGAGGCCGTCCCGACGCTTCACAATGAAATCTTTTAGCGCAGTCTCGGCGGGCGCAGCTTGCCCCCCAAAAAATCGGTCGTTAAACCCCGCTAGCCTCTCGGGCGCTACCTTGACACGGAGACTGTGCGGTGTCGCAAGGCTGATGTCTTGGTTTTGACAGTGTTGACCGCAACAGCCGTTGGCGTCGAGAGTGGCTCGGGTACAGAGACAGCGAAACAGCCATCCTGAGGAGATCAGTCGGTCAAGTGCGTGGTCATAGTTTGACGAAGAGTGCGATTGGTAGAGAATGGGGCCGTCCCACACTAGCCCGTGAGCAACCAGAGCCTCGGTGATGGCATCGATACTCCCTGCGACGGCTCTGGGGGGGTCGATGTCATCGATGCGTAGATGCCACTGCCCGTGATGGTGTCGCGCGTCAAGGAAGCTAGCTAATGCTGCGACCAAGGAGCCCGCGTGCAGCGGTCCGGTCGGAGAGGGCGCAAAGCGCCCGCGATAAGCGTTGGAATCGGTGTCTGCTGGCGAGTCGTTCAACCCAGCTCCTGCCGCTCCTTGATCTCGGCCAGCGTCTTGCAGTCGATGCACATTGTCGCGGTGGGCCTTGCCTCGAGCCGCTGAATACCAATCTCGATGCCACAGGCATCACAGTAGCCGTAATCATCGCTCTGTAATCGGTCCAGCGTGGAATCGATCTTCTTGATCAGCTTTCGCTCGCGGTCTCGCGTGCGTAATTCAAGGCTGAATTCCTCTTCCTGAGTGGCGCGATCGGCAGGATCGGGGAAGTTGGCGGCTTCGTCTTTCATATGCGAGACGGTGCGGGTGACCTCATCGACCAACTCGCCGCGCCAATTGAGCAAAATGCCTCGGAAGTGCTCAATCTGCTCATCGTTCATGTAGCTCTCGCCACGACCCGGCTTGTAGGGTTTGAAGTCATCGAATTTCTGCAGCTCGCCGACGGCCCGCGCCAGTTTTGCCGGGCTTTTCTTATTGGATGC
>CACNSR010000021.1 GCA_902623175.1 Halieaceae bacterium
CTGCAATGCGCCCCGCGTCCTTGGTCGCCTGCCGCTGGGAGTCGTTAAAGTAAGCGGGAACCGTGATCACCGCCTCGGTCACGGCTTCGCCAAGGTACTCCTCGGCCGTCTTTTTCATCTTGCGAAGAACTTCTGCGGACACCTGCGGCGGTGCCATCTTATCGTCGTTCACTTGTACCCAGGCGTCGCCACTATCTGCCTTGACGATCTGATAGGGCACCATCTTAATGTCCTTTTGCACCACGTCGTCTTCGAAGCGACGACCAATTAATCGCTTAACGGCGAACAGCGTGTTCGTTGGATTGGTGACCGCCTGCCGCTTCGCAGACTGACCCACCAGAATTTCATTATCGTCGGTATAGGCGACGATAGACGGTGTCGTGCGACCCCCCTCAGCATTTTCAATTACGCGAGGTTTGCCGCCTTCCAGAACAGATACACAACTGTTCGTGGTACCCAGGTCGATGCCAATGATCTTACCCATGTCTGTTTCTCCTCTCGGCCAGCGACTCGGCGCCGACATCCTTTCTTGTTCGTGGATCTGGGGGCGATTGCAATGAATTCAAGTGCCGCCGCACCGATCACGCGTTAATTCATTCCCCGCTGGGGGCTTTGGACACCATCACCATCGCCGGGCGGAGTAGCCGACCATTCAGCAGATACCCTTTTTGCATCACAGCGACCACCGAGTTCGGTTCGACATCGGGCTGCTCCACCATGCTCATCGCCTGGGCGGTCTCCGGATCAAATGGCTCACCTTGAGGGTCGACTGCTTCGACGCCGTACTTGGCCAGCACGTCCATAAAGCCCTTTCGCGTCAATTCCACGCCCTCAGACAATGCCGCACTGCCCGGCTCATCGCCACTGGATTCCAGCGCGCGCTCTAGATTGTCGACCACACTTAGCAAGTCGCCGCAGAAGCGCTCTAAGGCAAATTTGCGCGCTTTCTCGACTTCTTGCTCGGCGCGCCGCTGTGCGTTCATGGCGTCAGCCTGCGCCCTGAGTGCGGCATCCCTGGCCGCCTCAAGTTCCGCCTCAACATCAACTGGTGCGTCATCCTGATCGGCAGCGTCAGCCTCGTTGCCTGGGTCAGCTTCCGAATTGGTTTCCGTCACTGCTCCATCAGTCTGGTCGACATCGACAGCGTCTCCTTCAGCCGCCGTCTGCTCCTCGGGTTTCTCTTCCGCCATGGGCGATCTCCAGTCCTTGACCGTCTATTTGCTTAGTATTGGGGCCTTTTACCCACGGGAAGGTGGGCAGATAACAGCCGCTATGCAGTGAAATGTGGGGTGCCAAAGCCCGTTTTCAAGGGTTAGTAGGGATTTTCGTTGCGGTGTTTACGACGCCAGCCTGAGACTGGAGCACCGGCAATCTTTGACACCTGACCACTTGAGTTTGTGTGATCAACTCGGATCGCACCGATATTTTGTTTTTGACCGCTTGATTCTGGTTTTGACAGCTTGCGCGAGATGAACTGCAAATCGACGGATGCGGACAATGCATACGCACCGTCAACTTCCAGAGATATCGATATTGGCTCTATCTATATATAGAGAAGCGGGCCTGCGTTGTGGCTAGCGTGATAAGGCCGCAGTCAGCATCCGGGCGGTAACATCTACGATCGGGATCACCCGCTCGTAGGCCATTCGCGTGGGTCCAATCACGCCAAGCACCCCTAAAGCTTGGGAGCCCTGCGCATACGGGGCCGTGATGACACTGAAGTCGCCGAAAACGTCAAAACCAGCTTCTTCACCGATAAAGATCTGGATCCCATCCGCGCGGGAGCAGCGCTTCATCAACTCGAGGAGATCGCGCTTCTGCTCAAAGGCATCAAACAGTTCCCGCAGCTTTTGCATGTCCTCGGGGGATGCCTGATTGAGCAGACTCGCCTCACCCGCAACCACGACATTTTCAGACGATTGCTCCGTCTCGATGGCCGCATTGGCAAGTTCTAGCGCCGCCTCCAGGTAGCGATCAATCCGGGCACGGGCCTCGGACATTTCCCGAACAATGTGCTCCTGCACCTGTGAGAGGTCATTACCTGCATAACGTTCGTTTATAAGGTCAGCCGCCGCCTTAAGCTGCTCTTCGTCCATGGGGCGCTGCATCTGAATAATGCGGTTCTGTACCTCGCGTTCGTTGATGACCAGGATCACTAGCACCCGGTCACCCGACAGCGGCAGAAACTCGATCTGTCGGAGTTGGCTCTCAGCGGGCTTGGGCACCGTCACGATGCCGGTTTGATAAGTGATCTGGGCCAAAAGATTTGAGGCCGTCTGCACCAGCTCTCCGGAAGTGCGGTTGGGATCCAGCCCGGCATTAAGCGCGGTGACGGCACCCTCCTCTACGGGTCCCACTTGCAGCAGGCTGTCCACAAAAAAGCGATAGCCCTGTGCAGTTGGCACTCTTCCGGCGGAGGTATGCGGCGAGGCCAGAAAACCCCGGTACTCCAATTCGGACATGATGTTACGAACAGTTGCAGAACTGACCGAGAGGCCGCTCTCGCCCCGCAGGTTTTTGGACGCCACGGGCTGGCCCTCGCGAATGTGCATCTCCACGAGCGTTTTCAACAGCGATGATGCGCGGGGTGAAAGAGCTTCCAACTGCAGGGTCTCGGGCTGCGGCTTATGTTTGTTTTAGCACAGGCTCAGGCATCAAAAAAGCGCCGGATAGCCCATGAAACTCCCATTATCTCTGCGAAAACCACTCTTGGCGGTCCACGCCGGCCTCATTCGCCACATCGGATGTTCACTCATGAGACGGTCTGCGCTATAACTGAGGCAAAGCACACCGATGCCCTCCATGCTCATTAATCTCTCGATACAAGATTACGCCGTCGTCGACCAGCTCGAGGTGGAGCTAGCTGCGGGCATGACGTGCATCACGGGTGAGACAGGCGCGGGCAAATCGATCATGCTAGATGCCCTGGGGCTCTGCATCGGCGATCGCGCTGCCTCGGGGGCGATCCGCCCCGGCGCCCCGCGCGCGGACATCGCAGCCTGCTTTGATGTTAGTCAGAACACCCGTGCTCAAGTGTGGCTCTCCAAGCGCGATCTGGAGGCTGCGGGAGACTGCATCCTGCGCCGCACCATCACAGCCGAGGGAAGGTCTCGCGCCTACATCAATGGGTCTCCTGCCACTCTGTCGGACTGCGCTGATCTGGGGCAACTCCTAGTGGATATCCATTCACAGCATGCGCATCAGTCGCTATTGCGCAAGCCGGTCCAACGGAGCCTGCTCGACACCTACGCCGGCGCCGAAACGCTAATTGTTGAGGTGAGCGAGACCGCGCAACGCTGGCGGGTATTACAAGAGGAATATTTTCGGCTCGCGGGTCAGACCGAGGAATCTGATGCGCGCAGAGCTCTGCTCACCTATCAGATCGAGGAGCTGGAAACCCTGAACCCAAAGCCGGGTGAGCTGGAGGCGCTTGAGGCGCAGCACAAGCTGTTGGCGAATGCCGCCTACATCATCGATAGCGCCAACGACATTGCGGCAGGGTGCGAGGCGCAGCGCGATCAGCTTGCGCGACTGGTGCAACTGGCCCATGACGATCGCATGACAGGGTCGGCAACCGACAATCTCCGCGAACTGCTGCAATCAGCGCTGATTCAACTCGACGAGGCCCAAGCGGAGACAGCGCGCTTTGCTGCGTCGGTGGAACTCGACCCCGAAGGGCTGAGAGCAGCTGAGAAGCGACTGAGCGCCCTCCACGATCTGGCGCGCAAACATCGCGTCCAGCCCGACGCGCTCCACGAACTGCTGGAAACCTTACAGGCGGAGCTCAAATCCCTCGCGGGCGGGACCGAGCAGCTGGCGTCGCTCGAGGAGGCGCTGGGTGACACGGCGCTGGCCTGGCGCCATCATGCCAAAGCGCTCTCGGAGCGACGTCGGGAGGCCGCTGTGCTGCTGGCGCAGCGTGTCATGGAGACCCTGACTGACCTCGCCATGACCAAGTGCGTCTTCGAGATCGCACTGATTCCTCTCACGGAGTACAAACCGGACCCGAGAGGCGCTGAAGACATCGAGTTTTTGATCGCCACTAACCCGGGAGCAACACCGGGGCCCCTCAATAAAGTCGCCTCTGGCGGCGAGCTTTCTCGTATCAGCCTGGCGCTGCAGGTCGTAGCCGCTGACAAGGCCACCTCGCCCACCATGGTGTTCGACGAAGTCGACGTCGGCATCGGGGGCGGTGTTGCCGAAGTGGTTGGAGACCTGCTGCGCAAACTGGGAAAGCGCAGTCAGGTACTGGTGGTCACCCATCAGCCTCAAGTTGCTGCGAAAGGTCATCAACACCTCCTGGTGACCAAAACCGGTGAGGATGCCGTTCACTCCAGGCTGACATTGCTGGCGGGCGAGTCTCGCATTGAAGAGGTAGGGCGCATGCTTGCCGGCGCGAAACTCACCGACAGCACGCTGGCGCACGCCCGCGAGATGTTGGAGAGCAGTTAGGACCTGTCTTTCCTTCGAACGCGAAGCACCAGGGTGTGATCGATAATCTCGTAGCCGTGCTGCTCCGCAATCAGGTGCTGTCGTCGCTCGATCTCCTCGTCAATAAATTCAATGACTTCATTGGTATCGACATCCACCATGTGGTCGTGGTGGTGATCCGGCGCCATCTCAAAAACGGAATAGCCTGCCTCAAAATTATGCCGAATGATCAGGTCAGCGGTTTCGAACTGGGTCAGCACGCGGTAGACCGTAGCCAGCCCGATGTCTTCACCGGTATCGCGCAGGCGCTGGTAAAGATCTTCCGCGCTCAGGTGATCTCCCTGCTCAGAGGCGTCGCTCAACATGGCTAAGATCTTCAGCCTTGGCGCGGTGACTTTAAGGCCCGCCTTTTTAAGCTCTCTATTTCGTGAGGCCATGCTTGAAAGGTTCTCGGAAGACGCGGTTTGACGTTATCATGCCACCCTCGAATGCTCCATGGAAGATAATGTGCTGCAAGTGATCACCCTCATCCGCCCCCTCGCGCTAGGCTGTTTGCTGGCCGGTCTGGTGAGTTGCGGCAGCAATTTCGGGTTTCCAGGCGTATACCGCATCAATGTCGAACAGGGCAACGTGGTAACCGAAGAGATGGTGGAGCAGCTTCGTCCGGGGCTCAATCGTCGGCAGGTGCGCTACATCATGGGCACGCCGCTGATCGAGGACTCCTTCCATCAAGACCGCTGGGACTACCGCTATCTTCTGCGCAACGGCAATGAACTGCTGTCTGAAACGCAATTGACCCTCTGGTTTTTGGAAGATGAGCTGGTGCGCGTAGAGGGGCTCGACGCCCCCAGCTGGGATGAGCCTCAATCTCAGGCATCAGCGCCCGAGGCGTCCTGATCACCCTAAGCAAGGGCCGCCTTGACTGTGGCCGCACGCGCATTGCACGCCTCTTTGGAATCGACCAGTGACGGCCTGTAGATCTCCACTCGCTCCCCCGCAGCCAATACGCGATCCGCGGTTGTTGCTTTGCTCCACACCCCGATCTTAAGATCAAAGCCGACCACCACTCGTCGAATACGTCGTCCAACTTGCTGAGCGTTACGGCCTCGAGCGCGGTGGTGCCCGGCGTTAAGTCGAGCTTCACGATCCGCTGTTTTTCAGGCAAGGCATAGGCGACTGATACCGAAATGCTATTGCTCACGTTGCCGCCTCCAGCTCTTGGTTCGCGCGCCGCACCACTGAGTCGACAAGATCGAGGGCCACCTTGTCGAATAATTTACCCGCCGCGACATTCGCCAGCCCGCTGCTCAATTCAAAGTCAAGTCTCAGAGAGGTCTTGCAGGCCGCATCACCAAGCGCACGAAATATCCACTGCCCCGAAAACGAATCGAAGGGCCCGTCTACCAGCGTCAACTCAATTTTTTCTGGGCGCGTCATCCTGTTGCAGGTGGTAAAGCCATGACTGATGCCGGCCCGGGACAAGCGCAGCGTGGCGGTGACGGTTTCCTCGCCGCGTTCGTGAATTTCCGCTCCCACGCAACCGTCCAGAAATTCTGGATAACGCTCGATATCAGCCACTAGGTCAAAAACCTGCTCGGCCGTGTGTGGAAGCAGTGCGCTTCGCTCTATGACAGTCATATCGTGAGTTTACCCAACAACGGTGGAGAACGCTGACCCCCTAGACGGCAGCTTGCAGCAGACAGACGTAGCTCGCCGGCGGTCATGTCGGAAGAATACCGACGCGGTGCCCTACCGGCGCACGTATAATGAATTCATGGCGAAATCCAAACGCAACAAAACCTCTGACAATACCATCGCCCAGAATAAAAGAGCACGCTTCGACTACCACCTGCTGGAATCATTTGAAGCAGGCGTGTCGCTGGCGGGATGGGAAGTCAAAGCACTTAGGGCTGGCAAGGCTGAGCTCACGGATTCCTATGTGCTGATGAAAGACGGCGAGGCGTTTCTGTTGGGCGCCAACATCGCTCCACTGGACACGGTTTCCACCCATTTTGTGACCGACCCCACCCGCACCCGCAAGTTGCTGCTGCACAAAAAAGAACTCGCGAAGATCAATGCCGGGGTCACGCAAAAAGGCCAAACCTGTGTCTGCACAACGCTTTACTGGAAAGGACATTTGGTCAAGGCCCGCATCGAACTCGCTCAAGGCAAAAAACAGCACGACAAACGCGAGAGCCAAAAAGATCGCGACTGGCAGCGACAGAAAGCACGCATAGTGCGCGATAACGTCAAGCAGTAATCAGCCCCAGAGCACAGCCTTGGCCGAGATAGAAAGGCCAATCAGAATGCAAAGCCCCACCACGAAAGGCCGGTAGGCTGCGCCGGCATAACGGGCGAAAGCCCAATTACCCGCCTGATTGCCCAACCACATGGCTGGCAGGGCAATCCATAACAGTTGAAAAGGTCGTGGTGAAATCAGTCCCGCGGCACCGAACATGACCAGCGACACCACACTCGAGCACCAGAAGAACATCATGAGGAACGCCCGTGACTTCGCGGGTTCGGAAAGGGTCGCCACAACATAGAGAATGACCGGCGGCCCCGGAATGGCGAATGCACCGTTCATCAAACCCGAGGCCACACCGGTTGCCAGCGCTGCGGGACTCGAGGCGGCGCGCTCACTGGGGACGAAACGTGCCAGCACCAGCGATGCGATCACAACTGAGATGCCGATCCAGAGCTGAAATTCGGCGACAGACAGTGATGCCAAAAACCAAACCCCGATCGCCGTGCCGATGACACTACCGGCGACCATAGGCTTACCCGGCGTAACCGGGAACAAACCCCACCAGGAGCGACAAGAGAGAAGACCCAAGAGAAGCGCCAATACCGCGCTGAGGACCACAGCATCACCCGGCGTTAAAAAGAACGAAAAAGCCGGGACCACCAACATGGCAAACCCAAACCCGGTAAAGGCCCGGATCAAAGCGGCAATACCCACAGACGCTGCCACCAGCAGCGCTTGATCAGCAGGGACAGCGAGCAGCTGAGCGATATCCATCAGTGTTGGTCCAGCCGCACCGGCGCACCGCATTCAATCACGCCACTCTCGACGACTTTGGCGCAGAGTCCGCCGTAACCGAGCATGGCAATGACACCGCCGGGGCCCAATTCTGATTCCATAAGCGAGCAAGGGTGAGAGAGCTGAGTCGCCTCCAGTAGCGCTTCACCGACCCAGAACCGCTGCCTGCGCAGCGCATTCAGATTCAAACCCGATATCACGATGTTCCGGCGCAAGCGGGCCGGGTCTAGATCCGCTTCGCCTAGGTGCGCAGCGATCTGGGTCATGAACTCCAGCGAAATGAGCGTCACCTGGCGTCCAGAACCTGGTGTCTTGGACATGCGGTGATCCCCCTCAAGGCCGAGATCAGCCACCGCCCGCACCCGGGTAAGCCGCTGCAGCGGTTCGCGCCTGCGAGGCCGTGCACCGATCCCCTGCACCGTACCCGTACCCAGCGTGCCCAGATACTTATCGAGCGGGCTTTTACGATGTGACATTGCGTGTTCCCGGGGCGCGGTGCAGTTCAGAGCATAACGATGGGGCGGCGGGTCGTCACATGAAATCGCTTTCAGCGCCCACATAACATCAAACCGGAGCCTTTTACCCGCTCTTCCGTGCCATCAACACCAATGACCTAGGCAACCAATACCCACTGACGGTTTCGGTACCCGTAAACAAGTGATCCGGACGGTAATAGTTGGCGTAACCGCTATGTCAGTGTCTACAGGCCGCTTGCGATGAGCAAAGAAGGCCACTCTGGGGATGACTCTGTCGCTTCGGGCATGCCGTATCGCCGGAAACACATTGAGGTGCGCGTGTGCAAGCGACCGGTTTTTTCCGGGGCTTGTGATCCGCCGCTTTTCTAGAGAGAGGAGGCGTTGTGACACATCACGACGGAGACTGGGGCATATTGAGCACCCAGCAGGACGAGGATCAGGCGCGTGCACAAGCTGTAAGCGATCCTGCGGCTTATCACGCAGCCATCGCTGCAAAAGAACTGCACTGGTACGACTCCAACGGTAAGCAGTGGGTCTCGCAAGCGGCTGCAGACGCCTGGCAGGGCTGGCATGCAGCATCGGGCGCAGAGGGCTCTGCTGACGCGAGCTGGACCCCTTGGACTTCAGCGCTTGACGCAGACGCGGCACCTTTCTATCGCTGGTTTGTCGACGGGCAAACCAACGCCTGCTTCAACCTTCTCGATCGCCACGTGTTGTCTGGCCGCGGCAAAAACCAGGCGCTCGTCTTCGAGGGTGACCGCTGGGACCCCTCCAAAAACGAAGGACGCGGCGGCCCAGTTTTCGAGCAGCGCCTCTCTTACCGGGAATTGTTGGTTGAAGTGGCCCTGCGCGCGCGGGTGCTAAAAAGCCTGGATCTCAGCGCCGGGGACCGCATTGCGCTGAACCTGCCCAACATCCTTGAGCAGATTTTTTACATTTTGGCCGCACAGCGGCTTGGGGTGATTTACACCCCCGTTTTTGGCGGCTTTTCTGCGAAAACATTGTCTGACCGCATTCATGATGCCGGCGCGAAAGTCGTGATTACCGCTGATGGTGGCTATCGCAATGCCGAGGTGGTCCCCTACAAAAGCACCTACACCGACCCCGCATTGGACAACTATGTGCCTCGCCCCGCGGCGATGCAGGCGCTGTCTGAGACACTGAAGTCCCGTCTGCCCGCCGATGTCGCTGAACGACTCGAGACACAGGTGACCGAGGCCGTTGCCGGAGAGATCACACTCGAGCGCGCCGATGTCATGCGCGAGCTGGGTTTGGCGCTGGAGCGCGAGCGAGGCACGGCCCCCGAAATTATTGCGGAACTTCGCACCACCGTGGCCAGCGAGTTGGCCGGCGTTAGTCACGCCGTGACCAACGTAATTGTTGTGCGCTACACAGGTAACGACATTGTCGAGCACAGCCGTGATCGCTGGTCGCATAATCTGGTCGACGAGGTCGAAGCGGCATTTTTGGCTGACGCCGGTGTGGCAGATCGCTCTTCACTGGATAGTCTGGACGATAACGCCTTTTGGAAAGCCGTTGGCTCCAGCATCCCGGCAGTGCCGGTCGAGGCCGACTGGCCACTGTTTATCATCTACACCTCAGGCTCTACCGGCAAACCCAAGGGCGTGGTTCACACTCACGGTGGCTGGCTGTCAGGCATCACCCACACCATGCGAACCGTGTTCAACGCCAATCAGGATGACTGCTTATATGTTATTGGCGACCCGGGCTGGATTACCGGTCAGTCGTATCTGATCGCGGCACCACTGGCATTTGGCATGTCCACAGTAATTGCCGAGGGCTCCCCCCTCTTCCCCCATGCGGGACGCTTTGCCTCCATTATCGAGCGCAATCAGGTCACGCTGTTCAAGGCCGGCTCCACCTTCCTAAAGGCGGTCATGACCGATCCTGCGAGCGCGCAGGAAATGTCTCGCTACGACATGTCTACACTTAAAGTCGGCACCTTCTGCGCAGAACCGGTGTCACCGGCGGTACAGAAGTTTGCGATGGAGAACATCTGTTCGCACTACATCAATTCCTACTGGGCCACCGAGCACGGCGGCATAGTCTTTTCATGCCCGTGGGGCGACTTCAAGCCGCTGGAAGCCGACGCCAAGACCTGGCCTCTGCCCTGGATTCAGGCGCAGGTGCGCATCGTTGAGGAAACCAACGATACGGGTAGCGTGAGCCAGTGGAGAGAAGCCGAAGCCGGTGAGAAAGGTGAACTGGTGATTACCCAGCCCTACCCTTACCTGGCTAGAACGTTGTGGGGCGCGGGTGACACGCTGGGCACCGCTGACTGGCATGGCGATATAGACCGCTTCGCAGAGGTGTACTTCAAGCGTTGGGACGGCGAGCTGACCTACACCCAGGGAGACTACGCTCGCCGAGGTGATGAAGGCGCATTCACACTACATGGTCGTTCCGATGACGTGATCAACGTTTCGGGACACCGCATCGGCACCGAGGAAATCGAAGGCGCGATCCTGCGCGATAAAACGCTGCGACAGGACTCCCCAGTCGGTAACGTGGTCGTGGTGGGCGCGCCCCATGACGAAAAAGGCGAGACCCCCGTTGCTTTCCTCGTGGCCGCAGCAGGGCGCAAACTCTCCGATGAGGATCTTGCGCGATTGCAGAATCTGGTGCGCACCGAGAAGGGCGCGACTGCGGTACCCTCAGACTTTTTGGTGGTCTCTGCGTTTCCGGAGACACGGTCAGGCAAATACATGCGGCGCACGCTGCGCGCGATCCTACTCGACCAACCATTGGGCGACCTCTCGACGCTCCGAAACCCCGAGTCAGTAGAAGAAATTCAGGGCGCGGTCGCACAGTGGCGCGACTTTGGCCGTCTGGCCGAGGCACGGCAGATTATTCAGACCTGGCGTTACCTGCGGGTCGAAACCCATCGCTTGGACGATAATCACAAGGTCGCTCTGCTGGTGATCAATCATCCGCCGGTCAACGCGCTTAATGAACGGACACTCGACGAGCTACACACTGTTGTGCAACAGCTAGAGCATCAGGACGACGTGGATGCCGTGGTGATCACCGGCGCCCGTGGTGCATTTGTTGCCGGTGCCGACGTGAAAGAATTGCTGGAGGTAGGCGAGGCAGGTGATCTCGAATCGGCACGTACACCACCAAACGCCGCACAAGCGGCATTTGCTGCACTGGAGCAACTCGGCAAACCGGTGATCGCGGCGGTCAATGGCCCCGCACTGGGTGGCGGTAATGAACTGGTTCTGGCCTGCTCTTATGTCATCGCAGCAGAGCACGCGCAGTTTGGCCAGCCGGAAATCAATTTGAACCTGTTGCCAGGCTACGGCGGTACGCAGCGACTGGTGCGCAAGCTGCGTCGGCGCCGCGACGAGGCCGGCATGGCCGAGGCGCTTCGCCTAATGGTAAGTGGTCGCAATATCTCGACCGCTGAGGCGATCGACTGCGGTCTCGTGGATGAGGTCGTGACGGAAGCCGCAGCCTCGCCCGTAGAAATCGCGATGGAGCGACTCCGTGACTATTTTGCGCAACAAGGCCCGCTGGCCGCGGCACAGGAGGAGCATCAGAAGGCGCTCGCCGCGCGTGATGAAGCCATTCCGTATTCTGAGGTCATCCTCGAGCAGCCAGCGCTGAAACAGGCGCTTTCACAAATTCGCGCCAGCGGCCGTGACAAGCAAGTGGCACGTGTACTGGATGCCGTCGCTTTTGGCGCGGAAAAAGGCCAGGCTGCTGGACTGCTGCATGAGGCCGAGCTTTTTGCAGAGGCAGTCTGTGACCCTGAGTCTGGTCCAAACGGGATCACTGCTTTCCTGGAGAAGCGCAGCGCACCTCTGCCAACTCAGTTCGTTGAGGTGTCGCCCACCGCTTCAGGTGAACAGGTCGATGATTTGCTGGCATCCGGCGAATTGCTGCCCATGGGCGCCAGTTTCTTTCCCGGGGTCACTCCGGTTCCCCGTTATCAATATGGTTACGGCGTGCCGAAGTCTGCCAAGGACGGCAAGCCCGCTCATGGTGACCCGATCGAAGCCGAAATCAAACTGATCTTCGAGACGCCAGAACCCGAGCCCAATGAGGCACTGGTGTACGTGCTGGCCTCTGAGATGAACTTCAATGACATCTGGGCCATTACCGGCATCCCGGTGTCACCCTTCGATGCGCGTGATGCCGATGTGCAGGTCACGGGCTCCGGCGGTGTGGCAATGATTGTCCGTCTCGGTAGCGAGTTAATCGCCGAGGGTCGCTTGTCAGTTGGCGACGTGTGCACCGTTTACTCGGGCCAGAGTGAACTTCTCTCTCCCGACCAGGGTCTTGACCCCATGGCAGCCGACTTCCGCATTCAAGGTTATGAGCGCAACGACGGTAGCCACGCTCAGTTTCTGACGGTGCAAGGCCCGCAATTGCATCCCAAGCTACCGAGCCTGAGCATCGAAGAGGCCGGCTCCTATGGGTTGACGCTGGGTACGATTCACCGGGCGCTCTATCACACGCTCGATATCGAGCCGAACAAGCGACTATTTGTTGAAGGTGCTTCAACTGGTACCGGCTATGACTGCTTGCGTAGCGCCGTGAGCAGTGGACTCAACGTAGTAGGCATGGTCTCCAATGCCGAGCGCGCTGCGCGCGTTGAAGCCGTCGGCGGTGCCGCCATCGATCGCAAAGATCCGCAGTGGGCAGACGCCTTTACCCCAGTACCCGATGACCCCGCAGAGTGGGCGAACTGGGAACGGCAAGGCGCAGGCTTTGTCGCAGCCACAGAAGCGGCTGCAGGCGGGAGCGTTGACTATGTGGTGTCCCACGCAGGTGAGACCGCCTTCCCCCGCTCGTTCCAGACACTGGGCGAGGACGGCGTCCTGACCTTCTACGGTGCCTCTTCAGGTTATCGCTTTACTTTTATGGGTAAGAAAGGGAGCTCGAGTCCGTCTGAGATGTTCACACGCGCTGGATTGCGTGCGGGTCAGAGCCTGTTGATTGTTTACGGACCCGGTGCCGAGGATGGCATCGTCGACCGTGTGGCGATCGAAGCCATTGAAGTGGGCTGCCAGCGCGGCGCGCAGATTGCCGTTCTGGTGGATACTGTCCCGCAGCGTGAGTTCGTCAACTCCCTTGGCTTTGGCGCGCAGGTGAAAGGCGTGGTGAGTCTCGAGGAAATCGAACGACGTTTGGGCGATGACTACGACCCGCCCGGGCCGTTTGCGCAAATGCCCAACCCATTCACCGAGTCACAGGCGTTCAAGGAAGCCGTGAGGTTGTTCTCGGATCGCACTCTGAAGCCAATTGGTTCAGCTATCGCACCCTTCTTGCGCAACACCCTGGACAAGCGCGGCTTACCCGATGTGGTGTTTGAACGTGCGGGGCGCGATGGCCTCGCTCTCGCTACCTCGCTGGTAAAACCCAATGTGGGCAAAGTGGTCTACGCCGAGGAACTCAGCGGGCAACGCTTTACCTTCTATGCCCCGCAGGTGTGGATGCGCCAACGTCGCATCATTATGCCCAGCGCAGAGATTCGCGGCACGCACCTCAATACTGCACGTGAATTTGCAGAAATGCAGGAGCGAATCGCCGCCGCGCAGATCGACGTATTGCCGCCTCTGGCGCGACCCATCGAAGACATCGCCGAGATTCACCAGGCGATGTGGGAGAACCGCCACGGCGGTGCCAATTATGTGGTGACCCATGCGCTACCGCGTATGGGCCTCAAAACCAAAGACGAGCTTTACCGAGCCTGGGCGCTGCGTGACGCAGCCGAACGCGGTGAAGAGATTACCAAAGTCGAAACTGGATCAGCCGGAGCGCTTAGATGAACGATATGTCGAACTTATCCAACACTGTTATTGCTCAGTCTCTCGCGGGGCGCCGGCTCGAGAACAAATCCGTTATTCTGACTGGCGCAGCTGGCTCTATTGGCCGCTACATCTCACGCCACCTGCTCCGGGAAGGTGCCAAGGTCACCATGACCGGCCGCGATCAGAGCAAGCTGGATGCCTTTGTCGAGGAGCTTTCTGAAGAAGGCTTTGACGCCGAAAACATTACTACGATTGTGGGCGATTGTGCTGATCCGCAGGTCTGTCGCGACATTGTCTCGCGCGCTGTAAACAGCTTTGGCACGCTCGACGTGCTGGTCAATAACGCTGGCGCCGCAGGGCCCAAGTACACACTCCGGGACATTCCATTCACCGACGTGGAAATGCGCGCAGCAGGGTCTGACCAGACCATGTTCGACTCCGCGATGAACCTGCTTGGTGCACCCTGGAATATGGCTCGTGCAGCAGCCGCCCACCTCAGTGACGGCGGCACTATCGTCAACGTTTCGACGATCTTTTCGCGCACCCACTATTACGGTCGCATCCCCTACGTAGTACCCAAGTCGGGGCTCAATGCTCTGGGTAAAGGCTTGGCGCTAGAGTTAGGTGAGCAGCGCGGCATTCGCGTGAATACACTGTTCCCCGGCCCGATCGAGTCAGAGCGTATCGACACGGTTTTCGCCACAATGGATGAGCTACAGAACATCCCTCCTGGCAGTACTAGCCAGGAATTCCGTGATCTGATGATCACCACGCGTAATGGCGAAGAGGGTCTCGAGTATCGCTACCCGACGCCCACCGACGTCGCCAATGGCATCGTCTGGTTGGCCTCCGAAGAGTCCGCAGCGGTATCGGGTCACCACGTTGAAGTCACCAATGGCATGCAGGTGCCGGCGCAGAGTCGCTCGCAGCTGGTGTCCTGGCCAGATAAACGCCTCGAAGATCTTACCAACAACGTCGTGCTGATTCTCGGTGGCTCAGACTACGAGCAGGCCTTGACCTACGCCGAGCGTCAAATCAACAGTGGCGCGCATGTGCTGCTAGCATTCCGCTCACTAGAATCCGTCGGTCACGCTCGCTCACTGATCCAGACCAAGGGGCTCGACGAAATCCAGCTATCGCACCTTGATCCGCTGCGACGCGAGTCGGTGGATCGCACGATGCAATTCATTGACGACCACTTTGGTCGATTGGACGGCGTCATCGTGCTGCCGCGCAAGCCCAACGGCCACTACGGTCACTCTCTCTGCGGCGCTACCGATGAGGACGTCGAGAACTTTGTTCGCGAAGAAGTCGTGGCACCGGTTGCCTTCGCCAGCATGCTGGCCAGCAACCTATCTCGCTGGTTCGGCAAGTGCGAGCCGCCGGCCATCACCTATGCGACTAACGGCAGCGATACCCATGGCAACCTGCTCAATGAAGTCATCCGCGCCTCCATAGAAGCATTGATCCGTGGCTGGCGTCACGAAGACGAGACCCTGCTCAACGCGGGCGAGCTGGAGTGGGCCGTGCGACCCAACCAGTTGGTGCGCTACGACAGTGAGGACAAAGACAACCTCACCTTTGCCGCTGACTGGGCCGCCACGCTGACCAACCGCGTAAGGCAAATGGATCCGATCAACCTCTGGATTCCAAAGAGCATCAAGCGCGCGACCGGCAAGGAATCCATGCCCACGCCGCTAATGCGTGTTTTACCGGGTCTGCACAAGGGTAAAACCGCCGTGATTACGGGTGGCAGCCTGGGCATCGGTCTGCAATTGGGCCGTTACCTCGCGATTGCAGGCTGTCGCGTGCTGTTGAGTGCTCGAAGTGCAGCCAAGCTGGAAGAAGCGCGGGACGAGATCATTGAAGAGCTCCATGGCATTGGTTACCCACAGGCCGAGACGCGAGTCAGCATCATGGCTGACATTGATGTGGGCGACCCGAAGGCATTGGATGCACTGTATGACCACTCCATCGAGCTCTTCGGCACCGTCGACTTCCTGATCAACAACGCCGGTATCTCGGGCGCGGAAGAAATGGTGGTCGACATGACGCTGGCGGACTGGAACCGCACCATGGAAGCCAACCTGATCTCGAACTACTCCCTGATCCGCAAGTTCGGCCCGGTGATGAAGGAGAAGGGCAAGGGCTCAATCCTGAACGTATCGAGTTACTTCGGTGGTGAGAAGTACGTTGCGGTGGCCTACCCCAACCGCGGCGACTATGCTGTCTCCAAAGCGGGTCAGCGGGTCTTGGCCGAGATCCTGTCGCGTCACCTCGGACCAGAGATCCAGATTAACGCCCTCGCCCCGGGACCAGTCGATGGTGCGCGACTGCGTGGCCTGGGTGATGCGCCCGGTCTGTTTGACCGTCGCGGCCGACTGGTACTAGAGAACAAGCGCCTGAATCAGGTGCACAAAGCCATCCTGAGTGATTACAAGGAAGGCCTCAGTGTGGACAACATTATGGCGTTGGCAGCCAACGACGTGGCCAACCTGCCCTCAGGCAACGATATGCCCAATGCACTGTCGCGCTTGGTAGGTCAAGTGATCGATGCGGGTGGTGCGGGCAATTCTTCGCGCTTCCTCATGCACGAAGGTATTGCCAGCAAGCTGGTTGACCGGCTCGTGAATGGCGGCATTCTGACAGCCGAGCAGCGGACCGCGTTCATAGACTCGTTTGTTGATGCACCAGATCCTTTCTTTGACAAAGCAGAGTCCAAAAAGTCGGCTGGGCAGATTGAGTCCGGCATCTTGAATCGGCTTCACTTGCATAAAATGCCAACCGACGAACAGGTTGGGCTGTCTACTGTTTTTCACCTCGCTGACGACATTGTCAGTGGGGAAACCTTCCACCCCTCAGGCGGACTCAAGTTTGACCGTTCCGTGACTGAGGGAGAGCTGCTGTTACCTCCAAGCCAGACCGACCTGAACAAGCTTCAGGGCAAGCGTGTGGTCATGGTAGGCGACAGTATGCGCAATGAGCTTGCGGCGATCGGCAATGGTTTTGTGGGGCAGGATGTCGCAGCGCTCACGGTACTGACTCGTTCAGAGGACAGCGCCCGTGAGCTTCAACACGCCATCGACGCCACGGATTCCGTGGCGTTCGATGTGCGTTGTGTCGGCGACGATATCGAGAGTGCACTGGATCACATTTTGCGTGAAGAAGGTGGCTACGATGTCGTAGTGAGCAGTCCGTTTGAGAGACTGCCGCTTAATGCGCTGGCGGGTGAGCGTCACAAGAGCTGGGATCGGGTGCTGAGCGATCAGCAATTCCGTGACCTGGTCAATGACCAACTCACTCATCACTTCCGGGTAGCAAGAATCTCGGCACTGGTACCCAACTGCCAGATTGTCTTGCTGACCCCAGATACTTCGCTGGCATCAACGCGGGAAGAATTCGCATTGGCGCTGTTTGTGAAGAACTCTCTCCATGCCTTTACGGTGACTTTGGGCGTTGAAGGTGAGCGACTGCCAACGGTACCTGCAGTGAATCAGGTACAGCTGACACGTCGAGCGCACACCGAAGAACCGTCAAACGATCAGGAACTGGCTGAAGAAATGACGCGCCTGGTGCACGCGGTCATGCAGTGTGCTGTACCCGCACCCTCTCCCAGTGAGAGCCGATACCTGTCCAAGATCTTCCGCGGCAACGCGGTCACGGTCTGACCTCGTATCACTCCTAGGCGGGGTCTTCCCCGCCATTCGCCAGCGGCCGGACTCATCCCCCCGGCCGCTGGTCTCTTTTCCCCTCTGCAAATCACTAAGCTATCGGTATCTTTCCCTTATGATGTGGGAGGAAGGCGGAGGCGCCTGATGGTGCGATTTGGTGGACCTGGATGTGGCATTCAAAGGTGAAAACGCGATTGGGCAGGTGGATCCCACGACGCTCGAGGTCAATTACTTCCCTCTCCCCCATGAGGACACCTTCATCCGACGGCTGGACATCGCCAGTGATGGGACAATTTGGTACGTCAACTCCAGTCGCGGTAAGCTCGGACACCTCGGCCTAAACACCGGTGAGGTGCGTGAATGGGATTCACCCGGCGGCCTCAAATCCCACCCCTTCGCCATCGCTGTGATCGATGCCATTGTTTGGTACAACAAGTCGGGGCAACGGGCGGATAGCCGACCCACCTTAGGTCTAATTTCAAACCGGTTAGCCGCCCCGCAAATGCTGACTGATGGCAGCTATCGCTGCCTCTAATTCCTGACCATAGGCACTGCCGGAGGCAGCCTGCCCGTTACTGTGTACTGCGATCACCAGCCTCGTTTTGGGATCAACGGCAATTGTCTGCCCGAAGATACCGTAAGCACCGAAGCGCCCGTCAGCATCAAGCCACCACTTATAACCGTAACCCTCGTAAGCTTGAGAAGGCGCGGTACTGGCGGCCATCCACTCCTCCGGCAGGACGCGCGTACCATCGGGGAGTACACCATCCGCCAGTGCTAACAAGCCGATACGCGCATAATCGCGCAGGGTCGCGCTGATGCAGCAACCCCCGGTTTCCCGATCTTCGGACAGTGACAGCAACCAGTTGGCGTCAGACTCCATACCCATGGGCTGCCAGATCTTCTGACTCAAGTACGGCGCCGCATTCATACCAATCGCCGACCGCAGCACCTCTCCCAACAAGTTGCTCTCCGCCGTGTTGTAGTTAAAGCGAGTCCCTGGAGGCGCCACCCGCGGTAGCTGCGCGAGATAATCAGTGAGCGCTACACCGTTCAGTGCCGCCGCGCGAGCCACGTCCGATTCGGGGTCCTCATAATCTTCGTTCCATGCAATACCTGAAGCCATCTGCAAGATGTCTTGCACCCTAGACTCGCCATACTCTGAGCCCGCTAGACGCGGCAGGTACCTCACAATCGGGTCAGCTACGCTGTCGATATAGCCGTCGTGAACGGCCGCTCCGATCAGCAGCGAGGTCACAGACTTGGTCACAGAGAAGCTCACCCACGGCACTTTAGCGCCATGATCGGCCGCATAGTGCTCCATTAATACGTTGCCGTCCTGCACCACTAGAAAGCCCATCAGGTGCGTACTATCGAGAAGCTCTGCGACCGTCATATCCCTCTCATTCACGGTAAAGCGGACTCCGCCGAGATCAGCCGGAGCCGCAGGCAGTGGGCTGGCTATGCCACTACTTCGGATCACCCGTGTGGGATACAACACATCAAAATGCGCAAAAGCGATCCGCCGCTCCGCCTGACTCATGAACAGCGGGCTGGCTTCGGCACTGCCACGTGATCCCAGCACCACATCGCCGCGGTACTTTTCAATGACCGACTCCAGCGTCGCGATGTCGCTATCCGCGATCACACACCCCGAGGCAATCAAGGCCAATAAACAGGAGAACGAAATCAGTAAACGCAACACGGCGGTAAAACTCTCTTGATAGCGAGCAGCTGTTTTAGCAGGAAGCAGCACTAGGCGAAAGCGCAACTGCCCCCAAACAAACAAAAGCAAGCGACGCTCCGCGGCCCGCAAGCCATTCAGAATCTCAAATCGGCGATCCCGGTGGCACCTTGACCGGCGCGACCTGCAATGGTCGTTCACTGGCCATAACGCCCTGAATCAAGCGTTCAATCAGCAGGCCATGAGCACGCCAGCCTGAATCTCTGGAGCGCGCCTGTTTTTGCGCATCCTCCGCAATCTCAGTCAGCGACAGCATGGCGTCGGCACGCACCTGCGCGGCGGCGTTTTCGTTGTTTACCAACGCACCCAGTTCATTGACCCAGGTCAGTTGTACGCGGCGCTCCATGATGCCGAGAGCACCGTTGCTTTGTGCAGCCCACATGTGCGCCCTGCCCTCCCGAAGTACCTCGGCAAAGTCGGGTAGCGTGTCAGTGACCATGCCCTGGTTGTTTAAGCGAGCGGCGCGCCGAGGGTCCAACAGTTCACCCACTGTCAGCTGTGCCGCGGTGGCAGCAGCCGCAGCGGGGTCGAACACATACCCTGTCTCACGGGGAAAAAGCTCTATGCTCGACCCAGATTGCGGCGGCCTTGGGGGGATCGACAGGACCAGCTCGGTTGGCAACATCAGTGTCTCGGGCGAGAGGGTATCCAGCATGCTGGCGAGCGCGGTTCGCTGAGCCGCGGCCGCCACTGGCTGCGACGAGCGCTGCCCGTCACCCCGCATCGCATAGGTGAAGTGCTGCCCCCCCAGCTTGGTGGCGGCCGCCTGAACCTGATACCGATGCATCAGGTAGGTGGGCACGAGGACATCCTCAAGGTGCGCCATGGGCTCACCCACCTGTATCACCCGCTCCGAAAAACCCGCCAACGCAGCAGCGCGCACCGCCATAACACGATTTAATTCGGCCACCGGGTCACTGCCGTTGTCCCACAAGCTCCCCAGCGGGTGTGCAGGGCCTGCCTCTGATCGCTGGCTACCCCGTGCATGTTCATCCGCCACGAACTCGAAACCCGCAGCCAAGGTATCAGCCATGATCGCCGCTCTACCCAAGTCGCTATCGGCCTCGGGTGGAAAATCCTGATAGCCCCAGAGAATGGCGCGCTCGTCCCAATCACCAATGCCCTCATCATAAGCATCGGTAACGTCGATCTCGCCATTCGAATCAATAGTGACTAATGGATGAGGGTAATCCATGACAGACCCACGATCTTGAGTACTCGCCGCAAAGTTATGCGCGAGACCCAAGGTGTGCCCCACTTCATGGGCCGATAGTTGCCGAATACGCGCCAGCGCAAAGGCCTTAAGCCGGTCGATTTTCGGGTCGTCGTCGTAGGGGGCCAGCAAGCCCTCCGCGATTAAATAATCCTGCCTAACTCTTAACGAGCCCAAGGTCACGTGGCCTTTGATTATCTCCTGCGTGCGCGGGTCACGAATGCTGGCGCCATAGGACCAGCCGCGAGTAGAGCGATGCACCCACTGGATCACGTTGTAGCGCACGTCCATCGGGTCAGCGCCTTCCGGTAATAACCGCACCTGGAACGCGTCCTGATATCCCGCTGCCTCAAACGCTTGGGTCCACCAGCTGGCACCCTCAATCAGCGCACTACGAATGGGTTCGGGGACCCCAGGATCGACATAGTAGACGATCGGCTCAACCGCAGGACTTAACGGCGCCGTTGGGTCTGCTTTCTTCAAGCGGTGCCTGCGGGCATACGCGCTCTTGATCGGTGCCTCAATCGGCGACGCGTAGTCGTAGACCAGCGTGGCCTCGCCATCCTCAATAAACCCGGCGCGAGGGTCGTAGGCGATTGGTTCGTAGCCGTTATCGGGTGGGCGGACAAAAGAATGGTGACTATGCACCGTCACCGCTGACGCATCGGGTGCGACCGTGGCGAGTAATTTGCCCTGCGGCTCACCGGTATAGGTCAGCAACGCATCGATCTCGGTATTGTCAGGAAAGCTTCGGGTTCTCGGCAGATGGACCACCGAGCGCGAGGGCTCAACGCGATAGCTCCCCTCGCCCTGCGCCTTCAGCCAGCGTCCAAGCGCCATCGCATCACGTTGCACGAAGTCGGTCAGATCAATAATCAGCTGCCCGTCGCCTTCCGCGGCGACCTCGAACCCCCACAGTACCGACTGGGCAAACGCCTCCGCGACGGCTGCGCGTTCTGCGGCGCTCTCACTGCGCGCCACATAGCGGGTATTAAGGGCTTTGAGCAACACCTTGCTACCCACGCGCTCAAACTGCACCAAATGGGTATCCCCAAGGCGGCCACGGTCCAATCCCAAGTCATTTGAGCCGACGCCCTGCGAGAGCCCGGTGTAATAGATGAATGGCCCGTCGAGGCCGCCGATATCTGCGTGCAGATCACCGCTATCCGAATCCCAATAGAGCGGCAGGAAACCGGGCATCGACTCGGCATCCGCCAGGAACGCCTCAGGAGCTGCCGCCGCCTCTACGCGGACGCCAGCGGCCAGCAGGATGAAAGCCCACAATGCCACTAGCATTTTTGCCATCGCCCGCTCCTCCAAATAATCCATAGCGATCACGGCATTGTGGCGGCGTTCGCGTTGCTGGGGCAAGGCCTTGCGAGAACTACGCGCGCCTGCGCATTATTACTGAGTGGACATTCCCGCTTATGCGTTACACTGTAGAGGTTCAATATGGGGGCGTTACGGATTCGACGACGGTAACGAAACCTGCGGTGCATGCCGTGATGGTAGCCAATCACGTAAATCCAAAGCTGCAAACTATTAGTTGCCAATGACGACAACTACGGTGCACAACTGGCTGCGTAAGTAGCCCTTTGTAACACCACCCAGGTGCTTCGGCCCTGGCGGTCGCAAGCAAGGTGCCAGTACCGCGCTTTTGACTGTCATATAGAACTGGATCGCAGTGACTGATGTCTCGGCTGCCACTGTTAAATTTTTCGAGACTCGCGGTCAACGTCCTGACCGTTGGGCTGTTGTCCGTTAAATCAATTAACGGAAACTAAGCATGTAGAGCCAAAGGCAGAGTGCTGGCGGACGCGGGTTCGACTCCCGCCGCCTCCACCATATTCAGAGCATCGCCATAACTTTCAACGGGTTATGCGCGGTGCGGCTGATTTTGTATCACCCAAAAACATCAATTTGCTACATCGGGTGATACATTTTGAAAACAATCCCTTATCTGACTAGCCGCGGTGGCGTCTTCTATTTCAGAAGAGTAGTGCCTCTGAACATTAGATTTTTTATCGGTCGCCGCGAAATAATACGATCACTGGGAACACATGATCTGAAAGTCGCACGAAAGGCAGTCATCGAAATGGCAGACGAGCTGGACAAGCTATTTTCAAAGATGCAAATGGGCGCTGAACTGCTGTCTCCCAACGACTTGGCGGAGTTCTCCAACGCGTTCTGCGCATCTAAAACTCAAGCACTAATAGCCGAAGCTCTAGCTGATTTCGATGATCGCAAAATAGAAGACGAAGAGTGGGAAGCCTTTCATGCGCGAACATTTAAACAAGAGATACTCGACGACTTGAGATACAGCCGTCTATCCAGTGCAGAGCCGGAAGTAGATGCTCTGCTATCCCAACACAATGTTAGCTTGGATCAGGGTAGCGCCCTTTATAAACAGCTGTGCAGAGCGACGTTGCAAGGTCTTGCGGATTGCTACGAAAAGGCAGAGATCATCATCAAGGGGGGCTTTGACGATCCACGAGTGGTGGCTGAGCAAACAGTCAACGTTACCCAAATTACTGGCCCCAATAGCGGAGATGTGACTTTTGGTATTGCGATAGAGAAATATTTGAACGATCAAAAAACCAGCTGGAGCGCGAAACAATTCACGAACCAATCAGCCAAACTCCAGTACTTTTTGACTTACCTTTCCGAAGCCAACAACTGTGACGCCACACAGTTCGCCTTATCGTCAGTTACCAGCGCGATAGCTCGGAGTTACAAAGAGCATCTTCAAGTAGCGCCATCAAACGCCAAAAAGAAATATCCGAATCTGTCGCCGATTGAGCAAGTTAAGGCCGCTAGGCAGGACAACGCAGCTCCGATGAGTTCGGAAACGCAGAACAATTACTTGCAGTGTCTAAGCACCCTCTACAGCTTTGCTGAATCTGAATTGGATTATCAGGACAAGAATCCGTTCAAAGGGCGTGGCTACGCAAAAGCAACGAGGCAAAAGGCACGTGATCGCAGATCCGCTTTTAGTAACGACCAGCTGACCAAACTATTCTCTTCTCCAATTTACATGGGCTGTAAGTCGCTACCCACCTGTCATACAGAGGGCAGATTGATACCCCGCGATTCCAACAAGTACTGGGTTCCCTTGATTGGTCTATTCACGGGTATGCGACTGCAAGAGATCCTTCAGCTGTATCTTGAGGATGTCTACCAGCACGATGGGTTATGGGTTTTTGATTTAAACGTGAACCATCCAGACAAAAAACTGAAGTCCCTGCAATCAAAACGCCTCGTGCCGATTCACTCAGATCTAATTGAACTGGGGTTGATTGATCTGTGGAAAAAGAAAGGAACAGATTTAAAAGACAAACGACTCTTTGAAGACGCCAAAGTTGCTAGTGACGGCACTTACTCCAGTACCTTTTCCAAGTGGTTTAGTCGCTATCTAACGAATATTGGCATCAAGACGGGCAAGACCAGTTTCCATTCATTGCGCCATAACATGAAAGATGGGTTCAGAAATTCGGGAGCTTCAGATGAGCTGGCTGAGAATTTCATGGGACGATCAACGGGTACTACAGGTGAAGCATATGGAAGCGGCTATTCGGTACAAAGCCTTCACGATGCCCTACACAAAATTAAATTTACAACTCAAGCCTCTGTTTTAAAAAACTGAAGGGAAGTAATAAAAGGATGATTTACTGGTTATTTTTTAACCACATATCCCATAATTTAAAAGCCTCATTTGGGCGCTATCAGCTCACTACTTTAAAGGTCTATATAGGTGTTCATATCTACCTAATCCCCCCTATGAGCCAAAAGTTGTCATGCCCAAACTGAATTTATTTTTGAGTGCAGATGTGGAGGTTGAAGCTTCTAATATTATTTTTAATCAGTCCCTTTTAGCCCCCGAACCAACACTACGTACCAAAGCACAGCGAAAGGCCCTCCACTGCATTTTGAGCAATGTGGGCAAGTACAAAACACAACCCATCTTGTTCAACATGCGCAATCAGGCTAATGCGCCTGAGCAATACAATCCGCATGGTTATGGTCATAAACCACTTCTGGATGTTCTCAAACAGCTACAGCGGAATGGATTGTTGACCATCAAGAAAGGAACAGCTCGCTACCTGAAAAGAGCAGACGGAGACTTTGAAGAAGCCAAACTTTCGTCCTTCAGTGCAACGATTGAGCTAGTCAGCTTATGTACTGAGCTGGGATATACCCCCAAAGCGACAGCCTCAAATCCCCAGCAGTATGTCGAACTAAAGAATATGGGCGGCAAGCTTATCCGGTTTGAGGAGACACCCTACTCCGACCATACCAACGCGCTAATGGCTGAGTATTGCGATTACCTGAATGAGCAACATATTGAGGTGGATGGGGAGGAGCTTGGGTATTTTCATCTCGTAAGGAAGTACAAAGACTGGGACGGGTCAAGGAAGCTGACACATGGAGGGAGAATATGGCATCCATTCGTCTCCTTTAGTGGTGCAAAGCGCGGACGCGCCAAGATAAACGGCTCGCCTGTAGTCACCGTTGATTACCCAGCTAGCGTGTTGAATGTTCTGTACAAGCTGACGACAGGTAAATTCCTAGAGGGCGAAGACCCATACTCTGTAGATTCGCTGGCGCGATCCACGGTTAAGTATCTTTGCAACTGCATGATTAACAACCCTTCTCAACTGTCTGCCGCCAGCGCAGCGACAAACAGGTTAGATGAGCTAACCAAAGCCGAAAGGAAGCAATTTCAAGAGGATCGAAAAAGGCACACCAGCATAAAGGCGATGATGAAGCTCATCACCGACCGCAACGCCCCAATCGCAGAATGCTTCTTCCAAGGTAAAGCCGCAGGTCAACGGTACGCTTGGCACGAGCAGAACCTAGTCTTTGAAGTCGCAAGACTGCTTGCGCGTATGGATGTTCCAGCCTTAACAGTCCATGACGAATTTATCGTTCCCGTCGACATGGTCGAAGCAGTTCATGAGGTGAGGTATACGACGGGATTTGAAGGGCTTTGGTAAATCTTCCTCTGCTCCACAGCGGCCTGAGCATTAGTCAATGACACATTGGAGAGACCATGCCAAATCGGATAACAGTGGGCCGTCACCCCCTCCTTTCATCTGATACAGCAATTTAAGTGTCTGTAAGTCGAGCGTGACGGTGAGATGCTTATTCACCCGGGCAGAAACTTTAGTTGAGTTCGCGTCAATTCCAGAATAGACCGTCCAATTTTTTGAGGCTGGCTTCTTCACTCTGAATTCGTCCCTATCCAAATCAATGAACACTTTCTCCCGTGTTTTCTCGTTCTGATTTTCCTGAATACAGTCCAAATTTATTGGTACGGCGCTAGCCGATGCGCTTACAACGAGCGCTACAAACATTGAGACCTTTTGAATCTTCATGCTTTAAGTTCCTCGCCTCACTTTTCCGATTTTAGCCACGTGAACTCCTGACTGATAGCACTAGCTCTAATCAAACCCGTTCATCACCCTCAGACATCGCACTCATGGCCCTCAGAGCCGCATAGGCGGTTCGTCTAGACTGAGCGACCTGCTCTGAAATCATTGCGCTAGTGGTGGGTCCAGGTAGTACATGAGGTTAGGTATACGACGGGTTTTGAAGGCTTTTTAGCCTAGAGCAAGTGCTCCTTTCGTTTGCACGACGCCTCTAATATTTTTATCTGATATTCAAAAGGCTCTTCACCAACACGTTGCAAAGCTACTGTGGGACGCAGTACCGTGCCCGAGAGGTCATTCCTAAGGAATGCGAATTCCGATAAAAAGAGGACGATTGCCCCTGATTATTCTTACGGGGATTTGACTGCCTGGCGACAATCCATCCTTTATGTTGGTGAGGTCCTCGATACTGCCAATCGCGCGCCTGCCAAGTCTCGTAAGCACATCTCCTGCTCGCACGCCTGCATCATCAGCTGGAGAATTCGGCTTCACCAAACTTACCAGTACTCCGCCGGATATTCTCGCCGCGTCCGTCTCCGTTAGCTTCATACCTAACACTGATAGAACCCCATCGGCGGACACGCTCTTATCGGCTCGCGCTACCCCGACTACATCGAGATCACCCGCACTCTCAAGTTCACACTCAATTAGCACGGTCGCTTTATTCAAGGCGCGCGCTAATTCGGTTGTCGACATTGTGATGGCATTCGGTTCGACAGCTTCTATGTCTAAAGACTGCATCAAACTCTCTGCCACTGCTGCCTTCACGCCGAAGTTCGTTCCCTCTGGAACAGCGCCGTATCGCTCTAAGAAAAACTTCACGTTGAGCCCCGCGACGGCTACCGCGACAGCGTTACCCTCCTCATTGACTATTGGGCCACCGCTATTGCCCGGCTGAAGAGCGGCATCTATCTGAATATTTGAGAAGTTGTTATTCAGGCCGGAAACTGAGCTTACAATCCCTTTCGTAACCTTTATTGTTTTTGAAATGCTGGCGGTTGAAGAGAACGGGAAACCCGCTACGAATATCTCTTCGGCCAGCTCTGGACGAACTTTACCGATATGCAGTGCCCTATCCGGAGCAACGTTGGTTTCCAATATCGCTAAATCATTGACACTATCTGACGCTAAAACCGTTGCTGGCTTACGACGATTTTGTTGAACGAAGTTGACTGCACCACAGTCTCTAATGACATGGTCATTTGTGAGTAAATGACCCTCTGAAGATATAAAAAAACCTGTCCCGACCGGCGATGGGCGAGGCGTCGAATTTTCTACCTCTGCCCGCGAGCTAGGATTACGGGGTGTTTTTGAAGGTGGCTGAGTCTGATTTTCTTGCCTCGCAATTTTCTGTTGCACTGCAATTTCAGTTTGCACTGAAATGGCATCTTGCAAATTAAAGTAATGCCCAACTAATTTTCCGTTGCCCAGATCAGTGTGCCTATTCAGGCCAGAATCAAGGTAACAAAGATTACTTAGAGGTTGAGTTACCTCCTTAAAAAGGAAGACAGCCCGCCCAACAGGTGGTCTTATTAATTCCGTGCCCACTGCTCGGTTGTATGAATGATAAGAATTTGAGGAACCTGGATTACAAATAGATAGATTGTCGCCACGGTTGGCTTTGCTTCGGTATAGAAAATCAATCTGCTGTTTAGTCATCCCCGGATCAGGGAACCAAGAAATTGACAGGGCGGGGGGCGTATATGCGCAACCAGCTCCCGTGACGAGCATTAACAACAGAATAACTAAATACTTAATCATCTTCTTTTATTTGAGGCACTCACGGCCATTCTTCACCTGCATGCGACCTTGGTTGCCCAGTTTGCCAAATTGAATCGTTTGGCGACAGCCGTTTACTTTAAAACGCTTAATCACCCTCAGACATCGCACTCATGGCCCTCAGAGCCGCATAGGCGGTTCGTCTAGACTGAGCGACCTCCTCAGACATCATCGCAATAACTTGCCCTTGAATGGCTATGCACGTCTCTGGTGAGGTGTCCTCAAGACGCTTGGCAGTCTCTAACAATGATTTGATTACATGACTTTTACGGTGCGGAAACTTCAAAACTTCTGCGGTCAAAACGCCTCTCCAAATTGCTTGAGCCTTTTTTAGCAATAGCAGATTTGGTTGAGGAGTTGTCAAGTGTTTCGCAGTAACACAGGTACAAATTAAGATCAGAAGCGCGCTTTCCTTCCGCTAACTAAAGATAAAATTAATTGAACCCGGCGGTTGGACTACAACAAGAAAAAGTCGTGTGAAAGTGCTACGTAAAGTCGCCTTTTATATCTTCGTCTCTATCTCAAAATCTGCCACCGCACACTGCAATAGATATTTTTTTGAGGGGCTATCTGCTGTTCCATAATAGAAGGTGAAATCAAGAGTTGTTCTATCTACATAATAATATGAACATTTGTAAACGCAGTCGCTGTGTCCTAAACGAAGCTCAATCATGTCTTGTTCTATTTCATCTCCAAGCGACCACTCTTGGGGCGTTCGGCCATAGTCTGTAATCCATATGCCTTCCTCTAGATCTATGTACAGTTTCATGGGGCTTTTAATGTGTTTTGGCAAGGGCTCCTTGCTCGTGCACTCTAACTTAGTCGGTCGCTCGCCAGCACATCCGTAGAATAGTGCAAGTGATACCACTAGAAGACAAAGCTTCATCTTGTTTCTCCCTTCTCGCCTGTAAAGCTCATAACCTCACATGGTATTTCACAGAGAACCAATCCAAATCCAAAACTACTTTACACCCTCAACACCCCATCAAGTCCAACCAAGCCTATACATATCGGGAGGGGGCTATGGCGATCTGCCCCGCCCCTTCTTGACGGTGCTACATTCTCTGCTACATTCTGGGGCTTACGCGGGGTGATACAGCGTCGCAAGTCACTGATTTACATGGGTTGGCGAATATGGGTTCAACTCCCGCCGCCTCCACCAAATTGAGAACCAGCAACATCCAAGAAAGTCCAGAAAACCCCGTTAATTCGGGGTTTTTTGTGTTTTGCTCATCCATGCAGGTCCGAAGGCGTTTCGTGGAATCCGGGGGCATCTGGGGGCATAATTGGGGGCACACCCAATTAATTTCCGGAATATGCCCCCAGAATGGCACTATCGAATACCCAAGCCAGAAGGTAGTGCGGCTGACTTACGAATATCGTTGTGAGGTTTTTGCTAGCTTGGAACAGTACAAGCGGGGCGTTGAGAAGCGCCGAGAGACGGAGCAAACAATCATCGACAACGTGATGAGGGCAAACAAGATATAACCCCAATTCCACCCCCTAATGTATCTGGGCGGTAACCATCACAATCACAACGGCAAGCTTGACCATATATGCGTTGATACCAGCTCATTCTTAATCCGCATAATTACCTGCTTCTAGTTTCTTTTTCGCAGTCAGTGTGTAGAGCGTACTCTCATAAAAGCCGCCCTCGTTTAGTGTGTCGGCATCAGTCAACACGTAAGTGACGATGTCGATGTAGCCATCATCGTTGAGGTGCATTGGCGCGGCCCAAGGCATCCCCTGTACCTGCCAATGATCCCCATACCTTGGCGCCAAATATTTTGGCTCCACTGTAGGAAAAACTGTCGGGGGTACATCTGAAAAATAACCGGTCCCATCGTTCAGCCATATTGAGGAAGATGCCTGTAAAGGGAAGTCGTCTTGAGGTGGTAAGGCGCTCCTTCGGTCAAAGATATCTATATGCCCATCATTGTTGACATCCAAAAGAGTGACGAAACCCTCTCCATCAGGCGGTCTGTCACCCTCAAAGTAAATACTCTGATCTCCCAGCCTTTCATCACTTACATCGGAAAAATTCCCTTGGCCGTCATTTAGCAGCAGTTGCAGGTACCTTCCTTTGTAATAGGAATTCGCCCTCGTCTGCCCTACGACGATGTCGATATCCCCATCATTATCAATGTCTGCAGCGGCCGCGTGGTTGTGTATCGTATTATCAACGTCGAACTTTCCATTTGGCAGGGTTATCACTTGCCTGTCAGAGAGATTTGATTCACCTGCACTGATAAAAAGCTGGGTTGAGCTGTCAGGGGTAGATTGGAAAACAACTAAGTCACCAATTTCGTCGCCGTCAAAGTCAGCGATTAAGCTTGAGAGAATTCCGCCCGTACAACCACAGAGGGCATGCCACCTATCGCCGTGAGTGAAGTTTCCCTCGCCATCATTGATTAATATTCCCGGCCATTGCCAAGCGTCGATATCACCATCGCCGTCTATGTCCCCGGTCGCCATATAATGGGAACCCATATCAGGAAGAACAGCGCCGTTTTCTTGTCCCTCAATTTGATCGCTACGGTCATATAGCTTTCCATCAGGGCCGCTTAAGTAGAGGATGTATCGCTCAAAGACGGACTCCATATAGTTATGTGGTTCTCGAGATAGCGTCCCCATTGCACCAACGAGAAAATCATCAAAACCGTCTCCGTTGAAATCTGTCACTGACAGGCGGTAACCGAAATCCATCCCCGCCGCGGCGCCCTCTGCGAAGATGCTATCTGACCTATATAGACCACCATTTTGGTCATTCAGAAAAATCGTTGGATAGACTTTTTGCTGCCTTACATAGCCATAAGGCATGCCCGATATTATTAGAATGTCCTCAAAACCATCGCGATTAAAATCGCCTTGGGCCGTGTTACCCGGGGCGTGATACGCGATTCCGCAGCCCATTCCACAAGAGTCACAGTCATCAAGAGTCGGGTAACACAACTTGGGCGTCTTTTCGTTAGTGAAGAAACTACCAAACCCGTAGTTCGATACTTCAAATTCTTCTGTATTCCCCGCAAGCTCCGTGTCAGCCTTTCTCGCGAATTGAGCTTTAATATACAAATTTTCGTCTACCGCCAGCGCTGACCATCCAACGGTGACTTGGCAAGTTGAATTAAGGCGAGTCTCGGGGCCGTTACAGATATCTCCAGACCAGCCCGCAAATTGGTAATCCTTGTCAGGAATGACCTCATAGGTTGCGCGCAGCACTTCCGTTAACGCTACTTCGCACTCAGATTCGCACTCAAAGCCACTTGCTGTATTGACTACTTTTCCGCCAGCACCCACCGAGAAAGCCAATTTGTATTGAGGCGTAATTGAAGGGGAGTTGCCGCTTCTTATTTCCAGAATTGAGTCAAGTAAGCTGCTGAATATAGAGGTCACGGACTGTCGAGCGGCTTGAATTGAACCTCGCGAGTCTCTGGGTTCTTGAGCCTTAGCGTCGGCCCCGCCGTACCCTTGAGACACTACTAGAGCAACAGCCAAGGAAAAGGTGAAAACACCCCGCTTTGGACTCATCAGCCAGACTCTCCGTAGAGGCAGAGTAGGAGGCTACTGATAAACATTAGGATCGTAAAGGTTGCCTAATGTATCTGGGCGGTAACCATCACAATCACAACGGCGGTTAGCACCCTACCCCGACAACATTAGAGGTAAAAAAATGTGACCGCTGGGGGCATATTTGGGGGCATATCAGCCAGTATTAGGCTGATTATCTGAATATAAACAATGTCTTATGGAGACTATTCGTCTCCCGCCGCCTCCACCATATTCAGGGCATCGCCATAACTTTCAACGAGTTGTGTGCGATGCGGCTGATTTTTTATCACCCGGAGACATCAATTTGCTACCTCGGGTGATACATTTGGAGAACAATTCCTTATCTGACTTGCCGCGGCGGCGTCTTCTATTTCAGAGAAGAAGTGCCTCTGAAAATTAGATCTTTTGTAGGTCGCCGCGAAATAATACGGTCACTGGGTACACATGATCTGAAAGTTGCACGAAAGACAGTCATTGAAATGGCAGACGAGCTGGACAAGCTATTTTCAAAGATTCAGATAGGCGCTGA
This sequence comes from Halieaceae bacterium, assembly GCA_902623175.1. Lineage (GTDB taxonomy): Bacteria > Pseudomonadota > Gammaproteobacteria > Pseudomonadales > Halieaceae > Luminiphilus. The sequence continues at coordinate 31,645 of CACNSR010000021.1, forward strand.
ACTGCTGTCGCCCAGCGACTTGGCGGAGTTCTCCAACGCGTTCTGCGCATGAGCTGACGCTACCGAATATATCCGTCTACTGGCAGCGTAAACCGATCTTGATCGGCCAGTTCTCTCGCTAGCCGCGAGAGGCATTTCCGCGCTTCCTCGACGTCACTTCTCCGAGCGGGCCCAATAAGGGACATTTCCTCCATAAAGCGCACGCGGGCTCTAGACGACAGGCAGCCGAGAAAAGCGTTGCGGGTGTCCTTAGTGACGCCTGCAAGCGCAAGCATCAGCATCTGAGCCTCAGCCTCGCGCACCAGCATTTGTAGGCTGCGGCTGTCTGCTTGCGCCAGGCGGTCAAACGGCAACATCTCGTCCAAAATCTGTTGCGCCAGCCCTTCGTCGCGCTGCTTGAGATCCGTCGCGACCTCATCCGCTGTAGTGACTTTGAGGTGAGACAGGATCCCTGCGGCTGCAGCAACACCCCCTAATTTGATCATCGCCTTCCTCCGTTCTGCTTCGATTAGACCAAACAAACCGCTTTTTTCAGCATTGTGTCATTTGTAGCCACATATTCGCTCGTTTGTTGGATGCTGGAATAGTTCATGAAATACCCACCAAATAATGCTACTCACTCTCAGACATTGCACTCAACTGATCTAATACGCCATTTAAATACGGACGATAACGTTTCCAACGCTCAGAGCTACCCTGATATACCTTCTGCCGAACTTGCACAGCAGATGCTGTAGTAACGCCTCTTGCGTTGTCGTGTGGCGATAAGCAAGCGTCATCCCATGCAAGCCCCAAGTGACCCAAAAGTTTGCGGGTTTCTTCTTCCTGACGTTCAGTTAATGCCTCGTAATTCAGCTCATAGATTCTGTTCGGCATTGCCTGATGCCAATGCTTCATGAGATCTTGGTATAGCTCGTGATAATGCAGAATGTCATCAAGGCTGTAGCAGTACCTCAACGAGCCGCTAGTAAAATATTGCGTGTAATTTGCCCAGCACACTGCGGCAGGATCTCTTTTGACGTGGATTATCTTGGACTCAGGCAAAGCTCTAGCAATCAGCCCCAAAAACTGAAAATTCTGTGGCATCTTGTCTGTAACGATTGCATTGCCCTCTGAGCGCTGTTTTATTGCATTGAGATATTCTTCTCTGAAGGCCATGAGTGCTTCTGCATTTACTGGAGTTTGCCCAACCGCTATTGAACT
>CACNSR010000022.1 GCA_902623175.1 Halieaceae bacterium
TCGGTCGTGAGAGATCATGAGCAGCGTGCCGCGATACGCCTGCAGCCAGGTTTGGAGCCAGAGCGTCGTATCGAGATCTAAGTGGTTGGTGGGCTCATCAAGCAGCATCAGATCAGAGGGCGCCATCAAGGCTCGCGCCAAGTTGAGCCGAATCCGCCAGCCACCTGAAAACGCCGACATGGGCGCGTCCATCTTCTCGCGCTGAAACCCAAGCCCCAACAGGAGTTGCTCGGCGCGCCGTTCGGCGCTGTAGCCGTCAAGCTCTTCCATGCGCTGATGCAGCGCAGCCAATTGCTCGTAGTCGCCCGCCGCATCGGCACTGGTCAGATCCTGCAGCGTCTGGAACAGCGCGGCGTCCCCCGCGATCACATAGTCTCGCGCGGTCAATGGGCTAGTTTCGGTTTCTTGCGCCATGTGAGAGATGCGCAAACCCCTCTGGCCATGGATATCGCCGGCATCCGCTTGTAGCTCTTCAAGTAGCAGGGCAAACAGGCTCGATTTACCGCAGCCATTGCCGCCGATGAGGGCGATCTTTTGGCCGGGCTGTAGCGTGGCAGAAGCACCCGAGAACAGGATTTTCTGACCCCTGCGCAGTGCAATGTCTTCGAGAATAATCACGCGCTCATCTTCATCCCCAGCCCAGTCGCTATCCTGGCTCTAGACCCGTTGCTCACGCTGAATGCGCCACAGTTCAGCGTATCGGCCATTGGCTTCCAACAAGTCATGATGGGCACCATCTTCCACCACCTCACCGTGCTCAATGACCACAATGCGATCGGCATCCACCACTGTCGAGAGCCGATGGGCAATGACCAACGCCGTGTGTCGCCCTGCGAGGGTCCTGAAGGCGCTCATCACCGCTTGCTCAGAGTGGCTATCGAGGCTGGAGGTGGCCTCGTCAAAGACCAAAATGGGGGCGTCTTTCAGCACCGCCCGGGCAATTGATACCCGCTGGCGCTCGCCGCCCGAGAGCTTGAGACCGCGCTCCCCCACGATGCTGTCCAGCCCGTCGGGTAACCGCTCAATCACATCCCCTAGGTAGGCTGCCTCAATGGCCTGCGCCACTTCTTCGTCAGTCGCACTGAGTCGGCCGTAACGAATGTTTTCGCGGAGCGAATCGTTAAAGAGCACGCAGTCCTGGGGCACGACGGCAATAGCGCGCCGCACCGAATCCAAACTCACGGAGCGAATATCAGTCCCATCGATTTCAACGGCGCCCTCGGTAGGATCATAAAACCGAAACAGCAGTTTGCTGAGAGTCGACTTACCCGCTCCGCTGGCGCCCACCAACGCCACCGTCTCGCCCCCAGCGATAGTCATGTTGAACTGTTTGAGCACCGGGTTACCCGGCGAGTAGGCGAACCCCACGTCAGCGAAACGGATTCGGCCTTTGGTCACCGTGAGGGTTTTATCGGCGGGCGCAGGCGCCAGCGAGGAGGCTTCTTCGAGCACGCCAAACAGCCTTTCGATATTGGCCATCGCGCCTTTGATCTCGCGATACACAAAGCCGAGAAAACCCAGCGGCATAAAGAGCTGGAGCATGAACTGATTGACCAGAATAAAGTCACCGAGGGTCATGGTGCCGTTGTTCACCGACACCGCGGCCATGCCGAGCATTAGCGTTTGGCTGGCAGCAATAATGAGCGCCTGGCCGCCGTTTAGGGCAAACAGCGACAAGCGGTTTTTGCGCCGCGCCTGCTCCCACACGTCTAGCGAAGCGTCGTAGCGCTCCGCCTCGAAGGTCTCGTTATTGAAGTATTTCACCGTCTCGTAGTTCAGCAGGCTGTCGACCGCACGGGTGTTACTCTCTGAATCAGCAGCGTTCACCTCTCGCACGTACTGAGTGCGCCAGCGTGTGGCCCGAAACGAGAAACTACCGTACAAGAACACCGACACCACAATCACCCCGGCATATTCGGCGCCGTAGTTAATGAGCAGCAAGATCGCCACCATCGCAATTTCAAAGAGGGTCGGCGCAATATTGAAAATAAAGAACCGCAGCAAAAAACTGATGCCGTTGGCCCCACGCTCGATATCCCGCGCAAGGCCGCCGGTGCGCCGGTTCAGGTGATAGTCGATGTCGAGGCTATGCACATGGCGAAAGGTTTGCAGGCCAATGCTGTGCATGGCTTTTTCGGTCACGCGGCCGAAGAGCGTATCCCTGAGCTCACCAAAGAGCGTGTTGCTCAAGCGCGCCGCACCATAGGCCAACACCAATAGCAGGACCACTTGCAACGCCAGCTGGTTGGCATTGGTATCGAGCCCGTCGACTAGGGCTTTCAGCAAAAAAGGAATGCACAGTAAGCCCGCCTTGGCAGCGAGCAGAGACAAAAACGCAAGCCCTACCCGTCGGCGATTCGCGCCCAATATGGGCGAGAGTCGCTCCCACAGCTTGCGGAGTAGCAAAAAGCTGCGCGCAGGGCTGTCTTCTGAGAACTGATGGCCTCGCATACCGCTCCATGCCACGGGTCGGTGGTGTGTTCAGGGTTGTCTTACCCACGGGTTGGGCAGAACCGCCGCGCATTATCGCTGACTGACCGCGTCGTGTGGGGACTGCACGACTTATTTCTTGTGCAGCGCTCACCGTCGGCAAAAGCAGAGTTGTGTCAGCACCTTGGGATGGCGATACCATAGGGTCATGGCCCTACCCGACTACAACTGTCTTTACGACCACGCCTGCGAGCGCAAGGGCGGTGAAAAAGCCCTCAAGGCGTTGCTGCCCAAAACCAAGGGCACGGCGCAGCTCAAAAAGCTCGGATCGGATCGTTATCTGGCCGAGTTCACCCGCAAGATCTTTCAGTCGGGCTTTGTGTGGCGCGTGGTGGATAAAAAGTGGCCGCAGTTCGAGGAAGTGTTCTGGGGCTTCGACGTGGAGCGGCTGTTGATGATGCCCGACGACATGTTGGAGCGAAAGGCTACGGACCCCGCTATCATTCGCAACTTCAGCAAGGTTAAAACCGTGCGCGAGAATGCCATGATGATCGACAACACCGAGCGACGTGAGCAGCAATCCTTTGGCGAGTTTATAGCCCGCTGGCCCACAGAGGACGTGGTCGACCTGTGGCTTTATCTAAAAAAGCACGGCAGCCGGCTAGGGGGCAACACCGGACCCTTTGCGCTCCGCACCATTGGCGTGGATACCTTTTTGCTTACACAGGATGTGGAAGGGTTTTTGCGCAGTCACGGTATCGTAGATGGGGGCCGCACCAGCCAGCGCGCGCTCAAAGCCGCACAGGCCTACTTCAATGAACTTCGGGAGCAAAGTGGCAAAAGCCTCGCCGAACTGAGTCGCATCGTGTCGTTTTGTCACGGGCAGAACCGGGTCCAGTAGACTGCTCGCCATGAAAACTTCTAAGATATTGACGCGCGGCCTTACTGCCGGTGTCTTCACACTGGCGCTTGCCGCCTGCACCGAGACCACGCTTCCTCCCAGCCCTATTGAGCAACTGGCTGATGAGTACCTCGAAGCGTGGATGGAAAAAGATGCCCTTATGGGCACCTACTACGCCATTGAGGGCGCACGCCACGACAAGCTGTCCGATAACTCGCTGGCGGGGCTCGCCGCCTGGCAGAAGAAAGAAGACGCGTGGCTGGCGCGCCTTGAAGGCATCCCGGCTCCCCGGGAGACCGGCAGCCGCGACTGGGTGACCTATGGGCTGTTAAAAGAACAACTCGAGAGCGCGGTGAGTACCCGCATCTGTCGCGATGAACTGTGGGCCGCAAGCACGACTACCAGCTGGCACACCTGGATCCCCTTTGTGTTCGACATTCAGCCGCTGGAAACCCCCGAACTAAGGGCGCAGGCGCTCACGCGCTTCGCGGCCATGGATACCTATATCGATAACGAGATCGACAACCTGCGCGAGGGCCTGCGGCTTGGCTATAGCGCCCCAAGGGTCACCGTGGAGGCGGTGCCCGCTCAAGTAAGATCATTGATTGGCCCCGACAGCATTTTCCTTGGCCCCGCACAGCGCAGCGATGACGCTGCCTTCAGCGAGGCCGCCGAAAAGATTTATAACGACGAAATTGCGCCCGCATTGAACCGCTTCGCCGACTTTATCGAGAACGAGTACCTCAATAAGGCGCGGGAAACATTGGCGGTTTCGGATAACCCCGACGGCGAGGCCTGCTACCCCGCATTGGTTCGCGGCTTTGTCACCGTGGGCGTACCCGCGGAAGAGATCCACGCCGTGGGCCTCGACCAGGTCGCCAAAATCCGCGAGGAGATTCAGATCACGTTGGATGAACATTTTGGCGGCGGCGACGTGTCGGAGTTCCTACGCCGCGTGAATGAAGATCCGGCCTTTACCTTTGATACCGAAGAGGCCGTGCTCCAGTACTCCACCGACGCACTCGATGCCGTAAAAGCTGCCATGCCCAAGGCCTTTGGCGTGCTACCCAAAGCCGACGTGTTGGTTAAACCTTACCCCGAGTTTGCCAAGAGCGGCTCAGGCGAGTACCACTCCTCATCGGAGGACGGCACCCGGCCCGGCATTTTCTATATCGCAGTGGCCGATCCCACCGGCCGCTCGATCTCAAATCAGCTGGCCACGCTACACCACGAAACCTTTCCCGGGCACCACCTGCAGGGCGCGATTGCGCTGGAGCTGGGCGACCAACAGCACCCGCTAGCGCGCTATTTGTGGAACTCGGGCTATGGTGAGGGCTGGGCACTCTATTCAGAGCGCCTCGCCGATGAATTGGAGCTTTATCCCACCCCGCTCGATCGCATTGGGCTCTATTCCGACCAGATCGCACGCGCCTCCCGCCTGGTCATGGATAGCGGCCTGCACACGCTAGGCTGGACCCGGCGACAGACCGTGGATTACATGATGGCCAACTCGGGTTGGGCACCGGTCGATATCCAGAATGAGATCGACCGCTACATCTCCTGGCCCGCACAGGCCACCTCTTACATGCTCGGCATGATCGAGATCCGCCGGCTGCGCAAGCTGGCCGAGGAGACGTTAGGGGAGAACTTTGACCTGCGTGGCTTCCATGACCGAGTGGTCGGCATGGGGAGTATCACTCTGCCGATGCTGGAGGAATCGATCGAGGCGTGGATCGCTGAGCAGCAGGCCGGCGGCTAATTAGGCTCGGCGAGCATTGGTTGACTGCGGGGCGGACGCAACCACAACTGCCCCAACTGTGTGAATGACCGCGCCCGAAGAGAATCTTTGCCTAACCGTACCCATTCGGCCAGAGCAATCCGCAACGGGTTGTAGGTGTTGATATTGGTCAGCAGCCCGTAGCGTACCGACGCCACCTCGGGCTCGAAGGTGCCAAACAGCCGGTCCCAGACAATAAACACGTTCCCGTAGTTACGATCGACGTACTCGGGGTTCGAGCCATGGTGCGCGCGATGGTGGGAGGGCGTTACCAGCAGCCACTCTAGAGGCCCCCACAGCTTCCTCACCACCTGGGTATGAGTCCAGAAACCGTAAATTGTCGCCACCGCGCCTGCACTGGCTAACAGCAGTGGGTGAAAACCCAACAGCGGTAGCGGCCAGTAAAACAGCGCCCGGGTAAAGGGGCCGGTGGGCGACTGCCTGAGTGCGGTGCCCAAATTCATGTGCTCGCTCGAGTGATGCACAACGTGCGCACACCACATGAACCGCACCCGGTGTTGGGCCCGGTGATACAAATAAAAAACAAAGTCGATTACCACGAAGGTGAAGATCCAACCCCACACCGTGTTGGGCACGTCAAATAAACGAAACTGATAGAGGAAAAAGTGCACGCTGATGAGCGCGCCGCCGGTACCAAGTCGCACACCGCTGTTGATGCCCAGCTGCGACATCGAACCAGCAAAGTCTTTGAGTGCGTATACCCCGCCGCCCTTGAGCGAGGTGAAGACCACCTCTGCGACGATCAGAAACGCAAAAACAGGCAATGCCATGAAGATGAGATCCATGGCGAGAGTTTAACGAAATTCCTGAGACAGTTTAGGTCGGCTTGTTAATGATTTTTAGGCGGCCGGGCTTTAGCGCCGCCGGGCTGGCACGAGCACTAGGTTTTAAAGCGCTTCCAAGTGCCGCCATACTGATAGCTATCTGGTCGCTCGGCTTTCAGGCGCTCGGTGCAGCGGCGGCAGAAAAACTTCCAGTTCTTAAGCCGATTCGACCGGCAGCGATACAAGGTCGATGTCTCGGCCGAGCACGAATCACAGGTCTTGGTTCTTTGTCGCACAGCTACAGCACTATCGGACTTGGGCGGTTAGTGGTTCAGATCTCAGCCATCCGTGCGCGGCGTAATAGTAACGTATGATGCCAGGAGCGCGGCGATAGCCTGATCCGCATCAGCCTCGGATTCAAAATCCTCCCCAGCCATGTCAAATAGGGCCACGTACATCGGCATACCCTCCACCGACTTAACAAAGCGGAACTCAGACTCTTCTTTGTAGACGGCATCCCAGTAACGACGCACCCGCGACCAAAAGGCGCCAGTGTCCTGCCAATAATCGTCACCGGCGCTGAAGTCATAATCGAGAACACGATCATAACGGGACAGTCCCGCTTCCCTAGCCAGATAAGGCTGCGAGCTCGACGGTCGATTGTTCTCATCTAACACCAACTTCAAGGCATCTTCCTCCTGCGTCCACCCTGCTGGCGTGATGGTGATGCGGTGCGAGCCATACAGCGCTTGGTAGTCATCGCGGACACTGAACTCGCGCCTCGGAAGCGGCCTGCGCCGATCATCTGATTTCCAGTACGACACGCCCGGTGCATGAATCCAGCGCCCTATCGCTTCGTACCGCGGGGAATCGTCGACCTGATAAACCGTCTGGGTCCATCTGCCCTCGCGGCTGGCTTGGTCAAGTGCTCGGCGAATATAGGCGCCGCGCCCTTGAAAAGCGTGTACCTCTGTATCCTCGTACTGCCAATCCTGTCGCCAGTGCTTGACCACCATAGCGTCGGACTCGAACCCGTCGGCGTCTAAAAAGTGCATGACGATTATGTGCTGTAGACTCACGAACTCAGGCTCATTGGCTACCACGTAAACTCGCTCGGTGCCCCAGCTCTGATACGGCGCTCTGGGCCGGTAGCCCTCGATAAAGCCCACCGTCTCGATAAAATCAAAGCTGGTGCGGTAGTCACCCGCCATCGCTAAAATCGCGCGCCGATCGCGCTCTTTGACGTCTAGGTTCGGAGCCTGCAGATTGGAAAACGCCTCCGACGTGCGACGATCTAACTGAACCTCGGGGCCTAGGGTCGTGCCGCCGCGTGGCTTCATGGTGTGTGATTCAGCGAACATCCAGGAGAAAGTGTACTGCCGAGCGGCTAGCTCCTCGTCTAGCGGAGTCTGCTGATCCGCAACCGACAATGATGCGGCCTGAATTCCGCTCACCGCAATCAATCCGGCGAATAGTTTCAAAATGTGCTGTTTGTTCATGACGGTCAAAAACCCGAAAAGCGACTGCTCAACAGCCGTAACGCTAGTAGATGTGATACGCCAAAAAAATCAGGTCGTATTGCGAAAGCACCACAATTTTTCCAGCGTCAATGTGCGACGGAATCCGGACTCTGAACGAAGCGAGCCATCGCCAGCTGCGCGGCAGCGGGCACTTGTTGCGGAATCTCATTCAGTGCAAGGAGATGACTACAGGCTTGCATCGCTTCTCGTCGGAGGCTCTCACTTTGCATGACTCGTGAGAGCGTATGGGCCGTCGACGTCACCACCTCTGTAGCCAGGTCGAAGTCGCTGCGCTGTCTCAGGCACAAGTGGAGTACCGAAGTGGTATCTGCCAACACACTAATAGCGTCTGTCGTCACCTCGTGCTCGCGGAAAAAAAGCTTGCCCGCCACAAAAGCTTTGACTAACTCCGGCTCGGCATCATCGAGCCGGTAAGCTTTAACCAACTCGATCCCGGATCGCAGACAACCTAGCCACACTCTCGCGTTAAACAAGCCGCACCCGCACATGGCGCTCCAGTGCTTATCGCAAAAGCAACCTGCGTTGCCCGGGTCGCGCTGATGGCTCACCGGAAATACTCCCCAACCCCACTGACCAATAAGATCACTGGCACTGCCGATGCGGTTGAGGCGAGCAGTAAGTATCCAACCCCTCGCCAAAACTTTTCTGTGTCGTACATCATTCGCCCCCGCAATGATTCATCCAAAGTGATCTATAACGCATCCGCGTGCTCAGATAGGTAACTGGCAACTCCCCACGAGGTCGTGACCATGCCGGCGTCGCCTTTATTCCAGCCCGCCGGACACACTTGACCATGCGCTTCGAAAAACTGCAGTGCGTCTACAATTCTGATGACTTCATCAACACTGCGACCCAAGGGTTCGTCGTTAACGACTTGGTGCCGAACAATCCCCTGCTGATCGATCACAAACGTCGCGCGCATCGCGACTCCAGGTGGGTAATACGAGTTCCCGGGCTCTGACAAAACCCCATAGGCGGACGTGATTTCGCGCGTCATGTCTGCGACCATCGGAAATGGTACGGAACCCACACCGCCTTGCTCTACCGGTGTGTTGCGCCAGGCACTATGAGTGAAGTGTGAATCCGTACTGATCGCTACAACTTCACAGCCGAGAGCGGCAAGCGCCTCGGTTCGGTGGGCAAACGCGATGATCTCCGACGGACAAACGAAGGTGAAATCAAGTGGATAGAAAAATACCGCAGCGTATTTGTCGGCAATGAATTTGCTCAAATCGAAATCATCTACGGCCTCCCCGTTGGCCAGCACTGCCTGAGATATAAAACCCGGAGCTTCTCGCCCAACCAAAATGCTCATCTCTTAATCCTTCTCCATTATGTGTATTCCAGGACAAGTCATAAGTCGTTGCGCCATTGCACCCGGTACTAAAACCCCCCTGCCACGAACACCTTATTGCTAATGAGAATGATTATCAATACTATGTGACAAATAATTTCGTAGGTGCTCAGATGACACGATCGCTTCGCCTGGCCCAAAAAATCTACGCTAACGGGTCAAAGCTGACCGCCTCTGACCTACTGAGTAAAGAAGACTACGAACGCGAGCGTGGTGACCTGCTGCGGCTCGCAACGCAACATCGCAGACAGCGCAGGTTGCGCCTAGACCCAAGTCTTTGTCTGGTTTTTGAGACTCGATTCACGGCTTGGCTGCAAATTCAGGAGGAGCTCCGCTGGCTCACCCGCCCCTCTCAGGGGGATGTGGAGGAGGTCCTTACACGGTGTAATCTGGTTGTGCCTGCGCGCGACCAACTGGCGGCCACGTTGTTTGTCGACGGCGGAGATAACCCTGCATCTCTCTACTGGATAGAGTGCGTCGCCGCCAATGCCTTTAGCGTCGCGCTCCGCCTCTCGGGTAAAGTGCTGCGCGGACGCTCACAAGAATCATCGGGTGGCGTGCTGGCAGCTGTGCACACATTCGTTTTCCAGCCCACAGCTCGTTGCGGGCCTGCTACCGAGATCATCTGGGGGGATAACACCGCGCGCCATGCGGCATCAGTATCTGCGATGACGCGTCACGCGCTAGCCCGAGATTTGAATCCAGCGAGCAACCGCAATTGTTTTCTAGTGCCAGCAGCCGTAAGAGGAGGAGCAATTCGATTACCCTATCCAGCTGCTGGCATCGGCTCGCCTGGTCTCGCGCTTCCCAAGTGTCCACCACTGCGGGTAGTCATGGCGCCTGAGTCGGAAACGGGCGGAGACAGCCCCTGAGAAAACGGGACAATATCGCTGTCAGCCCCAGAGGTGACTGTGGGGAGGCTTAATGCAACCTTGGTCGATCTCTAAAGACGGCTCTGCATCACACTGCTGCCACATAGGCCCGTCGAGATCGACAAAATCGGCGCCCTGCGCCACTACCAAGGCTGGCGCCATAGCTAGTGATGAGCCCAGCATATTGCCCACCATGATCAACTTCTTATTCTGCTGACACCACTCCCGTATTGCCAACGCGTCGGTCAGGCCGCCACACTTGTCGAGCTTAATGTTGATCGCATCATACCGATCTGCCACCGCTTCAAGATCGCAACTGCTTTGGCAGGATTCATCGGCACAAAGCGGGACTGGGTAGCGAATTTTTTCAAGCTCGCCATCTTCTCCCAGCGGCAAAGGCTGCTCCAGCAGAGCCACTTTGAACCGCGCCAAAGTGTCGCCCGACGCCATCACCAACTCCGGCGTCCAACTGCCGTTGGCATCAATGACCAGTTGCGCATCGGGGCGCGCCTCGCGAACAGCCTGCAAACAATCAAGTGGCGCTTGCGCATTTAATTTGAGTTTGAGTCGCTTGAGATCGGGCACTTCATGAGCTCGTCGCGCCATGGCGTCGGGATCATCAAGTGACAGGGTAAACAGTGTGTTGAGTGGCGTCAGAGTAATACCTGTCAGCGAGCTGATCCCACCTGAAGTCTGTTTGGCCTCTAAATCCCACAGCGCGCAATCGAGCCCGTTTCGGCTGCCGCCGGGCGGTAGCAAGGTGTGCACTGCCTCTCGGTCTAACTGCTCGATCGTTGGTGGATCTAGCGCTGAGAGCTCAGCCTGCAGGCTCGCAACAGTCTCACCAAAGTAGTCCACACCCATGGTTTCGGCTCGGCCCGCGAGGCCTTCGTGTTCCAGCGTCACGTGCAGCACATCAATGTGGTTCACGGTCTCCCCCGCCGTGACAAAGGGCGCGACCATGTCCCAGCGCTGCGGCGTGAAGGTGAGTTTCATCGTGTCGTCACTTAAACAAGTGCTCCGTTGCGACGCTCTCTGCCGCGATCTCAGGCGCTACACTAGGGGCCCCGCTAGAGCAACGCATCGAGGATGGAATCAAGCGCATGGCGCATGGGGTCGACACAAGGTAAACCCGTCAAAGTGCTGTTGTCTCTGCAGGCTCTCACCGCTTCGTCATCACTGAGGCCTTGGGTATTCAGGCTAATGCCGACAATACTCGATACCCTGTTGGTGACCCGGGCGGCCTGTTCATACTGAGCGACACAATCGCGCAAATCGGGCACAGGGTAGTCCTCGTACTCGTCGATCACCGTTCGACCAACCCCATGACACAGCACCATGGCATCGGGCTGGCTACCATGAAGTAACCCAAGGGTGACAGCAGCGTACGCCGGGTGAAACAAGGACCCCTGCCCCTCAATGACATCCCAGTGATCAGTTGCCGCATCGGGTGTGAGCATTTCTGCGGCGCCCGAGAGAAAATCGGATACCACCGCATCCATCGGGATGCCCCTGCCCGCGATCAAAATACCGGTCTGGCCCGTGGCTCTGAACGTCGCGGCGATTCCCCGCTCCTTCAATGCTTTATGGAGTGAGAGCGCGGAATATTTTTTACCTACACAGCAATCAGTGCCCACCATTAAAAGTCGCTTGCCTGACCGTCGCCGCCCTGTGGCGATCGAGATCGATGCAGGTGGCACCCGAATATCAATGAGTTGCTGCCCCGACGCGGCAGCGGCTTTAACGAGCTCTGACTCTTCACTCAACTTGCGATGCAAACCGCTGACCACAGAGAGCCCCGATCTAATTGCCTCGGCCAGCGCAGACACCCACTCAACCTTGAGCGCACCACCCGACGGCGCTACCCCAATCGCCACGCTATTAGCCCCTGCCGCGACCGCCTCTCTAAAGCTAATGTCGGGTAAACCCAGATCCACTGCGCAGCCGGGCAATCGGTACTGTCCCACACAACCCTCGGGCCGCCAGTCGCGAAGGCCCATTGCCGTTTTAGCGTCCAGAGGGTTACTGACATCCCCCAGAAACAGCAGGCAAGGCAGGGGAATTTCGATCACGGCTGTACGCTGGCTCGGCGAATCACGCGGCCTGGAAAGGCCTCGCTCACCGCCCCCTCATGCAACACTCGTTGCCCCGCCACCCACACGCTGTGGATGCCCTCGGAGGGCGTATAGGGTTCGCTGGTGGTGGCAAGATCCGTCACCGTGTCGGGGTTCAAGAGCACCAAGTCGGCGATCATGCCCGGCGCAATCACGCCCCGTTCGCCAAACCCCATGTGCTGGGCTGGCAACGCTGTCATGCGATGTATCGCACTCTCCAAGCTGAGCACGCTTTGCTCGCGCACATACCGAGCCAGCACGCGGGGGAAACTGCCCGCGCCGCGGGGGTGGCGGTCACGCAAACCGCCGTCTGTACAAATATTGGTGTGGGGCCAGGCGATAAAGGCCGCAACGTCGTCATCGCGCATGCTGGTACCAATCACCATGTCACCCATCTCACCAGTCGCGGCCTCATGCCCGATCGACATCTGGGCGAGAACAGAGAAAGCCTTAGCCGGACTCTGTTTGCGAGCGGCGGCAATCTCGGTGAGCGTCATGCCCACATAATCAGGCTTAGCGGGAAAGTGCGTGAAGATAATGCCATCAGGCGGTGCGAGCTCCGCCATGACAAAGTCTATAGCCGCCAGATCTAACGGGTCGCGCTTTGGCAGCAACACCATCATATGGGATTGCCAGTATGTGTAGGGGTAAATATCGGCGGTGAGGTCGATCCCCTCTTCTCGCGCAGCATTGAGCCGCTGGATAACCCAAGGAGCGCGACCCCATTGCGAGGCCATTGCCAACTTGAGATGTGATATCTGCACCGGCATGCCCGTCAGTCGACCAATCTCAATAATTTCCTCCAGCGCATCATCGAACCACCGATCCTCGCTTCTGATGTGACTGATATAGCGGCCTCCCGCGTCTGCGGTCAGTTGTGCGAGTTGCAAGACTTCGCGGATCTCGCTGTGAATACCGGGCTCATATTCCAATCCGGTGGAAAGCCCCACCGCGCCCGCCGCGAGCTCTTGGTCGAGCAGCGCAGACATCGCTTTCATTTCCTCATTGCTTGCAGGACGCTTAAAGTCCGCGCCCATGACCTCGTCACGCAGGGTGTTGTGGCCGGCGTAGGCGGCAACATTGATTTTGGCCGGTGCGGCCTCGAGCGCTGCATAGAAACTCGCCAGTGGATAAGGAGAATCCCCATCCTGACCAACCACTGCTGTGGTGATCCCTTGGGTGATTTTGGCCAGCGCGTCGCGCTCGGCGAAAATCAACCGGTCTGAATGGCTATGGGTATCGATAAAGCCCGGTGCCAGCACCAGACCGTTGGCATCGATGGTGTGGTCCGCGTCACCTACCGCCAAATTGCCCAATGCTGCTATCCGGTCACCGCTTATACGCACGCTACCCAGCGTCGCGGGCGATCCCGTGCCATCGATAATGCGGGCGTTGGTAATCAGCGTATCGGCGAGTGCCCCCGACGCGGTGGTCAGCCACGTCACGACCATTATGGTGATTAGAGCAATTATGGCTCTGCTACTCACCCACTCATGGCCCTACTGGTCGCCCAGCTGAGGGGCGGTCAAAGCTTCCCTGACGGAAGTTGCTGGTATCAAACTCCATGGCTTTCACCGGCCCTGAATGAGTGCCTTCATGCACGCATACGCGCTCTATAATGCGCCACTCATCGCCGCGCTTCTCGTACTTGTCGAGGTACCGCCCTACCCACGTGTCGAGCACCGGCTTATCATCCTGAAAAAGATAGGTCACGTTGTAGATCTCGCCGGTCGCGTGACGCTCATCACTGAGCTCTATCGTGTGATTCAGAATGCAGTGATTAGTGCTCCGCCAGGGCAGGTGCGCCTCCATGCACATCTCGCAGAACTCCCATGCATCGCCTACGAATACACCGTGGTCATCAGTTGCGCCCTCCCAGTAGGCCGATTTCATGAGCTCGACATCGAGGCGGTCCACACCGCGGCAATAGCGCAATGCCGCATCGCGAATGCACTGCATATCGGAGAGCTGTTCTGCGTTATAGGGCATAGTTATCTCCTAGCCCAGCTGGCGCTTGGGGTCGCTACCGTCCCAGTCGATCGAGGCCGCCGCCACCATATCAAAGAGCCCCTTGATGTCGTCTGAGTAAGTGAGAAGCTCCGTCATGTGTCCCAGCACCGGACTGGTGTCCACATAGGCAAAAGTCGCGCCACTGCCGGCTACTGTACCGGTCGCTGCCAGCTTGTAGCCCTGCTCCACCAGACTTGCAATCTCTCCGTCGAGATCATCGGTCCAGTAGCACAGGTGATGAAACGCCGTTTTCCCCTCAGGCACCGTATCGCGGTATATATTGGCCTGCTCACCGGTGGGCTCAATGAGCTCAATTTGCATATCGCCAGCCTGTGCGAGGGCAATCTTCATCGAGATCGGACTAGGGCTACCCCGGTAGGTGCTATCCTGAAACAGATCCGGAGTGTATTCCACAAAAAAGAAGGGGCCAATGCCCACCCTCAGCCACGCGTCCACTGCCGCGTCGAGGTCATCGACCACCCACGCGCTCTGCATTGCATGTCCGCTCGCAAACTGTTTCATTTAAGCCTCACTTTTTATTGTTTATGACTGATGCCCATGGCTCCCGGCTCACTCCAGTTTGATCTCAAGGATCGCTCGGTACTCATTACCGGCGCCAACCGCGGTTTGGGGGCTGCGCTCTGCAAGACAATCTTGCAGTACTCACCGAAAATAATCCACGCGGGTTACCGAACTGCCCCGGGCGACTTCGAGGACCCACTTATCAATTGGTGCCAACTGGATATTCAGGATGAAGCCTCAGTGGCCGCCGTGGCGGCGTCGATCGACACGCTCGACGTACTGATCAACAATGCCGGCATTCTTATGCCCACCGCGGCTGACCCCGTCAAGGAGAGGGCCAATCTCGAGGCCATGATGGATATGCACCTGCACAGCCCCTTAAGACTCATCGATGCTCTAGTACCCACGCTCCAAGTAAGCAACCAACCGATGATCGTAAATATGATTTCGATGGCGGCTTTTGCCAGTGTGCCTGGCTGCGAGGGGTATTGCATAAGTAAGGCCGCGCTGCATGCCGCGACCCAAGGGCTGCGCCTTAAGCACCCCGACATCCACTGCGGCGGGGTGTACCCGGGCCCAACCGCCACCGACATGACCGCCGGCAGCACCGCGCCGCTCGCCGATGCTATGGAGAGTGCCGCTGCTATCTTGAGCGGCCTGTGTGAGAGAAAAACCGCGATATTTCCCGATGAGGCCGCGCTTGCAGTAGAGTCTCTGGTGGGGGCCGGGGTGGCGACGCTGGAACAGCAGTTCACCACCCTGCTCAGTGACTGACTGAGACAAACAGAACACCGAGGCACAGGTATGAACGCCAAACAGCCACTCAATCAGCAGGGCCGTGAAGCCTATAGCGGGCAGATCAAAAACTTCTCCAAGGAGCGCTACATCAGTGCCGATTGGTACGCGCGTGAGTGGCGGGCCGTGTGGGCCAAGAGCTGGATCGCCGCCGTGCACGCATCGGACCTCACCGACCCGGGTGATTATGTGGTGTTTGACCTCGGCCCCGAGAGCATTCTCCTCACCTGCAACGGCACAGGTACCGTGCAGGCCTTTTACAACGTGTGCCAACACCGCGGCGTACGATTGGTCGATGATCATGCGGGTAACAGCGAAAACTTTCGCTGCCCTTATCACAGCTGGCGCTACGGCACCGATGGCGACCTGATCTATGCCCCGCATCAGGAGGGCTTTCAGGACGGCTTGCCTGAGCAAAGCATTTGTCTACCCAAGGTGCGCTGCGAAGAAGCGCTGGGCCTTTACTGGATTAACCTCGACACGCACGCCGAGCCACTCACTGTCTTTTTGAAGGACATGCTGCCGATCATGGAACACTACGAGTTTGGCAACCTCACGCTAGTGCAGGACCAGACCGTGTCGATCAACTGCAACTGGAAGACGGTGCTCGATAACTTCAGCGAGCTTTACCATGTGCACTACCTGCACCCGCAGCACCGGCGGTTTGTGGATTGCACCGAATCACTGAGCGAGTGCTACGAGGGCGGCCACACCCGGGTCTGGGTGCCCGGCGCCACGACCGACTCGTTGTTCTCTACCCCAAACAAGCCCACCGACCTGCTGACCATGCAGCTCGAGGCCTTTGGCCTCAACCCCGCCCAATACGAAGGCAAGGTCGATGAGATTCAGGCGGCGATTCGCGTCGCCAAGCGCGAGCTAGAAAAAACCGAGCCCTATTACGGCAACTTCACGGATGAAGAACTCACCGATGTGATTCAGACCAACGTGTTCCCCAACGCCATCCTCACCTATCAGCCAGAAATGCTGTGGCTGATGCGGCTGCGACCCCACGCCATCGACCCCAACCTCTGCTACCTGGACAAACTCTCTTTTGAGCGCTTCCCCAACAGCAAAGAACAGCGTTTTCTGGAGGGCACCGACAACCTCAAGGAAAAGCGCAGCGAGAGTGCGGGCAAGAACGGTCGACCCGATTGGGAGTCTTTTGACTACTCCGATGTGATTGCTGGTAGAGCCACAATGACCGACACCATCGACCAGGACTTGTCGCTGCTGGCACACGCCCAACAGGGCATGCACTCCAAGGGCTTTCAGAGCTGCTGGCTCAACGAGATCGAGTGCCGCGTGAGCCATTTTCATGAAGAGCTCGAGCGGCGGGTCGCCGCTGTCGACTGACGTGCCGCTCCCATGAACGCTGACCAAGGAATGTCGTTCACGCTGATCGGCGCGCTATTAGTGTTACTGCTCTGAAGCCGTTACCGCTTCAACCTAGTGGCCTTTGGCGCACTGCTTATTGCCTACTTTGCGAGCTTCTTCGCAGGCCCTGCACTAAGCTGAATGGGAGCATCCGAAGAGTAAATCTGCCGTCACCCTTTTCTGCACCGCACTCGCCGCGTAAAATGCCGCCCATCCAGCAAGGACCAACTTCATGAGTGAGCGAAAAGCCACCAACGTGCACTGGCACGGCGGTGAAATAAATCGTCGCGAGCGCTCCCAGTTACTCGGTCATGGCGGCGCAACCCTATGGTTTACCGGTTTGTCAGGCTCTGGCAAAAGCACCATCGCGGTTGCGCTTGAACAAGCGCTCTATCAGCGTGGCGTGCTGGTTTACCGGCTCGATGGAGACAACATTCGTCTAGGTATCAACAAGAACCTAGGCTTCAGCGCTGAGGACCGCGCCGAGAACATTCGTCGGGTGGGTGAAGTCTCCAAATTATTTGTCGATGGCGGCGTTATAGTACTCAGCAGCTTTATCAGCCCATATCTGGTCGACCGCCAGATCGTTCGCGAACTGCACGAGGCCGATAACATGCCTTTCATCGAAGTGTTCGTGGACTGCAGTCTGGAGGCGGCAGAAGAACGTGACCCCAAGGGACTTTACAAAAAGGCCCGCTCTGGAGAGATCCAAAATTTCACGGGTATCGATGACCCGTATGAGGCCCCACACGCACCCGAGGTGCATTTGCACACCGACCAGCAGTCGCTGGAAGAAGAAGTTGAGCACCTGCTCGATCTATTAGTGAAGCAAGGACTTATTCCGGCAGCCGCTTAATCGCGTCCTGTAAACGAGAGACACCATGCCATTGATTGCACCCCACGGCGCCGACGAGCTGCGCCCCCTGATTGTTGATGACACCCGGCGCGACGAACTCGAAGCCGAGGTACTTACCCTCCCCTCCCTCATGATGAGCTCAGCTGCTGCGGCTAACGCGGTCATGATGGGTGCTGGCTACTTCACCCCGCTATCCGGCTACATGAATCGGGCCGATGCACTCTCGGTAGCGGAAAGCATGCGAACCACCGACGGCCTGTTCTGGCCCGTACCGGTGGTGAATCTGGCAGAGAGCTGCCCAGTAGAGCCCGGCCAGCGCCTCGCACTCACCGACCCCAACCGCGAAGGCCAACCCATTCTGGCGGTTATGACAGTCGAGGCCATCGAGACCCTTTCTGAAGAGGACGTTGCGACCATTCTTAATAAAGTATTCCGCACCGATGACCCCGATCATCCCGGCGTAGCGGCTTTCACCGCCCAAGGCCGCACCGTGATCTCAGGTCCGATCGAGGTGCTCAACTACTCGTACTTTGAGGAAGACTTCCCCGACACCTTCCGCACCGCGATGGCAATTCGAAGTGAGATCGCCAAACGTGGTTGGGAGCGCGTGGTGGCCTTCCAAACCCGAAATCCCATGCACCGCGCCCACGAAGAGCTGTGCCGTATGGCGATGGAAGATCTCTCTGCAGACGGCGTGCTGATTCATATGTTGTTGGGCAAGTTGAAGCCTGGCGACATCCCCGCTGATGTGCGCGACGCGTCGATCCGCAAGATGGTAGACCTGTATTTCCCGCCCAACAGTGTGATGGTTACGGGTTACGGCTTTGACATGCTGTACGCCGGACCCCGCGAGGCAGTGCTCCACGCGGTGTTCCGCCAGAACGCAGGCTGCACACATCTGATCGTGGGTCGTGACCATGCGGGCGTGGGGAGCTATTACGGTGGCTTTGATGCGCAAACCATCTTTGACGAGGAAGTGCCTGAAGGCGCGTTGGCGTTAGAGATCTATCGTGCCGACCACACCGCTTTTAGCAAGAAACTGGGCCGCGTGGTGATGATGCGCGATGCGCCCGACCACAGTTCTGAGGACTTCGTATTACTGTCGGGTACCAAGGTACGGGAGATGTTGGGCCAGGGCGTTGCGCCTCCCCCCGAGTTCTCGCGCCCCGAAGTCGCCGAAATCTTGATGGCCTACTATCAGGAAATTGACGGTACAGAAGCTCGCTAAGTGCTAGAGTCGATAGCAGTAAACCACTAACAACTGGGCACACTGGATGTCATTTGACGTCGAAGCGGCCACGGCCGCTTACATTGATGGCTTGGGCGAGGAAGCGCTCGCTCAAGCTGCCGCCTATACCACCGGTAATCAATGGCTAATGCTTTGGGGGCTGCTGATCAGCGCGATGGTTACCCTGATCATTATTCGCACCGGGTGGCTCACTAAAACCGATGACAAACTCTCCAAACGCGGGTTTATTATTCGGGTATTCAGTATTTCAGCGGTGTATCTGGTGGTCTCTGAGGTGCTTGAGATGCCCTGGTCGGTGTTCTCCGGATGGTGGCGAGAGACCGAGTATGGCCGAACAAGTCAGCCGCTTATGGATTTTCTGAGCCAGGGACTGCTGGCACTGGCGATCTCGGCGCTGCTGTTCAGTTTTTTCATGGTGGCGATATACGCGTTCATCCAAAAAGCCAAAAAGCTATGGTGGCTCTGGGGTGGCACCTTCAGCGGGGTGTGTGTCGCCGTTTTAATGGTGGTCGGCCCAACCTATATCGCACCGTTGTTTAACGATTATCAGCCAGTGCCACCCGGTGAGGTGCGCGACGCGGTCGAAGCAATGGCAATCAATGCAGGGATACCGACCGATCGGATCTTTATGTACGACGGCTCGCGGCAGTCCAATAACTTCACCGCCAACGTGGCAGGCATTGGCGGCGCCGCGCGGATCGCCATTTCAGACGTCGCACTCGACGAGGCCACTCTAGATGAAGTCAAAGCTGTCACCGGTCATGAGATAGGGCACTATAAGCTGGGCCACGTCTGGGACGGCGTGTTCCTCACCATTGTCATCGTCATGGCGAGCTTTTTTATCGCCGACAAGGCGTTTAACGCCGTCGCGCGACTGTTTGGCGCGCAGGAAGACATTGGCGACCCCACCACCTTGCCGGTGCTGCTGTTTCTGGTTGGCGTGATCGGCATAGTCACCCAGCCCATGTCCAACACGCTCTCGCGTATGAACGAGACCGAAGCCGATCACTATTCCTATGAAATGGTGGATCTGCCCGACGGCATGGCGAGCGCGCTAGTGAAGACCGCTGAGTACCGAAACCCGCGGCCGGGCAAGCTGGAGGAGTGGCTGTTCTATACCCATCCATCAGTAGAACAGCGGGTGCGGGCCGCGATGGAGTGGAAAGCCAGCCACCCGGAGGGTTGAGTCCCTCACCTGACACCCAAGATCACGACTCTCACAACAAACCCGCTTGATCGGAGGGTTTTTTGTGCGTTAGCTGGAGCGAGTGTATAAGGTGTGCTCTGGTAGTCAGTGACATGGCGGTAAGGAGAAACCCATCGAGACATCCACACCGGCGCAGCAAAAACCTCAAGTGGCAAAACCCAGCCTTAAGCATCGATATATACAGCTCCTTTTGCTGATTGTGGGTAGCGGCGTCATTTATCCAGCGGTGTACATGCGCCAGAATTTCGAGGGATCGATGCTCGAGACCTTCGATATCACCCGCGCGCAACTGGGTGAATGCCACACGATCTTGGGAATAATCTTCTTTTTAACCTACCTCCCCAGTGGGTGGCTGTCAGACAAACTATCCACCCGCTGGTTAATCAGTGTATCGATGGCCGGGACGGGGGTTCTCGCACTCTGGCTGAGCACGAATCCCGACTTTACGCAGATCAAATGGATTTTCATCGGATGGGGACTGACCAGTGGACTGACACTATGGGGCGCGCTGATCAAAGGCACCTCGCTACTTGCACCACACGACCAACAGGGTCGTTTTTTTGGTTTATTGGAGAGTGGTCGGGGGTTGGTTGAGGCGCTATTGGCGAGCATTGGGCTCGCTGTTTTTGCTTATTTCTTGAATAGTGTCGGGGCTGGCACTGGCGGATCTCTCACCGCGGTTATTGTGTTTTACGGGCTGGTTGCGATTGGCTTAGCGCCGATTGTCTTTTTCGCGCTCAAAACCTCGACGATGGAAGCCCCTCCTGACCCCCATCGACGCGGCGTGTCGGGGTTTTTCCGAGATTTGAAAGAACTCTTCACGAACCAAAAAATTTGGCTGGCAGCCTTGATCATCCTGATCGGTTATCAAATATTCTGGGTGACCTATTCCTTGGCAGGACTTCTTGATTCCATCTTTAAGTTGAGTGCTGTTACGGTGGGAGCTATTACGGTGGGCAGGCTGTGGATGCGACCTCTGGGTGGCGTGTTGGCGGGGTTCATTGGAGACTACTTTAAGGTCATCCCCTTCCTCGGCGTCCTTATGCTGATTGCCGGGGGGCTGTTGGCGCTCCTTCCCTCCTTACCTGCCACCGTCGGCGTGATGGTGCTATTCCCCATGGTGCTGTTGATCGGGCTCTTCACCTATGGCGTGCGGGGTATTTTTTGGGCAACACTTGATGAGTGTGATGTGTCGGCCAGCACCCGGGGACTTGCGGTAGGTCTGGTCAGTTTGCTTGCGTATACACCGGATATCTACGTGCCGATGGTGCAATCCTGGGCCCTAGCCAATTGGGGTGTCCAACAAGGCTTCCAGATCTACTACGGCCTGTTTGGCGCAAGCAGCCTCGTGGGCTATGTCGCTGCAAGACGTTTGACTCGCCTCGGTAAAGAAATTCACTAGCCCAGTGGGTTGGCAGATTTGGCCAACCCACTGGCACAAGCGACTCACAACACTGCAGGCAAGCATGAACCAGATAGCGGCCTAATAACCCGCTGTACAGACTGCAGTTTGGCGCACATTCAATTGGGGGAGTAGCGAGCTGGGACCCATGTTCAGCTTAATGTCATGAGCTGTTCAACACGCCGTCACGAAGTGCGCCTAACCTGACTGTCCACCTGAAGGTGGGCCTCGGGATGTTCTATCTGTGCCCGCTTAATTCGCCGGGCTTTTTTATGTGCAGCGGCGGCGATAACCGCAGTGACGCCGATCGCATCGGTAACAACGTCACCTATACACTCGGCTGGCTGCGCCAAGAAGAAAATCAGTATTTAACCTGTCTGCCCGAGCTTGCCAAAAAGCTCGACCAGCCCCTGCAAGAACTGATTGACTACTCTATGAGCCAGTAAGCGCTGGGTTACCACACCCCGCCTGGCAAACCCGGAGGGCACCCGGAGATCATGCCACCGCAGTATGCGCTGGACCAAGAAATCGAGGGGGCAGTCTGAGTAAATCAGCTGAGCTAAACGCACTGCAGGAAGAGATAAGAAATCAGGAGTAATAATCGCTTGCTGGTGTGTCGTACTCCTGTCTTCAGCCATCCAAACTTCCGCGCGAAGCCTTTTTAGAAAAGTCCATAAATGCGTAGACTTGCTGCGTGATGTCCACAACGAGCAGATAATGGATTGCCCGGTCAGTACCTATTCATTTATCGAGCGCCTCACCGAGTGTGGTCTGTATGGTTTCAGCCTTACGCAGGTTCTGCTCTTGGGAGGCCTTGCGATAGTCGGCGCAGCCTACGCGATCTGCGAGCATCGCAAGCAGATCCGTAAAGAACGAGACGAAAAATCCGATCTGATGTAGCTTAAGGGGCTAATCAGAACATCAGTAAATGGGCCATGAAAAACCCGGCAGCTGCCGGGTTTTTCTCACCGCATTGCGTTTACTTCATCGTCAACACATTGACAGAAAGGTCATCCGCTGAACCGCAAGCAGCTGCCATCTTGGCGAACTGCGCCTGCCACGTTGCGTCGGCCTCTTGCCAAGCAATAGCTTTCTCCATCGACTCGGTAGAAGAATGCACATCAACTGACACTAACGCGCCATCAGAATGAATCGCCGGTGCCGCCGAGTAAGGATGGGGCGAGGCATCACGCTCATAGGCAATCATTTCCCTCAGCAAAGACATTCCGCTATCGGCATCGGCACAGGGCCAGTAGTAAACAATCACAATCTGCCCAGGCTTGGCCGCCA
This sequence comes from Halieaceae bacterium, assembly GCA_902623175.1. Taxonomy (GTDB): domain Bacteria; phylum Pseudomonadota; class Gammaproteobacteria; order Pseudomonadales; family Halieaceae; genus Luminiphilus. The sequence continues at coordinate 22,480 of CACNSR010000022.1, forward strand.
GCATGGGGCCCTCGCCTTTTTCGTGGTGGCCCGCTGCCGCCGTGGTGGATAGCAGCAGGGCCATCAGCGCAGGCGCTGTCATCTTAATCAATTTCATCGATATTCTCCTTTGGTGGCGGGGCTAACAAGGAGGCAGCCCCGCCCGGGGTTTATTGTGGATCCTGATACTCGTAGTAGCCGTCGGTCGGGATCATGATATGCGCACCCGGCGTACCCGGAAACATCACATAGGGCGCGCCGGTATTGAAGTCATCGCTCATGCCATCCAGGGACGAGGGATCGCGGGGCAACAGCATCAAATGTGGGCCCGACTCGATCCACTGCGAGGGATCTTTGGCGTCAGTCTTATTAAGCACCCCGGCGGTGGTGTTGTCCTCACCCACGTCGCCATGAAGCATCCACATAAAGGTATCTCGGTCGATCTCAGGCGGCTTACCCGCCATGAAGTCGCTCATCCATTTAATGCCCACATCGTCCGTACACACGGGCATGGCGTGGTGAGCCGTAGGCCAACCACCCTCTGGCGCAGGGCGCGGATTACCCACCATGCAGGTCCAGCCGTTGGTGCCCTCGCGGAGTACCGACCCATCCAACGCCAGCACCGTCGCATTGGTGCCAAGCGGCGCGGGTGCCGCCGAAGAGTAAGCCCAGATCTGCCATTCAGCACCATCGTGTTCGCCATCGGGCTCGCCCGCCAAACCCGTGAGGCCCAGAGCAGCGACCGCTGCTGCAATGAATATACGCGTCATCTCTGTTTCCCCTTGTTCGCTTAGTTTTTTATCTCACTCACCACCCTAGGGCAAAACCCGATCTACCACAAACTAGATCAGGGTCAGAGACTGACGCAGATCTTGCCGAAGTGCTGCTGAGACTCCTGATATCGAAACGCGTCTGCCAGCTCAGCGAGCGGATAGGTTTTATCGATCACCGGCTTCATATCATGTGCCTCAACTGCGGCAATCATATTGGCCTGATCCGCCTGGCTTCCTACGGTGATGCCGCTCAGCCTGCCATTCTTGGTCATCAGCGCCGCTGTGGGTACCTCCCCCGCCCAACCGGTAAGCACGCCGATCAGGCTGATACAGCCATCCACCGCCAGCGCGCTGATCGACTGGGGCAAGTTGCCCGGGCCACCGACTTCCACCACTAGATCAACGCCTGCGCCGCCAGTCAGCTCAAAGGCTCGCTCGCCCCAGTTGGCATAGGTTTTGTAATTGATCAGGTGCTCGGCGCCCAGCGCACCAAGGCGCTCAAGCTTGGCATCAGAGGACGAGGTGGCGATCACGCGGCAGCCCACCATACGCGCCATTTGCAGCGCCACCACCGACACGCCACCACTGCCCTGCACCAGCACCCAATCGCCCGGCTTTAGATCGGTCTCGACAACCAGAGCACGCCAGGCGGTCAATCCTGCGCAGCTCAGGGTCGACGCCGCGTCAAATTCTAGGTTGGCAGGCATACGGCTGAAGGCTGTGGCCGGCATAGTGACGGTCTGCGCAGCGAAGCCGTCAACGTGATCTCCCGGCACGCCTAACAGATTGGGTAACGTGGGTCGACCACCCTCCCAATTAGGAAAGAAGTAACTCAATACCCGATCACCCTCGGTAAAAGTCGTAACACCCTGCCCAACTGCGGTGATCACTCCGGCTCCGTCAGACATGGGGATCCGCCCGTCATCCGCCGGGATAAGCCCTGTCACAACTGCGTAATCATGAAAGTTGAGCGAGGTGGCCTTGATCTCGACCTGTATCTCACCAAAGTCCGGCTCGCGGGGTTCAATCTGGGCGAGCTGTAGCTTATCGAGGCCGCCAGGGGAGGTGAGCTTCATGGCATGCATAGCGAGTTATCCGTTGATGTGAGACCCCGTCAGTATAGAGCTACCCCCCCACAAACGGGACCGCTCTGCTAAGCTCTCACTGAAAAGCACGAATTTTACGGGCGCTGCCTTTCCCTGCCCCATGCGAGCGGTAAATCATGAACAAGCTGGAACAACTGCGCGCCATGACCACGGTCGTGGCAGATACGGGTGATCTCGAGGCCATCACACGGCACAAACCTACGGACGCCACCACCAACCCTTCGCTGCTGCTAAAGGCCGCGGCGTCGCCGGAGTTTGCTGACGAAGTCGCTGCGCTGAGAGCATCTCAAGGTACTGTGGCTGACAAAGTTGACCGCTTTGCAGTCAGCGTGGGAGCCAAGATCAGTCAAATCATCCCCGGCGTCATCAGCACAGAGGTCAGCGCGCGTCTCTCGTTCGACACTGAGGCGACCATCACCAAAGCCGAAGAGCTCATTGGCCTATATGGCGATGCGGGCATTGGCCGCGACCGCGTGCTCATTAAAGTCGCGGCAACCTGGGAGGGCATTCGCGCGGCGGAGACCCTCGAGCAACGTGGCATCCACTGTAATGCCACGTTGATTTTTAGTTTTGCTCAGGCTCGTGCCTGTGCCGACGCGGGAGTGTTTCTGATTTCGCCCTTCGTCGGCCGCATTACCGATTGGTATACAGCCAATACGGAACTGGTCATAGAGGGACCTGCAGATGATCCCGGTGTGCAGTCAGTCACCCGGATCTACAACTACTTTAAGGACCACGGCTACAATACGGTGGTCATGGGTGCGAGCTTTCGAAATACCGCCCAGGTTGAAGCGCTCGCCGGCTGTGATCGCCTAACTGTCAGCCCCGATCTGTTAAAGCAGTTGGAAGACGACGAGAGCAATCTACCAAGGTGCTTATCTGACAGCGGCGACCGCTCTGCTCCTCCGGAAACACTAAGCCAAAGCGATTTTCTGTTGGCGAACAATCAGGACCCGATGGTCTCGGAAAAGCTGAGCGACGGGATCCGGCGCTTTGTTGCCGATCAAGAAAAACTGGAGGCGCTTTTGAACCGGTAACGCCTCGGCTAATTTAGCTAAGAATCGCAGGTAATTCCTTAGTCAGCGCCATGCGCTCTTTCACCGCCTGACCTGTGAGTGCAAAGCCCAGCAAGTCGCCCGCGCCGGATCGGAACAACGCTTTGATATCGGGCGCATCGCCCTCAAAGTGCCATTCGCCTTCGGCGTCTTTCGCGGGCGGTGACACCACTACAGGACAGGCCGGCGTTTTGATCGCCACCGGCATGGCGGGATAGCTTACGTCAGTTGCATCACCAGCTAACGTCGCGGCCAATGCACGCGCTGCCGCCATCAGAGGTGCAACATAAACCAGCACGTGTCCAGCTACCTCGGCACAATCGCCCATGGCATACACGTTGGCCACATTGGTGCGGAGCTGCCGGTCGGTAACGATGCCACGATTCACCTCAATTCCGGCATCGCTGGCCAATTCCGTCCGTGGCTTGACGCCCACTGCACATAGGACCGCATCGGCTTCAATGGAGTCACCGTTATTCAAGCTGACGGCATAGCCCTCGCCCGCGCGGTTCACCTCCGTGGCGAGCGGGCCAAAATGAAAGGTGGCGCCCCTCTCCTCGAGGGCTGCCTGCACTGCCCGCCCGGATTGCTCCGGCAAAAGGGTCGGCAAGCACCAGCCCATGGGGTCTACGGCCTCGACTTTAAAACCGCCGTTCAAAAGATCGTTAGTAAACTCGCAACCGATGAGCCCGGCGCCGATGATGGCCACCTTTTTCGCGCCCTTAGCGGCCAGCAGGTCCTGAAACCGTCGATAATCATCGAGGTCGTTTACGCCAAGCACGTCCTCAGCCGCATCGCCACCAATGGGCGGTCGAATCAGCTCTGCCCCCAGTGCCAACACCAACTCGCTATAAGACAAGTCCTCACCGCCTTCAAGGTGGACCGTTTGTGTCTGGGTATCGATACTCGCGACCCGGGTACGGGTGCGGACAGTCACGTTTAACTGCTCTGCCAATTCCTTGGCACTCTGTGCCGCCAGCTTGTCGGCGCTGAGATCCTTGGTGTAGCCCGTTGAGATCATCGGCTTCGAGTATCCCTCGCCGCCGTCGGAGGTCAGCACCGTAATTAAGACGGCTTCATCCTTGCGGCGCAGCTCGCGCACCAGGCCATAGCCAGCCAACCCGGAACCAATGACCACGACGGAACGCGCGCTAGTGTCTGTCGTGCTCTCGTCGTCTTCGTCGGCGGGCATATCCTCATCCTCAGAGCCGGGAATCAATTCAAAGTCTTCTTTACCCACACCACAGTCCGGACAGGTCCAGTCATCGGGCACGTCTTCCCACTTGGTACCGGGCGCAATACCGTCCTCGGGCCAACCCTCTTTCTCGTCGTAAATCAGTCCGCAGACGATGCATTCCCAACGGGCCATGGGTGTTCTTCCTCTCTCTTCAAATCGCATTTTTAATGACGGCGCGCAGATTGCCAGCACAGAGCGCCACTGTCACGCACGAATGCAGTAAACCAGGCCCGACACCTTGCTAGTGTTACGGGATTGAGGCGCGATTGTCTCAGTTGCCTGGCCAGGTGAGAGCGAAACTGGGTGACCTAGTTGGACCGTGATCCGCGACTCTAGCCTTTTGACCTGCCTATCAGGGCACAACCCAAGTGATGAAAAGCACCGCCTCAGACCGGAATAGTGGGGGTGGAGCCATACATTTGGTGACTGCCTGAGGCCTAAGCAAACTTATGTATAGATTATTGGACACAAATACAGTAAACATATTAGTACAAAGGGGCAGTATTGGCTTTATTTGAATGGTGGACAGAACGGCACTTCTCACAGTTGGAAGATTCCCCAAGGCGTTGACCCTGGCCCGAAGCCTTCATCGCCATGGTGTTCGTGTTCTGGTCGCCGATCCACTCAAGCGCCAGCTCTGCTCGGTGAGCCGGTCGGTCTCCAAAAATTATCAAGTTACAGCCCCCAATACCGATATCCGCGCGTGGGAGACCGATATTCTCGACATTATCGATGAGGAACAGGTGACTGATCTGATACCGGTGTCGGAGGAAGTCTGCCATGTTGCAAATCTTGCTACGAAGCTACCCGAGCACGTCCGCTATGTGGGGCCCTCGACTTCATGGATCAAAAAATGGCATGACAAGCTCTCCTTCGTGAGTCACGCAATTGATCGGGGTGTGACTGCGCCATCTGTGTTCACTACTGCAGACCCCGAGGCCCGGGGATTGGTTAGCCAAACCGAATGCGTCTTGAAGCCCCGCCGGGGCTGTTCGGGCACCGACGTCTCATTTGTTCCACCTGGCAGCAAATTGCCTCTGCCCTCTAACGATCTGCTGGTACAACGTAAGGTCGAGGGCACACACCTGTACACGCTCAGCTGGGTAGCAAGCGGACGGGTGATGGCCACGGCGAGCTACCGCGGCACCACACATAGCGGCACCGTTGCGGTGGGCTTTAAAAGTGCGCCAACACCGTTTTCGGTGCAGCAGTGGATTGAACAGTTTCTGGCAGACACCGACACCACAGGGTTCATAAGCTTTGATTTTATTTTGGACCGTGGCGGTATCCCATGGGGTATCGAGTGCAATCCACGGGCCAGTAGCGGCATCCATTTTTTTAACGAGGCCTGGCTGGGCCTAGCGGTTATGGGTGAAACGTCAACGCCTGCCTCCATCATCCCTGCCGGCAAGCGCGCCCAGTGGAGCTACTCGACTCTCACGGAGGCATACAAGCTTTTACTTCAAATGCGGATACCTGAGCTGCTGCGCTGTTGGAAGGATCTATTGGCGTCGCGCGATGTGGTGTGGTCCTGGCAGGACCCACTCCCCTTCCTTCTTATGACGCCGCTGTGTTGGGAGTTTATCTGGAAATCGATTCGCGAGCGCATTCCCATCGGCGACGCCAGCCAATGCGATATCGCCTGGCATTGGTTCGAAGTTGGCCAAACCAGGGCAGCTAACCCTGAGGCCTTTGGGGACGAACGTGAAGCATGACCTGATCAGCGGGCCGAGTGGTCATGCGCGCGGCGGGTCGAACCGTTTGCCCGGGCTCCAGCAGCCAATCGAAGCGGCGCACAAACTCAGCCAAGATGAGCACGCTTTCTGTTTGCGCAAAACCGGCGCCCACACAGGTGTGAGGACCCTGACCGAAGGGCATGTACGCGCCCTGTACCAACGCCGCCTCCTGCTCGGGCAGGAAGCGCTCGGGCTTGAAGGCATGGGGATCTGGCCACCATTTACTGTGTCGCTGCAGCGTCCAAGGCGCGATCATCACCAGCGCTCCTTTCCGCAGACGTCGACCGCCCACTGTGGCCTCACGCAGTGCCACCCGCGGCATAAAGGTAATCGGCGGATACAACCGCAATGTCTCTTTGAAAAACGCCTTGGTCAACGGCAGCTGACGGGTGTGCTCAAAGCTCATCGATGCATCGCCTACGACGGTGGCAATCTCCTTGCGCAGCCGGGCGAGCCAGTGGGGTTGGTCCGCCAGCATATAAAACGCCCAGGTCAGCGCACTTGCCGTGGTCTCGTGGCCGGCCAGAAAAAAGACTCCCAACTGATCAATGAGCTCTTCGCGGGAAAACGGTTCACCGGTATCCGCGTCGCGCGCAGCGATGACGCTACTGGCGATGTCATCGAACGCTTCGGGGTTATCGAGATGCGAATCAACCAACGTCCCCAGATGACGGCGAATCCGTTCGCAGGCTGCCAGCACCTCCGGCGGCTGCGGAATATCGCTCCAGGCGGGCTTAAAAATCAGACGCAACACGTCGACCTGCACCGCGGAGCGCTCGAACAGTGTGAAGTCCTCGAATACATCTACGGCCACGCCGGTCTGCAGTGGCGTCGAGAATACGGTGCGGCAAATGATGTCCGCCGTGACATGACTCATGGCGAGGTCGAGGGAGAACGCTTCGCCGGACGCGGCCATTTCCTCAAGCGTCAGCAAGTGGTCGTCTACGGCCGCCTTCATCGCGCCAAAAGCGTGGCTGATGCGCATGTGCGAGAAGGCAGGGTCAATCATCGCGCGTTGGCGTTTCCAGCGCTCACCATCGGTCACAAAAATACTGTCGCCGATCAGGTGCTCCAGCGCACTGACCATCAGGTCACTTTTGGGGAACACCCCCTCCGCGTCGCGCATAATCTCGCGCACGGCGCCCGGCTCGTTAAAGAGCACCGTCGAGCGCCGGGAGTAACCCAGGTTACCGACGTCAAAGTGATACGCAGCCGCGGGCAGGAGCTCGAGCAGATTACCATCTCCTTTCCACAGTACACGGGCGAGGGCGACCACCGACCACAACGACAGCGGCTTGGGTGGGATATACAGCTCCGGTGTGCTCATCTCACAGTCCCGACTCGACCGACGCAGTATGTAGGTGGGATCTGATGGTGTCGACCCACACACTGTTCGAGTGGCTGGTCGGGCTGCATATTGCCACCGGCACGGTCGGTCTGATTGTGGTGTGGATTCCAATCGCCGGTAAAAAAGGGGGGGCGCTGCATCGTCGCGCCGGCACCCTGTTTGTGCAATCGATGATTGCCACCGGCTTCACCGCCATCGCGATCAGTCTCACCACCTTGTCTGACCCGACCGGCACACACCCACACTTGGCAACGCACCCGATCTTTACCGACCCGCAAGCCATTGCCAATATTTTCGGCTGGATGATGCTTTACCTCGCCACACTGACGGTCAACCTGGCCTGGCAGGGCTGGCTTTGCATGCGCAATGGCCGCGATCATCTGCGCAATCGCCTCTGGCACAACCTACTCTCGCAGGCGCTACTAGCCATTGTCTCAACCAACTGCTTTGTGCGCGGCGTCATAGCCGCAGAGCCGATGATGATGGGTATCTCCTTGGTCGGTTTTGCCACCGTAGCCACCAATTTGTGGTTCATCTACAAGCCCCAGCCCCTGCCGACTGACCGCATCAAGGAACATATAAAGTGCCTCGTGGGCGCAGGCATCTCGGTATACACCGCGTTCTTTGCCTTTGGTGCTGTGCGGTTTATTCCTGAGCTGGCACTGCAACCCGGTCTCTGGGCAGTACCGCTTATTGTGGGTCTGGCGTTGATCATTTATCACCAGCGCGTTGTCACCCGGCCGATGCGTAGCAAGTTGGGCGTCGCATGAGCGCCAAGCACGCCATTGTGATCGGCGCCGGTGCAGGTGGTTTGGCGGCCAGTATTGATCTAGCGCGCGAGGGCTTTCGAGTGACACTTCTGGAGCGCGGGGACGCCCCTGGCGGCAAGATGCACACCCGCGCCGTTGATGACCGGGAGGTCGATGGCGGCCCTACCGTGCTGACCATGCGCTCTATCTTCGAGCAACTGTTCGCCGACGCGGGCGCCTGCCTGAGTGATCGGTTGACACTGCTGGAAAGCCCCATTATCGCCCGCCACGCATGGAGTCGCGGCGGCGTGCTGGACTTGTACCCGGACGCGCAGCGCTCCCGCCAGTCGATTGAAGATTTCGCCGGCACAGACGACGCTGTGGGCTTTGAGCGCTTCTACTCGCAAAGTGCGCGCATTCATCAGACGCTCTCCGAAACTTTCATGAACGCATCGAAGCCCGATCCGGTGACGCTCG
>CACNSR010000023.1 GCA_902623175.1 Halieaceae bacterium
CGATCGCCCAAACCCTTTATGAGGAAACCGAGGCGAGCGTCGATCGACGCGCCCGCGCCGCGGAGGCGCGCAAAGCGGCAGGCACGCTGGCAAGACCCTCACAACGACCGGGTAAACATGAACGCAAAGCATTGGAACGCTTGAGGAAGCAATTCGACCCCACTTGATATAAGTCGATGATGAGAACACAACTTGGGGTATGATCGTTGGCATGATTGAAGAGTTGCCGACAACCAGACCTCATACGCCGCTGCTCGATGGCGTATCAACTGATCTAAACGCGCTCTCACAGCTGCAAAGCCACGAACTGGTGAAGCTGGCTGAGGAACTTCGCTATGATCTGCTTTACTCGGTGGCAGGTACTGGGGGTCACTTTGGTGCTGGACTGGGTGTGGTCGAACTGACGGTGGCGTTACACCATGTTTTCAATACCCCCCACGATCGCATTGTGTGGGATGTCGGGCACCAAACCTACCCCCACAAAATTCTGACCGGACGGCGCGATCGCATGAACAGCATGCGACAGATAGAGGGTCTCTCGGGGTTTCCCAAGCGCTCTGAAAGCCCCTTCGATACCTTCGGCGTGGGTCACTCCTCAACCAGCATCTCCGCGGCCATGGGTATGGCGCTGGCGGCACAGAAGCAGGGTATCGACCGCAAAGTCCTGGCCGTTATTGGAGACGGCGCGATCACTGGTGGCATGGCGTTTGAGGCGCTGGCTCACGCTGGCCATGAACGGCCCAACATGCTGGTCATCTTGAATGACAATCAAATGTCGATTGGCCACAACACCGGCGGGCTGGCGACCTACTTCGCCAAGATCTGGGCCAGCAAGACCTATACCGCGCTCCGGGAAGGCTCCAAAAAGATCCTCGAACATGTCCGTGGCGCCTGGGATCTGGCCAAAAAGACAGAAGAGCACATGAAGGGCATGGTGGCACCTGGCACGATGTTCGAAGAGCTGGGTTGGCATTACATTGGTCCACTCGATGGCCACGATCTGCCGCAATTGGTGAACACGCTGAAGGTCATGGCTGACCTAAAAGGTCCCCAGTTCCTGCACATTCGCACCGTGAAAGGAAAGGGTTTTGCTCCTGCGGAGCGAGACCCCATCGGCTACCACGCGATCAACAAACTTGAACCGGCCAAACGTGCACAGTCGGCGGTGCCAGCCAAGCCCAATGCACCCAAATATCAGGACGTCTTTGGACAGTGGCTGTGCGACCTAGCGGCACAAGATGAACGGGTGGTGGGCATCACCCCCGCCATGTGTGAGGGGTCGGGAATGGTGCAGTATGCCAAGGCGTTTCCCGAGCGCTTCTACGATGTCGCGATTGCCGAACAGCACTCGGTGACGCTGGCTGCGGGTATGGCCTGCGATGGTCTCAAGCCGGTGCTCGCCATTTACTCTACCTTCTTGCAGCGCGGCTACGATCAGCTGATACACGATGTAGCCCTGCAAGGCCTGGACGTCACCTTGGCCATTGATCGGGCAGGCCTCGTGGGTCAGGACGGGCCCACACATCATGGCGCCTTCGACCTCTCTTACTTACGTTGCATTCCCAATATGGTAGTTGGTGCACCCAGCGACGAAAATCAGTGCCGGCAGATGCTACAGAGTGCCTGGCTACACGAAGGGCCCTCGGCGGTCCGCTACCCAAGAGGTGAAGGCACAGGCATTGAGATCGAAGCTGGATTGCCGACGATAGAGATCGGTAAAGCCGAAGTGGTGAGAAAAGGTAGCGACGTCGCTATCCTGAATTTCGGTGTGCTACTGGATCAAGCGCTGGCTGCCGCAGAAGCATTAGGCGCAACCGTGGTCGACATGCGCTGGGTGAAACCCGTCGACGAAGTGATGATCCTCTCCCTGGTGGAGCAGCATGATCTGCTGATCACGCTGGAGGAAAACGCCGTAGCCGGTGGTGCGGGAAGCGGCGTCGCCGAGTTCCTCGCCAACGCAGGCGTCATTTGCCAAGTGCGCCATGTCGGCATCCCCGACGCCTTTATCGCGCACGCCGGGCAAGGTGAATGTCGGCAGCTGGCGGGGCTGACCGCCGACGATATCATTGCGGCGGCACAAAGCGCCGTGCCGGCCACGACCAACCAACAAGCCTCATAACCTCTCACCCCCTACAAGGCAATGAAGCGTGGCCAAATCGAGTAAAGCGGCATTATCCCCCAGTATCACCGAGCAAATGGCCGAGCTGAGTGAGCTGGTTGAGCAACTAGAAGACCCGGAAATCGAACTGGAAGCGGCGCTAGTGCTGTACGAAAAGGGCGTCAAGCTGAGCGGCAGCATTCAAAAAATTCTTGAGTCTGCGGAACAACGTGTTGCGCAAGTGGCCGCGGACGGATCACTGCTGGAGGAGGATGAGGCGTCAGACGAAGCCTGAGTCTGTTATGGAACCTTTCGCCTGGCTGAGCTGCCCCGATCCGAAACTTGCAGAAGCGCTCGGCTATCTCGCACAGCACCCGGGTAAACAGCTGCGGAGCCGATTAACCGTCGCCAGCGCCGAGTTGGTCGCGGGGGGGATCGTCCCTGCTGCCGTCATGGCGGGCGAGGCGATCGAACTACTCCACACCTACTCGCTTGTGCACGATGATCTCCCGGCGATGGACGACGATGACCTCCGGCGGGGCCAACCCACTTTACACTGCGCCTTCGACGAGGCGACTGCCATTCTTGCCGGAGACGGCCTACAAGCCGCCGCCTTTCAGCGGCTCACCGAGATTGAGGCTTTGAGCGCCGAGCAACGGCTCGACATGATCGGGGTCGTCACCAAAGCCGTCGGCTTTCATGGCATGGTCGGTGGTCAGGCACTCGATCTGGCTGCGGAACATCAAGCCGTCCCGGTGACCGCACTTAGGGACATACACAGCCTTAAAACCGGTGCGCTCATCTCAGCATCGGCCGAGGTCGGCGCCATCTGCGGCGGCGCGACCGACTCGCAGCGCGAGGCGCTCGTGCGATTTGCCAAAGCGATCGGTCTTGCCTTTCAAGTCACCGACGATGTGCTCGACGTCACAGGTGATAGCGCCTCACTGGGTAAAACAGCTGGCAAGGACGAGCGATCAGAAAAATCCACCTATGTCAGCACGCTGGGCTTAGAAGGTGCGCAACAGGAGGCCGACGACTTACTAAGTGAGGCACTGGACGCGCTGGCTGAATTCGAGGAGGCCGCGGAGCCGCTGCGAACCCTGGCCCGCAAAATGGTTCACCGGGACACTTAATCTTACATTTCATACGGTTTCTAAAAAGTGGCCAACTAATTCATCACAGTGTCGGCAATCGGCTTAACCCGATGAGGTGTGACCCACGCATGCTGACCCGATGCTCGCGGACCCTAACTAGCTGGCCGCAATTGCCATCAGGACCAGGGTCATACACCCGCCGGCCATTGCTCCCGCCACCACATCATCCAGCACCACACCCCATGCGCCCGAAACGCCGCGCTCCATTGCGCTGACCGGCCACGGTTTAACAACATCGAACAGCCGAAACAGCAGTAGCGACCCAATCAGTACCGGCATGTCGGGCAAATCAAAAGTTAAAATAGTCATGGGGATAAGGGCCGCTAGCCACAACCCTGCAAATTCATCGATCACGATTGCAGGGTGATCGATCACACCCCAAGCGACGCCTGCACGCTTGGATGACCACACCGCCAAAGCAATGAGCCCGAGCCACCCCCACCAGTGCCAGATCACCGACATATCCAACAAGAAGGCCAATAATGCCGTAGCGACAATGCTGCCTGCCGTGCCGGGTGCCGCCGGTAACAGCCCGGCACCGGCGCCACTTGCGATCAGTGTCGCCACATCGGTAATGGTTGCCTTGGTGGGATCGTCGTGATCAGCGGCGGAAATGGTCATAACCGATGCGCTCCGGAGTTCGATCACAGCTTATCCCGCTTCCCGCAACAACTCGACCCATTTCCGTGCAGCCGCTCGGCAGGGGCATGCTGCTCGGCAGCGTGAACAGCAACTCGTAATCATCGCCGCCCGCTAACGCCCAATTCAAACTTCGCTCCGAATCCGCCAACGATCCCATCGCCTCGGAAAGTGGCAAGAGAACACTATCGATTTCGAGCCCGACGCCACTTGCCGTGGCGACATGCGCAGCATCTGCCAAGAGCCCGTCGGAGACGTCAATACAGGACGTGGCGCAGCTTCGCAGCGCTTCCCCCAATGCCAGACGCGCCGCAGGCCTTTTATATCGCGTCGTCAAAAACGCCGCCACCGACTCATCTACAGCAAGCTGCTCGCTAAGCACCGCAAGACCCGCCGCCGCATCGCCCAGCGTGCCGCTGACACACAGTCGATCGCCGGGTTGCGCGCCGGAGCGCGTCAGAAAACGATCCGCCGGGGTCGAGCCGAGCACGGTGACCGTCAGGCTCAGCGATCCGCGCGTCGTGTCGCCTCCCACCAATGGCACCCCTAGCGCATTGCAGACTTCAGCGAGCCCGCGATAAAAGCCCTCTAACCAAACCCGATCTGCTTCCGGCAGTGTCAGAGACAACAGCAACGCCAGGGGGGCAGCGCCCATAGCCGCCAAATCGCTGGCGGCCGCCATCGTGCTCCGGTATGCCACATCGGCAGGCGGGAGCGAGGCCAAAAAATGCACGCCCTCAACAGCCGTATCGGTAGAGATGTGAAGAAGATGCCCCTCGGGCAACGAGAGCGCGGCGGCATCGTCACCGATACCCAAGCGAACTGATGCGCCTTGATCCAATCCGGAAAAAAAATCCTGAATCAAGTCGAATTCGCTATCTGACATCAGCCCTCTTCCGCGTGCTCCACAGTGCGCAGATCTCTGGCGACCTTGTCGAGCACGCCATTGATATAACGATGGGAGTCAGTGGCGCCAAACTTCTTTGCCAAGGCGACCGCTTCACTGATGACCACTTTATAGGGCACATCGATGCGGTCTCTGAGCTCGAACGTGCCTAGGCGCAGTAGATTTCTCTCGATGGGGTCGAGCTCTCCAAGCCTGCGATCAAGAACGGGCGAGAACAGCGCCTCAAGAGCATCGACATCCCCGACAACACCTTTCAATACTGCGCTGAAGTATTCACCATCGGTATGCTGAAAGTCGTTATCGATGCGAAACTCAGCCTCGATATCTGCGGCACTGGCCCCCGATAAGGTCCACTGGTATAGCGCCTGCAGGCCAAAGTGGCGCGCTTTGCGACGCTGCGCAGCCAGAGCATTTGGCTGGGCCATCAGTCGCGCAACGTTCGCAGGAGGTTCACCATCTCGACCGCGCTCAAGGCGGCTTCAGCGCCTTTGTTTTCTTTATTGTCTGTAGAGCGCTCAAGCGCCTGCTCCAGCGTGTCGACCGTCAGCACACCAAAGGCCACCGGCTTACCCGTGCTCAGTGCCACCTCACCAACGCCGCGGGTACACTCGCCGGCAACATATTCAAAGTGCGGGGTACCACCGCGAATAACGGCACCCAGCGCCACCACAGCGTCGCAATCAGAACGTTGGGCGGCGGCCTGACAGGCCAACGGGATCTCGAAGGCACCCGGTACGCTCACCACTTCGACCTGCTCACCTTCGATACCCGCCGCAGCAAATGCCCCTATGGCGCCATGGTATAACCCGTTCACGATGTCCTCATTCCAACGCGTTATCACAATGACGTAACGGCCATCGTTACCCGGCACTTGCGACGCTGAATTATCAATCCCCTTACCTGACATCGGTTCGTGTTCCTCAGTGCGATTCGGCGGCGTCTGGCGGTGTCACAAAATCGACGACTTCTAAGCCAAAACCCGCCAGCGCATTGTACTTGAGTGGCGCTCCCAGTAAGCGAATCTGCCCCACCCCCAAGTCACGCAGAATTTGAGCGCCCATTCCTATTTGGTTGTAGGCATCCGGACTGCCAGCTTTGTCACGCTCGGGCTCACCCAACAAACGGTCTATGTTACGAAGCAGGTCATCGGTGGCCTCGGGCTTGCTAAGCAGCACCAATACGCCACTCTCTGATTCCGCGATCGCTTTGAGGCTGGCATCGAAGGACCATGAAGCATGGCCATCGAGGGTCGTGCCAACCAGATCCCGGAACATTGAAGTGACGTGCACTCTCACAAGCGTAGGCTTGGCCGCATCGATCGCCCCCTTTGTCAGCGCCAAATGCAGTCGCCCTTGGGTCGTGTCCTGATACGCGGCGGCGCTGAACTCGCCGTGCCGGGTTTGCAGTGTGCCCTCACGCACAGCGCGAATGGTTTTCTGGTTGGCTAGTCGGTAAGTCACCAGATCAGACACCTGCCCCACCACCAGCTGATGCTGATCGGCAAAGCCCAGGAGATAGTCGGCATCCGCCACAGCGCCATTGTTATCCAGGACTTCCGTGAACACCGCAGATGGCAAGAGTCCGGCAAGGGTCGCCAGATCAATCGCCGCCTCGGCGGGTGCAGTGCGGGTGAGCACGCCCCCCACTGCCGCAGCGATGGGGAAAATGTGACCGGGCTGCACCAGATCAGAAGCTTGGCTAGATGGGTCGACCGCGACCCGCACAGTGCGCGCTCTATCCGCCGCCGAGATGCCCGTATCGATGCCCGTAGCAGCTTCAATCGACAGCGTGAAGGGCGAGAGTGAATCGTCTCCTTCCACCATGAGCGGGAGCTCGAGCTCCTCACATCGCTGGGGTGTCATGGCCAAACAAACCAACCCCCGAGCCTGACGCGCCATGAAGGCAATGTGCTCGGCTTCGCTGTGTTCTGCCGCCACCACGACAAAGCCCGTCATGCCTCCCGCACTGTTCTCATTCAGTAGCAGACAGCTGTGGCCATGTCGCAGCTCGCTGAGCACCTTATCGATGTCGGCATACTCGGTCACAGGGTCATGACTCCGATGGGGACTGATCGTATTGCATCAATCGCTCGAGATAGCGCGCAACAACATCAACCTCAAGGTTCACTGGACTGCCGGTTTGATACTCGCTGAACACTGTCTCCTCCCAAGTTTGGGGGATGATCGTGAGTTCGAAGCTGGCGCCGTCGACCTGATTCACCGTAAGGCTGGTGCCATCGACGCAAATGCTGCCCTTCATGGCGATGTAGCGAGCCAGGTTTTCTGGCGCAGCGATCGTCACCCGCCAAAAACGCGCATCCTCGACAATGCGCTCAACCTGCCCAACCCCGTCGACGTGGCCGCTCACCAAATGCCCGCCGAGTGCCGTTTGGAGCGTTAATGAAGTTTCCAGATTGACCGCATCACCAGCGCCTTTGCTACCCAGCGTCGTCAGCGACAGGGTCTCGGGCGAGACATCAGCCCAAAAGCCGTCACCAGGCAAATCTGTCACTGTGAGGCAAACACCGCTCGTGGCGATACTGTCGCCCAGCGAGACCCCAGCCAGCGGCAACTTGCCCGTCTCGATGTGCAGTCGGATGTCTTCCTCGCCGGCTTCAATCGCGGCGATCCGTCCGATCGCTTGAATGATCCCTGTAAACACAGTGACTCCTGAATCAGTTGTTGAGCGAGGCGCTCCTGCGCGCCAGGCTAGCCTCTCGGGGCGGCAATGATACGCAGATCCGCGCCGATGCGGGTCACCTCATTGATCTCAAATTCCGGCGCCTCAGCCAATGCTGAGAACTTCATTGCCGCCATGGCGCGGGCGTCATCTCCCAACAACTTGGGCGCCTGATAGATAATGAGCCGGTCTACCCAACCGCCTCTGAGCAGCGCACCCGACAATGTGGGGCCTGCCTCAACCATGATGTCGTTAAAGGCCTGCTCTCCGAGATACTGCACCCAGGCACCGATATCAACGCGGCCTTCGGCGTCCGCATCCAGCTCCACGGTGTGAACTGTCTCACCGAGCGCCACGTTCGCGGCGGTAACCACTGTCGCTTGACCACCCTCTAAAATCTGCGCGCCAGCCGGTGTGCGGCCCTTCGAGTCAAGCACCATGCGCGCCGGAGGATGCGCCAGAGCGCGATCTTTGGCATCTCCGTCGAGTGGCAACTCATCTGCTCTCAGGGTCAGACGGCAATCATCCGCCAACACGGTGCCTACACCCGTCACCATTAGGTCAGATCCTGCTCGAAGACGCTGCACATCCGCTCGCGCGTCCTCGCCCGTGATCCACTGACTTTCCCCTGAAGCCATCGCCGTCCGCCCATCCAACGACATCGCGATCTTAAGCGTGATGCGCCCATACCCGCGACGCATGCGCAGCAGAAAACCGGCGAGATCTGCCTCGACCTGATCTGCGCCTTCGCCCAACTCAACATCGATGCCTGCAGCGCGCAGCGCGGCAATCCCGCGGCCAGCAACCTGTGGATTCGGGTCCTCAACAGCCACCACCACCCTAGCTGCACCAGCGTCGATCAGCGCACTGACGCAGGGTCCTGTCTGACCTTGATGGCTGCAGGGTTCGAGTGTGACGTAGCCTGTAGCCCCGGTGGCGTCACCGGCAGCGTTGAGCGCCATGACTTCGGCGTGCGCCTGCCCGGCCGGTTGCGTGAAACCGGCACCGAGTTCCTGATCATCGCGGACTAACACGCAACCTACCGGAGGGTTGGGCGCAGACCAGTAGCGTGCCTGGCGGCCCAGTTCGATCGCGCGCTGCATCCAGCGGCGATCCTGCGCTTCGTTCACGGCGAGTCGCCTTCGGCCGGCTCGGCCTCCAGTGATTCAATCGCATCCCTGAATTCGGCGAGGTCCTGAAAGCTCCGATAGACAGAAGCGAACCGCACATAGGCAACCTGGTCCAGCGCTTTAAGGGATTCCATCACAGACTCGCCGACTTGCAGCGATTTGATCTCGCGTTCCCCAGTGGCACGCAAGCGGTGTTTGATCTGATCGAGCTCGGCTTCGATGCTCTCGACCGACACGGGGCGTTTCTCCAGCGCACGTAACAAGCCTGAGCGCAGCTTCTCCTCGTCAAAGGGTTCTCGGCTACCGTCTTGCTTGATGATGCGCGGCAGCACCAGTTCCGCCGCTTCGTAGGTGGTAAAACGATCTCCACAATGCAGGCATTCCCGGCGCCTGCGCACCTGGGCGCCCTCTGCCACCAGTCGCGAGTCGATGACTTTTGTCTCGTCGTTGCTGCAAAAAGGGCAGTGCATAGTGTCGGGGGCGCCACGAAGACGCCCATCCCCTTAGCGTGCGTAAACCGGCAACGTGGCGCAAAGCGCCTTTACCTGCTCGCGGACTGTCGGGATAACTTGGTCTGATGTGCCCTCCTCCAGAGAAGCCAACATATCGCAGATCCAACCGGTCAACAGTTCGGTGTCCTCCACGCCGAATCCGCGGGTTGTGATGGCGGGGGTGCCCAATCTCAGCCCGGAGGTCACAAAGGGCGAGCGAGGATCGTTTGGCACGGCATTTTTATTCACTGTGATATAGGCCTCACCCAGCGCCGCGTCGGCGTCTTTGCCGGTGTACCCCTTGCCGATGAGGTCCAACAGCATCAAGTGGTTGTCAGTGCCGCCCGATACAATTTTGTGTCCACGCTCAACGAACGTCGCAGCCATGGCCTGCGCGTTGCGGATCACCTGCTTTTGGTAATCGACAAAGTCTGGCGCCATTGCCTCTTTAAAGGCGACAGCCTTGGCAGCAATCACATGCATGAGTGGCCCACCCTGCGCGCCGGGAAAAATCGCCGAATTGAATTGCTTCTCCAGCGCCTCGTTGGCCCGGGCCAAGATCAGCCCTGAGCGTGGACCCCGTAGCGTTTTGTGCGTTGTCGTCGTCACCGCATCGGCGTAAGGAATGGGGCTGGGATACACCCCCGCTGCCACTAGGCCCGCCACGTGGGCCATATCAACCAACAAAAAGGCACCGACCTCGTCGGCGATCTCTCTGAATTTGGACCAGTCGAGGATCCGGCTATAAGCCGAGAAACCGCCGATTATGAGCTTCGGTTTGTGCGTGACGGCCAATTCGCGCAGCGCGTCATAGTCGATCAGGCCGGTGTCATGGTCGATCCCGTACTGCACCGCCTGATAGATCTTGCCCGAGAAATTGACAGAGGCGCCGTGGGTTAGATGCCCACCATCGGCGAGACTCATGCCCAGTATGGTATCACCGGGCTTGAGGAGCGCCTGAAAAACAGCAATGTTGGCACTCGAGCCTGAGTGGGGCTGCACGTTGGCAAAGTCGGCGCCAAAGAGCGCCTTGGCGCGCTCAATGGCCAAGGTCTCCGCCTGATCAACGAATTCGCACCCGCCGTAATAGCGCTTACCCGGATATCCCTCAGCGTATTTGTTGGTCAGCACTGATCCCTGAGCCTCCAGGACGCGGGGGCTGCAGTAGTTCTCTGAGGCAATTAGCTCGATGTGCTCCTCTTGGCGCACGGTTTCAGCGCTCATAGCGGACCACAATTCGGCATCAAAGGCTTCAATGGTCTGGATATCGCGGTCGAGGTACTGCGACAACTGGGTGGCAGCTTGATTCATATCGGCTTCCTGCGGCTGGGAACGGGTCAACCGTTCCGTGATTTTCAATTGGTAGGAATGGTAGCGGAACACGGCCCCGGCGTCAGGGTTTTGTCATTGTGACACTGCAAACTGCCATAACTTTACGTTTACGATATTCCGATCGGATAAGAGAGAAAAACATTGCTAATCAGTATTTTCGGCAGCGGCTACATTGGACTGGTGCAGGCGGCAATGTTCTCCGAAGTAGGGCGCCAGGTCACCTGCATGGATATCGACCCTGCCCGAATCGAGCGGATTCAGGGCGGTGATCTACCCTTTTACGGACTCTGATCTGATCTCACTAGACGCGCTATGTAGAACCTATGGCGAAGAAGTTAATGACCTTAAAACACTGGAAAACCGGCGAGGTGAAAGCAGTGAGTTCCACGACGCCGACGAGCCCGCCAATCCGAGCAGCGAGCGTTTGGTAGTCCGAAATAAGACCGAGCAAAAGCGGGAAGATTTAATAAAGCCACCATCGTCGGTGTACGAGAAGAATAAGCTAAACGCAAGCTGCTCTGTATGATCAGGCGGCTCGCAATGTGGACAAGGTCATAAACCCAAAAACAAGACCTCCTTTATAGCCATTAGTGCCTGCCTTTCAGTACACTCGACGCCCGCAAAAAAAACTGTGTGCGGGTGCCATCAACACATGTGTTGCACCCCACTTAATATTGTCGGAGCTCTACTTTGGCACAATACGTCTACACCATGAATCGGGTCGGCAAAATCGTCCCGCCCAAAAAGGAAGTTCTGAAGGACATCTCGCTGTCGTTTTTTCCGGGTGCCAAGATCGGCGTGCTCGGATTGAACGGTGCGGGCAAGTCGACGCTGCTAAAGATCATGGCGGGCATCGATACCGAGATTCTAGGTGAGGCGCGCCCTCAACCGGACATCAAGATCGGCTACCTGCCGCAGGAACCCCAGCTCAACTCAGAAAAGGATGTGCGCGGCAACGTAGAAGAAGGTGTTCAGGAAGCCATCGACGCGCTGACAGGTCTAGAAAAGGTGTATGCAGACTATGCCGAGCCTGAGGCTGACTTTGATGCGCTGGCCAAGGAGCAGGCCCGGCTTGAAGACATTATTCAGGCCAAAGACGCGCATAACCTCGATACACGACTCGATATTGCGGCGAACGCCTTGCGCTTACCCCCATGGGAGGCCAACGTAAACACCTTGTCTGGCGGTGAACGTCGCCGAGTCGCACTAGCGAGGCTGCTACTCTCGGAACCGGATATGTTGCTCCTCGATGAGCCAACGAACCACCTAGACGCCGAGTCAGTCGCATGGCTGGAGCACTTTCTGGAAAACTTCTCCGGGACTGTCGTGGCAATCACCCACGACCGGTACTTCCTCGATAACGCCGCTGGCTGGATTCTTGAGCTGGACCGTGGCCGGGGCATTCCCTATGAGGGCAACTACTCAACCTGGTTAGAAGCGAAGGAAAAGCGGATCGAGCAGGAGCAGCGTCAGGAGGCGTCCCACCAGAAGGCCATCAAGGCCGAACTCGAGTGGGTGCGCTCCAACCCAAAAGGTCGACAGGCCAAAAACAAGGCGCGACTGCAGCGATTCGAGGAGCTGAATTCTCAGGAGTTCCAAACCCGCAACGAGACCAACGAAATCTACATTCCGCCGGGTGCGCGACTGGGCGACAAGGTGGTCGAAGTCAGCGGACTTCGAAAAACCTTTGGTGATCGATTGCTGTTCGAAGACGTGAGCTTCACGGTGCCCAAAGGCAGCATTGTTGGCATTATCGGTGCCAACGGTATGGGCAAGTCGACACTATTCCGTATCCTGATGGGCCTTGAGACCCCTGACGGTGGCGAGGTCACGGTCGGAGAAACCGTCGAGCTTGGCTACGTGGATCAGTCCCGGGATGATCTCGACGGCAGCAAAACTGTGTGGGAAGAGGTCTCGGATGGTCTTGATATTATCCGCATCGGCAACTACGAGGTGCCGTCGCGCTCGTATGTAGGGCGCTTTAACTTCAAGGGCTCCGACCAGCAAAAATTTGTCAAAGATCTCTCCGGCGGGGAGCGCAATCGGCTGCACCTCGCCAAGCTACTCAAGCAAGGAGCCAATGTGCTGCTGTTGGATGAGCCCACCAACGATCTCGATGTCGAAACCCTAAGAGCACTGGAGGAAGCACTGCTGGCGTTTCCCGGTTCAGCGCTGGTGATTTCACACGATCGGTGGTTCCTCGACCGAATCGCCACCCACATCCTCGCTTATGAGGATGATGGCAACGTGATTTTTCACGAAGGTAACTATTCGGAGTATGAGGATGACCGGCGACAGCGGGTGGGCGCGGAAGCCGCGGTGCCCAGCCGGGTGAAGCACCGGAAGCTGAAATAACGGTCAGCGGGTTCCGCCGAAAAAAAATTCACCAGTGTCCCGCCCAACAGGGTTAACAGCGCACTAGCCCAGCAGCAAAGATCTGGCTTACATCGGCAGAGATCTGGCTGAGCTCATTGGGGCAGTCGCTCACTGAGTGGCCTCGAGTGCCTCGGACAAACGCACCACAGAGATCACCTTCAGACCCTTAATCGCCTTTTTCGGCGCGTTCCCTTTGGGAACGATCGCGAGTTTAAAGCCGTGTTTTGCTGCCTCGGCCAACCTTTCCTGCCCACTGGCCACCGGGCGAATTTCTCCAGACAAGCCCACCTCGCCAAAGACCACCCAGTCCCGAGGCAGCGGTCTGTCACGCAGGCTCGACACCACTGCCAGCAAAAGCGCCAGATCTGCCGAGGTCTCCATGACCCGAACACCGCCCACCACGTTGGCAAACACGTCCTGATCGCCCACCTGAATACCACCGTGTCGGTGCAGCACCGCGAGCAACATCGCGAGTCGGTTTTGCTCAAAACCGACCGTCACGCGGCGGGGGTTGCCCAGTGAGCTGTCGTCGACAAGCGCCTGAATTTCGACCAATAGGGGGCGCGTGCCCTCCCAGACGACAACAACCGTTGTCCCCGGCGCGGTGTGCTCAGAACGATCCAGAAAAATCGCGGATGGATTGGTCACTTCACGCATTCCGGTATCGGTCATCGCGAATATACCGAGCTCGTTCACAGCGCCGAAACGGTTCTTCTGGCCTCGCAGGGTCCGGTAGCGAGAATCATGGTCGCCCTCGAGAAGGATCGAGCAGTCGATCATATGCTCGAGCACTTTGGGCCCTGCAAGACTGCCGTCCTTCGTGACGTGACCCACCAAGATCAATATGGTGCCCGTCTGCTTGGCATAGCGGGTCAGCTGCGCAGCGCAATCCCGAACCTGCGACACACTGCCAGGGGCAGAGGTAAGCGTTTCGCTGTGCACTACCTGAATGGAGTCAACAACGAGAATCTTGGGTTTTAGCGACTCAGCCGACGCCAGGATCGCGTCGACATCGGTTTCTGCCATCAGCTGCAGCCGATCCGTCGGCAGCCCCAAACGATTGGCGCGCAGTGCGATTTGCTCGGGAGACTCCTCACCTGTTATGTAGAGCGCGGGGTGCGCCGCTGCCAGCTGGCACAGGGCCTGCAGCAGCAGCGTGCTCTTGCCTGCCCCGGGGTGCCCGCCGATCAGGATGCTGGAGCCTGGCACAAAGCCGCCGCCGAGGACCCGGTCCAGCTCATCAAACCCGGAAGCCAGTCGGGGCAGATCGACCACCGCAACATCCTCAAGACGCCGCACAGCCGCCACGGCGCCGGCGTAACCTGACCGACCTGATGCGCGAGCCTTTCCTGACTTCGTTGCAGGTGCGCTCAAGCGAATTTCCGTCAGCGTGTTCCAGGCGTGGCACTCACTGCACTGTCCCTGCCACTTCGGGAAATCGGCCCCACAGTCATTGCAGACAAATGCAGTTTTTGCCTTCGCCACGCGAAACTCTCCGGAAACTGAGCGTAATTGCTGTATTGGTGCAGGTAAGTCGGTATCCTATCAGACCGCTTGACCCACTCCGCATCATAATGCCCTCTGCTTCACTCATTCCCGATCGACAACTTACCTTCTCGCCTGAGCTAGCCGAGACAATTGGGCTTGAAGAGGCCGTCTTGTTACAAGTATTGGGCAGCCACCTCAATGGCGCTGAAGATTGGACGCCGCTATCCCTGACAGCGCTGCAAAGCACCCTGTCCTTTTGGTCTCTGGATCACATTGCCGCACTCATCCCGAAACTGGTGGCACTGGGAATTATTTATCAGCAACCGAGCCAAGAACCGAATGTCGTCGTGCTCAGTACAGCACCCGATGTCGCCAAAAATGTGCGGAGTTCGACAGCGACCAACACGCCGACGACTTCTTATGGACACTCTGACTGGCAGCCAAGCAACGATTTAATTGAGCTGGTGGTGATCAATCACGGTATTCCGAGGCCGTTTATCGAACGTGCCCTAGGCAGCTTTATGCTCTCCAACGGAAGCGAGCCTGAGACCCAGTTTCGGCAGCATATCCTTACCCGTTGGCGCGATACCCAGCGGCGGGAAGCAAAACAATCAAGCGCACACGCCTTCGAGATCACAACGCCTGCACCCTTTGACCGCGACTGGATACCTAGTCAGGACGCACTCGATATTTTGGCGCAAGCAGACATCGATATCATCTTTGCGGAATCGGTTAGGGCTGAATTCATCCTTTACTGGAGTGAGCGAGGCGGCCCGCCAAAAGAAGTGAACAGTCGCTTCGTCGAACATGTGCGCCGGCGCTGGCTGAAGCACACCAGTCAGCTGCATCACAGCACGGAGCCCACGCGTATTCCCCGCAACTGGGAGCCTGATACCTCAGTCTATGAGACCTTGCGGTTGGCGGGCATCGAACAGGCCGATGCGCAAGCCTTGCTCCCCGAATTTGTGATGTTCTGGGTAGACAGTAATGAGGTGCATACCTCATGGAACAGTAAATTTCTGCAGCACGTAAAACGCCAATGTCGTGGCGCAAGGTATGGAGAAAAGCATGGCGGAGAAACAGGACGCGGCGGCGCTGGCGGCGGCCATCGCTCAAAAGACCGAAGTCTCAGCGACGACCTCACCGACACCAGCTGGGCCAACTGATCCCGCGGAGCCGCCGGACTCTCAGCTGATTGAGGCGATCAATCAGGTGTTCGCACTGTTTCGATTGAACTACCACAACCAATATTACGCGGCCTGGCCAGACGCCGAACAAGTGAAGCAGGTCAAACGACTGTGGCTGGAGGGACTCGACGCCTACCCTACCGCAGTCATTCTGCGTGCAGCGCAGCACACCATTGAGAACAGCGACTATCTGCCCACACTGAATCGCATGATCGAAGCGTGCCGACACTGCCTGAGTGATTTGGGATTGCCATCACCCTATGACGCCTACCGACAGGCGTGTCTGGCCACCTCCCCCAAAACCGACGCAGCGTGGCAACACCCGGCGGTCTACCTTGCTGGACGCGACAGCGACTGGTTTTTTCTTGCGAATGAGTCGGAGTCGAAAACTTGGCCCGTCTATCGAGAGCACTACGAGCGATGGGTCAGCCGCGCCGCTCGCGGAGAGGTGCTGGTGGGTCCCGAACGGGTCGCGCTATCGGCACCCATCGAGGAAGCGCTCAGCGCAGAGGAGCAGGTCACGCATCTCGCGCGGCTGAGAGAGGAAATCGGTCTTTAATCAGGGCTGCCTTGGCGCTTGGCACTCAGCTTTCAGCGTGCCAGCTTTCGATCGCTTCCTGCACTGCACGCGCCTGATCTGACATCACCTGCTGCTTGATCGCCATCAGCGAGGCATCAGCCTCGGTGCAGGCCTGCTCTAGCTCACGCGCAGCCGCCGAGAGCATGAGCGCATGCAAATTGGCGCTGGTGCCCTTGATGCGATGCGCAATCTGCCTCAATAACTCAGCATCGTGATCAACAATCGCCTGTGCACTGGCTGCGAGATCGGAAGTCAGTTCCTCCGCGAACTTGGGTAGCAGCGAGGTCAAGATCTGCTCGTCCCCGCCGAGCATTTCGAGCAAGGCGGCAAAATCGATGGACGAGGGAATCTGGTTCATGCCAACTGGAGGTTCAGGCCAAAATGAGGTAAGACAGGAGTTCCATATCAGCATCAATAACCGGCATAGTCATCCCGGGCGAGATTTTCAAACCGGGTGAATTCGCCCTGAAACGCCAGACGGCAGGTACCGATCGGGCCATTACGTTGCTTGCCGATAATGATCTCGGCCACTCCCTTGTCCGGGGAGTCCTCGTGGTACACCTCGTCCCGATAAATAAACATCACCACATCGGCGTCCTGCTCGATCGCCCCCGATTCTCGTAGATCCGAGTTAACAGGACGCTTGTTGGGCCGCTGCTCGAGGGCTCGGTTCAACTGCGACAGCGCCACCACCGGGCAGCGGAACTCCTTGGCAATCGCTTTCAGGTTACGGGAAATCTCTGAAATCTCCGCGGTGCGGCCCTCGACGGCACCCGCAACCCGCATCAACTGCAGGTAATCCACCATGATCATGGCCAGGTCGCCGTGCTCCCTAGAGAGTCTGCGCGCTCGTGCCCTCACTTCGGTTGGCGTCAGCGCTGGCGTGTCATCAATGAAGATCGTGGTCTCTTTCAACTTCGCCATCGCCGCCGACAACTTCGGCCAGTCATCCTGCTGCAACTTGCCCGTGCGCAACCGCGACTGATCGATCTTGCCCAGTGAGGACATCATTCTCACCACGAGTTGCTCCGCCGGCATTTCCATCGAAAACACCAGGATTGGCTTTTCAGTGTGGGCAGAGGCGTTCTCAACCAGATTCATGGCAAAAGCCGTCTTGCCCATCGAAGGGCGGCCCGCCACAATCACCAGATCCGAGGGCTGAAGGCCATAGGTTTTCTTATCCAGATCAATAAAGCCTGTAGTCAGGCCAGTGATGTCACCGCCGGTGTTATAGAGCTCTTCAATTCGCTCCAGCGCGCCCGTCAACAGCGGCGACATGCCTTGAGGGCCACCCAGCTTCGGGCCGCTCTCCGAGACCGCCATAATGAGCCGCTCGGCTTCATCCACCAGCTCCTCGGCGCTGCGACCCTCCGGGTTAAAACCAGCGGTCGCGATATCCTGTGCCGCGCCAATCAGCTTTCTCAGCAGCGCGCGCTCACGCACGGCGCGAGCATAAGCACTGACATTAGCGGCAGTGGGTGTCTGCTCGACAAGATCCGCGAGATAAGTATGGCCGCCAGCCGCATCCAGCTCGCCGGTTGCCAGTAGCCGGTCGGCGACCGTGATGACGTCTATCGGTTCGTTGCGATCAACCAGAATCGCGATTTGACGGAATATCGCTCGGTGTTCAGGTCGATAAAAGTCGCTGGCATCGACCAGCTCAGCGATAGAATCCCAGCTCTCGGGCGCTAACAAAATACCCCCGATGACCGAGCGTTCTGCCTCGACCGACTGGGGTTGCATGCGGATTCGCGAGATATCCGAATCCTGGGATTTTACCGACTCCAAGGTGCTGCCTTCTTCTGTGCCTGATCAGCCGGGGCTTAAAACATCATCACTGCCTAAACGCCGCCGGGCCAATTAGATTACCCGCGACCGTTGAGAACTGCCAGAAAAGATCGGTGTTTAGGCGTGGCTCCGCGGCAATACCGCGGCAGCAAGGGGTGTGTGCGGAGCGAAAGGCCCCGCGGGGCATTACTCAGCGATGATGTGAATCGCAACAGAGGTCGCCACCTCTGGGTGAACCTGAATCACTATCTCGAACTCGCCGAGTTCCCGAATCACGCCCTCGGGCATCCGGACTTCCGACTTATCGACTTCACATCCCGCAGCAGACAATGCACCGGCAATGTCACGAGTTCCCACGGAACCAAACAGCTTGCCTTCTTCTCCAGCAGTCGCTGCAATTTCGACCTCGCCCAGCGCAGCCAACGCCTCGCCGCGGGCCTCCGCGGTAGATAGCGTCTCCGCTGCTGCGGCTTCTAGCTCCGCACGGCGAGCCTCAAACTTGGCTACGTTGTCTTCTGTGGCCGGCACTGCCTTACCCTGGGGGATCAGGAAATTGCGGCCGTAACCGGGCTTCACATCAACCTTGTCACCCAGCGTGCCGAGATTGCCAATGTTTTCGAGCAAAATGACTTCCATCGTTCTTTCCTCTGCTGGCCGCGTGAACGGCCGACTCCTATCAAATCTGGCTCGGCGGCTTAAGCGCCGCCAGAGCCTTTGCCAGTGGGACTCGCCCATCTGCCCCTGAAATCAGCAAATGCGTCGATCACAACACACCCCACCCATACAAACTTCACCGGATCTAGCACGATCCACAGCACGTACATCAGGGTCAACCAAGCGATCCCTTTGTTCGCTCGGGCCGCAAAGGCATGCACCAATGCAAACCCGACAATTGTGAGCGGCAACACCGCGGCTGCACTCCAGACCCGCCAATCGGATCCCATCCACCAAAGCGCGGCTGCCACGAGCGCCATCGCCATCACGGCACCGGTAGGTAACTTCAGCGCGCGAAACTCCGCGCCAAATCCTCCCGGGTTGTAAAGCGCGGCCTGCCAATACCGCCCCAACATCAGGCTGAGCAAAGCAATCACCGCATTACCGGTGGCCAACAACGCTGCCACCTGAGGGACCGCCAGCAAGTTGAACGCTAACTCTCCAGGACCCTGTTGCTGGAGGTCCTGCTCCAGCTGGGACAGGGCCTGATTGAATGTTGCCACCAGATCCTCCAAAAACGGGCCATTCAGCAAGGTCAGCGCCAAACCGCTAACCAGTACCAGTGGCACGCTGGCCATCACTGCCAATGACAGGCTGACGCTCTCCCTGAGGACAACGGCCAGGGCGTATGCCCCAAGCAGCAACATGACGCTGCCCGTGTCGCCGGTCATGGCCGTAATAATCACCGCGGGCAATAGAGCCCACAGCACCAACCAACCGCCGGAGGCTGTCCCCTTTCTCAGGGTGACTAGTGCGATGGCCGCCGCACTAATCCAGCCAAATAACAGACTGCCCGACCCCAATACCGCGACGCCGAGCGCCTGCCACCGGCCGCGCATGATGAATTCAGCGAGGCCGCGCATCAGTCACGCTTAGTTATGAGCGTCTGTATAAGGCAGTAACGCGAGGTAGCGCGCGCGCTTGACCGCAGTCGCGAGCTGACGCTGATACTTCGCCTTGGTGCCGGTAATCCGGCTCGGTACGATCTTGCCAGTCTCAGACACGTACTGCTTGAGAGTGTCCAGATCCTTATAATCGATCTCGGTCACGCCCTCGGCAGTGAAACGGCAAAACTTTCTGCGTCGAAAAAAACGTGACATGGCTTATTCCTCGTTCGTTTCTTCAGTGTCTGCTTCTGGCGCTTCCGCAACGGTCTCCGGGGCATCTTCCTCAGCGGGGGCCTCGGCAGTCTCGGCCGCAGCGCGGCGCGCGTCATTGTCCTGACGCTCCTGGTATCGGGCCTTACGCTCCTTGTCCTCGCGCTCGGCCTTCATGATGAGAGACTCCTCAAGCACAGGCTCATCACGACGAATCACGAGGTTGCGAATGACCGCGTCGTTATAACGAAAGGTCGTGGTCAACTCTTCCATCGCCTCGTTAGAGGCTTCGACGTTCATCAGCACATAATGCGCCTTATGGATTTTGTTGATGTGGTAGGCCAACTGACGTCGACCCCAATCTTCCAGACGATGCACAGTTCCACCATCTTTGGTGATGACGTTGCTGTAACGTTCAATCATTCCGGGGACTTGTTCTGACTGGTCCGGATGGACCATGAATACAACTTCGTAGTGTCGCACTCGCTTACTCCCTATGGTTTAAAGCCACCCGTCAAGCGGTGTGGCAAGGAGGAAGGGCCTGTTTTCAGACCCGGCCAAATTTTGAGGGGAGGAGTCTACAAAGGCCGTTGCCGCTTTGCAACGGCCCAATTTAGCACCTGATGGCGGCTCGTTAACCGTTCTGGAGGCCGCGCTGCCGCACTGCCTCGAACAGACAGACCCCCGCCGCAACCGACACATTGAGGCTGGAGACCGACCCTGCCATCGGCAACTTGACGATGAAATCGCAGAGATCGCGGGTCAGACGGCGCATTCCCGCGCCCTCTGAGCCCAAAACCAACGCACAGGGTCCGCTCAGATCTTGCTCATAAAGCGTGTTTTCCGCGTCGCCATCGGTGCCAATCAACCAAACACCGACCTGCTTTAAGGACTCAATGGTTCTGGCAAGGTTGGTCACGCGCACCCAAGGCACCGTCTCGGCGGCACCACTGGCCACCTTGCGTGCCACATCGTTCACATCAGCACTTTTATCTTTGGGGAAGACGACCGCGGTGACCCCTGCCGCATCGGCACTGCGCAAGCAAGCCCCCAGATTGTGGGGATCGGTTACGCCATCCAGAATCAAAATGAGCGGGACAGCCACCTGCGAAAGATGCTCGGCAAGCTCCGCTTCGCTCATCATGCCGCCAGCCTCAGCGTCCACCGTGGTGTCGAGCACCGCTATCACGCCCTGATGGCGCCCGGTCACCATTGCGTCAAGTTCCGACTTGGCACAGGGCAGCACGGATACTCCTTTATTTCGGCACAGCTCACAGATCGCCTGCATGCGCTTGTCCTGACGGTCTGTCTGTACATGAAGTGCCGCAATGCGACGCGGCGCACTGCGGATCAAGCTCTCAACAGCGTGATAACCAAATACGGTATCAGTCATGTTTCACCGCCGCTTCCTCCCCGCTGGCGATTTACTACCTGCGCGGTGTTCCACGCCCGAGGCCTTCGCCGCCTTGGATCCTTTTGCTGACCGGCCCGAGGTCGATGCCTTTTTTGGTTTTGCTGGCGTGGGAGCTTTCGCAGATTTTGATGGTCTGGGTGACGACCTCCCTGACTTGCGCCCGCGGCCGCTACTTTCCCTGTCCTCTGAGGTGGTGCTTTCGCGGCCGTGCGATGGCTTGTTGCGGCTCACTGATGCCCACTCTTCTTCTGACCGGCGCTTTCTTCTCTTACCGCTCTTACCACGCTTGGTGGGGGCAACCCCGGCCAGTTCCAGATCAATATTTCGATCATCAAGGTCTACACGGGCGATCCTGACGGTGACCGCCCCACCCAACTGAAAGATTTGCCGCGTGCGCTCGCCAATCAGTCGCTGCTTCGCCTGATCGAAATGATAGTAATCACCAGGCAAGGCACTGATGTGTATCAGGCCTTCGATGTACAGATCACCCAATTCAACGAACACGCCAAAATTGGTCACGGCGGCGATCACCCCCTCAAACTTCTCGCCGATGCGATCCTTGAGAAACTCGCACTTGAGCCAGGCATCGACCTCACGTGTCGCGTCATCGGCGCGACGCTCGGTCATCGAACACTGCTCGCCGAGAGCAGCCATGGCGCCCGTGTCGTAGGGGTATATTGTCTCGCGCTTGAGCGCGCGCGCGCCTTGGATCCGCTCGATGTGTGTTCCCCTCTCGCAACCTCGAATCGCTGCGCGAATCGCGCGGTGAACCAATAGATCGGGGTAACGGCGAATGGGCGAGGTGAAATGCGCGTAGGCCTCGTAATTGAGGCCAAAATGCCCAGCATTCTCCGGTTGATACACGGCCTGTGAAAGTGAACGTAGCAACATAGTTTGAATGATGTGGCTGTCGTCGCGGCCTCCCACAGTGGCCAGCAGCGATTGATAGTGCTCGGGGGTGGGTTTCATGCCGCCCGGTAAATGCAGAGATAGCTCGCCCAAAAAGGCGCGGAGGTTCTCGAGCTTCTCGGAGCTGGGGCCCTCGTGAACGCGAAACAGCGCCGGTTGCTCAAGCGCTTCGAGGAACTGTGCGGTGGCCACATTAGCAATCAGCATGCACTCCTCGATCAGTTTGTGGGCGTCGTTGCGGTGCACGGGCTTGATAGCGGCGATCTTGCGCTGCTCGTCAAACAGGATGCGGTTTTCCTGCGTATCGAAATCGAGCGCACCCCGCTGCTCCCGTGCACTGCGCAGAATTTGGTAAAGCCGATAGAGCCGTTCAATCTCCTCACTGCGCTCGGCGGGTACGTGTGGACTCCAGCCGTCCTCAATGACCGCACCCACGTCGGTGTAGGTGAGCCGCGCATGGGAATGAATCACCGCCTCGTAAAAGGTGTAGTCCTGAAGCTGACCGCTGCGATCGATTTGCATATCGCAAACCATCGCCAGCCGATCTACCTGCGGCTTCAGCGAACACAACCCATTAGAGAGGACCTCCGGGAACATGGGCACGACTCGCTCGGGGAAGTACACCGAATTGCCTCTAATGCTAGCTTCATCATCGAGCGCGGAGCCGACCGGCACGTAATGCGAGACATCGGCGATCCCCACGCGCAGCTGAAATCCGTCGGGGGTTTCCTCGCACCATACGGCGTCGTCAAAATCTTTGGCGTCCTCGCCGTCGATGGTGACGAACGGCACATCGCGCAGATCCACCCGGTGGGTTTTATCTGCCTCGGCGGGCTCTTCACCCAGCGCCCCGGCTTCACGGAGGACAGCATCCGACCATTCCCATGGGATGCCATGGGCGCGAATCGCGACGTCGATCTCAAGTCCCGGATCCAGATGATCGCCCAGCACTTCCTCGACCTCACCCTTGGCACCCAAATTCGCCAAGGGATAGTCGGTCAGTACCACCGACACCAGCTGGCCATGGCGCGCACCGCCCTTGGCTTTGGGTGGAATCAGGATGTGATTACGAATGCGCGTGTTATGGGGGAGCAGAAAGCCGATGCCGCTCTCTTCCATGTAGCGCCCGACCACTTTGGCATGCGCCCGGTTGAGCACTTCAACAATCTGCCCCTCAGCCCGTCCACGACGATCGAGACCTGCGACTGAGACCAGTACCTCATCACCATCAAATACTTGGTACATCTCGCGAGCAGAGAGGAACAAATCCTGTGCTTCTCCTTCGAGCGGTCTCGCAAAACCGTAACCATCTCTATGGCCCATCACTCGACAGCGAAGCAAATCCATTCGCTTGGGCAAGCCATAAGCCCCTCGCCTGCCGGAGATGATTTGACCGTCGCGTTGCATCGCGCGCAGGCGTCTACCCAATGCGTCGAGATCACGCTCGCCACTCAAACCCAACTCTTCGGCAATGCCAGTAAACGCCAAGGGGGCATCCGCCGTTTCGAGCAAGGCTAAAATCGCTTCCCGGCTGGGAATGGGATACTCATAACGACCCTTTTCCCGCGCCGCGTGAGGGTCAACGGGTGGGCTAGAGGAACTGTTTTTGAGGCGTGTCGCCAAGATGAAGTCCGATGGCTGGATTCAGCCGGCTGGAAAGGAGCAGACATTATACGCGCGAAACACCCGCCGGATCGCGATAGCGCCAAGCCGCCGGGCGATCAATACCCGAAATTGACAGTCTAGGGTCGAGGCAGTAGTCTGCGCGCCCTCTGATAGATCAGAGATTTCCTGCTGCCCAGGTGGTGAAATTGGTAGACACGCTAGCTTCAGGTGCTAGTGCTCGCAAGGGCGTGGAGGTTCAAGTCCTCTCCTGGGCACCACCCTGAGCACTATTTATTCCGACAATTCAATTAGTTGTGGCCTAGCAACAGCCTTCACTCCCCAACCCACCCCCCAATATCGGGGGTAAAGACCATCGATTTTCGCAAGAATAAGCCTCGCCGGTTTCGCAGAGGCGTGTTGTACTTTTGGCGTGTCTGAGGATTGTTGCAGGTGAGGGGGCTAAACGCCATTGTGATTGTGATGGTTTCCGCCCAGATAAATTAGGGGGCACCTCGGAAACCTCTACCGTTTCTGACTTTCTGAACTGTATTTAGAAGGTTATTGAAAATGCTCTGCGGTGTTTGTGGAGCATCGGGTCCTAGCGGCGAGCTGTCCTGACCGTCAGCAATGCCATCGTTGTCATCATCATTGTCAGCAATGTCATTCACTCCGTCCACATCGTCGTCAACAATTTGCGAGTTGGAAGTCTCATAAATATCATTAACTTTTAAAAAGCCAAACTGACCATTATCCACTGCCACGATAGCCCCGCCATCACTCGTAAGGTCGATGTCTTCACCCGCCCAGTCCACTTCAGTTTCACCAAATGTTTGTTGCCAAACGACCGTGCCGGCGGCGTCATACTTTAAAAGATAGACATGCCAGACATCGGAACAATCACTTGGATTATCGTTGCATTGAGAGTACTGCTCATATTCATCGCCAGTGCCAGCAACGACCACCGCCCCGCCATCTGGAGTTGCTTTAATACCCCATGCTTCGTCGTGGATAAAATTTTCGTCATACCCTCTTGGATTTCCTAACTTTCGCTCCCACACTACATTACCATCTAGGTCTATTTTTACCGTGTAAGTGTCCCAGTTGATCGTTCCAGACAGAGTATGTCCGGTCACAAAAATCGATCCATTGTCAGCCAGATCTAGACCAAATAGATGGTCCGAACTTGCTCCACCGTAGGCCTTACTCCAAATTACTTTTGTCCCACTGGAGTCGAGTTTCATCAAAGCATGATCTTCAGCACCTTCCGTCAGGCCAGCCACCACAAATTCATTCTTGTACTTTTCAACACGATACCCGTGAGCCATGTAGAGATTTAGATCAATCTCGCCCTCTAATGGAAGCTCCTCACCAGCCCTATCCACATGAAACATCGAGCCTTCACCTTCTGCGAAAAAAGTAGTCGTCAAATCTTTGGCGTTTTTGTATCCGATTAGTAAAAACCCGTCATCCGTCTCAGCAACATGCTCTATTGCGTCGTTACCACCCTTATCGTAGGTTTTTGAGAATAGTGTGGAGCCGTCAGATTTCTTCACTTTTATCAGAGCACTATCCTCATTTAGCGCTCCTGCAATGAGATAACCGTCCGCGAGTTCGTACGCAGAGTTACCGAGATTCTTTGTCCCATCACCACCAAAAAACTCTTTTTTCCATAGCGAGGCACCGTATCTATCCGTTTTAACGATCAAAATACGACTGGTCTTGTCGTTTAAAAACCCCGTCTCACCAATCTGTAAAAACCCGCCGTCCTCGCAAGTAAGGATGAAATGGCCGTGAGACTCCTCTTGTGATCCACCATGGTCAGTGAACCACTGTTTTTCCGGCACCGCCCAAGCAGATCGCTCAGCGCACAGGAGCATCACTATAGCTAGGACACCCTTGTTCAAGTTCGGCGTTCGGAGGTTAGCGATTCTGCAGCCGATAAGCGTAACAACCTGTTTTAACGATGATAAAACTTTGGCCGGCTTCCAAACCATGGCTTCAATCAACCAAGAGAACTATTTTACTGCAAGAGGTCAACACAAATATGAGTTGGCCGCAATAGCATCCTAGATGCTAGTCGGTGTCTAACAAGACACCATTGCTTAATTGTCGGACGCGGCAGACCAGAGTAGCAAGGTCTTATAAGATTGTTATCGGGCTTTCATGGATTCCTGACTTGATTTCTCCCAGTGAACTTTTTCTCGCATTACTCGTGCAGATTTCGTCCATGCTGCAACCGCAGAATACTGCAGGGGTCACCTCTCATGATGTGATTGTTGTAGGGGCGGGCAGTGCTGGGCTCCACGCGGCGAAAACCCTCAAAAAGCTTGGCTACGACGTGCTTATTCTCGAAGCGAGTGGAAGGATTGGAGGAAGGGTTAAAAGCGCGACTTTGGGAGACATGCGTGTGGAGCTGGGCGCTGAGGAGCATTACTTGGCAACAGGAGGAAACCCTATCTGGGGCGCGATGAATGAGAAGTATGGCGAGCAGATATATGTTCGACCATATCGCGGCTTAAGTGCTTACTCTATGGACGGAGGCGCTGGCACCTGTTGGTCTTCCCGTGCTGCTCATAACCCATGTTCAAACGATCCTGACGTAGGCCGGGTTGATGAGTTCTGGGATTGGTACTGGATTCCTGAATGGCACCAAAATCCGGACACAAACTTAGCCGATGAAGTGTTTGCTGAATATGGCGTTGGGCCCTCGCACCGTGCCTATCATTTATATGATGCTGGTATCGCCGGAGGGTCCTTTGCCACCAATTTAGACAAACTTGGAGCGAGAAGCTTGGCGTTGGAGAGTAATGAATGGACTCTTTCTGACACAACGCTGGTCCTAGCAGACAAAGACCTGGGGTACGCAGATGCGCTCAACGACTTGTGGTGGGAAGACGTTAGCTCGTCAACTGACCTGCTGCTCAATACGCCAGTCAAGTCTGTTGATACTAATGGTAATGATGTTTTGGTCATCGATGCTAACGGAGACAAACACCTTGCTCGCCAAGTAATCATCACCGTGTCAGTTGGTGTATTGCAAGCGGGCGTAATCGAATTTCGCCCTGATTTGCCTGCCTCGACGACAGATGCGTTCGGGCAAATTGGGTTTGATAGTGGCATGAAGATAGCGCTTAGTTTCTCTAATGCTTGGTGGGAAACGGAGGGTGAACCATTAGCCTGGCTTGTGACAGAAGGTGTCGCTGGAGCATGTTGGGTGCCGAGCGATTACAAGGTTCGATCAACGTCACATATCCTTATGTGCTATCCAATGGGGAAAAATAGCCGTCAACTCACAGCACTTGGCGCAGAAGGTGGTGAACAGGCAATTGTGGCTGCGGTGCTTGAGGATTTGAATCAAACGTTTCCCGCAATTTCAGGAGCAGCGTCCGAATTTTATGTAGATGCGTTAGTTCAAGATTGGGGGGCCGATCCCTACACAAGAGGTGCGTATTCTTACCCCACCAAAGAAACAATCCAGACTATCAAAACTGACACTGCACGACTCCGTCTCAGAGCCCCAGTTGCAGGCAAGAGAATTTTTTTTGCTGGAGAAGCGACCCATCCAACGCATCCAGCTACTGTCGTTGGCGCAATTCATGAAGGGGAGCGAGCCGCACTAGAGGTACATGCCACAAATGGCTCACCTGGCAATGCGCCAGTCCAGTCCGCACCAAATTTTCGCCCGTAGCGAGAAAACGCTACCTGATGCAAGTATTTTGACTCACGAGTTTCCGCAGAGTGTGAGCGAAATATATTGACCTCCCCCCGGGGGGGGGGTAATTGCTTTTGTGAAAGTGATGGTTACCACCCAGCTACATTATGGGGTAGAAACGGCCGACTCGGATAAGTTGATCTCACTTCGCAGAGCATGATTGGCAAGCGATTCACCAGTCTCGACATGGCGAAACCAATGAAGCTGACTTACTGATGCGTCGCAATCAACATTTTTGGCGGAGCGTGAGTGGTGTAGATCGCGTGCCGACACCGTGCGTGTTTCCGTACTGATCCGAGCCACTCCAGACCGATTTGGTATAGAACAATGCAGGTGCGCACCAGAGAAAGCCATGATATCTCCCGGAGCTATGACGATAGGCACTGCTTCACTTATTAGTGGTGGGTCTGCACAGTGTGGCAGCATCGGGTAGTTAGTATCCTTGTCAGCATTCAAGTGCTGTTTGAATTCCCCGTAGCTCCAGGCAGCACTGGTATTTGAAACTGGAACATTCCATAGCGCTGGAAACATGCCGATAGTTCGGTCGGCCCTGACAGGCCAAACAGGAGCCCACCAATTTATTTGCGCATGAACTTTTGATCCCCATGTGTCTCGATGCACTGGCAAGTCGCGCATATATCGAGTTCGTGAAATGTCGTTTGAAGGCTGAAACCTTAGCTTGAAGTGGTCATAAAAAATAGCAGAGACATCGACCCCCGTCTCCAGCAATACTGCCTTATAAAGTCTCGCCACGTCGTCACTTTGCCTGACAATTTGTCGAGCGCGGCCAGCACGAAGCCGAAAGTCCGCCGACCCCAGCTCGGACTCCGCTAGGCAGGGGTCTTTCAGGCCAAGTTCTTGCCGCGTGATTTCACGAAGACAATCCACAAGTTCATACATCGCTGGCAATGCGCGATAGATCAATACAGCACCGGAGAAAACTGCGTTTGCGCGGTCTTTGTCATTCTGTGAGGAGCTGGGGTACCGCAAATCTAGCCCATTAGCCATAGGGCAAATCTCCACAACCTATTATGTTCCGAGGGCAGTCCCTGGTTTGGTCACTAGCGATTTTTTCTTTTTCAGCGACATCCCGCCCTAAGATTAAAGCAAGACCACCTAAATGTGAGGGGCTAATGTGAGCAGTGGTGTCAGAGGGACAGTCTGTAAAACAGGCCGGCGATGAGGCCCAGCTGAGATTCAAACAA
Organism: Halieaceae bacterium; assembly: GCA_902623175.1. Lineage (GTDB taxonomy): Bacteria > Pseudomonadota > Gammaproteobacteria > Pseudomonadales > Halieaceae > Luminiphilus. Next base: position 28,506 of record CACNSR010000023.1, read on the forward strand.
TATCTAGTTTGACCTTCGCATTATATGGAACTTGGCCCCAGTCGACCTCTCGGAACTTTTGTCCACATGGCGGCTCTAACGGCCCCGCTTCCATATTGTTCTGAGTCAGGGCTTCAACGGCTTTGTTAACCAATCACACGGTTACAAAGTACCTCATGCCATTCGCTTTATCTTTTTGGCAAGACTGTAGTGCCGTCCCCGTGCCTTAATTTAGGGGTGGCCCCACTAAAAGGCCCAAGTGACCACAAAGGTGGCCACATTTTTATCAGAAACACAGAATGAAGCGCTGAATAGTTTATCAACTATGGCTTCATTCAGGAGTTTTATTATGTAGGGTCTTGGTTCTCTGCTAGGCACCTTCTCCTTCGCACTGTTCTTCGACACTCTCGAGTCGCTCACGGTGTTTGTCTCGCGCCAGCACTTGCATGTCGGCAACCGCGTCGCTTTCGTCAACGATCTCTCTGCCTAACAACGTCTCAATGGCGTCCTCCAGCGTGACAATGCCTGCGGTCTGACCAAACTCGTCCTCCACGAGGGCCAGATGTGCCTGCTCGCGAATAAAGCGATCGAGCAGTCGGTATACAGGCAGCTCTTCCGATACACGGGCTACAGGCTGCGCGTAACCGGCGATCGCGTCACCCGCACCGCCCTCCCGCTCTGCCTCAAAGAGGCCCACGCGCATCACCATACCGGTAACGTTGTCTGTGGAGTCTCGAAAAATCGGGATCCGCGTGAACTGGCGGGTCGCCTCCAGGCCGAGGGCTTCCGAGACGGTCGTAGTCTCGTCCAGCATGTGCACCACAGTGCGCGGCGTAAGAATCTCTCTGGTCTGGGTATCGCTCAATTTGAGCAGGTTCACCAGATACTCGTTTTCCCGCGCCTTTAACGCACCGTCTTTGCGCCCTAGCGAGGCCAGCGCCAAAATTTCTTCCCGAGTGATTTCGCTCTTGTGGCTTTTACCGAGCAGTTGAGTCAGGCGCGTCGACACCCACACCAGCGGATAAACCAACCGCACCAGCCATCGTATCGTAAACGCCGCGGGCACCGCCAACTGCCGCCAATAGGTCGCCCCAAGAGTCTTCGGGATGATCTCAGAGAAATACAGAATCGCCAGGGTCAGCAAAACCGCAATCAGGGTTTCTGCCTCGGGGCCAAAAACACGGAGGGCCTGAGCCCCGACACCCGCTGCCCCCATGGTGTGGGCGAAAGTGTTGAGGATAAGAATGCTCGAGAGAGATTCATCCAGACGGTCTTTCACCGACTGTATGGCCCTCCCTGGTTTCGGCCGCTCCTGGATCAGTTGCTGTAAGAAGCTTGGCGTGATGGATAGCAAGACAGCCTCCAGCACAGAGCAGAGAAATGAGATCCCAATGGCGATCGTCAAATAAACGAGGAGTAACGTCACTCGGCATCCCCAAGTGCAGTGAGGCGCGGATCCACCTCACACCAGCGCGGTGCGCTGGCACCGAAGTAGGCGATCTGCGGGGTAAATTGGGTGGCGTCACTGAAAGTCATGGCGTTTACCGAGGCGACACCGAGTTCATCAGACTGCACCGTCATCTGCGTGCCGCAGATGCCGCAGAAGTGGCGGGTCACCTCGCGGCCCGAGCCCGGATCATAGCTATAGGCGGTCAGAGTTCCTTCCAATAATCGAAAGTCGGAAGGTGCCACAGCGTAGGAGGCCCAGTGCGAGCTCCCTCCGACCACCTGACAATCGGTGCAGTAACACAAGCCCTGCATCTGTGATTCGGTCAGCAACTCGTACTGCACGGCTTTGCAAAAACAGGCGCCAGAAATCATTCCCACTAGCCGCTCCTTATTGGTCTCCGATGATTGGGTCAGCACGCACTGGTGCCATGGGTAACCTGCTACAGGGTACTAGACGCCGAACAATACGCCATGCATCACTCGACCTGGCCATAAGGGTAAACACGCCGGTCACCAGCAGCGCGAGAATGTGGGGCAGCACCACCCATATCTTGTGCTGACGAATGTTGCCATGACGGGCTTGGTAAACCGCC
>CACNSR010000024.1 GCA_902623175.1 Halieaceae bacterium
TGGGCGGGTTCAGCCTAAGCTCGAAAAGCGGCTGTCGCTCTCCGAGCGCTTGTATGACTACTTTTGAATCGGTGACATAAGACACCGATTCATACCCCACCCGCGAATCCGCCAGACCCACTGTGTGCGCCCCATCAGTCAAAGGGGTGTCGGTGGCCGCGAATCCGCCAATCAACGGCAGGCAGAACAGAGAAAGGCCGCCCAAATACATTATCGCCCGCCGTTTTACCGGGGTCCGAAAACGATTCGCAGGCTTGTCTGAAGGTGATAGCATCGGGACAATTGTGGCAGAAAAATTTGGGGACAATCATGATAATCAAAGGATTTTTCTCGGCGCTGATTGCGCTGGCCGTGCTGGTACAGCCGACGTCGGCAGACGAAACCTGCATGTCACCGTATATGGCCAAAATCGTGGGCCAGGAAGACTATGTTTACATCTGGACGCTCGGCCTTGAGGGCGTTGGTGACGGCGAGGACAAACTCGTCACCGTAGACGTGAACCCCGATTCTGAAACCTATGCGCGGGTCATCCACTCGATCTCTATGGGTGGCCGCCACGAAGCGCATCACTCGGGCCTGACCGATGATCGCCGCTACCTGTGGGCATCCGGTTTGGATACCAGCAAGATCTTCATCTTCGATGTCCATACAGATCCTGCTGCGCCCAAGCTACACCGCACCATTGACGACTTCGTCGAGAAAACCGGCGGTGTGGTCGGCCCCCATACCAACTATGCGCTGCCCGGCCGCATGCTGATCACCGGCTTGTCCAATAACCGTGACCACGGCGGCCGCACCGGCATGGCGGAGTACACCAACGGCGGCGATTTCATCACCAGCGTGTGGATGCCCACCGATGACAGCCTGCAAGGCGCGGAAAAGTCCGGCAACTTCGCCGATGGCTACGGCTATGACGCACGTGCATTACCACGACGCAATGTGCTGGTGACGTCTTCGTTTACCGGCTGGAACAACTACATGATGAATCTTGGCAAGATGATGGGCGATGCCGAGGCGATGAAGCGTTTTGGCAACACCGTTGTCATTTGGGACCTGCATTCGCGAAAGCCCAAGAAGATTCTCGATGTGCCCGGTGCGCCGCTCGAAATCCGCTGCGCCTGGGGTTCACGCTCCAACTATTGCTTCACGACGACCGCTCTGACCTCCAAGGTCTGGCTGATCTACGAAGATGAAGCCGGCGAGTGGCAGGCCAAGGCAGTGGCCGACATCGGCGATGCCAGCAAGATTCCGCTGCCCGTGGATATCTCTATCTCGGCTGACGACAACCACCTGTGGATCAACACCTGGAACGACGGACTGACCCGCCTGTATGACATCTCCGATCCCTTCGCGCCTAAGCAAATTATGGAAGAGCAGATCGGCGAGCAGATAAACATGGTGTCGCAGAGCTGGGATGGTGAGCGGCTGTACTATACCTCTTCGTTGCTGGCGAACTGGGACAAGACGACCGCGTCAGAGGGCAATGATCTGCAGTACTTCAAGCTCTACAAGTGGGACGGCAGTTCTCTCGAGCTTGAGTTTAACCTCGACTTTGTTGAGTTGGGTCTGGGCGCTCCGCACCAGATGCGCTTTGGTGCCCACGCGCTGTATGGCGGCATGACTGCCCAGTCCCCGTCAGGTCTGATCACGACACCACCCGCGCACTGAGTAAAAACGTGCGCGGTACCCTCCTCCTGCTGATCTGGGCATGGAGTGCGGTCGCACTCTGCGCCCCTCACGAGCACAAACCACCGGTCGTTTTGGCGCCGGGCTACGCGCCTTTGTCGTTTACGCCCCCTGAGCCCGGCAGTTACGCCCTCCCAGCGATGGGCAGCGCAGCCGATGGCGCGGTGATCGACAGTGACGGTAACTCCGCACAACTCCATGATTTCTTGGGTGGCAAGCCCACTGTTCTGAGCTTTATTTTTACAACCTGCGATGACGTCAATGGCTGCCCATTGGCGACCTATGTGATGCGCAGTGTGCAGGACGCCCTGCAGGCTGATCCCTCCACCGCAGATAAAGCACGGCTGGTGAGTTTCAGCTTTGACCCGGTATTCGACACCCCAGACGTGATCGACGCCTACGGGTCTCAGTTTCGCGCAGGGGATTTTGACTGGCAGTTCCTCACCACGGAGGGCGCCACCACACTGGACCCCATCCTGAGTGCCTATGGGCAGTGGGTGATCCGGGACTATGACGAGAATGGCGAGTACAAGGGCACCATGTCGCACATCCTTCGTGTATTTCTCATCGATGAATCTCGCCAAATTCGCAACATCTACAGCACCTCGTTCCTTCATGCCGACACCGTCGCCAATGACGTACGCTCACTGTTGAAAGAGGCCGCCGCCTACCCTCTAGCGGATACCGGCGCCTAAAACACCTCACGCCGCATTATCCACTCAATCACTGTCTAACTAACCTAGCACCCGCTCATTTGTGGACCTCTGTCACCTCCCGAGTTCTTACCGATTATCAGAGGCTGAGGCCCTACATTCGCGGCAATACAGAGGTCTATTCGTGCTACCCTGCGCGCGTTTTTTTCTCGGCATAGGAGAGCGCGACTCCAAGGTGTTCGAGCAGAGGAGATTCAAGTATGCTGATCAATGGCGAGTGGCTTAACGACACGCGGGCTTTTCCAGTTTTTAATCCCGCCACGGGAGAGGAAATTGGCCAGGTTGCCGACGGTACAGCGCAAGACGCAGCGCGCGCCGTTGACGCGGCGAGCGCCGCCCTGCCCGCATGGATGAATGAAACGGCCTATGCCCGGTCCGCGGTGTTGGACCGTGCCTACCAGTTAATGCTCGAGCAGCAACGGGAGCTGGCCGAGCTGATGACCCGGGAGCAAGGCAAGCCGCTGAAGGCATCGATGAATGAGGTGAAATACGCGGCGGATTTTCTCCTGTGGTTTGCCGAGGAGGCCAAGCGGGTTTACGGAGAGACCATTCCGTCAGCGCGATCAGACCAACGCTTTCTGGTGCAAAAGCAAGCCGTGGGAGTGGTAGCTGCGGTCACACCATGGAACTACCCGGTCTCCATGTTGACCCGTAAGCTTGGGCCCGCATTAGCAGCGGGCTGCACCGTAGTACTTAAGCCCGCCGAGAGCACACCGCTCTGCGCCATCGCCGTCTTCAAAATCTTCGAAGAGGCTGGCTTGCCTTCAGGCGTCGCCAATCTCGTCACGGCGAGCGACCCAAAACCCATCGGCGAAGTGTTCTGCACTCATCCCGCGGTCCGGAAACTGACGTTTACCGGCTCTACCCCCGTAGGCAAGCATCTGGCGCAGGCCTGCGCCCCCCAGCTCAAGCGGGTATCGATGGAACTCGGTGGTCACGCACCCTTCATCGTGTATGACGACGCCGACCCGGTGCACGCCGCTAAGGGTGTGTCATTGGTGAAGTTTCTCAACACCGGTCAGGCCTGCATCAGTCCGAATCGAATTTTTGTACAGCGGCGGATCCTCGATCCTTTTCTTGAGACCCTGCAAACCCGCGTGGGTGGCATGCAGGCGGGTGACGGCATGGACCCGGCCAACAGCATTGGTCCACTTATCAATGAAGCGGCGATCGATAAAGTGGATCGACAAGTTCAGGATGCCGTCAGTCATGGTGCCACCCTGTTGGCAGGGGGCTCCCGCTTGACCGAGGGTGGTTTGGACCGGGGTTGCTTCTACGATGCTACGCTACTTAGCGATGTTACGCCGGAGATGCTGATCTATCGTGAGGAGACCTTCGGTCCCGTCGCCGCAGTCGTGCCCTTTGACGACGAGGACGACGTGATCGCCATGGCCAACGACACAGATTATGGCCTGGCGGCTTATATCTATACGCAGAATCTGGCGCGGGCACTGCGGACTTTCGAGCAGCTACAGTTTGGCATTATCGGTATCAACGACATTAACCCCACCAGCGCCGCGGCGCCTTTTGGGGGCATGAAAGAGAGCGGCCTGGGCCGCGAGGGCGCGCGCGAGGGTATCGAGGAATACCTTGAGACCAAACTCGGCGGCCTCAGTATCTGATGGCATGACGCCACAAGGAGCACATCATGGCAGGACCTGATTATCCCGGCCTCGACACACTGGCACTGCACGCTGGTGCGCAACCTGACCCCGCGACGGGTGCAAGAGCCACGCCGATTTACCAGTCGGCCTCCTTTTGCTTTCCCGACTCGGATTACGCGGCGTCGCTGTTTAATATTGAGCGCGCAGGGCATGTGTACTCGCGGCTCAGCAACCCCACCAATGCTGTACTCGAGGAGCGCATTGCGGCTCTCGAGGGTGGCGTGGGTGCCATCGCCACCGCCAGCGGCCAAGCCGCGCTTCATCTGGCCATCATTACGCTGATGGGTGCCGGCTCGCATATCGTGGCCTCGGCGGCGCTCTATGGTGGCAGCCACAATCTACTGGCCTATACCCTGCCTCGTTTTGGCATCGAGACCACTTTTGTGGACCCGCGGGACCCCCAAGCCTTTGCCAATGCGATTCAGGACACCACCCGCCTGGTATTCGGCGAGACACTGGGCAACCCAAGCCTAGACGTACTCAACATCCCTGCGATCGCCGAGGTCGCGCACGCCGCCGGGCTACCCCTGATGGTCGATTCCACGACGACCACGCCCTACCTGATTAAGCCCTTCGAACTGGGGGCTGACATCATTCAACACTCGGCAACTAAGTTCTTAAGCGGGCATGGCATCGTCATTGGCGGCTTGCTCGTGGACAGCGGCCAGTTTGACTGGGAATACTCAGGTAAATTCCCAACTTTATCAGAGCCTTACGAAGGTTTTCATAACCTCATTTTCACCGAGGAATTTGGCCCTGCCGCCATGATTCAGCGGGCCCGCAAAGAGGGGCTCCGAGACTTTGGCGCCTGTATGGCCCCTACCTCAGCGTTTCACATCCTGCAGGGCATCGAAACGCTCAGCGTACGAATGAGCCGCCACGTCGAGAACACCCGCACCATCACATCGTTTTTGCTGGAGCAAGAGCAGGTAACGCGGGTGGGCTACCCCGAGCTAGATGGACACCCTGACCAAGCACTCGCCAAAGCGCTAATGCCCAACGGATGCGGAGCTGTATTCAGCTTCGATCTCGCAGGTGGGCGCGAGGCAGGTATCGCCTTTGCTGACGCGCTCAGCGTGTTCTCACACCTCGCCAACATTGGAGATGCCAAGTCGCTCGTGATTCACCCGGCGAGCACCACCCATCACCGGATGGATGCCGAGGCACTGGCCGCCGGCGGCATTGGCGAGGGCACGATTCGCCTGTCTATTGGCCTCGAGGACCCCAAGGACCTGATAGCCGATCTCAAGCAGGGTCTGCGCGCTGCAGGCAAAGCAGCCGGAGGCAGTCGTTAATGCGCATTGAGGTTAATGGCGAGACGGCCTACTGCTACACCAACTGCCGTGATATCGAGGCCGATAAGCCTACTGTGATGTTTATCCATGGCTCGGGCATGGACCATACGGTGTGGACACTAGCGAGCCGTCATTTTGCCCGGCACGGCAACAATGTCGTTTCCTTGGACCTGCCCGGTCATGGGCGTTCAACCGGCAGCCCGTTGGCCACAGTAGAAGAAATGGCCGGCTGGGTGATCGCAGTACTGGACGCACTCAATATCACCGATGCCGCGCTGGTGGGCCACAGTCTGGGCAGCCTGATCGCACTCGAGTGCGCTGCCTCGCATAGTGACCGCGTCAGAGCGATTGCGCTGGTTGGCACCACCTCGCCGATGCCGGTGTCAGATGCCATCCTCAAGGCTGCCGAGGCGAATGATCACGCCGCCTTTGACATGCTGACCCAGTGGGGCTTCAGCAAGCGACACCAGTTTGGCGGCAACCGCAATTCAGGTATCTGGATGATCGGCAACACTTTGAGGCTCTATGAGCGCTCGGCGCCCGGCGTGCTGTTCCATGACATGCGTGCCTGCAACGAATACATCTCGGGGACGGAACAAGCCGCCAAGGTTTCGTGCCCTGCTCTGCTCATTCTGGGAGCCGAGGATAGGCTTACACCCGTGCGGAGTACTCGTGCGCTACAAGAGGCGATTCCATCACCGGTGGTGGAAGTCTTACCGGGCGCCGGACATACGATCATGGTTGAGGCACCCAACGCCATGCTCGACGCGCTCCATAAGGTGCTCTAGGGCCTACTAATGCCCGCAACCCAACAGCCCGTGCAATCAGTCTGCCTTGAGGCGACTTAGGCTTACTGCTGAATCATCTCTTCAATTTGGATGATGCGCTCTTTGCCAAAAAACATCTCATCGCCAACGAAGAAAGTCGGCACACCAAAAGCGCCGCGCTCAGCTGCTTGCTGGGTGTTGTGGAGCAAGTCGTCTTTAACTGGCTGGGTCTGAATCGCCTCAACCAGCGCTGCAGCATCCAGCCCCGCTGACTGCCACACACCGGCAGCCACTTCAGGATCCCCCATGTTCTGCTCCTGCTCCCACATGGCCGACAGCGTCACGGCCACATACTCATCCATCACACCCAGTTGCTGAGCGGCGATGAAGCCCCTCATCAGCATGATGGTATTAATCGGAAAATGCGGATTGAACTTGAACTGATCGAGCTGATGCGCGGCGATAAAGCGCTGGGTCTCCAACATGTCGTAGTCGAGCTTCCCCTTCACCTCACCAAAGGCCACCATCGGCGCCTGATTGTTGGTAAGCTTAAAGAGCCCGCCGAGTAACACCGGCGTGAGCGTCAACGAGGCACCGTGGCGCTCGGCAACGCCAGCTATCACATGATAGGAAAGGTAGGCATTGGGGCTGGCGAAGTCGAACAAGAATTCAATATTCGATGACACGGCTGGTCTCCTGATTAAAACTGGGTATCTGAGATCGTGGTGCGGTGCAGCAGACGGTCATAACCATCATAGCCACCTGTAGCGGCATGCAGTACTGAGCGGTTGTCCCACATAACCAGCATACCCGGCTGCCAGCGATGGGCGTAGACAAACTCGGGTTGGCTTTGATGCACGTAGAGCTCCATCAGGAGCGCATCGCTCTCCTCTTCATCCAACCCGACAAACCCTTTGATGTAAGCCGCCGACGAAAATAAGGCGCGCTTACCCGTCTCACGGTGGGTTCTGACCAACGGGTGCTCGCAGGTTTTCAACGCTCGCTCGCTAGGCAGAATTTTCATGCTTCGGCCCCGCTCCTGATCGGCCTCGCCGTAGGCACCATCGGGCGCGTAGCCCAGTGCCGCCGAATGGATAGCGGTGAGGTCTTCTACCCGCCCGCGCAAATCATCAGGCATCTGCTCATAGGCGGCCACCTGATCAGCAAAGAGCGTATCGCCACCCATCGGCGGAATGGTAATGCCGTAAAGCGCCGTCGCAGCAGGCGGGACCGGCATAAAGCTCCAGTCACTGTGAAAAAACTCGGCGAAGATGGAGGTGGTCTCGTCAGCATTACGCTGGATGGCCGCCACCTGGGGATGCTCGTCGATGTGACCGAAAAAAGGATCCTCACCGATCTCACCGAATTGCTCGCTGAATCCAACCAACTGCGCGGGTGTGAGCTGCTGACCGGGGAACGCGACGACTTTGTGCTCCAACCAGTGGACTCGAATCTCCGCTATCACATCATCCGACAGCGACTGATTCAGCTGCACGCCAGTAATGGTTGCCCCGCAACTCGCGCCAGAAGGCTGGACGGTCAAACTCATTGGGTTGCTCCTATCTGTGGCCCGATTTTTGAGTCTTTAAATGTTAACGGCATGGTTCCACCAGGCCAGATCCGAATAAGCCCGCAGGTCAAGCTCGTGGGTCCACGCGGATCGATGCTGTTGTGAGAGGTGGTAATAGGTCTCCGCTATCTCCTCGGGCAGGAGCAATCCGTCCTTATCTTTGCCCTTAGCTTCTCTCAAAGCCTCGAAATTCTCGGCACCCAACATCTTGCCCAGCGTATCCGGCGCATCCACCGCACCATCGATCACAATATGCACCACGTGAACACCCTTCGCTGCATATTCGGCATTCAAGGTCTGACACAGCAGGCGCCGACCGGCCATGGCAGCAGCATGAGAGTGCTGCCCGGTGTTGCCCCGCACAGCTGAAGTCGCCGATGTCACCAAAAGAGTGCCGTGCCCGCGCTCCACCATGAGCGGCACAAGGACTTTGGCCACGCGGAATAGGCCAAAGCAGGCCATGCGCCAACCTAATTCAAAGGTCTTGAGCGGCGTATCATCCAGCGAGCGGTTACCGATCTGGGCGCCAAGGTTATAGAGCACGGTATCGATCGGACCAATCGCCTCAACCTCTTCGATCAGTGATTCCAGCGCGCCTTCGTCGACGGCGTTCAGCAGATGTCCGCTCGCAGACAAGCCAGAGCCTTGAAGGCCCTCGACCATGCCGTTGAGGCCGTCGATATCACTCCGGCGGCAAAGGGCTGCGTGATACCCCTCTTCCGCAAACTTTTTACCGACGGTGCCGCCGATACCGGCACCGGCTCCAATAACCAAACAGGTTTTTGGTTCTGTCACGGTTTACCTCCCATTAATCCAACACCGTACCGGCGCTGATCAGCGATTCGATCGCCTCATTGTCATAACCCAGCGCCTCTAAGATCTCCCGACCGTGCTCACCAAGTCTTGGGGCTGGTCGCGACACCCTTGCCGGCGTTTTGTCGAAGCGCGCCGGATGCCGCGCCTGACGCACCTCACCGAAATCGTCAAAATGGAGTCGATCCACCGATCCGTTCGCGACGACCTGCTCGTGCGCCAGCAGCTCTGAACGATCGATAATCGGGGCACACGGCACACCTTCGTGATCGAAGCGCACGAGGATCTCCTCGCTCGACCACTTCTTAATTTCCTCCGCGGTAATCTCTTTGCGTTCGTTGTTGTGCGTGAATCGCCCCTGCGCGGTTTTAAAGTTGGGGTGGTCAATCAAGTCCTCCCGGTTGAGCGCGCGGCACATGCCCTGCCACTCCTTGTCGGAGATGGCGCCTGCCGTGATGAACCGGTCCTGAGTCTCATAGATCAGGTCCATCGCGCCCTGATACTTACGCACATCGAACTCCTGATCGGCATAAGTCAGGCCTGCCATGCCCTCTGGCCAGAACAAGCTCAGCATGGCGTCGAGCATGGAAAGCCGAATGTGCTGACCCTCGCCAGTTTTTTCCCGGGCATAGAGGGCCGTGCTAATAGCCTGCGCTGCCGTGATAGCGGTCACCTTGTCGGCGATAATGACGCGGAACATTTGTGGCCGCCCTGTGGCGCGATCAGCCTGAATGTCGGTAGCACAGGACAGCGCCTGAATGACCGGGTCGTACACCCGCTTGTGGGCATAGGGGCCCTCTTCACCAAAACCATTAATAGAGACATAGATCAGCTTCTCGTTAAGCTCGCGCATCACCGGCTCACCAAATCCCATGCGATCCATCGCCCCTGGCCGGAAGTTCTGCAGCAATACATCAGCGCCCTTCACGAGATCGAATAGAATTTTTTTGCCGTCGTCAGACTTGAGATCCACCGCGATCGACCGCTTGCCGCGATTGCAGGAAAAGAAAGCCGCAGTCACTTTATTGACGGTAGGCCCGATATGGCGCATTTGCTCACCGGTGGTCGGCTCTACCTTGATTACCTCGGCGCCCTGATCCGCCAGCATCATTGCCGCGACCGGTCCTGACACCATGCTGGTGAGATCCAGGACCTTGATGCCTTCTAATGGGCTCATGCGTCAACCCCGAACAAATCTGGATAATTGATTTTCATGGCGCGCTGATAGGCAGGCCGCGCGTTGTGGCATTCATAGTACCCCTGTAATGCCGGCGGTAAAGCAACCCCGTAGGCAATCGCCCAGTCAAGGCAACTCATTAACAGGACATCGGCCAACCCAAATCCGTAGGGCATCAGGGTGCTCTCGTCTGAGAGATGCCCAGCGATAACCTCGAAGTGCCGGCTTACATAACCCGCTGCGGCCGCTGACACTTCAGGTGACTCGCCATAGATCGCGCCCAGATCGCCGTGCCGGCGTATCACGTAAAGCCCGGTCTCGTCGATCTCACCGTAAATGTAGGCGGACCATTCGTCCTCTCTGGCAAACGCCTCCGGCGTATCGGGTATCGCGAGCTGTCCTGCTGAAAAGTTATGGGCGAGATAGCGACAGATAGCCACACTCTCGGACAGCGAGACACGCTCGTCCCGGTAAAAGGGAATCTTCTGCTTAAGATTAAGCGCGGTGAATTCTGGCTGCTGAGTCTCACCAGTCCGAGGCCCTACAGCGTGGTGCTGGTAATCTAAACCCAACTCCTCGCAGACCCAGATAGGCCTAAAACTGCGTGGCGTGCCGATTCCCCAGATCTCTCGCATGTTGCCCTGCTCTGCTCCCATTCAAGCAATCGCATATAGCGATATGGCGGCTCATTCTATCGAGCCCACTCGACTCTCTAATCTCTAGACGACCTGAAACTCACCTCACTGTCGGCCACGAGCCAGGCGAAAACGGCAAAGGCCGCCACGTTTTGATCTAACGACGAAGCATCAAGCTTGTCCACCGTATCGTCAGCCGTGTGATGCAGATCAAAATAATCACGGCCATCCTGATGCAACCGCAGCGTGGGCACGCCCGCGGCAATCAGCGGATACAGATCCGGCCCTCCACCGGGCTGATTATCACTCCCTGGCGCGATACCAATGGGCGCAAGCAGTCGAGCGATCTCGGCAAAGAGCGCGTCGCCTGCATCAGTTTGGCTGTCTGCTGTTACCTTCCATACGCGACCACCGCCAAAGTCACTCTCGGACCCCATCACATGCTGACCGAGTGCCGCTTCATATCGATCCCGGTAGGCATTAGCGCCGAGCAAGCCCACTTCCTCGGCGCCCCATAGGACTAGTCGAATGGTGCGCCGCGGCGCCAACCCCGCATCTTTTATCAGCTCCAGTGCGGCCATGGTGATCCCGACACCGGCACCATCGTCAATGGCGCCCGTGCCCAGATCCCAGCTATCCAGATGGGCGCCGATGACAACGACCTCCTCCGGCGCCTCCCACCCCAGCACTTCCGCAATCACATTGCCGGATTGCACAGCGGGCACATCGGAGCTGTCCACTTTGATACGCACGGAGAGCGTTTTGCCCTCTTCCGAAATGCGCTCTAGCTGATCCGCGTCAGGGTTAGACAGCGCCAGCGCCGGAATGCGCGGCACCCCTTGCTGATAGCGAAGGGAACCCGTATGCGGAAACCGGTGGCTATCGGTACCCACCGAGCGAATCAGGTATCCGACCGCACCTTTGCCCCCCGCAATACTCGGGCCCGCGGTGCGGGCCTCATTGAAATACCCATAGGACGAGCCATCCTGCGTTCGTTGCATCGCATGCCCCACATAGGCAATACGACCCGACAGACTAGCCGCTGGCGCGCGCTTCAAATCCTCTAGGGTCTCAAATAGCTCAACCTCCGCACTCAGGCCGTCTTCTTCAGTGGGAACAGAGCCCCCTAGGGCCGTCACTGCCAAGGGCTGGGGGTACGGAGTCAAGATCTCCGCGCCCTCCTCGTGCCGCTCCCATGCGTTCATTTCAAAAGGCTCATTGCGAACATTCGCAAAACCTTTCTCTGTGAGGGTCTTGATCGCCCAGACACGGGCGCGGGCCTCCGCCTGACTGCCTGCTAACCGGGGCCCGACCTCGGTGGTCAACGAGGTGACAATGGCCATAGCGTTACTTCCCACCATTGCCTGGGCACGAAGCATCTCCGCGTGAGCAAGGCTCTCGCGTGACACTGGCTGAGCGATTGAGGCGGTTGCCATGAAATAAAGCACCAATGCGGGCGCCATGCGTTGACAAGTGCTGAGGATCATAAGGGCAGGCCTCTCTGTAACGATGAAGGCAACTCTCAAAAGGCAGTCGTCACGCAGCCTGATCAGACTCTTGATTGATCAGGGCCTTGCGCTGTGCGAGCCACAGATTTGCCGCTTTGGTCTGCGCTTTGGTCGCGGCCATCACACCCATATCAACCTGCGTAGTTCCACTGTGACCCAGTGCCGATATCTGCTCATAGAACCAATACTGGGTGGCAAATGCACCCACCGTGCGGACAAGCTTGATGCCGTTGAGAAAACGGAGCGCTCTCGGCAGCAACGATAACTTCGACTCGAAACGGGGCAGTTCGGCGGTGCCTCGCAACAGTTGTGCTGGCGCATCGGTCACGACGCACATCGGTCGGCCGATGCCGATCATATCGGCGCAACCGGTTTTCAGCGCGACGTTCATAGCGTCCAGCCGTCGCAAGCCACCCGTGACCATCAGCGGGATATTGATCTCTTTCCGCATCGCCTCGGCAAAGTCTATGAAGTAGGCCTCTCGTGCACGGGTAGAGGCTGCCACGGACTGCTCTTCAACAGGCTCCATACCCTCTAGGTTGAGCAATCGGGGCTGCTCATAGGTGCCTCCGGATATCTCAATCAGGTCTACGCTCGCCTGCTCCAGCCATTGGGCCACCTGCAGACTCTCGTTAAAATCAAAACCGCCGCGCTGAAAATCGGCGCTATTGAGTTTGACCGAGACCGGCACCGCAGGGCCGAGCGCGGCGCGGACCCTCGCCACACAAGACAGCAGCAATCTCGCCCGGTTCTCTAGCGGCCCCCCCCAGTGGTCTCCTCGTTGGTTGCTGCGCGGACTCAAAAATTGCGAGAGCAAATAACCGTGGGCCGCGTGCAGCTGGACGCCTGTGAAACCCGCATTGACCAGCACCTTGGCACACCTTGCAAAGCCTGCAATCACCCCCTCGATATCTTCTTCGGTCATGGGATCAGGCTCCCCAAACTGACCGCCGGGCAGCCCAAGCTTGACGGCGGAAGGCGCCTTGGGATGAGGGTTAACAATCTTTTGGCACTGCCGGCCCGCGTGGCTGATTTGCGCCCAAAAATGGTTGCCGCCGCGAGTCCCGGCAGCCGCCCAGGCTTCCAGAGTGGCTTGCATCGTCGCCATAGGCTCACTCTCGACGATGACATTACCCGGACGCTCCAGATGATCTCCATCGATCTGCACATTGCCAGACAGCAGGAGCCCGGCACCACCGTCACTCCATAGGCCATAAAGCCGATTGAGCGCCGCCGTGGGTTCTCCGGCGGGGCTAGCCAGACCTTCCGTCATCGCGGCTTTGCACAGCCGATTGGGGATTTTTGCACCGCAGGGCAACGTGAGTGGCTGATTGATCATTTGAGGTACTTCCTTGGACTTGCTCGTAGAAGACTGTTTTTATTAAAGATCTTGCATGATTCCTAGGCGATCAACCGACGCTAGGATGCCGTCCCAGCCTCCCTCAATAAGTGGCGCCAACACCTCGCCAATACCGGTGCTCGTTCGCCATTTCAGATATGTGTCATACGAGGACTCCTGATCCCAGTATTCAACTAACAGATATGTGCCTGATGCCTCGTTAAGTACCACATCAAGCCGCTCGCAGCCTGCAAATTCTCGCGTATCCGACAGTGCCGCTCTAAAAAGATCGCCCATGGCCTCGACCTGACCGGGCTTACAGGGAAATTTGGCTACCACTACGAAACTCATTGCGCTTCTCCTCTACTCATTGCGCTTCTCCTCTATTTGCTCCGTTGGATGAATGCTGCAGACTACGGCAAGTCTCCCAACATTGAAATGTAGCTGTGCATCTCACCCCGCAGCAGCACCCGCGCTCGTGCCGGCAGAAATGGCACTCCGCTACTAGCCAGGGCAGTTGTGGGCCTCCGCATCAGTATCTGTGGTATTTTCAGCGACTTCCCTGACAGACTTGGATTCCCCATCATTCGGCTCTATTATTTATACAACGTGGTTATCAAAGGAAGGACACAACATGAATGACAAGCCCGTTTTCTCTTCTGCAACGGCAATGGACCCGGCGGCGAGTATTGCTAGCACTAATAAGGTACTCAGCAATACTTACTGGCTGTTAGCTCTGACGCTGGCATTTAGCGCCCTGACAGCGACCTTTGCTGTGGCAATTAATATGCCCCAGTCTCTCGCTTTGGTGTTCATGCTTGTCGGCTTCGTGCTGCTTTTTGTCGTTCACAAGATGGCGGACAGTGCCAAGGGCCTGCCCGCGATTTTCGCCTTCACCGGCGTCTGGGGTGCCTCGATAGGGCCAATGCTGTCGTTCTATTTGGCAATGGACAACGGGCCAACCATGGTGTTGCAGGCTCTGGCCGGCACCGCGTTGGTGTTCTTCTCCCTGTCGGCTTATGCCCTAAACACCAAGAAAGATTTTTCTTACATCGGCGGCTTTTTGATGACCGGCCTCATCGTTGCAGTCGTCGCGATGATCGCCAACGTCTTTCTAGCGATTCCGGCTCTGTCGTTGACGCTTTCCGCAGTCGTCGTGATGATCATGGCGGGCCTGATCTTATTTGATACCAGCCGGATCATTCACGGTGGCGAAACCAACTATATCCGCGCGACAGTTGGTCTATATCTGAGCATCTTCAATATGTTTATCCACCTGCTTCATCTCATTGCCGTGTTTACCGGCGGTGACGACTGATACCGGCGTAAAGATCTCTGAAGCCCCGGCCACGCCGGGGTTTTTCTTATTCGGATCATGGAAATCTCGTTAATCATTCGAACCCCTCTCGAAGACTCGCACCGGCTCACGCTCGCGCGTCGCTTCATCCGGACCGCGATCGAGCAGGGGCACACGATCCGGCAGTGCTTTTTTCAAAGTGCGGGTGTTTTGGCGGCGACCCAATCAGAGCAGCTTGCGGAATGGCAACGGATCGCGGATATCACTTACGCGGAGCTGTTGCTTTGCAGTCAGGCTGTCGAGGAGCATGCCGTCTACCCCGAAAGCCCGTTTCAAATAGGCGGGCTGGGGGCATTGGTGGAGGCGGCGGTCAGATCAGACCGGTTGGTGTCTTTTGTCTGACCTCGCATTCAATACCAATAGCAAGGACTGGCTCATTACGCTGGCGGGTGAGGCGCAAGCTACGGGCACGCTACAGGCTGGAGTGGATCTGGCCTTAGCCGCCGGGGCATTTGGACAAAAGGTTACACTGGTCTTCTCCGGAGAGGGTCTCGCGCTGTTGAAGCCACAGCCTGAAAGCCACGAGCCACTGCATCGCCTGCTGGGCTCGCTCCCCTACTATGAAATTGATCAGGTATATGCGCTGGCGTCAAACGCTGAGGCGCTGACCTATCGTGAGGACCTGACGGTCCTTCCCATGTCGCAGGCTGAGTGGACAGCCGCGGAGGTAGCGTCCGATATCGTGGTCAATTACTGATGGTATTGCATCACCTTTATGGCCAGCAGCAATTAGCCGACTGCCTGGCGCTGGTGGGTGCCGATGACACGCTTTTGATCATGGATGTCGGCTTGCTGGAAGTGGCGGGTGACGTTTTGTCGGGCCTTCCATGTGCGGTGATACTCCTCGACGACATCGCTTTTCGTAGCACAGATCACAGCGGCCTTCCCGTAATCGACACCAGCGGCTGGCTAGAGTTGGTCTGCCAGCACCCCCATAGCATGAGCTGGACATGAACTATGGTGAGTGAAAACGAACTCGCTGATCTCTGTGACGAGAACGGCTTTTTGAGTGACACTGGCAACTGGTCTGACGATATCGCGCAGGCTTTTGCCGCACAGGAAGGGATTTCTCTTACAGACGCTCACTGGGAGGTACTATCTCTGCTGCGCGACTACTTCACGGCCTTCGGCAACTCCCCGGCCAATCGCGCGCTGGTTAACTTCGCAAAACAACAACTGGGACCAGAGAAAGGTAAAAGCCTCTATCTCATGGGGCTATTCCCTGGGTCGCCTGCGCGCGTGGGTAGCCGCATTGCCGGCTTGCCCAAACCCAAGAACTGCCTTTAGCCACTATGCAGCACCTCGACTATCAACCTGAGCGGTGCGAATCCCTTTTTCAAGAAAAGGCCAAGGAGGCATTGGAACGGCTGAAACCATTCGCGCCACCTACACCGCAACACCACGCCTCCATCGCAAGCGGCTATCGCCTCCGGGCTGAGTTCAGAATCTGGCACGACCGCGATGACCTGCACTACGTGATGTTTCCGCCCGGCGAACCCCGTAATCCGCACATTATCGAGGCTTTTCCCATAGCAGGGCCGCGCATTACGGAGGCAATGGCGCCGCTCCGTGAAGCACTGCGGGGCTCAACTGAGCTGCGACGCAAGCTGTTTCAGGTGGAGTTTTTATCGACACTCAGCGGGGAGCTGCTGATCACTTTGATTTACCACCGCCCACTCGATGACGCATGGCATGCCGCCGCACAAGCGCTGGCTGAGTCGCTGTCTTGCAAGATCATTGGGAGAAGCCGTAAACAAAAGCGGGTGCTGCACACCGACTGGGTTGAGGAAGTGATTGAAGTCGAGGGCGGGGCTTTTCGCTATCGCCAACCCGAGCAATGCTTCACGCAGCCCAATGGCGTGATCAATCAAAAAATTATGGGGTGGCTACTTGATCAGTGCGATAACACTGATACGGATTTGCTCGAACTTTACTGTGGCATCGGGAACTTCACCCTGCCTCTCTCACAGCGGTTTCGCAATGTGCTGGCCACTGAGCTCAGTAAGCCCGCCACGGCAGCTGCGCGCTGGAATGCCCAAGCAAACCGAAGCCACAACATCGAACTCGCGCGTTTATCCGCCGAGGAGATGACCGCCGCGATGGCGGGCGAGAGACCGTTCCAGCGGCTCGCGAATCTAAAACAATCACTGGCAGACTATCAGTTCAACACCTTGCTGGTAGACCCACCCAGAGCCGGCCTTGATCCCGCAACTTTGGGACTGGCGAGTTCGTTCAAACGGGTGCTCTATATCAGCTGCAACTCCCAGACGCTTAGCGACAACCTCGCTACACTGTCATCGACACATAGTGTTGAGGGCCTGGCTTTTTTTGACCAGTTTCCCTATACCCATCATTTGGAGTCGGGCGTGGTTCTGAGTAAAAAGACGGCATGAGAGCACTGACGGCTGAGCAGATCAAAGAAAGATTGATCCCCCACCCAAGCTGGCGGCTAGAAGACGTTTGGTTGGCCAGAGATCTTCAATTTGCTGACTTCGAAGCTGCTTGGCAGTTCATGAGCCATGTGACGGACTGTGCTAAGCAGCAAGACCATCATCCCAACTGGTACAACGTCTACAACACAGTGCAAATCAGACTATCCAGTCACGATGCCAACGGCATCACTGAGCGCGACTTCGCACTGGTAGAAAGCATCGATCAGTATCTGACCAACGCACATCACATCGACCTACCCGCTACGCCTATTTTTAGCACCTGAGGAAAGGAATTCGTTCATGCAACTCTCTTTTTATGACGCCAGCATCATGTGTTACGAGCAAATTCTCCAAAGCACCGCCAACGTGCTCAAAGCAGGGCGAGAACATGCTGACACAACCGATATGCCCCTGAGTGACATCGTGGACTATCGACTGCACGAAACCATGAACCCCTTCAGTTTTCAGGTGATCTCGGTTTGGCATCATTCTTATGGAGCGGTTCAGGGGATGCGTGCGGGGGAATTCAACCCGCCTCCCTCCAAGCCGGGGATCGACTACGCGGGTCTCTGCGATCTGATCGATGAGGGTCTGGCCGAATTACGGAAAGAGACACCAGAGTCGATGTCAGCCCTCTCGGGTCAAAATATGTACTTTCGCTTCGGCAAGATGGAGATCCCCTTCACGACCGACAATTTTTTGGCGACCTTCTCGAAACCCAACCTGTACTTTCATGCTACGACGACCTATACCGTGCTGCGGCAGCTAGGCACGCCACTGGGAAAACTCGATTTCTTGGGCAACATGAAGGTGGGGCACTGAGGGTTCCGGCCTGCTAGCCGATACGCAGCGCAGGCCCGTGACGCTCAGGCAGTCAAAAATCCGAGAATCGCTTCGGTAACGCCAGACTCATTCAACATCGGAGCATGACCCACCCGGGGCACGGACAGTACCGCCATATCGGGATGCACTTCACGCATCTTTACCACACAACTCTCTGTTAGAAGATCTGTGAGGTCGCCGCGAATCAGTAGCGACGGAACTGCGGACATTGCAGCAAACAAGGACCAAAGCGTGCCCGCCTCGGTATCGTTACTTTCCGCAGCGAGGGGCTCTGCAATCCGTGGGTCATAATCGACGATCACCTGCCCGTCTCGCTCTACATAGCATTGACGCGCAAAATCTTCCCATTGGGAATCACGCCAATCCGGAAAGATTTCGATACTGGCCGATTTCAAATACACCGTGGCCTCGCCCCAGTCCGCGAACGGACCCACCATACCCACATAAGACTTAATGCGATTCAACCCGGCCTCGGCGATTTCGGGCCCGATATCGTTGATCACTGCCCGCGTTACCAGCCCCGGATAGAGCGCGTTCAACGCGAAGGTCATCAGGCCACCCATAGAAGTTCCCACGATCGCAACGCGCTCTATCTCCAGACTGCTCAGCATGCCGCGCATGTCCTCGACGTACTGCAGCAAAGCGTAACGCGACGCGTCGTCGTCGTAATCCGAACGGCCCCGGCCCCGCTGCTCCGCTACCAGCACTCGAAAATCCTCGGTGAGCGCAGGCGCTAGATCCTGAAAATCACGGCTGTTCCGGGTTAAGCCGTGAAGGCACAGCACGACAGGCGCACTTTTGTCGGGACCAGGATAGTCTCGGACGTATAACCAGAGTCCATCTCGGGTCTGAAAAAAGTGGTCTTTAAACGCGCTCATGTTACGTCGGCGTAGCGGCTGGCGAGCCCCTCATACACCGCATCAGGAAAACCGGCAGCGGTCGCATCCAACGACTCAAGCAGCTCAGACAGGTGCTCGTTATCTTCCCGGCCCTGCCACTCTTTGATGTAAGTACCATCCTGATAACCGTGATCTTGGCGGAAAAAATTCAGCACGTTTTTACCCACATAATGTCGATAGAGCGCGTCGGCCGAAAGACCACAGGCTTGCATCAAAGTGTGAAATAAGGGAACGGAGAACCCTTTGGTCTCCAGCGCATGCTGCGCCAGCGCCTCGGTCGCCGCATGAATGCGCTGACTAGCTCCGTGATCGCCTGACTCGCTTGGAGCACTCGCTGTGAAGTCATGTGCGATCTCCGCGGCCAAGATCTCAAGATCGGTGTCGGGTTCGAACAAGGCAGATAAACCGAAGTGCCAGATATCGACTACCTCCAGCCGCACTTGCTCCATGTCAGGAGTTTGTTTTTTCCACCATTTGTAACCGACGTGGTCCATCAATTCACCGCACTCGATCCAGATGGCGCGGTACCACTCGAAGTGCTGGTTGATCCAGTCCTCATGGACGCGGCTGTTCATGCGATGCTGCATCTGCAACATGTTTAGTATGGCATCTCGATTCATAGAGCGAATAGCACTGTAGCGACCATCAAAATGTTAGCACGCAAGCAATTGGAACCATTAGAGAAGACGGATAATTCGCAGTGAATTGGAGCCACGCTGACCAATCACCTATAGATAACAATCGCATCCGAGCTTATTGATAGGCATCCCTATCGGTCGCGAATAACCTGTCGGGCTGGCGAAAGGTCTTGAATTCCAGGCAGTTCCCGCTGGGGTCTTTCAAAAAGCAGGTTCTCTGTTCTCCGACTCGCCCCTCGAACCGGGTGGTCGGCGGGATCACAAAGTCACACTTTTGGGCGGCTAGTTGCTCAGTCAGTAATTCAAACACGTCCCAGTCAAGCACCACGCCGAAGTGCGGCACGGGCACGTGTTCACTGTCCACGGGATTGGTATCGGTCTCATCCCACGCTGCACGCTCGACGCGATGCAGCACCAGCTGGTGGCCCAAAAAATTCAGATCAACCCAGTTACCTGATTCCCGGCCTCTGGAACACTGAAGACACTCCTCATAAAAGGAAAGTGTTTCATCAAGATCCTTCACAGGAATCGCCAAGTGAAAAGGGCTCAAATCAGTCTCGAGCGGACCCCCGATCACAACCTGTACCCTGTCATTGCTCAATGATTAAGACTGACGCACAACAGGCGACCATCACTGCGGCCAAAAAAGATTTCCACATATTGGGGCTCCCACATTCGCTGGTCATGAACTTTAAATTTCCCTCTCGCGCCCCACAAAGCAAGCCAACAAAAAGGAGCTGATCTCTTTGATCAGCCCCTTTGCAAGCTACTTCTACTTAGAGCTTGGCCCGCGCTTTCCGGGCCTCGACTATCGAGTGCGCGCTGCAACGTTTAGTCTGAGCCGCCCACGGGCGTCGCGTAGTAAATGCGCGAGTTGTCACAGGTATACAGATTGTCGTCACCATAAATGTTGTAGTAACTGTCGCCTGCGCCCTCGACTTCGCGGAACTTGTCCATCGCTGTACCGCGTTGCTCAAGCGACTCGGTGATCCATACCGCGTAAAAATCCATTTTTGAATCTTTCGCTGTGCCCGGGCCTGCGCCCCAACGATAAACACCACCGGGCAACTCATTTTCAGTCATAAAGTCGGCCCAGGCCTGATCTGCCTTCGCGATCTGACCCCAGCTCACGCCCTCGTTGGCGGTACAGGATCTCAGTTGAACAATGCCAGCCTCTCCGACCTTCTCGTAGGCTCGTATCGTACGACTACCCGCCAGTGTGTGCGCACCACAGTCCACTACGCTGTTGAACTCATCTATGAGATCACCGTCTTCACTCATCCACTGGTCAGCAACGGCACCCAACTGTCCAGAGGTCGGCGAAAAGCCCAACCAAACCGCCTCGGGTACTTCTTCAAACGTCGCGAAAACCGGTGACAGAACATAGGCGCTATATGGAGCAGGATGATTTTTAGAGGCCCACGCGTCCCACTTGGCGGCCACATTCATCAGGTCAGCGTAACCTTTACCTTCAACGTAGTTACAGGCCCAGCTTTCCATAGCAGCACGCTCTTGAGCCTGAGCGGTACCAGCGACAGAGACGGACAGCAGTAATAACAACGCCATAGCGAATTGACGATACAACATGTTTAACTCCCCCAAAGAGTGATTGACGCCAGTCCATGGCGAAGTAAAAGGCTGTCGTCCGTGAAGCACTCTTTCGTTTATTGCGGCAACATCATACCCCGCGCTAACGGAATATTTCGAGGCTTGTCCCCTTCAAAAAGCCTGCATTGTTTTACTTCGGTACAACGCCGGCTGGCAGTCCAATCATATGGAAACGCTAAATTATTTCGGCGCAGAGGGATACCGTATCTCGAGTGGCGGGCAGTGTGCGGGCTGCGGCAAAACGGGCCTTGGCGTGAGGTCACCAACCAGCTCCAGAAACACCCCATCGGGATCAACCGCGTGAACAATGCCACCCGTATCGGTGTCAGTACCCGAACAACAGGGCGCCACCTCCGAGAGAAACGGCACATCTTGTGATTTGAGAATAGCCACAGCACGCTCGACGTCCGGCACCGTGAGGGCAAGGCGATTAATGCCCTTGTGATTGATCGGCGGCGGATAGGCGGGCTCTGGATCAAAAGGCACTATCCATTGGAGTAATCGCAGGCGATGGCGGTCGCCGCGATCGAGCGCTACATCAGCGCCCCGATAAGTGACGGGCTGGTCGAAGCCCCATGCCGCAGACTCCTTTGCGGTAAGGGTTTGCTCGTTAATCCAGCGCACGTTGGTGTAGCCAAAGCGACGGTAAAAGGCGACCGACGCCTCGACGTCACTCACATTGATGCCAATGTAAGGCATGCCCATGATTTGGGTCTGCTGGGGACTTTGAGCGAGCCGCAGGATGGGGCTCTCCTCAAGCTTGAGGTAGATCCCATCGGGGTCGCGCATGAACACAAAACGGTTGCCCGAGGTACCATAGGGCTCGCTGATAAATTCCACGCCCTGGTTTTTAAGTAGCGCGTAATCAGACATTAAATCACCGGTCATGAGGGCGGCATAAGCCATCCCGAGATGATTGGGTTTGTCATAGGGCGGCTCCGGGTTGAACGGCACGCGCCACTGCAGCAAGTCTATGCCGGTTGTGTTCTCGGCCCCAGGAAACAGCAACACCTCGCCTTTTTCCAGCTCATACTGACAAAGGTCGAACATCCCCAGCGCACGCGCCATAGCGTGAGTATTAGTGAGCGGGAAACCCGTGATGCCCTGCGTGAAGCCCAGGCGCCGATAGAAATCACGGGTGCTGTCGAAATCCTCGGTGTGAATTGCAAAATGAAAACGCGCCCAGAGACCAATATCGGTCTCAGACTCAAAAGCGATGTCGGGCGTTTGGACCGTAGCCTGTAACTCGTAATCGTCGCTTTTTACTCGCAGCGCCGAGGTGCAAATTAGTATAGCTAAGCCTGTGGCCGACACTTGCAGCAGGTTGAAAAAAGATTTCGGCATACTCAATTGGATCCTTTGAACTCTTCAAACTTGGCTGAAAGCGAATCGTCGCCGCTACTCAACTGAGCGTGCCGGTGGAGCATACCGCAGAAGATACGTGGGATAATGCCGGTAAAAAATGCCATCCGTGGTGAGGCTTCCGTGGCTCCGTAATCCATAAAAAAGTTTTATTGGGCACAACGAATCATGAGTTCAGTGTGTCAACGGATAGTATTCCGCAAGCATCGCCAGTTCTTGAGAGGCGCGCTTGGTAAGGAGGCCCCTAAATCAGTGGCCGCCTATGACCGCTGATCCGCGCCGCTCTTCTGGCGCTCTGACACACACCAGATCGATGTCTCCAAAGGTGGGATGATTGGCTACACCCCAGCGAATGAATTGATTCAGGCCGCAAAATCGGTCAGCAATCAAGTAGGGATGCCGATGATCGTACTCGGTGTAATCGAAAGAAATCCTCATGACGGTACCAGCAGGCACATTGGCAATTACACCGCTTGCCGCCAGATGATCTCCAAAAGCGCCCTCGGGGATCACAATATGCAGGGCAGACTCCCCCCACACCCTCACCGGGCTGGCTATGCTCAGAAAAAAGATCGCAAACAATCGTCTCAAAGCAATCGCCTCGCAAAGCTTCACTCCGATTGTCTACGAGGCAGCTTCGCATGCGGACCACTCTAAGATACCTATCGCACTGCAACAGAGGTTACTGTTCCAATTCCGCAATCATCCGATAAATAATCAATGATAGAAGCGTATAGGGACAGCTTGTGGTCAAAAAATAGGGTATTCGAGAAATGATCCGCCCCTTTTAACTCCAGATAACTGTGATCTTTTTCGGCCCTGAGTAGTGCCCTGCGATACTTCCTCGCGTGATCCAGAGGCACACGTTGATCCACCGTGCCATGGATCAATAAAATCGGAACGTTTACTTGCTCCACCTCGTTAATTGGCGCAACGCTGTCGTCCCACATTCGAAGTTGTTCAACTTTACTTCTCCCCCTGAGACGGTATCTGTAATAATTGACCTGCATTTCAGGGTCCGATACCGCCGCTCCGGCAATTACACATTGGTAAATTTGGGGCGTTCGAGACGCGGCGACTAAAGCCGCATAGCCACCGTAGGACCATCCAAACATTGCGACACGATCGCTACTGGCCAGCCCCTCGGCAACAGCCCATGCCACGCCATCGTCTTTGTCATCCTGCATTTTATATCCGCCCTGTCCGCCGTTGGAGAAGGCAATCTGATAAAACCTTTGACCGTAGCCTTTTGAGCCCCGGTATTGAGGCTGCAAAACTAAAAACCCGTTGTTCGCAAGCATTTGCGCCCACTCATCAAAAATAACGGTTTCTCGAACGAATGGCCCCCCATGCGGCATCACGACCATAGGGAATGGTGGATTGCCCTTAGGCACTGTCACAAAAGCAGGGATTACCTCGCCATCTCGTGCCGCGTAGGTAACATAATGGACGTCAGCCAGATTGCCTGAGTCCAACCATGGCCGCTCAGCACCTATTAGTTGCAGAGACCCCTCGTGCAAAAGGTAGTGGGTGCCGGGATCATTGGGACCGCTGTTACGAATGATAAGCGTCTGACCATCGCGCGACCGCCCGGCAACCCGGAGGTAATATGCATATGGTATGAGGCTTTCGATGTGTGCGTGCAGGGCTTGCTCGCCAGGATCGAAATACTCGGTAGTGGGTTTCTCTTTGCAGTGTATGACACCTGAAACCAGATTTGGGTGTTCCCACTCGTTGCTGTGATACCGGACTCCGCATATGTCGACATCATTCCTGTGGTAAAGAAGCTCGGAGAACTCCCTGGTATCAGGATCGAATGACCACAGACCACTCGTATTCGCACCACGAGTAGCCTCAACGATCAAGTTGCCGGGCACCTGCGGATCGAGTCCGAACACCCGAAATTCCTCGAATGAGTTCTCAGACTGCCGGTAGAACTCTTTCCACTCACCAGTATTCTCTGGCCTCCAGAACCACAAATATTCTCGGCTAGCAAGATCGAAACCGCGCGCGAGTACTGGATTTCCGTCACCATCAAAATCTATATTGCCCAGTAAAATCTTCCCTCTTATCAGGAGCTTTTTGGACCCCGTCTTTAGGTCAAACTCCCAGTAAGCTCGGGGCCTGAAAGCTTCCTGAAGCTTTGCGCCGACACCCCCGCTCGTCCCTTCAGCAAACGAAATCAATATTTTATTTTTTTTGTTAGGCAGAGTGCTTACTAGAGAAGGATCACGTTCGTTGAAGCCATGAATCTTTCGTGCTTCAAGATCAACAAGGGCTATACGAAACTCATAAACCCCTTCGTTGAAACCGTCGATCATTTTCCGAACCTGTTGGCGAGCAAGGAAGATAAGGTTGCTGTCATCAACCCACCTTATCTCAACTATTTCCATTGAATCGGCGTCTACTCTGAAAGGCACCGCTTTCAAATCGTCTGTGGGGTACACCTCGATAACTGGGTTAGCGCCCTTCTCGGTAATTCGAAGCAACGCAAGAGAACCACCATCGGGAGAGAGAGAGACATGGTTTATGGCTGGCCTTCTAGCCCAATATTCAGCGGGATAAGGACTTGCCTGAGAGGGTCCTGAATATTGGGCCAAGAGTGCGGCTAATAGTAGGATGCACCAAGCGCTTGGGAGTATAAATTTGATCGGCATTTCGTCTACGGCTGTTCCAATATTATTTTAGGTCTCTCCAAGCAGATAAACTGCGTCTAGGAAGAAAGTCCTTCCCTGAAGATCGTAACCAAAACCAATAGGCGTATTTGAAAAAGAGATCACTTCTGACCCATCAACTCGAGGGGGTTGTTTGTTGAAAACATTCCTAATGCCCGCCCCGAGGATGAAGGTATCTGCCTTGTAAAATAGCGAGGTGCTATGCCTGAGATAGCTGTCTGCCTCTGCATAGTCACGACACAGGACATCAGTGGGCGGGCCCAAGCAGGTGTCCGACCCTCCAGCAATTGAGTCAAAATCGTCTATTGCTTCGGCATCCTGTTTCACTCCATCAAGGAATCTTGTTTCCCAAGTGAGGGTCCATCGGTCCCATTTAAAGCGCAGCGCCCCTTGCACCTGCCACTCCGGAAACCCCCATTCACCTGCATACTCTTCATAATCTACTGTGCCACTGGGGCTAGTAAATTGAGTAGAGCGTTCAATCAAACGCGTCGCATTAAGATTGAAACTAACGTCTATTGGCGCCCCCCAGTTCAGTTGGTCGTTGAACGACATGTTGTAGTCAACGCCTCGTGCTTTCTCTTGGTCGCGGTTAATAAACCCTAAATCCATAAAGGTGATCTGGGGGTTATCCGGAGAGGTGAGGTCCCTAGTGATCCGGCTGCAAAAAGCGCTGGAGCCATCTCCAGCCTCGTCGGTATAGCAATCCCTAACGATGAAGCCTGTGCTGGGCTCAATGACCGTATTCGTAATGTCTATTTCATAGTACGTGACGCCAAAAGATAATTTGAACCTATTGGTAAAATTCTGCTCGTAAGCAAAGCCAGCAGTCCACGATTCCGATTCTTCTGGATCCAAATCTAAGGCCCCGCCGGCTTCAGCTTCCACACTAAAAGTATTGAAGCCGCCATTGTTGGCCTTCGTCGGATCCACGCCGGTAGCCCTGCAATTTGACAAAACTAATGGATCTCGTTGGTCATTCTCGGGGATATATTCCCCCGTCAAATTGTTGAGTGCTTCCTCCGGTAAATAACAAGGATCTGAAACGTTTAGGAATCCAGTGGAACCTGACAAAAAAAGCTCCCGCAAGTTTGGAGCTCTGAATGCCGTACCCCAGGTACCTCTAATGAGCAGTGATTCTGCAGGACGCCACCCCAACTTAACGGCCTCCGTGGTATTGTTTCCGTAATACTCATCGTCGGTAAACCTTGCAGAGATATTCAAATTAAGTTCGGTAAAGAGGGGTTTATTTACCAGTAACGGGATTTCCAATTCGGTGAACCACTCGATAACGTTTCGAGTGCCGTAGGCACCCTTATCGGCGAAGAAGCCCCAAAATAAGCCATCCGCGGCAACTGCATCGGGCTTTGATTTGATCTCGTCTCTGCGAGCCTCAAAACCAAGTCCGAGCGCTGCGCCTCCGGCCGGAAGGTTTAGCACATTTCCTGAGGCGTAAATCGAAAAAATGATTTGCTCGTAATCGGTATCAAAATGCCTTGTGTCAAATAAGTATTCCCTTTCAGCCAGCGTGGCAAAGTCACCCGTTACACGTCCCAGCGGGTATAAAGAACTTGCGTACATGTTCACGGGAACACAGTCTGAGGTCACGTCTGAGGCGAGAGAGTTATTGAGGTCATTGCTACATGGGGTTGAGGAGGAGGAGTTGTAACCAAGTGCGTGATTAAGACGGTCCTCCCTAACGCCATATCTATCTGATTTGCCGTTTGAGTGCGAAAAGCTCAGGTAAGTGTCGAAGCGCCAATCGTTGAGTTGTCCAAAAGACAGCGAGGGAATGTCGCCCCTAATGCCGGCAACTAACCGAACTTGTGACTGTTCCACCTCAACTAGGTTTCGATCTCCGGACACAGAAACGATAGGTACCGTAGGGACCGGTCCCAACGCGCCTGGGTATAGATCTACGATCCCAAAATCCCGAAATTGAGCTGGTGTGAACCCATATGCGGCAGCAATGTTGGCGGCAATCGATGGGTTATCGAGGTAAGCCCCCATGGCCAGCCCACAGTCAACGCCTTGTGATTGGTTCGGGTTGCATAAATTGAAGGGATTAAGGGCGGGCACCTCAGGGAATAGCTGACCCTCCCCGCTATTTGCCGCCACCTCCAAAAATGCGTAGTTAGCTTCAAAGTAAGGCGTGAGGTTAGCCTCTCCAGAGATCGTGTATTCTCCGAAAGCCATGATGTTAAAACGTGTAGATTTAGGAAAAAGATCGGCGTTAAGCTGATTGGGCTTGCCATTCAAGTCGTACTGACGCAGATCAACATCGCCTCGGCCGTCACCGTCCCCATCCGCGGCTAAGCCTGTAAACGGGTCCCCTGACTCAGAAAAATTTCCCCAACCTCCGTTTGAGTATCCCGGAGTGTAGTAAATACTCCCCACCGCTAGATCTGGGATGAAGGTTCGCGCACCCAAGCTCCCCAGTCGGCAGTTGCCCAGGGGATCGTATCCTAAAGAGGAAAAGTATTGGCCTTCCGTTCTCAGCCCACCGTTCTCATCCACCTCCACATGAGTCTCACACCCTGAAGTCCATGACCTATTCCCCAGAGAGGCTTTTTTGGTGACCGCATACTCAACTCCGACACCGAACAGCCCTCTATCGGTATTGACACCCCAGGAGCCATAAACTGTTGAGTCAGCTCCACCTTTTTGCTCCGGATGGTTACTATAAATTTCGAGTTCAAGGCCTGCAAAATCCTTCCTAAGGACGGCGTTCACCACACCTGCGATAGCGTCTGAACCGTAAACTGAAGAGGCTCCGTCAAGTAATATGTCGTAGCGAGCAACTAGCGATCGAGGGAGTAAATTTAAATTGGGCGCCGCAGGTGCGCCCTCAACACCGGATGGCGACACTCGTCTACCGTTAATGAGAATAAGATTTCTGCTCGCGCCAAGACCACGGAGATTCACTGTGGAAGCCGCTGGTCCGTTGTCCAAAACAAAACCTTGAAATGTTAAATCGATCTGCTGACCGGTGGACGCGGTTGATCCCTGCAATATCTCGGCAGGATCTATTACCCCTGCTTCTTTGGAGAGCTCTGTAGTGATTATCTGGAGCGGAGAGACGCTCGAAAAAGTGTCTCGTCTGAGCCGTGATCCGGTGACCACTACCTCCTCTACCAGTCGCACAGAAGAAGACGGGATCTCGATTGCCGCCTGATCGTCGTCGTTTTTTGGTTCTGACTGCGCGCCGCTGTGCAAAGGCTTTAAGCTTGTTAAAAGCGCCAAAGTCAGGCAACAAAGTCGTTTCGTTGGTTGGATCATCGTCGCGTCTTCGTCGATGCTTGCGCCAGTGAATTGTGACAGAACTTTGGTATCAAAAGAACTTTTTGCGCGTCACTCTAACTATGTCTTACCTCGGTGCAACCTAGTATCGGTGCAAGCAGAGTGCATTGCGGCTTTAGATTCAATGCCAAGATTGCAGTTCTGCCGCCGACTCAAGCTAACCAACGAGAAATGTGATCATAGTAGTGTTTTATGTTGCTGTTCCGGGAGCGGATCAGAACCCGCACCAACGCCATGGCCTAGGGATTTCAGGTGCTTTCCGCCCTATTTTCGCGACGTCTCAGTGCATCTAGCTACAACAAACACATCGATAAGGAGTCCAGTCTCCCCGTGGTGGGATGCATTGGCTTACGTTGGGCGTGCCACTTATTTGTCACAGGAACGCCCCCCGCGGGGGATTAACTGGAGTTGTAATTTTGACGGTTACCGCTCGAATACATCAGGGCTGCGCAAGCCGCGCTTCTGGTGATACAGCGGGGCTTGCGAACATCGCCCATACCGTTACTGCTTACTTTTCTTCCTCAATTCTCGCGCGGCCTTACACTCCTCTTTCATGGCTCTGGAGAGTTGGCCGGCTTTTTTCATTTCCCTGCATTTTGCGAGAGTCTCTCTCCAAGGGCGATCAGTAGAGCGTTGGTTAGTACTATCTCGACGCTCTCTCATATCCTCAGCAGGACGACGCTCTCTCATATCTTCAGCAGGACGACGCTCCCTCATATCTTCAACAGGACGACGCTCCCTCATATCTTCAGCAGGACGGCGTTCCCTCGAATCCCCGGGACTTAGAGGATCGTATCGCTCCTGCGTGGCAAATGCGGCCTGAAACGTGAGGAGCAGTAGGATTAGTATTAATGGGGTCAAAGTCTTCAAGCTGATTCTCCTTATGATTTTTAAATCGTGCTTAATTCGGTCAGCGCAAATAGGCAAGAATCCTCATTTTATCTGGAAGCTTGCAATCAGCGCTGTGGACAGGCAAGTATTTTTGAGGCGAGTTCTGCAAACTGAATCTCTCTTCCGCATACTGCTCTGCGAACTCTACTCGATGGAATCTTATCCACGGGAGGGTCGCCCAAGAGAACAGATCCGTCGTACTGAACTGTCACTGGGATGACTATGCCTAGGTCAGGCCTGCGGATTACACCGCGCATGTCCACGTACTCATAGTCTGCGTCGTCATAGTAATCGAAGTCCTCCAACATCAAGTATGGCTCCGCAGAAGCGGTCATCGATAAGAACGAAAAACTTGCGAGTATTTTCCTCATAACGGGTGTAGCTTATCAAAGCGCTTACTCAATGTCCGAGATCACATCAGGTAAATCTGCCTAGTTGAGGGGACGGGCCGTGAGCTCCTGTCACCGATACAGATGACCCTGCTGACACTCTTAAAAGTCGGGTTTAGAGAACAGACCGCTTACCGTTGTTATTGTGACGGTTATCGCATCCGCCAACAGATTCCGTAGTCGCTCTTTTATCATTCCTGCTCGGTCTTATCATCGTCGTTTCCCTCTTCGGCCTTATCTTCATTATTTGCTTCATCATCGGCGCCTGGGATGTCCCGTAAATCTCTTGTCGTTTGCCACACAACTCTTATTGCGGGGAAACCTAACCAGAAAGCCAGTGCGATAGCGACATACCCAAAATATTGGGGAACGAAGATATAAAACAGCATCCCAAAGATCGCGAAAAAGGTCGTATCGTGCGGCATAAACTCCAACTACTACAGATTTCAGGACTGAACGACCCTACCAAGGGATGTGATAGCTGAGATAAAACGGCCAGAAAACGTTGCACATAAAAGTAAGCCTGCGCCGGGCGCCAAAGTAAGCCTGCGCTAGGCGCCGTCATCGATGATCTGAGTTTACCAAAGGCCTGTCGTAATGTGAGACGTCACGTCTGAGCAAACGAAGCAGC
>CACNSR010000025.1 GCA_902623175.1 Halieaceae bacterium
AGTGAGTGTGACGTTAGGGGAGAGCTGCGCCAGTTCGGTCACATCATTCTGGAAAGTCTTCTCCAGCTGCGCCGCGGTAATAGTACTCACGGCAATCGGCAGATCCTGCTGTTGAACGTCACGCTTGGTGCCGGTCACAATCACTTCTTCTAACGCCGAGGCGCTACCCTTGTCATTGTTCTGAGCAAGGGTTGGGAGAGCTTGAGAAGCGATGGCGACTGCGAGAGACAGCGCCATTTTGCGAGCGGGAAACCGCCCGGATGAAGTTTTGGTCGTCATGGCATGTTCCTGTTGTGTTTTTTTGTGGTGTATGGCGGCGCTAACAGATTCTTACCGCACTTCCGGTCGCTTGCTGAACGCCAACAAGTTTCAGAATACTGCTAAAATTTTGTCCGTACAAGCATCCTACTAATGACAAAAACGGGGCTTGGTGGAAGGGAAATGAGCAGTTATTTACAGAAAATCAGCCGCATTCGGGCGCAACTGGTATCAGAAGGCGCCGGGGGGGCGGTGCTTAGCACGCCAGACAACATTTTTTATGCCTCGGGATTCAGCTCCGTCATGGACGGCTGGCATTTAGTGGATCCCATAGCCGCGGTATTTGTCCCCACTGACACGGCATCGCCCGTTGTGCTCATCCTGCCCGAAGCCAGTTTGATCTCACCCATTGTCTCTGAACGTGGTGGGCACCCGGTCCACTTCGACCGGCTGGCCACCTTCGACATGCTGAATTTCTGCGAAACCGCGCGGGCTGAGGATGCCCATCTAGCCCTGCCCGAAGACCTGTTGGCAGAACTGGGCGGCGCCATGGAGCTGGTTGAGGGTGAGTGCGAGCCCGACATCATTCAGACAATCGCAGCCTCTCTGTCCCGTCACGTGGCCCAAGATGAGCAGATTCTATTTGATGATCTTCGT
Organism: Halieaceae bacterium; assembly: GCA_902623175.1. Classification (GTDB taxonomy): domain Bacteria; phylum Pseudomonadota; class Gammaproteobacteria; order Pseudomonadales; family Halieaceae; genus Luminiphilus. The sequence continues at coordinate 916 of CACNSR010000025.1, forward strand.
GTAGCGGCGCGGGTCGAGGCTTTAACGGGACAGGCATCCGGCGATGCCTTAGATGTCATGTTCTGGGCTCGGGCGGTGAAAACTGATGACGAGCTCGACACACTGCGCGAAAGCGGGCAGATCGCGGATGCCATTATGGCTTACACCATCTCGCAGCTGGGCGTTGGCAAAAGCTGGGGCGAAGTCGAGAAGCAAGTCGCGCATTTCATGATCGACCACGATGTTGATCCCTTGCCGGGTAGCCCCATGCTGTTTGGCGGTGCCTATGATCTGGTCTTTCGCCCTGATTTGTTTCGCACGCCGGTCAGCCGACCCTTCGAAGGTGGGGAGATCGCTATTCTCGAGACCCAAGGGCGGTACAAAAACTTTTGGATCGACATCAATCGCACTGCCCATATCGGGCCTGCCACACCCGCCTACCGCGATCAGTTCAACGCAGTAAGAGATATCTTTGAAACAATTAGCACGCGCCTCGTGCCCGGGGTCAATACGGCGGAGATTTGCGCTTTCCATGAGATACCGGCAGCCCAGCGACTCGACCCACCAGAAAAACTACTTGTGGTCGCACACTCTTTGGGTCTGGTCCCGCTCGAAAGCCCAGTGAAATACCCGGGAACAGGATTACACGGCGCGAAAGAAGGCTTCACCGTGGAACAAGGCATGGTGATCAGTATTGACTGCCTCTACTTCGGTAGCGGGCTGGGGCCATCCCACATGGAAAACGTTTTTATTGTGAACGAGAGCGGAACAGAATCGCTGTATCGCTTCCCACTGGATTTGGCAGAAACCGCCTGACTAACCGAGCGGCATGAGGTGGTAGCCAAATCGGGGGAACCACACCTGAGCTTCCTCGCCGGTTATAGGCTCAACGCCCAGCACCACCTGCTCGTGATCCACCGCGAGTAGACGGCCCGATGCGCTCCCACGATCGGCTGAACCAGCAGAAATATCAACCATCTCGCCCACCCATTGGGCCAGAGGCTCCTCATACGGGGTGCAGGGGAGCGGTCTGGCTGGCCCTTCCTTTAACGCCTGCCACGCGGCGACGATATCGACATCCTCTCGACCACCCGTCCCCAATGCCGACATCCGCTCATACCAGTCAGTGACTCGCGGAAAGGTCTCCACAATCGGCATCAGCGCTGGCAGCGCGCTGCGGATCATCCACACCATCCCCCAGACGTGAATGTCCCAGCTATCCGCCTGGGCGCCGCCCAAAAAATCCAGACCCATTCCCAGCTGGGCCTCGACGGTCCCGAGGTACGCCCGCACCTGACTGCGGCGATCGGGGTCTGAGACATCGAGCGTGTCAAAATCAATATCGGGAAACACGCGCTTACGGTCGGCCAGAAAGTCGGCATCCCACTCGCTTTGGTAGGCCGCCAACGCCGCATGCAGGAGCGGTGTAAAAAGCCGTTCCCCCCAGGCGTAGAGGGCCGCTTCTCGCAAACCACCCTGTGCATTGATCGCCGGGCCACTGGCATCAAACTCGTCCAGCGCGCGCGCAATCATCCAGTTGTCGATGAACACATCCCGGCCAATCTGCAATACCGGAGTGCCGCGGTAGCCGCCGGTGAGTGCTTCGACGTCGGGCTTCGGCGCAATCATGGGCATCTCCACGCTCTGCCAAGACAGCCCTTTGAGACCCATCATCTTCTGCGCCTTTTGTGAGAACGGGGAGACGTCATATTGATGCAGAATCAGAGCGGTGCTGGCCATATCGATTATCCCTATGAGCGCCTGCGAACCCTGACGCCTCGCGCCAGTGGCGTCAAGGTCCAGCGTATCACCTGGCAAAAATTTGAGGCGCCCGCTGATCGACCGCTAAGCTCGTGTCATGGACGCCTTGACCACCTTCTCGAGGGTTGTGAATGAAGCCACCTCCCTGCTGGGAGAGTCGGGCTTCGCAGCCGCTTTAGGCAACGGCATGCGCGAACTGATCGAGGCGGATGACGTGTCCCTAATCCGCTACCTCTATGCAGACCCTCCCGTGATCGAATACAACCTGCCGCCCAAGAGACGGGGCAAAACGACGCTGGGTCGCTACATCAAAGGGCCGCTTCTGTTGGACCCTTTTTATCGGGCGGCACAGGTTGATGACTGCTTTGGTGTGTTTCGTCTTAGTGCACCAGCAGCGAGTGGCTTTAGGGAAAGCGAGTACTTCCGTACCTGGCACCACGAGTGTGGCCTTCAGGATTAGTGTGGGCTACTGATCGAGCTGGACAGCGGCTCCCTCAACCTTGCGCTGGGCATGACCGGCAGTAGCCGCCGTTTCTCGAAGCACCAGGTAGATCGGCTCGAAGCAGTGTTCCCCGCGGTGGAAGCCCTGGTGCGCCGCCACTGGAACCCGCTGGCTCCGGCCAGGGAACCCGCAGACCTGCGTACGCGTCTGCAAGAGGCCCTTGGCGCCTTCGGCTCATCGGTACTCACGCGCCACGAGCGGCAGGTCATTGAGTTGGTGCTCCTTGGCAACAGCACGCGGCTCGTGGCAGAAAAACTGGGGATCTCTGCGGAGACAGTCAAGCTGCATCGAAAGCACGCCTGCGCGAAGCTGGATATCATGTCTCAGGCTAAGCTGTTCTATCTCTTTGTAGATGCCCTGGCGAGCCATATGGGGGATAGCGGTGCAGACCTGCTGACCACCTATCACCATCAAAGTACACGGGGTGCGCCAACATGACCAACGCTGAGCAAGATCTGTCCCGGCTTTTACAAGAAGGGTTTGACGCTATGAACCAAGGCTCTCGTCTCAGCACGCTGTCAGTCACAATAATGCGACCGCCAATGCCAGTTACGGCGTGCTGTTCTGCGCGAACTCTGACGCCGGGCCAATCAGCTGCGCTCTCAGCTCTGGTCTCGGCGTGTCAGGATCAAGCCAAATCCCGCCAAACAGTGGCCCGAAATCACGATCTTTGATACTACCGAGCGCACTGCCGTTAAACCAAAATGCGCTCTCGCCCGACGCATTCAGCCCGAACACCAGATTGTCAGCCTGAGTGATGTCGGGCCAGAGCTCACCCAACAGCGCCAGCCACTCGCTCAGCCTGGGATGGTCTCTGCCCTGCTGTCGCCACGCCTTTTCGGTCTCTTCAACGAGCTTGGCGGCGGGAATGTTGCGCAGATAATGCAGAGACAGTCGGTAAGGGCCATCCCCCTGCCAATGACCGCTGGGCGTGAACAATGCAGAGTCATACACCTCCCAGATAAATACCTTAAGGCGCGCCTCGCCGACCAGCGGCCAGACGTCGGTAGCCAGAGCCAACTCGCCAGACGACGCCATGGTAGATTGGTCGATAGAGGTCGCTGACTGCCCGGATGGGACGCCAACGAGAGCGGGTACTCGCGTTGACTCTTCTACGCCAAGGTCCGCGCCCAACGCGACTCCGGTCACGAGTAGGCAGCCAATCAAGAGGATGGAGCTTTTCATGCGGCAAGCGCCATGCGGTGACTAATGCGATAGAGCAAGGGTAATAAACCGATCCAGATGGCGACCAGCACTGCGACAGAGAGCATCTCACCGAGGGGCAGCGAGACCGCACCCAACCCGGCGCCCACCATGTAGTTAAAGGGTACGGCGATGCCGCCCAATACTGCGGCCAACCACATTGATTGCCCAATTTTGGCGAAGCTTCTGTAGAGCGCGGCCGCAAACACCCACCACAGCACTATTAACCACAGGGGGACGATGGTCGCCGAGGCAAAATCGAACACGCCGCTTAGAGTGAGCAGAACATCCACACCGATCCCGACCATGGCGACCGGCAAGAGCCTGCGAAACTCGAGACCACGGTCGGATACCAGATAAAAATGTAGCGCCAAAGATAACAGCGCAACTGGCACCCAGGGTTCCCTGCCCAACACACAACAGAACCAGGTCGCTTGGAACCACACCGCGTTGAACCAAAATGTATCAACCAGCTTCATAGCTGGTTAGATACGATGGGGGAGAAACGCCAGATCAGGCGGCGGTGGGTATTACGCCGTAGTGCTGACCAGTCCGATCCAGTGCTGCTGCCAGTTGATCGACCAAGAAGTCAATCTCTGAGCGCTCGGTAACAAAAGGCGGCGCCATGATCATCGCGTCGCCGGTCTGGCGCACCATTAGGCCCTGGGTAATCGCGGTGTCGCGGCAGTAGACTGCCGCCGCCGACTCGGGTGCCAGTCGCTCGCGAGTCGATTTATCGCGCACCAACTCCACCGCGGCAAAGAGCCCCTTGACTCGTACCTGCCCGACGATCGGATGATCTGTTAGCTCAATTAGCCGGCTGGCAAAATACGGCGCGAGTTCCACCACACCCTGCTCGATGATCCCCGTCTCTTCAAGAATATCCAACGTGGCCAAGCCCGCAGCACAGGAGGCAGGATGCCCTGAATAAGTGAGGCCATGGGCAAACTCGCCACCGCCCGACAACAAGACGTCAGAAATCTTCTGACTGATCAAACTCCCACCCAGGGGCATATAGCCATTGGTGACCGCCTTGGCAAAAGTCACCAGATCCGGCTCAGTGCCATAGGTCTCAAAGCCAAACCATTTGCCAGTGCGACCAAAGCCGCATATGACCTCATCGGAGATCAACAGAATGTCACGCTCGTCGAGAATGCGTTTCACCTCGGGCCAGTAGGACTCGGGCGGCACGATTACGCCGCCAGCACCCTGCACAGGCTCCGCGATAAAGGCCGCCACACTGTTCTCGCCGAGCTCGTCAATCTTTTTCTCGAGCTCGCGGGCCGCAGCGATACCAAATGCCTCGGGATCAAGATCCGCGCCCTCCTCAAACCAATGCGGCTGCTGGATGTGATGCACATAGTCGAGGCCCATAGTCTGCTTGTGCATCGCTGACATGCCACCCAGCGTTGAGGCCGCGATCGTGCTACCGTGATAGGCGTTTCGGCGGCTGATAATCAGTTTCTTTTCCGGCTTACCCAACAAATCAAAGTAGCGGTGGACCAGCTTGATCTGGGTGTCATTGGCCTCCGACCCCGAGTTGGTAAAGAATACATGCTGGAACCGCTCAGGCGTGACCTGGGAGAGCCGCGCCGCTAATTCAGCCGCCGGCTGATTCGAGCACCTGAAGAAGTTGTTGTAGAAAGGAAGTTCAGCGAGCTGCTCAGCCACCGCCTGCTTGATGCGATCCTGACTATAGCCAAGGTTACAGCACCACAATCCCGACATGCCGTCCTGAATCTTGTTGCCGTCAGAGTCATAGATATAAATATGCTCTGCACGACTGACGATGCGCCCACCGTGTCTGGCGTAATCCTCAAAATCCGTGAAGGGATGCAGATGGTGCGCCTGATCCAGCTTCTTGAGTGCTTGCGTATCGAGCGTCGCGGTCATGGTGCTTTCTCCTCGAATTTGGCTACCCACACTATAGCGATCTGGGCCACGCACAGGGTTGGCGCGCTCCATCAGTATCACACCGGGGTACCGGTGTGTCATTAACCCCAAAGGGAGAGCTTGGTAGACAGGGTGAAACACGGCGCGCACACTTCCGCCTCACATCAGGAGCTAACAGTGACTCTGGAATGCGTTGACGAACAATACCGTGGCCTGACTTACCCCTGGGGCAGGCTCCAACACCCCAGCGATGACCCTTTCGAAGTAGCGCCCGGTGTCTGGTGGGCGCGATTCACCATGCCGGGACCCCTGAACCACATCAACCTGTGGTTGCTGGAGGATGGAGACGGCTGGACCGTTGTCGATACCTGCCTCAATCTGGATTCTGCCAAGGAGCGATGGGAATGCCTGTTTACCGGCTTCATGGCTGGCAAACCCATCCACCGTGTGATCTGCACTCACATGCATCCCGACCACATTGGTCTGGCAGGCTGGCTTTGCGAACGTTTCGACTGCGATTTGTATATGACACAGGCGGAGTTCCTGACTGGTAGCCTGATCATGGGTTATACGGGTGAAGCTGCCCCACCCCCGGCGATCTCCTTCTATCACCGCACGGGATTCACCGACGAACAACTGGATAATTACAAGGAGCGCTTTGGCAGCTTCGGCCAGTTCGCCACGCCGCTGCCCCACAACTACCAACGCCTCAGTGACCGGCAAACCCTGTCGATCGGCGGCCGGTACTGGCAGGTGGTGGTCGGTCAGGGGCACTCTCCCGAGCACGCGTGCCTCTACTGCCCGGCGCTGCAGCTGGTGATTGCCGGCGATCAGATCCTGCCTCGTATCACACCCAATGTATCGGTGTTTCCCACTGAACCCGATGGCAATCCGCTGGAAGCATGGCTCGCGTCCAGCACCCGGTTACTGGGCATGTTGCCCGACGATTTGCTGGTTTTGCCCGCGCACCAATCGCCCTTTACCGGGGTGCGCGTTCGCCTCAACCAGATCATCGACAGCCACCGCCTTGCGCTCGCAAACCTTTACGATCTGCTTTTGGAGCCGAAACTGTTACCGGAATGCTTTCGCTGTCTGTTTGGAAGGGAAATTGGTGACAACGAAATTCAGATGGCGACCGGTGAAACCGTGGCGCACCTGAATTATCTCTGGCACCGCGGTAACATTCAGCGACGGATCAATGCTGAAGACCGATATGAGTATCAATCCGACCCCGAGGCACGCTACGTCGACGCCGAGTAAAGACCCGTGACGACACTGCGTAATCGAATCAAAACCCTCGTCTACCGCTGGTACTACCGGCGAATGAATCGGTTGGCATGGGAAGGCGCACCGGCCCCCGACGTCAAAACCAGCCTTTTGCAGCTCCCTTTACCCGAGCAAACGCTCGGAGCGAGGATGTACCACGGCTCCCGCCACCGCCCACTCATCATCTACTTCCATGGCGGTGGCTGGACGATCGGCGATCTGGATACCCACCACCCTTTCTGTATACGGCTCGCCCATCAAACACACTGCACGGTCATGTCAATTGACTATCGGCTAGCCCCCGAACACCCCTTTCCCGCGGCTCATGAGGACGCCATGACCACGTCGCGATGGATTATTGACAACCTCAATGCGCTGGCCCCTAACAACGGCGAAGTGGTCATAGCCGGAGACAGCGCCGGCGGGAATCTGACGCTGGCCACGGCCGTCCGCTTGCCCGATGAGCCAAGACTCAGGGGTTGCCTGATGATTTACCCGGCCACGCAGCACTACCACGCGGCGATGCGCTCCTACATAGAGCATGCCAAGAGCGGGCCTTTAACGACGTCCATCATGCGTTGGTTTATGGATACCTATCTAGACGGCTTGGCACCGGCAGACCCCTCGACAGAAATCATTTTTCCGGGGAAACGCATCCCTTTCAGCGGTTTTCCTCGCTCACTGCTGGTAACCGCCGAAAAAGACCCCCTCAGAGATGATGGCAGGCGCCTAGCCAATGCCCTGCAACGCGCGGGCGTGACGGTGCAACACGAGCACTTCTCTCAAGAGGCGCACGGCTTCCCGTGTTCGGAGGGCCCAACCCCTGGGCATGAACGCTTTATGTCGCTGACCAAGGCCTGGGTCGAGGCGATCAGCGCGCGGTAATACGCTGCAGCGTATCCATGATCTCTGCCTTGGTGAGCAGACGAGGCGACACATAACCGTCACTTTCATCCATCGCCGCATGAGCCAGCACCGTCCAATCGGCCGGCTGAACCCTGGGGTCAGTCTCGGCAATGCCAACTTTGGTGATCAGATCCTGCACTGCATCGACAAACGCCTGCGCTCTCGCCGCGGGTGAGAGGGCTTCAGACACATTGGTCACGACAGCGAGTTCGGCCAGCGAGGTCTCAGCCTCGGCGAGGCAGGCTTTGAGCACATGCGGTAACGCGAGCGCATTGGCTTGGCCATGGGGAATGCCGTAACGGGCACCCAGCTGGTGCGCAATCGCATGAACGTTACCGACACCCACCTGGTTGATCGCGATACCCGCGTGGTAAGCCGCTACCGCCATGCCCTGACGTGCCTCCAGATCTTCGGGATGCTTTACCGCCCGCTCGAGCCAGCGAAACACCCCCTGAATAGCAAGACGCCCGTTCTCTTTTCGCGTGCCGCGGTCCCAAATACAGATATAGGCCTCGATACCGTGGGTCAATGCGTCGATCCCTGTCGCCGCCGTGACCGGTGCTGGTAACCCCAATAACAAATCCGGGTCCAACGCGACTGCCTGCGGCAGCAGGTCCTCGCCCACAATGATGTGCTTGAGCTGCTCTTCCGGATCTTTGATCACCGCCCCCATGGTGGCCTCACTGCCGGTCCCGGAGGTTGTAGGGATGGCGTAAATCGGCAGGACATCATCGGGCACCTTGTTCAAACCAACCCATTTGTCGGGCGACTCGTCGCTGGTGCGGGTGCACGCAATGATCTTCGCTGCATCCATGGAGGATCCGCCCCCTACCGCCACAATCGCCGTGCAACCCGCCGACCGCAATACTTCAGCACCCTCCATCACGTGCGCGAAAGTGGGGTCAGGGTCAACGCCGGCATACCAGTGGAGCTTCACCCCTGCATCAGCCAGCGGTGCCAGAGCCCGCTCAGCCAAGCCGAGCTCCTTGAGTGCCCTATCAGTTACCACCAGGATATCGGTGTGACCAATATCGAAGATACGCCGACACAGATCCGCACTAGCGCCCCGCCCAACGTAAGACAGGTGCACGCCCGCAGCCTTGTTCCCAACGAGCAGCTTGATAAGCCCCAGCTTGAAACCGCGCTTAAATCGCCTAATAGGCATGGATCGCAGCATGGCGATAGCTCCCAGAGATTTTATTGCCGCAGTAGTCTATCTTCACCGCTCTGCGGAAAACAGTCAGGGATCTAACAGGGGCAGAGGCGCGCTATGGACAGACATTTCATTCACTTCGAGACACCGGAGCTGGCCAGGATAGTCAACGATAGGTCACCCCCAACAGGGCTGGACGAAGTCCTCATCGCCGTGGACCATGCCGGTATCAATCGCGCCGATCTGCTGCAACGTTTGGGACTCTATCCGCCACCCGAGGACGCATCTCCCATACCGGGACTCGAAGTCGCGGGCAGGGTAGTCGCGGTCGGCGAGCACTGCACAACACTAAAGATGGGGGATCGGGTATGCGCACTGACCCATGGCGGCGGCTATGCATCCCATGCTATCGCTCGCGAGGATCACTGCCTCGCCTTGCCGGATAACCTCTCTACTGAACAGGGTGCCGCGCTACCCGAGGCGCTGTTAACCGTCTGGTACAACGTCATGGAACGCGGCCAACTGTCAGCGGGTGAGATTGTGCTGATCCACGGAGGTAGCAGCGGCATTGGCTCGATCGGTATCCAGATGGCTGCGGCTCTTGGCGCGGACGTGATTTCGACCGCAGGTTCAGCGGCGCGATGTGATGCAGTGAAGGCGCTCGGTGCGTCGTTTGTAGCGAACCACCGTGAGAGCAGCCTCACCGCACAGTTCACTGACGCAGGCTACGTTGGGCAAGTCGATGTCATTCTGGACATCGCAGGGGGCGATCTGATGCAAGCCAATCTGGAACTCGCTGCACCCGACGGCCGCATTGTGTGTATTGGCGTAATGCGCGGTATGCACAGCGAGATCAATCTCACCACGCTGTTTATGAAGCGACTGACCTTAACCGGCAGCACGCTTCGGAGACTCAATACCGCGGAACGTGCACGCTGCTTCACCGCGATTCGCGAACGCATCTGGCCGCAGGTGATAGCAGGCGATATACAACCTATCGTCGATACAGCTTACCCCCTGGCGAACGTCCTGGAGGCCCACGAACATATGCGCTTAGGCACGCATTTTGGTAAATTGGTGTTGGACTGTCGTATGGGGTGAGCGCCAACCCGTGCTGGCAAGATGAGCAACCCGGGGCGATCCATTCACGCCGCCGATCGATCAGGAAGCGTCTTTACATGCGTTCACTGTTCGCTGCAACTCTACCCAACGCCCTGCTAACGGGCGCTGTGATCCTGTCAATAGTGCTCACCGGATGCAGTGACGATAGCGTTGCGGAAGTCCGGGAGGCCTCAACTCCGGCACCAGCGCCCGCCGAGTTCGCGATCTCTGAGCCCGTGACCCTACCACCCGACAATATTCTGGCGAGCGTCGACACAACGCCCGAGCAGACCCAGGCCACCGGTATTCTGGCGAGCAGCACCGGTGCCGGCTCTGGTAGCCTGAAACGCTATGGGGTCATGCCGCAATTTGGGGATCTCGACACCATGGTCGAGCGCCGCTCTATGCGCGTCCTGACCGTGTATGGCCCGGGCCGCTACTTTCTCGAGGACGGACCGCGTGGAAGCGTCCAGGAATACGCCGACAAGCTGCAAAAAGTGATCAACGAGGCCTTCAAAACCGGGTTGCTGACAGTGCAGGTCGCTGTTATCCCGGTAGCCAGGGATCAGCTCTTCTCGGCCTTACGGGCGGGCTACGGCGATATCGTCATGGCGGGCACCACCGTCACTGACAACCGGCAAGCGGCGGTCGACTTCACCAACCCGGTAAGCAAGCCCCTTAAGGAAGTTCTTATTACTGGTCCGAGCGCGCCGCGCCTTGGTTCGCTGGCGGACCTGTCAGGCAAAACCGTTTACCTGCGCCTCTCAAGTAGTTACGCAGAGAGCGTCCGCGAACTGAGCCAACAGCTGGTTGAACAGGGCCAGGCGGCGATCCGCATCGAAGCAGTCGACGAATCACTGGAAGACGAAGACCTGATCGAAATGGTCGACACCGGCCTGTTACCGTGGGCGGTCGTCGATGACTACAAGCCGCAAATGTGGCAAGACGTCTTCACTCGGGTCACGGTGCGGAATGACTTAGTGCTACGAGAAGGCGCGCGGCTCGCCTGGGCAATACGGCCAGACAGCCCGCTGCTCAAAGCCTTTCTAAATACATTCCTCAAAGACAATCGCGAGGGCACGCTGTTCGGCAACATTATCCACAACCGTTACGTACGAGATTTCGACTGGACAGAAAATGCGATGGGTGCCACAGAGCTGAGTCGCTACCAAAAGCTTTCACCGCTGTTTGGAAAATATGGCACGGTGTATGGCATGGACCCGACCTTACTGGCGGCCCAAGGCTTTCAGGAGTCGCGGCTCGACCAAAGCGTGCGCAGTCCTGTAGGCGCCATCGGGGTGATGCAGCTCCTGCCAAGCACGGCCGAAGACAAAAATGTGGACGTCCCCAACATCGATGAGCTGGAGCCCAACATTGAGGCTGGCACGAAATATATGGCGTTTTTAAAGGAGCGCTATTTTAGCGGTCCCGAGCTTGATGGGTTGAATGGTTCTCTACTGGCGCTCGCGTCTTACAACGCCGGACCCGGGCGGATTCGTCAGCTGCGGCGTGAAGCAGAAGAGCGCGGCTACGATCCCAATCTCTGGTTCGACAACGTCGAAGTGGTCGTCGCGGAACAAGTGGGGCGCGAGACCGTGCAATACGTATCCAATACCTTTAAGTATTACCTGACCTATCGCTGGATTAACACTGCCGATGCGGAGCACGCCGCGGCGCGACGGGCGACGGGCATGGAGGACGCGCCCTGATTCAGCCCGGACGATACCGTTAACAACTCTCAGGGAGCGCCGATCAGCCGCTCTGTTTCCTCACACCACTGCAAGCGCCCCACCTCGGCGTAGCGGCGACGCACGCCCGGCGTGGGGCTGAGATAAAAAAGATCCCCATTTATCCCGGTCAACGTAACGTCGACGCCACACTCCCGCGCCACGCTGGCGTTGGCCTTCATATGCTCAACTTCGCCATGCACTGGAATGGCCAGCGTCGGTTTAAGAATCTGATAAAGATCTGCCAGTTCCCCCTGGCAGGGGTGGCCTGATGCGTGCAGGGTCAGTTCGCTGTCGTCCGCAGAAATCACCTCGATGCCACGGCCGCGCAATCCTTCGATCAGGCGCTGCACCGAGGCTTCGTTTCCCGGAATGGTCTTGGAGGAGAGAATGACGGTATCACCGGCCTCTAGCGCCAGATCAGGATGCGTTTGCATCATGAGGCGATGCAGCGCCGCACCCCATTCGCCCTGACTGCCCGTTGCCACGCCAAGCACCTCAGCCGGCGGCAGATACCCCAAGTGCTCCGCGTAGATGAGCTGAAAGTTTTCCGATAATAAACCGACCTGCTTGGCGCACCGCGCCATCCCCGACGCCGAGCGCCCCAATACCCCCAGATAACGACCTGTCCGCTGGGCAATGCTCGCTAGAGTTTGCATCCTCGCTACGTTACTGGAGAAGCAGCCCACCACGACGCGCCCCTCGCATCGCTGTATGACCTGACGCAAACCGACCGCGACCTCACCTTCTGAAGGTGTATGTCCCACGCGCAACGCGTTGGTGGAGTCGCAGATCACCGCGTCAATCCCCTCCTCACCTAGCTCGCGAAATCGCCTGGAGGACCAAGCTGCACCGACGACAGGATCGGTATCAATCTTCCAGTCTGCTGTATGTAGTATCCGAGACTGGGGGGTTGTGATGCTAAGTGCACAGGTTTCAGGCGTGGAGTGCGTGATCGGGATCCACTCGATATCAAAGGGGCCAACCTTGATCTCCTCGCCCGGCTCGATTTCGATCAGCGAACTCGGTAGCACTCCCCTGCGGCCTCGCGTTTTATGTCGTAGCACCGCGGCCGCAAAAGGCGTGGCGTAGACCGGGCAACGTAGTTGCTCCCAGAGATAGGGCAGCGCTCCGAGATGATCCTCGTGGGCATGCGTCACAATAAGCCCCGCGAGTTGCTCGCGCCTAGCAGCAATAAAGCTCAGGTCGGGCATTTGTACGGATGGTCTCAGTGCACCCGGCACCTGCTCCAGGGTAATGCCACAGTCCACGGCGACCCAGTGGTCAGCATGACCAAACAGATTAAAGTTCATGCCGATCTCTCCACAGCCGCCCAGGGGCAGGAAGATCACATCGCTACGGACCGACTCGCTCATTCGTAACCGATTTACCAGGTATAACCGATTCGGAATTTTAGCGTTTTGTCGAGCTTTTCCTTACCGTCTGCGGCACCGCCGTCATAATCTGCGGTCGCCTCTGCTGCTCCCTCTAGCCCCAAAAACAGAGGGAATCTTAAACCCACTTTAGTGCGATAAATGGACCTCTCAGTCGACTGCAAATTGACAATGTTTGCCTGCCGGAAATATAGCGTCACCCTACTTTCAAAAAGCTGCGTCTCGCCAGTGAGGTTAATGTTGACGCCCGTGTAGGAGTCGTCCTCGGAAACCGCAAAATCAGTGTCGACGTAGAGCAACCCCAATTCAGCATCGAAGGTTAGCGTGTCGCGAGTCAGAATTTTCCGGCCAAAATAGGCGCTGGCGTAGGTGCGCCGGTCCACGTTGGCAAACTGGTCGGCATGGAGTCCCACGTTCAAACCGAGATAATTGCGCGGGTCCGACAGAAAATAGTCGTACTTGCCTTCCACTCGCCAATTATTCGCTGTGTCCTGGCTGATTTTGGCTTCGTTGCCGTAAGCATCTAGGATTGCATTCCCGTCATCGTCTTTATCGAGAACTAGCGCGCTACTCTCCTCATAGTCAGCGCGCAACGTAATACGATCCCGAAGACTCTCGAGAATTGTCTCCGCATCTAGATTCAAGTTATCCGTTTCGGTATTTCCCCGGTTGTATTCGATCGAGCTCGTGACGCGTCCAGTGATGTGATAGCCACGGCCCTGCTCCCAGTCCTCCGGATTTGCCACATCCAACTGATCCAGGGTTAAATTATCGGCGTCGTCCAGCACCACCTCGCCGTCCACTACCATAAAAGAGGGAAGCGCCAGTTTCTCCTGCTCGGTTGTAAGCAGCTCGATGTCCTGATCCGACTCTAGATACAGAATTGATGAGAGAGCGATGGTGACATCTCCTATCAACTCGGTCGTTACGTACAGCTCGCCGTCATGAATGTCTGTGATTTCACCGAAAACCACCGTCTGATCGATCAACTCGATTCTAGCCGGAGGCTGTGACTCACTCGCCTCGGGCAGATCCGAGTCAGACCACACCGGGCTACTCATCAGCAGCATAAGGAGCGCGCATAAAGCGATTGCGTGTATCCTTCTTAGGTCACTATTGCGAAATGCACTATTGCTCAGCATGGTCGACATCTCATCCATTGGTAGGCCGCGTATCGCTCGACTGTAAGCGAAGCGCGATGACAATGAAATTGCAGAAGGCGACGCGTTACGCGGCGGTTTTGGTGAATCGATGACTCAACACTTTGATTACGACCTGCTGGTCATCGGCGCAGGCTCCGGCGGCGTCCGGGCCGCGAGGAAGAGCGCCGAATTTGGCGCAAAGGTAGCCGTGGTAGAAGAGGCCGCACTAGGCGGTACTTGCGTCAATGTAGGCTGTATCCCGAAAAAACTCTACGTTTATGCCAGCGAATACGCAGCTGCCTGGCGGGAATCCGCGGGATTTGGTTGGAAAGCGGAGGGAATTTCTTTTCACTGGAACACGCTGAGAGACAACAAGACCAACGAAATCGCGCGACTGAACGCCATTTATGCGCGCCTGCTTGAGGCGCCCGGGGTCGATATTATCGAGGGCCACGGGACGCTCGCCGGGCCACAAGAGATTGTGGTGGGAGAGACCCACTACCGCGCCGAGAAGATTCTGCTCGCCACGGGAACCTGGCCTGCCATGCCGGATATCCCCGGCATCGAGCTGGCACTCTCCTCTAACGAGATTTTTGACTTGGAGCGCTTTCCCGAGCGACTACTTATTGTGGGTGGTGGCTACATCGCCACCGAATTCGCCAGCATCTTCTCGGGCCTGGGCGCCAGTGTCGTCCAAAGCTATCGCGGCGAGCTGTTTCTTCGAGGTTTCGATCACGATATTCGCCGATTTCTGGCCGAAGAAATGCGTAAAGCCGGCGTGGACGTGCGCTTCAATCACCATGTCATGGCGCTGGAGCCCCAATCCGGTGGCATACTCGCCCACCTCTCGGACGGTAACGAGCCCTTCGATGCCGTGCTGTCCGCGACTGGTCGCAGACCCAATATTGCCAATCTCGGACTTGAGCACACTGCAGTCGCGCTGACTGAGCATGGCTATTTGTCAGTTGACGACAACTTCCAAACCGACGAGCCCAGTATCTATGCCCTAGGCGACATGACAGGCGGCTGGGAGCTAACGCCAGTGGCCATTGGCGAAGCGATGGCCTTTTCGCAAACTCAGTTTGGTGGTCAAGCCCAGACCATGGATTATCACGCCATCCCAACCGCGGTGTTTAGCCAACCCCCCATCGGCACGGTGGGGCTCACCGAGGAGGAGGCAGTGGCTGCAGGACATCAGGTGACCATTTTCGAGTCCACCTTCCGACCGCTCAAACATACGGTGAGCGGCAGTGAAGAGCGCACCATGACGAAGCTGGTCGTCGATGCCGAATCTGATCGCGTGCTGGGAGCCCACATGGTGGGCGCTGACGCCGGCGAGATCTGCCAGGGACTAGGTATTGCAATCAAAATGGGTGCCACCAAAGCCGATTTTGATCGCACCGTAGGTATTCACCCCACGGCGGCGGAGGAATTCGTGACCATGCGGACACCCCGCGACTGATTGTGGAACTCGCACTGTGGGAAATCGGGATTCTGATCGTCGCGGGATTCGCGGGAGGCTTTATCAATGTGATGGCGGGAGGCGGCTCGGTCATTACAGTGCCCGTGATGATTTTTCTCGGTGTGCCGGGACCCGTCGCCAATGGTACTAATCGACTACCCATTCTCGCCCACAACATCAGTGCAGCCTTGACCTACATCCGGCATGGGCTGCCCCGGTCCGGCATGATCCTGTCGCTCTCGCTGTGCGCAGTACCGGGGGCGGTGGCGGGCGCGCTGGTCGGGGTGCGCCTACCAGTCGAAACCTTCAATCTGGTGCTCGCTGCCGTGATGGGTCTGGTAATGATTCTCATGCTGACCGATGCGGGTCGAGGCCATAGAGCGGCTGCCTCACGCCCGACACCCCAGCGACGCCTCTGGGGGCATGTTCTGATGATCGCAGCTGGCTTCTGGGGCGGGTTTATACAAATCGGCATGGGCTTCATTCTGCTGCCGATCCTCAACCGGGTGCTGGGACTCGACCTGGTGGCAGCCAACATCCACAAAGTTTTTATTATTATGCTCTATACACTCTCTGCCCTTTGGGTGTTTGGCAGTCAACTCGAGCTACTCTGGTGGATAGGTGCCGTGATGGCGTTAGGCAATGCTGGCGGCGGCTGGCTCGGCGCCAGACTGACGCTTCGAGGTGGTGAGCGTGTGATCCGCTGGGTGGTCGTGCTTTCGATCGCCGGCATGATGGTGAAATTGATATGGTTCTCGTAAAAGGAAGCGCAAGAAGCGGCATGAACATGATCAATTGGACGAGCTGCTTGCGGCACACAGCCATCACCCTACTTTGCATTGGCATTATGGGGTGTACCACCATGCAGGTGCACACTGCGCCAGCAAATCGGTTTGCCGCCAAGGGCTATCAGACCTTCAGTTGGCGCGCCGAGGCACCAACGGGTGTCCCTCAGTCCATGGAGACGCTTTACCAGCTCTCGACCACGGTACGAGAGGTGATCTCAGTATCGCTGCAAAAAAAGGGCTACCGCTATCAAGCTTCCGGTGGCGACTTTCTGGTGAGCTACGCCTTCGGCGCGCGGCTGGAGGGTGGCACCGACCCCGGTATGCCCAACCCTACGCCGACCAGCTCGGTCATCAACCGCAGACCGGACCCCGCCGTCATGGACAATGCCTATGCGCTGAGTGGCCCACGAGAGGTCGCCAGCCTGATGCTCAACTTCGAGGATGGCGACAATCTGGCCTCGGTCTGGTCGGCCAACATCAGCCAGGTGGTAGAAAACCAGAACCAGCCTAATCTGAACAAGGTTCGCCGCAAGCTCGAGCCAGGCATTGCGAGAGCGCTGCGGGTACTACCCGACGCCCCTACCCGCTGAGCCCGTATACCTCCGGGTTCGCGCAAAAGGGCAGAGGCTTACCCGACATCCCAGCCTGCAAATTCTCAAGCGCTCGGGTCACCATGGCCATCCGCGTCGTAAACGTGGCACTGCCCAAATGCGGCAGTGACACCGCATTATCCAGACGCAAAAGCGGATGATCAGCTGGTAGTGGCTCAGTCTCAAACACATCGAGACCTGCTCTGAGACGACCGCTGGACAACTCTTCGACTAAAGCCGCTTCATCGACCAGCGCACCGCGGCCGGTATTGATGAGAGTGGCACCGGCACGCATGCTCGCCAACCGCTTGCGGCTGGCAATCTGGACCGTGTCTGGCGTGAGGGCGGTGTGAAGCGACACGATGTCACAACGAGCGAATAAGTCCTCAAGTTCTACCATCTCGACCCCGTCGAGGGCTTTCGGTGTCCGGTTCCAACCCAAGAGCGTGGCGCCAAACCCGCGAAGGCGCTTAACGGTTGCTTCGCCAATAGGGCCCAGACCAACAATGCCGACAATGGCCTGACTGAGGTCAGTTCCCAGCAACAAGTCTGACTGCCAGCCCTGGGACCATTGGCCCGTTCTTATCCATCGATCCGCCTCAGCGATACGGCGAGTTGCTGCGATCATCAGCCCCACCGCCAGGTCCGCAGTGCTATCCACTAACACGCCCGGTGTATGCCCCACGGGAATGCCGGCGGCCGTAGCTGCCGCCAAATCGATGTGATCAACACCCACCGAGATAGTTGAAATCACCTTTAATTGCGCAGCACCCTCAATAACGGATGCCGTGATCGGCGTGGACAGTGCACACCACAAGCCCTCTGCATCAACAAGCCAATCTTGCAGCGCTACTTCAGGCATCGCTTCCTTGCCTGACCATGTCAGCAGATCAAACTGATCTCTTAACGGCGCGACGATATCCTCGGGCAGGTCAAGGCTGATCACGCACTTCGACGTCACAGGGCGCTCCTCGATAGATCGGCTGCGGTATCGGTCGGCTGGCTTATGAGTCCATTACCGCAGACCATCGACCACATCACAACCAGCAGGACGAAGACACTAGTACCCAACCAGGCCAGCTCGTAGCCACCCTGTGCCAATAAAGCCGCGGCGACCAACGGACCCAAAATCCGACCGAAAGCAGCAGAAGAGGCCGTCACGCCAAAGAACTGCCCTCGCGACGCAGGGGTGACCAAATGGCTCGCAATGGTATTGAGCACCGGCAGACATAGCGTGGCCGCGGAAAACGACAACAGGCCTAGCGCGCCCATTGCCCACGCCTGGGTAGCAACAGCAGATAGCGCCAGCGAGGCACTGAAGCAAAGGGCCGCGCTACGCAATACCCAGAGATTACCGAAGCGGTCCGTCATCCACCCCAGAATATTGCCCTGTGTAACCACCATAACGACGCCGATCAGCCCGAAAAACAATCCCACTTCGCGGGCCTGCCAGCCAAGACCATTCGCTACCCAAAGTGGAAACAGATAGACGGAGGCGCTCACCGCAGAAGTGTGAAAACAAAACTGACAGATAAAGAGGAGTAAGCCGGGCCGCTTTACAATACGGCGGAGTGGCGCAGAGAGATCCTCATTCACTGCCGCCTCAGCATGACCCTCCGGGCCCTTACCGGCTGGTAAGAGGATAAAAGCCAACCCGGCGGCAAGGGCCGATAACACGCCGGCAACCATGCAGGGCAGCATAAAGTCTGTCTCACTTCGGGCGAGCACCCCGCCGATCACGGGCCCGAGGATCAAACCGATACCGAACGCTCTACCGATCAGGCCCATTGCTCTAGATCTCTGCTCAGGCGTGCTGGCATCCGCGATGAGGGCGGTGGCCACCGGAACCCCGCCCGCCATCATTCCGGCCACCGCGCGAGACAAATAAACCAGCCAGAGTGTGTCAGCAATGGCCAGCAGGAAGTGAGATACCGCACCGCCAAGCAGGCAGATACCGAGAATCCGGCGCCTGCCTACTCGGTCAGACAACTTGCCCCAGATCGGCGCGACAATTGCCGCAGCGACGCTGTAAGTGGCTAAAATGAAAGCGATGTCATCAGTGCCCCCACCTAACTGTGGAGACAAAAAGGGCAAGATCGGTATCACAATGCCGAATCCGATCAGATCAACCACGATGACGAAGAATACCAACCAAGCCAGCGACTGCCGGCGGGCGCGGTCAAGCAGGCGGGTCACGACTCGGTCCAGCGATGGGTCTCGGGCAGAGCGATATCAAATAGATCCAGGGCGCGGGCCACACTTTGCGTCACCACTTCATCAAGTGACTCCGGTTTGGTGTAAAACGCAGGCACGGGCGGCGCGACCACCGCACCCATCTCAGTCACTGCCACCATGTTACGCAGGTGGCCTAAATGCAGGGGCGTCTCGCGCACCATCAAGACAAGCCGGCGACGCTCCTTCAGCACCACATCGGCGGCGCGCGTTAACAGGGACGAGGTGACGCCGGAGGTAATCTCTCCAAGTGTACGAATGGAGCAAGGGGCTAGCAACATACCCACAGTGCGGAACGAACCACTCGCGACCGAGGCTCCAATATTGCGCACAGGGTGCCACTCGTCTGCGAGGGCCCGAATCGAATCAACCGTCCGATCTAATTCGTGGTGCACAGTCAACTCAGCGGACTTGCTCATAACGAGATGCGTCTCAATGGGCAACGGCTGTAACAGCTCCAATGCACGCACTCCATACTGCACGCCAGACGCCCCGCTGATACCAATAATGAGCCGATCCATTGTTACCGCATTTAATTATCGAGGGGCCTCAGTGTACCGGTTCTTCACAAGTTACCTAACACCTCGTCACTGAGCATGCCTATGGGCGCGCGAATCCGACCGGGTCCAAGCGAAAGTGAGGCTTTAGTTCCGTAAAAGCCACGTCACACCCAAATTTCAAGGTCACCGATGCACGGCTCTTGGGCGCCAATTTCAGCTGGCCTGCATCACCATCGATCGCGTCCCCCTGATCGTCCTCCAACCAAAAGAAGTACTCGACGGTCGAGGGCGCAAAATTATTATTGATCACATCGAACATCCAGAAGCCGGCCTCGCTGCAACGCACCAATTTAAAGTGGATATTATTAAGCCCGGTATTGGTAGCAGGCGCGAGATTGGTGCCGGCGGCAATGGAGCCGAGCGACCAACCAATTACCAACAACCATAACACGACGGTCCCATAGTGGTGATGCACCGTGCGTCTCATACATGATCCTCATGTTTTGGGCTTGCAAGCTCACATCATCGCTCTGAGATCACAAAAAACCACCTTGAGGTGGGTATTATCGGAAAAAATCACTTCAAAACAGTGCGTTGTCAGACTTAAAGGGGTAGCGCGCGCACGGTAAAGTTCGACGCGATTATGCCGATATTTAGGGTATCGAAAAAAGAAGTTCCCTGAGGTAAGCATGACGCGTATCAAAGCCGCAGCGGCATACAAGCGACTTGATATTGAATCTGCTGTCGCATCCGCAGACAGACACGAGCTGGTTACATTACTTTTCAAGGCGTTGATCGGTGCGCTGGCGGGCGCAGAAGTGCATCATCAGCATGAAAACACGGATCAAGTGCGTGAGTATCTGACCAAGGCGTGCCGCATTTTGGTGGGCCTGCAGGGCAGTCTCGACTACGAGCGCGGCGGAGACATCGCAGTTAACCTTGGTGAACTTTACGGCTACTCTATCCGCAAGCTGTTCGCAGCCAATGTGCGAGTAGACAAACTGCCCGACACTATCGGCGAGGTCAAGAGCCTGCTTAAGCCCATCGCTGAAGCCTGGGAAAACATGGATCTCTCGAAGTCGAGCCAATTGATGGCCGTGTGAATGACTACGTGAAAAGCCTCCGTCAGCTTAGACTGCAGCCCGTTCTATTGAAAACCCTGTCCATCCCTCGGCACACCGCGCCAGTGGCTCAGGGCAGGGAGTCCAGAGAAAGCAAACAACCTCTGACACCCGACGACTCACACTGCGATAGCACAAACAGTGCGTCGCTGGTTTCTGCCTCGTCGATCCGCATCGCCGCGGCATCGCGAATCTCCTGAGCCTGCTGCTGACCTTGCATCAAAGCGAGGGCAGCCCAAACGTAGGCCTGGGCGGACCGACGCTTCACATCATTGCCATCCAATAGCATAAAAGAAAGCATGTACTGGCTGTCGGCATATCCCTCAATGGCGGTCTCGCGAAAGCCCTCGTAGGCAAGACGCCGGTTCTGAATCTGGCCCTCGCCCTCAAAGTAGCTTAGCGCGATCATGTAGCGACTCTCGGTCAATTCCTTGTCCGCTGCCTTGCGAAAATAAATCAACCCCTGAGCCCAGCTCTTCGCCGCCCCGCGGCCTTCGACGTACATCATGCCGAGATTATGTTCGGCCTCTGCAAGGCCACCATCGGCAGCGCGACGATACCAGTCCATCGCTACGTCGTATTGCTGGGTCACGCCCAGTCCCTCTTCGTACAGATAGCCAATGTTGTGCTGTGCCTGCGGATCCCCGGCAGCGGCGAGGTCATACCACGCTCGCATTGCCGTTGCATAGTGTTGTCGTTCCATGGCCGCCAGACCAGCGCGAAGTTGATCCTCTCGAGTGTCGGCGATGCCGACGTGCGGCCATATCAGGGCAATGCAACAGGCGAGAAAGCGGCTAGTTGCGCTCACGTCCCTTTACCTCCTCCTGACGATCTAATGTACCGCCCAGAATGGCACCTTCACTGAGGCAACCGACAAGAGCGCCCGCTTCATCAACAACCGGGATGGCCTCACCGACAAATCGGCGCGCAATCCCTAACGCCTGTTGAAGATCATCGCTCAGGTTGAGCACGAGATAATTATCCTCAATCAATGCGGACGCGGTTTGATCCGGGTTCGCGAGCGCCGCTAATATGGGCACCACGCCGGTCAGGGTGCCCTGCGGGTTCACCACATAGGCCTCGGTTCGGTGGGACGCCCGCAAGTGCGCTACGAGGTCTTCCCCTGTCATACCCTCGGTCACAGACTCCACCACCTCGACGTCGAGATCGGCCACCGAAATATCCTTGAGCGAGAGGAACTCCCTCCCCTGACGCAGATCAAAACCCCGGGCGATGAGCTGACGGTCAAAAAATGAGTAGCAGAACAGTCTCGTCGAGATGAAAGACGACATCGACACCGCCAGAATCGCCGCAACAGCGAACTCGTAGCTGCGCGTAAATTCAAAAACGATCAGGACAACACCAATCGGTGCACCAATTACCGACCCGGCGACCGCCGCCATGCCCACGACGGTGAGCATGAAGACAGCGGACGGATCAAAGCCCAGACCCACCGCTACAAAACCCGCCAGATAACCCAGTGATGCGCCAAGAAACAACGCAGGGGAAAAGACCCCACCCACCAGGCCCAGCCCGATACAGACGACGGTCGCAACAAGTTTAGCAACCAGCATCAGTGCAGCCTCGCCAACCAGCTTCTCACCCGCCAACAGATCATTCACCGATTGGGTGCCGAGTCCCACCGCTTCGGGCACCAGCATGCCGATTAGGGCCATTAGCGTCGCAGCCATTAGTAGCATGGCGAGTTCATTATTGACGGACTTGGCCCAAGCCGCTGTGCGCAACAGCGAGCGCATAAAGACTATCGCCAATATCGCTGCGCAAGCACCCAGCCCCAGCACAACGGGGATCAACCCCCAGTCAGTGGGGCTGGCAGTCACCGAGTACGGCGACACCCGATCAAAAAAGAGCGGGGTGACAGCGGTCGCCACAATCGCTGACACCGTGATGGGCGCCACGGCCCGGACGGCGAAGTGTCGCAGTATAGCCTCTGACACCAACACCACGGCGGCGATCGGGGCACCGAACCCTGCCGAAATCGCCGCCGCCACACCGCAGGCCACGTAGATATCAGGCGTGAGCCGTGTGGGGAATAAGGTTCGCACCTGAGCGCCTACTGACGCACCAAAATGCAGGACCGGACCATATTGACCCACCGAGGCACCGGCGCTCGCTGAGACGAACGCCGCGGTGGTCGAGATAAAGCCTTCTCGCGCCGGGAAGGGTGCGTCGGGCCGGTGTGCACCGAGGATGGCATCCGCCGGCCCATGCCAGCGATCCATTTTAAACGCCTGTTTCAGTCCGTATATTCCTAATGCACCGGCGATGAGGACCGACCAGCGAATGAGACCCGCGCTCAGTGCGCTTTTCCCAACCATTTGCTCGCGAACTAGCCCGTCAATCTCGCCCACACCCAGTACAAAAAGGTTAGCGGCTACGCCGCCGAGAATACCGATCACCAGACCAACGAATAATACCCGGACTAACTCAAGGCCCAATTCCTTGGGGGATGTGTTCAGGAGTAACATTTTAGCGCCGCAGTTTTCTTCAGTGTCTCGACCGAATACTCCTCCTGATGCTCCAGGATATACCGGTCAAAACACCGCTTGCGTTCGGCTTCGGTGGGCTCATCCTGCGAGCAGCCACCGAACATCAAAGCGAGGAAAAGCCCAACACCCAAGCCACCCCGCATTAACTCAGCTTTCATCTTCAGGTGCCGCCGCTACCGTCGGCGGCACTTATCATATTGGCTTCGTCCAGCACCTTGCCCAACCGGATCATGGCACTGGCCATCGCGTCTTCGACATTGGCGGCAAGGGCAGCTCGCTTGTCTACAGCGACCCTGTACTCGCCCATCAACGTCGATGCATCCTGGGTGAGCACATCAAGGCGCGCTTCCGTTTCTTCAGCATCTTTGTTCGCACTGCGAAGTGCGTCTTCAAGATTACGGGTCAACTCTTCCTTGCGCCGCTGAACGGGTTCTAGCCTGCCCGAATACTGCCGGTCGGCCTCTCGCTCCGCATCGGCCATCTTCTGGTCCAGCTCCTCTATCCGCTTGCGCTGATCGCGAATTGCCTCTCGTTGCCTCTTCATCCACTCGATGTACTGATCGATCGAATCCTCATAATCAACCTCGGGTTCGGTGGCATCGTCCTCGGATGCAAAGTCGCTGCTGGTCAGCGATTGCAGCACTGTCGCAGGCGGCTCCAGAGTCTCCGCACCCAGTTTTTTAATCAGTTCATTGGCCTGATCTGCCTCCAGCTGAATCTCTGCGATCTGTCCTTTGATCTGCTGGCCTTTCTCGGCTGCGATCGCACTCTGTTCCTTGCTGACACTTACCAGCTCATTGGAGAGTGATCCCAACCACTCGTTCTCTGTCCCAGAAAGATCATCGGCAACCGGTTCGCCGCGCAGGCCAGCATCAATAAACGTGATGCAGCGCCGTAAGTCTGCCGACCGGGTGGCGCCTTGCTCGAGCTCGGCACAGACATCCCGATAATGCGACAGGGTGTCGAGCTCACGTGCGAAGCAACCATCCAGAGCCTGCAGACAACTTGAGGTAACACCACTGAGTGCGGCAATAAACTCCCTCAGATCATCGCCGTACTCACCAAAATGTTCCGCAGTATCACTAGCGCGTTCTGACTGTATCCCCGCGCGCGCTTCACCGACCGAGGCGATAAGCTGATCTGCATGGGCCAGCTTGCCGATAAGTTGCTGTTCAGGCTCCTTCCCAGCGGCTTCAGGCGCACTCGACACTTCGTCGACCGGGTAGCTGTCAGCGTGGCCCTCGAGGGAATCCTGAGTCTCGAGCTCGGGGCTTTCTATTACCTCAAGAACAGGCTCCGAAGGCACAAACTCTTGCCGGGGTTCCGCATCATCACCGCCGCTGTCATCATAGCCAGAGCCCGACGTAGTCTCCTGCGCGGACATCGCGGACGGTCGCTCTGCCGATTCTGAGTCCGAATTCTCAACTGATCCATCACCACCCTGTGAGGTAGGCGTCGACTGCATAGCGGGGTCAATTTGCGCCTCCGCATCGCCATTCGTATTGGCGGCCGGTTCCGCGGCGAGCATGCCCTCTCGTAACTCCTGCGCCAAGATGCGCAATGCGGTTCCCTGCTCCGCTAGATCGGGGGAATCCTCGATGGAGGTCAGACACTTATTCAACACTACCGCACGCTCCGCTAGTCCGTCGTCCTCCCCGGTCATTAAGATCGCGTACAACACTTCATGCCGAAAAGACGAGAATCCGGCCGATAACGGCGACATACTCTCGGGAATCTGGCAAAGCGCGGCACCCACCGCCCGCAAATCAGCATCACTGTCGGCATTGATCAGCGCAAACTGATCGGTCACCGCTTTGATCACATCACTCATGGTGGCCCCTCTGTCAACTGCTGCCTGCGACTGTGACTCAGGTGCTTGCTGGGGTTCATCGGCCGCTTCGGATGACTCCGACAGAATCGAATCCTCTGAACTGGTGCCTTGCTCATCGTCAGACGACTTGCCAAAAAAACCAAAAAGTTTCATTGCGAACTTAATCCCCCAGACAGCGCCTCACAGTCTGTCTAGTCAACATCATAGAACCGAGCCTGCAATACAGGCAAATCGCAAAAAGGCCAAAAATACTATTAGCTGGATTAGCCTAGGGAGTGAGTGCCTCGCAGTCGGACTCCGTCACCCCATAGACTGCCGCTTGAGAGGTGGGCACGCCCTGATAACACACGCGGGCATAGCGAAGCTTGCTAAGTGGGTCGGTGTATTCGCTACCGCGGCGGGTATATAGGTCGAATCGGACAACGTTGTCACTGATGCCGCTTTGCAATATGAGCATCAGGCCAGACTGACCAGACCCGGTTGCGTCACCTACGGAGACCGCGTAGCCCGTCTGGCCAGTCAAGTCACAGTTGTCGATAGTGATGGCTTCGGCAGGAATGATCGAACCATCACCCTCTGTGGCAGTGATCAACTCGGTGTCGTAACGAGACAGTGTGGCGGTTATGCCACAGCGTGGGGTCGCGAGATTGTAACTGTCGCCGGAAATATTATTTTGGGTGACGTTGAGATAGTCGAGATTCTCGAGTAGGACAGATCGGTAAATGCCTGTCAGATCGAGAGTAGGCGATACATATGCCTCCCCTGCGACCGAAAAATCAACATCGAAGGATTCATCCGTCTCCTCGTAGGAATAGGTGAGTCCGAGTTCGCCAGTTTTTTTATAAGTCACAATGAGCCCGATCACCGTGCGCACATGCAGCTGATCATCGACTACTTCCTTGCATAAGCCTGAGCCCGATGCCTCGTCGCCACTGACTTCGACGTCTGCCACACATAACAGGTTGACGAACTCCGTCGCGTCCGTGGCCTGCGAGTACCAATAGAGCGTGCCAGAGCGAGTCAGAACGTAATTATTTTCATCGGTTTCCGTGACCTGACTGCGGCCCATCGTCAAAGAAAACTGACTCTCGCCACCACCACCGTATTGCCCGCCAAAGTTGGCGTCGGTGAAAAGCGTTATCTCGTCCTCTGCGGAGAAACTTCCGGCCGTGGCTGTAACCTTGACTAGGTGAGTGCCAGGCAACAACGCATCACCAGATATGGTTTTCCTCTCAGCATCGTGGTTCAGCTCAACCGGTCCGTCGTATGCGACCGTCGCGCTCGCGGCGCTGTTACCACTGACGGTGTAACTGAGGGAGACCCCCTCGTCTGCTCGGTATTTTACCTGTCCTTCAAGCTTAATAGAGAGTTCTTCGGGTGGTGTGCCGCTGCCGCCCGCCGCACCAGAGCCATTGCCAGAGTCGGAGCCGCCGGATCCAACGCCGCAGCCGCCGAGAAGCAGGAAGCCAAACGCCGCCAGAAAAAAAAGGCGCCACCCGCTTTTCAGCTTTTTCCGCAAGCGGCCTACAAGGGAATGCACTAAGCGTCGTCCAGGCAGACGTAGCTCTGAAGCATGGCCATCTCTTTTTCGCGACGGTACTTGGAAGAATCCATGAACCAGATGACCAGATATCCATAAACTGCGTATTCCAGGCAAAGTTGTTGACCCATGCCCTCGTAATCGAGGCCCGACTGCACATCTGGTGAAGGCCAAATCACCAGCGCATCTTCGGACAGCTTGGCGTCATCTATCGTAGAAACCGATTTAACGCGCTCCAAAAACGCTTTTTGCGCCTTGGTCTCTGCCAGGACAGGGTTCGCCATCAGGCTTGCACTTACCAAAACAAGTCCGGAAATTATTGTCGAAATGTAATGCGAGATCATCCTGCTCCCCCTTTGATCGTTATTTCGATTCGGCGGTTTTGGGCCCGACCGGCAGCGGTATTATTGGATGCGATCGGCATCGTGTCGGCGTATCCCGTCACCGTGACTGCGCCAGACTGGATATACCGCTCACCTACCAGGTAGTCAGCAACCGACGCTGAACGCGCGGCTGAAAGATCCCAGTTAGATTGAAACCGCTCACTAAACGCCACCGGTACGTTGTCAGTATGACCGGCGACGGTGATTTGGCCAGGGCTGTCTACCAACGCCTGACCAACACTGGCCAGCACGCTATAGAAGCTATTGCGCAGATCAGCGCTGCCACTTACGAATGCGCCCTGGTCCGCAAGGCTAATTTTGACTTCGTCATTGATACGTTCAACATTGACCTGGCCATTGGCAATCTCGGTGGTAAGCCGACTGCGGATTTGCTCATATTCACTCTGAGCAACGTCCTCACCCTCCTGAGCATCTGAGCCCTGGGCGCTGTCGAAGGACTGCTGTTCTGTGGAGGGTGAGCGCAGCACTTCCACCTCGGACACCACCTCGGCCTGCGCCTGCGCCACCTTGGCAAACAGCGCCACCGTGTCCTCGTCAAGCCGTTGACCAGACTCGAGCCCCTCTGAACCCTGCTTTTCACCATCCTTTTGATCTGATGTCATGACAACACTGATCCTGCCATCGGTCTCGGTCACCTCCACCTGACCGCGCGTGATCTCGTCTTTGAGCGCGCTTCTGACCTTCTCCAGATCCGAGGAGTTCGGATCATTGGAGGGCTTGGTTGTGATCTTTAATTCGGGGTCCGGCGGCTGCTCCTCGTCTGTAGTTTGCTCACTAATAGTGCTAAGTGCCGTTGGCTCAACCTTAGCCT
>CACNSR010000026.1 GCA_902623175.1 Halieaceae bacterium
GGATTGAACTGCCAATTGGCGAGTCCAATGACGGCGAGCACAAGAATCGGCGAAATAATCAGAATCGCAAACAAACTCGACCCGATAGCCACAATCTTGATGCCCAAGACGTTGACGACGGTGCACACGGCGATGATGGCCCAGCAGATTGCGTAATACAGCCCATCACTGAAGCCGATTTGATTTTGCAGGTAGGTGGCGCTGAGAACGATATAGAGCGAGGTGTCAACAAGCAGGGCCAGTGACCACCACCACCCGGCTTGAAAACCCCAAAATTGGCCCAGGCCTCGCCGTGTCCACACATAAAACCCGCCGCTGTCGGGTATTGCAGAACCTAACTCGCTGGCGATAAGCGTCATAGGAAGCGCCCAGATGATTGGAAGTACCAGCAACAGCAGCAAGGTCAGGCCGGGGCCGGAGGAGGCCACCATCTCCTCTATGCCGAATGAGCCGCCTGACACGAGGATATAGATCATGAAGAATGCGCTGAATAGCGGTACGCGGGTGCGTTTCGCAGTACGAACTGCTGCTCCGTTCACGTCCTCAGACACCGAATGCCCCTTTGCATTTCATGATGGGAGGCCAATGCGCGTCGAGTGACTGTGTGGACACAGTTACCGCGAGTGGCGGGAGAGAACCATCCCCTTCAGCATCCAATGTACTACATGAGCCACCTTCAATCTTTTAGTGAAGGCTGGCTTCCAGTGAATGCAGATACCAGTGCACAAACTGCTGCAGAGTGAACTCGAACTCCGGATGATAGGGGCCGGGCTCAAAGAATCTGGAATTCACACCGGCGGCATTGCGGGTAATGATGTATTCATCTTCCAGCGTGGTGTGGTGCCAAAGCCACGTGACTTTATCGACGTCGTAGTCGACACCCTCTTGCGCGTCCTCGCGCACAAACCACACCAGTTCCATATCTGTCTCGGTCAATGACCGTGGAATAAAGCGATAGAGCACGCAGTGATCGGGGTAGTTGAGCATGAAGGTGACCGGGCCCATCTGAAAGTCCCCTGCACCACCGTCGTAATCTTTGAAGTCGCCCATGAGCGGCGCGACGGGCTGTCCGTCCTGGCTGCCGGTAACATAACCCTCGAATAACCCATAGCGCATGGTGTGCGCGCAGGCACCAAAGCTCGGCGCATCCAGATAGATCTCGGTATGCTCTTTTGAGATGCCGGAAATGCCGGTGATGGCATCGGCGTTTTCCAGCATCTTTGCAACTACTGGTGCAGATTTTTCCTCGAGATCCTTCAAGGTGTGCATTTTGGCGTAGGCGCGGTGTGACGTGGCGCAGTGGTAGCACTCGAGATAATTCTCGATCGCTAGCTTCCAGTTCGCCTTGACCCGGTAAGTCTTGCGATGCGCGATCTTGGCGTGCTCGAGATCGTAGGCGCCGAGCGGTTCGCGAATGTTTTCAAGCGACGCCACTAAATCACCGGCATCGGGATCGCAATTGATAAAGACCAAGCCCATATACGTCACACACTTCACCGGCTTTAGGCCGTGTGCGGCTGCGTCAAAGTCAGGCATGACGTGGGTCTCGCGTGCCGCTTTGAGTGAGCCATCCACGTTATAGACCCAACCGTGGTATGGGCAGACGTAGGTTTTTCGGTTACCGCTCAGTTCTTCACAGACCCGCGCGCCGCGGTGGCGACAAATGTTGTGCATGGCCCGGATATCGCCGGCTTCAGTGCGTGCCACGATAATCGAGTCCTCACCGATTTCGACGAGCTGGTAGTCACCGGTGGCGGGGATTTCGCTCGCATGCAGCGCATAGATCCAGCTCTTGAAAATCAGGTGCTCGAGTTCTTGCTCGTGCACCAGATGGGAGCGATAGAAGTAGGGATCCATGGCGTGATGCGGGCGCAGTTTCTCTGCGGCCAGCTTGTCGCGCATGCGCTGAAAGGAATCATCTACGGAAGTCGCGATGGCGTTCATGGCGTCTCTCAGATAAATCGATCGATCAATGTGGTGGTGCGGGTGTCTGCCAACGCTTGGGTGACTTGAAAATCGGTGCATCAATCACCTTGCAGGGCGCCAGTAATCGAGTCCAATGCAGTTCACGCTGATAGTAGATTTCCGCAACCAGTTCATCTCCTACGGCGCCGTGGGGCATCTCGATCTGTGCATAAGCAATATTGGCCTTGGCGGTCGGGCACCAGGCAGCGGACGTGACAGTGCCCACCTGCTTGTCGCCTTTGAGGATGAAAGAATGCTCCGCAGGCTTATTGCCCTCAACATCCAGCATTGCAAAGCGATATCGAGAGCCCTGTTGCTGCTCTTTAAGTAGCGCCGAGCGACCGTTGAAGAGGGGTTTTTTAAAGTCGACAAGCCACCCCAGACCCAGCTCAAAGGGACTGCGGGTGCGCCCGACCCGCACGACTTCCTCGGCGGGCATGAAATCAACGTTGGCCTGCAAGAAACCCGCCTCGATCCGCGCAAGCTCTAACGCGTATGAGCCAATGGGTTTGATCAGGTAGTCGCGGCCCAGCTCGAACAGCTGGTCCCACAGTGCTTCGGCTGATTCCGGCGGCACCCATACCTCGTAGCCAAGGTCACCGGTGAAACCCGTTCGGCTAACCATTAGCGGTCGTCCCTCGAAGCTGTAGTGTGCTATGCCAAAAGGTTTCAACTGATTGAGATCAGTGCAGCCCAGCAGTGTCAAAACAGTGCATGAGGTCGGTCCCTGCACCGCGAGACCTGCTATAGACTCGGACTCGTTCTCGATCGTGACGTCGAAACCAAGTGTGTTCCAGGCAAACCAGTCATCGGCGCGTTGATAGGAGCAAATTCGGTAGTCCTGTTCGCCTAGGCGGAAGATCGTGCCGTCGTCCATGACCTGGCCGTTGTCGTCGCACCAAATCGCATAGCCCACCCGGTCGACGCCAATTTTGCTGACGTCTCGCGTAATCAGACGATCCAGATACCGTTGGGCGTCGGGCCCGGTTACGCGGTACTTGTTCATGGGTGATAGATCAAAGACGCCGGTTGTGCTGCGCACAGCGAAGTACTCTAGTTCGACATCGAAATAAGCGTTGGGAGTGGTGTACCCCATCCAGTTGCCCCAGTCGTTCAGATCGCACATGGCTTCGACCCGAGAGTGAAAGGGCGTGGTGAGTAGCATGGTGTCCCGGCTGACGTAACTCATCACAATGCTCCTCGCTTAAGTATTTCCTTGGCGGCGTTGCGTCCGGGAAGACCTTGTAGCCCGCCGCCCGGGTGCGCGCCTGCACCACAGAGATAGAGGCCTTCCACTGCGGTCGCATACTGGGTTGAGCCTGGGAAGGGCCGCATCATCAGTGCCTGATCAATGGAGAGCTCCCCGTGGTGCCAGCTGCCACCGGTCATGCCATGAGAGGTCTCGAAATCGGAGGGCACAACCAGCTCGCTGGCTGTGATCAATGCGCCGATGCCCGGAGCATAGCCCTCTAGCTCACTAATCAGCTGACTCAGAAGCTGGGGCTTGCCAGCCTCCCACCCGATATGCGGTTCATAGGGCACGTAGTGCACAATTGCGGTCAGACTATGCTGGCCCTGAGGCGCCAGCCCCGGATCCTCAAGGGTCGGAATACTGATATCAAAGGTGTGCAGGTCACTCAGCTCCCGGTACTTCATGGGGTTCAGTGCCGTCTCCATGCCGTCCATCGGTGGCGTGATCAGCAGCCGCTCTGTCAGCTGTCCCTCGCTGAGCCCTGTAAAGCTGGGTAGCCCGCTCAATGCGAGATGCAGCTTTGCGGTCCCGCTTCGCGACCGATAACACTCCACCCGCTTGGCCATACCGGCCTCCATCTGGTGGTAGCCCAGCAATCGGCGGAAGGTAGTGGCAGGGTCAGCGCTGGAGATCACCAGCTTCGCCGAGATCTGCTCGCCCGAATCGAGGGTGACGCCGGTGACGCGGTCTTCAGTTTTCACGATCGCGGTGACTGCTGAATCCAGCTGGATCTTGGCGCCACTTTTCTCGGCCGCGGTGGCCAGAGACTGCCCGAAGGCACCCATGCCACCTAACACCTGCGTGGTGCCGCTTTGTCCTAAATGTTCACCGGTCGCGCGATGTAAGTAGCTGTAGACAGTGTTGGGCGAGCGCGGACCCATGTTCGTGCCGGTGACAGCATCTAGGGCAATAGCGCTCTTCAGCG
Organism: Halieaceae bacterium; assembly: GCA_902623175.1. GTDB lineage: Bacteria > Pseudomonadota > Gammaproteobacteria > Pseudomonadales > Halieaceae > Luminiphilus. The sequence continues at coordinate 4,143 of CACNSR010000026.1, forward strand.
CGGCATTAGAGAAGTGCTCATTCATGACGTCGTAGATATTAATCATGACGACGCGCATCAGATCCCTGAGGCGTTCGCGGCCCAGCAGTTTCAAGCCCAGACCCAGCTTCATGAGGGTGAGGCGATCTGTCCAGTTCTGCTCCACCAGCTTGGGCGGACGGCTACGATAGAGCGTCGTCATCAACTTGGCGAAGCTGCGCACCATCTTTTTGAAGTCGCGGTATGCCGCTTGATCTGCAGAATCAACGCCGGCACCGCTGATCGTATCGCCATCGAGAACAAGGTGGTCGCCATCGGATTGCAGTGAGATCGTAGTCTTTGGTTTACCCAGTTTGAGGCCAGCGGCCTTCAGATCCAGATCTTCTACGATACCCTGGTCAAATTGTGACAGCCATTGCGCGCAATCTGAAACATGGTGCCCCGGGGCAAACTCTCGCGTGCTCGCGCAACCGCCGGGCTCATTGCGTGCGTCTAGCACCAGTACGTTTTTCCCTTCTTTAGCGAGGTAACTGGCGCAGATCAGTCCGTTGTGGCCCGCGCCAATAATGATCGCATCGTAATCAGTCATCGGCGTAACCTCCCGGCACGGTATTGGGTTTCTTTAGATCGGCAAGAATTTCCCGCGCGGCGTTGGCGCCCGGGGCGGCCATAACGCCACCGCCGGGGTGAGTGCCCGAACTGCACATATACATGCCCTTAATTGGCGATCGGTATTGGGCGTAGCCCGGGAACGGCCGGTTAAAGAGCAATTGGTCGAAGGTCAGTTCGCCCATGAAAATGTTGCCTTCTGTCAGTCCGACCTCGGCTTCGATTTCACGCGGTGTTCGTGTTTCGCAGTGCAAAATGAGGTCGCGGAAGTTGGGGCTGTAGTTGGAAATCTGGTCAATTACCGACTTTTCGAAGCCGTCTTTGTCCTCGTCTGTCCACTCCCGGCCCTCAACTTTGGGCGGCGCATACTGCACGAACACGGACATCATGTGCTTGCCGGGTGGCGCCATGGTCGGATCGGTCAATGATGGGATCATCATGTCGAGGTAGGGGTCCTTGGACCAGGTGCCCGCTTTCCAATCGTCGTAGGCGCGTTCCTGCCGCTCCAGCGAGTCGCTGAAGTGAAGATCTCCCGCCATCAGGCGATTACGAGGATCCAGACCGTGGAACACCGGGAGGCCGTCGAGCGCGATATTGAGTTTTCCTGAAGAGCCTCGGATCTTAAAGTTACGGGCTTTCTTCAGCACATCTTTGGGCAGATCTGAGGGATTCGTAATGTCCAGGAAGGTCCGCTTCGGATCGAGGTTAGAGACCACGATGGGGGCTTTGTACTCGGTGCCGTCTTTCAGTGCGACACCTGCTGCTCGACCATTTTTGACGATGATTTCGTCGACATTGGCGTCACAGATGACCTCACCGCCATAGGATTGGAACGCTTTGGACAGAGCATCGGCGATGGCGCCCATTCCGCCGCGGGCAAAGCCCCAGGCGCCCACATTGCCGTCCACATCACCCATGTAGTGGTGGAGAAGGACGTAGGCTGTGCCGGGAGAGTAGACCCCTAACGCGGTACCGATGATACCGCTGCCCGCCATGTGCGCTTTAATGGCGTCTGTTTCGAAATATTCGTTGAGATAGTCCCCGACGCTAGCTGTCCAGAACTTGATGGTATCTAGCAGTTTTTCCTCGCCCAGATCCATAAACGAGCGGGCGAATTCCAGCAGATCACGCAGATCTCTGGGCCTCATTGAGGTCGGATCCGGTGGGGTCCGCATCAGATACGGGCGTATTAGCTTGGTTTGCAGGCTGGTATCCGCTGCATAGCGATCGTAGGCATTGGCATCACGCTTAGAGTGACGTGCCATCTCGCGGTAGTGGCGGTCGTGGTCGCTGTAATTGCCAAAGTAATCACCGTTGCGCGTAAAGGTAGCGCCACCCCCGAACGAGACCACCTGCAAGCCGTGTCTGGGCAGCTCGAGGTCACGAGTAATTTCTGGCCTCAGCAGGCTCGATACATAGGAGCAATTGGAATACCACCAGCCTTTATGTAATTCCCGGCTGACCGTGGCGCCGCCGATATAGGGATTGCGCTCTAGGACGGCCACTTTGAGCCCCGCCTTGGCGAGGTAGGCCCCGTTGGTGAGGCCATTGTGGCCCGCACCAATGACGATCGCGTCGTATTGGTTCACTGCACTCTCCGGTGAGTCAATCTGAGCCGAAATAGTGCCACGACCGGCTATGAGCGTCTACCCAGAATGAATGAATGTTCATTCTTTATTGAGACTTAGGGTCGAAATCCTTAGACTCGGGCGGTCAAACATTCAGAGAATCCACATGACTGATGCATCCAGCACCGTGACTGAGGCCCTGCCGGAGGCTGGCAGCAAACGCCGTCAGATACGCCCGAAAGCCGAGCGGCGGCAGCAGCTGATTGACGCGACGATCCGGTGTATTGCCCAGCATGGGCTCTCTGCTGTCACGATGCAGATGGTGACCCGGGAGGCGGGCCTAAGCGTGGGAATTGCTAATTTGCACTTTGAGAGCAAGGACAATTTGCTCAAGGAGACCCTCCGTTCCGTTGCCGAGGAATATCATGGCGGTCAAATTGAGATCATGGAAGGGGGAGATATTCCCGACCTTGGCGAGCGGCTTGACGCCCTGCTGGATTTTCAACTGGGCCGTGGCGTCACCCAGCGGCAAAAGATGTCCGTATGGTTCGCCTATTATGGAGAGGCAGGCGCGCGGCCTGTCTATCAGAAGATCGTGTCAACAGTAGATAGGCTGGCGGCCCAGAAGCTGGAGGCTCTATTCACCGACATTATTCGCGAGGGTGACTACCAAGGCGTTCAAGCTCGGGAGTTGGCAACGGGATATTCGGCGCTGATCGATGGCCTGCACCTCGGTTTATTAGTGACACCTCGTGAGCTCAGTAAGCGCCGCGCCAGAGCGGTAGCACGCGACTTCCTTCGTCGCGCTTTCCCCCAGCACATCCACTGAACCGTTGAAATTCGCTGCGCTTCGGGTGCAGTCAGCGCTGTATCTTCGTTGGCGGAATGTAATCGAAGATAAAGTTGATGCGCCCCTCGCTACCTTTGTTCATAACGCTATGCTGTTTCTGGTTGTTAATCTCATAGACGTGGCCAATGGGCATCTTTTGTGGCCGGCCGTCGATCATGAATCGCACTCGGGGGTTGGTGTATATCGGGATATGGATGCGGTGACCAAAGTGGAATGAAGGGTGATTGTCGGTGTGCGGCTTGATGATGCCACCCGCTTGGAGCCTTGCCGCCATCGCGCGGACAACGGTACCCCCTGGTGGATAGTGATCCTCGAGAATCTGATGCATCAGTGGTATGGCTTCGTTGGCCAGCAGGTCCCAGCCTTCGTCTTTGGAGACCTCGATGTTTGGCCAGCCATCGCCATCGGTAAATACCATGACTACCGACTGCGTATGCTGGTGAACCTCGTACTCTAGCTGTCGGAACTGATTGCCCCACCAAGCCTCTTCGGGTAAATCCATAATCTTGGCCTTCAGCGGCTCGATGTCATACGGACCGAGATCTTTGATCGGTATTCCAATATCCACGGTGTCTGCCCGTTAACGATTTGTGGTGAGGTAAATCATGGCGAAGTCGCGCTTGCGGTTCAACTTCCGCTCATTCTGCAGCAGCTGCCTTGATGATGACTCCGGCCTGGATGACCACTGCAACGTCGCGCAAAACCTCGGTATCCGCTAGAGGATTGCCGCGAACCGCGATGAGATCAGCGACTCTGCCGGGCGCGACGGCGCCTACGTCGGCTGACAACCCCATATGTTCTGCGGCAACCGAGGTGGCTGACCATATCGCGTCCATGGGACGCATGCCCCGTTCCACCATAGTCGCAAATTGCCAACCGCCCATATTGTGCGGTAGCACCGCCGCATCCGTGCCATAAAGCAGCGTGACGCCTTTCTTATACGCCTTCTCGAAGACGACCCGCTGTGCCTCCGTGGTATAGATATTCCTTTGCAGAAAAATCTCAGGGTAGCCCTGCTCCCGACCAACGGTATCCGTATAAGTTCCGTTATAGACATCCATCGAAAACGCCACCCCACGTGCGGCAGCAAGGTCAATGGTGCTCTCCTTTAAGAGAGACGCGTGCTCCAGCGAATCTACGCCGGCTCGTATCGCGTCTTGACCCGATTGGTCGCTGTGCACGTGGGCCGTGACTTTTTTGCCATGCCGTTTAGCTACCGCCACTACTGCTTCAATGTCAGCCCGCGTCATCTCCGGTGCGCCAGGAGCGGTGCCTACTGAAAACACAGCGCCTGATGCGATGACCTTTAAAAAATCTGCGCCGGCGGCGATGGCGGCTTCAGCGCGGGCCGCGAACTCTTCGGGCGTACTGGCAATCCCCTGTTGGGATTCGGCGGGAATGTCCTCGAGGGAGATCTCCGGGAAGGTGAGATCACCGCCGCCTCCCGGAATCGTCAGGTAAGGGCCCGCTGTATGAATGCGCGGGCCCGGTGCCTGACCGGTGTCAATCAGTTCGCGCGCTCGATATACCGCGTCAGGGAACCAGGCACCCACGTGACGCACGGTAGTGAAGCCCGTTAACAACGTGGTTCTCGCGTTATCCAAAATCAGTTGCAGGGTCTCGTCGGGGGTTCGCCGAGCGTAAACACCGTAATCCGCCGAGTCTTCGGGATTGCTGTCAAAGTGGACGTGGGTATTGATCAGGCCTGGCAGGCAGGTGAATGCAGTCAGGTCATGGATGACCGTCTGATTTGTAAGAGGCTGAGTGGAACCTCGAGCCTCGATGCGGACAATGCGATCACCCCGGATGTGGATCGACTGATCCAACCGAGCCTCATCAGACAAGCCATCGATCAGACCGCCACAGTGGACGATGGTGTCAGCCGGCTGATCATTGGAAGCCTGTTGTGGGTTAGGGGACTCTAATGACTGTCCGCAGGCACTCAGGAGGGTGCATGCGGCGTATCCGAGATACCGCAAGAAACGTGAGTGGACCCAGCTGCTCATGATGGAGGCGTCTCTATCCCCGGCGCTAAGTGGCAGGCTGGTGACGATATTTTAGGTAAATCAGCGTGTAGATTAGCAATGCAGCTGCTGAGGCCATTGCGCACAGGATAAAGACGCCATCGAAGCCCCAGCCCCGCTCGAGCATGAGAGAGGCTGCGAAGGGACCTACCGTTTGTCCCAGCCCCTGAGCGCCCGGGATGAAAGCAGCGGCGCTGCCGGAGCGATCGGCTACAGAGACGCCGCCCATCTGATAGACATCAATAAAGATCCAGAGGAAGTTGAACATGGCCACGCTGAAGACAAACATCGCTGCGGTGAAGTTAAAAGCCAGTAACCCCACCGCCAACACCATGATGACGAATGTGAATAACAGCGGTCGATCGTAATCAAACTTCTTCAGTATCCACATTGCTGTGAAACAGCCGCCAAAAGACAACAGCACACACCAGGCAATGACCTGAGCGGCCCAGTTGCCATCCAACCCAGCCGCCTCGGCGGCGAGCTCAATGTTGGACCAATAAGCGCCGATATTGACGTACGCGATCACGATCGCGCCAATACCCACCCATGCGAGCAGCGTCGGCCGTTGCGTCTCTGTGACGGCATTTTGAGCGGCAGGGGGCGGAGTCGTCGAGGGGATCAGTCGCACGAGCGGGAGAGTGACCACATAGGTAGCAATGAAGAACAGGTAAATACCGTTCATCGACAGGTGTGGTATCAGCTGCAACTCTAAAAACTGAGAGATCGCGAAGGCCAAGAGCATCCAGTTGAACGCCTCCCTTGGCTTGGAGTGCGCGCCCAAACCGGCCACCGCTACTGCGGTGTAGAAACCCGCGCCCAGCCCTGCGACAAATCGCAAAATCAGTGTCGTCTCGTAATCGACGTACTGGGTGCACAACCCGTTAGCAATGATTGACAGTGTAATGCCGAGGTAGGTGAGGGTTTGTCGACTCCACGAGCGAATTAAGAAGCTGGTCAACACTGCGCCAATGAAAAGCCCCAAAAGGTCTGAAGAGGCAACGCGGTTGACCTCAACCTCGGTAAACCCGAGCTGATCGACCCAGGCACCGTTAATCGCCGGTAGCGCTACCAGAACGCTGTAACCCACTAGCGTCATAAAAAGACTGAGCAGGAATGGGCCTTTGGCGTCAAACGGATTGGCTTGGCTCGATGTTGCGACAACAGAATCGGTCACAGAAAACTCCCGTGGTGCGTGTACCCGCGATGTGCGACGCCAATCTACTCTCGCACCCGTTTGCCCACAACGCAACGGCTGTTAGTGTGGGGGACGGGAGAATCTGGCAAACTTTCCCTCGCATTTTATGTGCTGTATGCCCGTTGTCCGAGAGTGAATGATGAATGATCAAAGCCCAAGAGCTGTCTTTGAGCGTGCCTTGTCGCTTCTTAAAGGGGGCGCCCGGCAGGAAGCGGAATCTCTTTGCCGCGATATGCTGGAGCAAGACCCGGGGGATATTAATTTTGTCTCTCTGCTTGGCTCGATCCTCACCTCGCGAGGTGCACATGAGGAGGCTGTGGATCTATTGAGTCGCGCTGTGAAGGCCGCTCCCGGGCACGCCAAGGCGCGCGAGGATTTAGGTACTCTGTTATTGAATCTGGATCGCGTAGAGGAGGCGCTGCCGCATCTCGAGCGCGCTCAGGAACTTCGACCACCTCATGCTCCACTCAAGAGCAAGCTGAGCGCTGCTTATCAGCGATTGGGGCGATCTGATGAGGCACAACAACTGCGCAATGAAGCCGCCTCGCTATCGCCGACGCAGGCCAAGCTGGATGAAGCGACGCGACTTTTTGTCAAAGGACAGTTCAGAGAGTCGGAAAAGCTTGCTCAGGAGCTGGTCCGTGAGAACCCTCATGACGTCAACGCGGCATTGCTACTGGCAAGATTAGCGATGATGGCCAACTGCTATGAGGACGCGCGCGAAATTCTGGAGCGGATCGTGGACAAGCAGCCAAGATTCATCGCTGCTTGGCACGATCTGGGTACCGTGCTCAAAGAGTGTCATGAGTACGAGGAGGCAGTTGCGATTCTGGAAAAAGCGCTGACCCTCGAGCCCGATAATGCGCTGACACATTATTACCACGGGGCGGCGCTGGCTATGGCTGCCAGACCCGCGGAGGCCGTCGAATCCTACGAGAAGGCCGTCAGTATTGATCCCGAGCTACCGGGCGCTCACATTGGTCTGGGCCATGTTCTGAAGACCGTGGGCGATCAGGAGGGTGGTATTGCCGCTTATCGTCGCGCAATTGAGTTACGACCCAACTTTGGCGAAACTTACTACAGCCTTGCCAATCTGAAGACATTCCGCTTCACAGAACAGGATGTCGAGGCAATGAGCCAGCGCCTCGCCAATGAATCGCTGCCCGTCGAGTGCCGCGTCCATTTTGCTTTTTCGCTAGGCAAGGCCTTTGAAGACCAGAAGGACTACGATCGAGCGTTTGAGCATTACGCCCTTGCCAACCAGTTGCACCGTGACACGATTGCTTACGATCCGGTGCAAACGGGCGTGGCCCACGAGAGGATGCGTGAGGTCTTCAGTGCTGATTATTTCGCTACCCGGGGCTCCGAGTCCGGATGCCAAAGCGCCGATCCTATCTTTATTGTCGGCTTGCCGCGATCCGGGTCGACATTGCTTGAACAGATCTTGGCCAGTCACTCTCTGGTCGATGGCACCAGCGAATTACCCGATATTTCCATGATTGCTCAGGGGCTTACACAGCCCCGATCAGGACAGGCGTTTCCCCGTTGTATGCCTGACCTGAGCGAGGACGCAGTCAGAGGGCTGGGTGAGCAATACCTTGAACAAACACGGCGTCATCGCGCCGCAGCGCCTTTTTTCACCGATAAGATGCCGAACAACTTTGCCTATGTGGGGTTTATCAAGGCCATTCTGCCCCATGCCAAAGTCATTGATGCCCGCAGGCACCCCATGGACAGCTGTTTTGGCTGCTTTAAGCAGCACTTCGCCAAAGGGCAAACCTTTACCTATGACCTGTTTGAGCTGGGCGAGTTCTATCTTGAGTACTGTGAACTCATGGACCACTGGAATACTGTATTACCAGGAGCGGTGCTTCACGTGCAGTATGAAGAGGTGGTCGATGATCTCGACATACAGGTCCGTAGGATTCTCGACTTTTGCGGTCTGCCTTTTGAGGAAAGTTGCGTGAATTTCCATGAAACTGAGCGTGCGGTGAGGACAGCGAGTTCCGAGCAGGTGCGCCAACCGATTTATTCGGGGTCCTTGCAGACCTGGAAGCGTTACGGCGAGCGTCTTGATGGCCTGAGAGAAATCCTGGAGCCTGTTTTCCCTGATTTATCGGTATCACAATCATGACGTCCCAGTTACCCAAGCTGGTAGCGACCTCGGTAGTGAGAGGGTCCGAGAAAGGACAAAGTCATGGCGGGGTGTACCTCATCGATTTTGCCGAGCAGCGGGTCGAGCAGAAGATTGATTGGAATACGGGCGATATTGATTTTGCAGGCCGCGGTTGGGACCGAGGGCTCCGGGGAATTGAGTTCACCGACGACGCGATCTGGATTGCCGCCAGCGATGAGCTGTTTTGTTACTCGCCTGATTTCGAATTGATTGATTCCTACCGCAATGAATATTTGCGTCACTGCCACGAAATCTGTCGTCGGGACAATTTGCTATTTCTGACTTCCACCGGTTTCGACTCGATTCTGGCCTTCGATCTGCATCAGCGTGTTTTTGTGTGGGGCCTGTATATCTCGAAGAATGGACACGAATGGGTGGGGCAGGCTTTTGATCCTAGAACGCGAGGCGGGCCAGACTTCGTGAACTCCTACCATCTGAATATGGTTCGGGTTGATAAAGATGGACTGTCTTTTAGCGGCTTGAATACTCAGGCGTTGCTAGCCTTGTCGTCTGACCTGTCGGTTTCGGAGATCTGCAGTCTACCCAGAGGTTGCCACAATGCTATGCCTTTCCAGCAGGGCATCCTTCTCAACGATACCGCAGCTGATGTAGTTCGCTTTGTCTCGCGGTCTGATAACCAAATTGCGGTCTCAGTGCCCACTTTTCCGGTCGAGGAGCTTGAGTTCAGAGGCGTAGATGACTCACGAATCGCCCGTCAGGGGTTTGGTCGCGGGCTTTGCGTCATTGACGATCGCCTTATCGCGGCTGGGTCCTCACCCTCGACAGTGTCTATCATCGATATAGAGAAGGGGAAGCGGCTCACGGCGGCCAACCTAACAATGGATATACGCAACGCTATCCATGGACTTGAATGTTGGCCAGAGAATTGGTAGCGGGAAAGAAAGAAGGGCGCCTAGGCGCCCTTCTTCTTACATCTTGTCGTGGTCAGAAGTAATGCCGGATCGTCAGAGAGTAGTTTCTAGGCCGGATCACAGCAGAACTATTTCGACCCCACACTGTGTCAAAGTCAGTCGTATCTTGATAAGTGATACCGCGCTCGTCAGTGATGTTGCCAAGCCTCAGCTGCGCAGACCAATCGCCATTTTCCCACGTAATCATCGCATCAGTAATGTCATAGTCACCTTGCCGAAGATCAGGCAAAGTTTCGCCACGAGTTCGAGGTGAGGTAAATGAATCAGTCAACTGGTTTAGCGATTCGCCAACATGACTGTGTTGTAGGCGTATGCCACCGGTTCCGCCGAACAAATTGAAACCTGAATACTCTGCGTAGAGGTAGTAGCTAGTATCAGCGAATAGAGGTAGTGCTGATCGAGCATCCAAACCAGATGGCACAGTTCCCCCTATGGCGCGCGGCTCAGGATATTCCTGTTCGGCGTTTACATACGCGTCGTTGATTTCCGTCATGTTGAAGCCGATTTCAAAGTTTTCACTGAGTAACGCCTTCAGCTCTAAGTCGTAGCCATCCACCTCAGCATTACCGACGTTACCCACGACTATCTGGAAGGGGATGTTCGGGTAAGCACCACCGCTTAAGCTTCCAAGCTGGTTGCTGGGGTCAGTTACCTCAATCTGCATATCTTTCCACTTCATGGTGTAGAAAACGGCATTGAAGATAATAGAGCCGTCTGCGAAGGTAGATTTGAGGCCGAACTCAGTATTTTCCAGAGTATCTGAGCCATAGTTAACTGGCAGAGTCGGCCCACCAAGGTCCAAGCCACGTCCCCGATTGGTGCCACCAACCCTGAACCCCTCCGAGTAAACCCCATAAACCATGATGTCGTCGGTAACTTGGAGTTCCAGACCATATTTGGGGGTAAAACCGTCGTCTTTCGCTGTCCGGTCCGGTAGCTGGCGATCCACTCTCTCATCGGGCCGCTCTACCGTGTAACTAAGGTCTCTCTCTACCTCGTACCAACGACCACCCAACAGTACAGTCAACCGATCCTCGAGGACCTCGAAATCCACCTCACCGAATATCGCTTTATCCGTGCGGTCTGTTCCCTGATAAGAGTTCCACCAAACGTCGGTAGGTGCTATCCCAGGGTAATAATAGCTCCACGTTTCAAACGCTGGAGAGTTTCTGTAACCATCTTCATAAGTATAAAAGTCCCAGAACTCTTCCGTTTCATTCCAGAAGCCGCCCAGAGTCCAATCCAGTCGGTCAGTGCTTCCAGAGAGACGTATCTCTTGTGTCAGACTCTCGTTCGTCTGATCATTGGTTAGGTAACCGGTAGGATCCAGTCCAAAGTCGTAGGTAGCGTATCCGTAGTAAATCCCAAAGGAGTAGTGAAAGTAAGCTGCATATGATTGAGTATCGTTGGCATAAAACATCTCACGATCGTAATACGAAGTAGCCGATACTAGCTTTGCGAAGCCCAAATCACCCTCTATGATCAGGCTTGTCTGAGTCCACTCGTCAGTCCGTATTTCTTTATTGAACTTAATCGTTTGAAGGTCGCCAATGCTTGGGTCAAAGTCGTTGTAGGCGTCGGCCTCGAGGTCTTGATAGTTGACCGTGCCGGTCACGGTCCAGTTGTCATTGACCAACCAGCGAACAGAGGCCCGAGCGCCCATCCACTCGACCTCGTTGATGTCGTCCGCCACCGCACTAGCATTTGTTTGTTGGCCGCCGAGTCCCGCAAGCCCAGGAAAGCCTATTCCTGCATCAACAGTAGTGCCCAGAACATTATCAATAAAGCCTGCATCTTTGGCGCTGAAACCTGCTAGCCGGATGGCCACGGTGTCGCTGAGGGGGATGTTAACCATGCCATCCACTTCGTACCCTGTGCCACCATTTTGTACGGATGAAATTCCTGCTCCGAGATTCGCATCGAAACCACTAGGATCGGGTTTATTAGTGATTACGCGGATTGCCCCGCTCTGAGATGATGCTCCGTAAAGTGTCGATTGAGGGCCAGCCAACGCCTCGATTCGCGCGAGGTCTACGGGGTAAATATCAGGCGAAGCCGAGGTAAGAGACATCGGTTGTTCGTCGAGATAAACAGCAGCCGTGGGATCCACTAGGAAGCCGCCCCCGTCACTTACTCCGCGGAAAACAATCGTGTTCTGTCCGGGCACTGTAGTTTGCACGTTCAGGCCTGCTACTTGACGAGAGAAATCTTCGAGCGTCGTGATACCTTGTCTTTGAATTTCTTCGCCTGACAGTGATTGCACCATCATAGGAATATCTTGAGATGATTCCGCACGTTGACGGGCTGTGACCACAACCTCCTCAAGCTCTGCACTCCAAGCGAAGCCGGCGCTCCCCGCACCGATCGCGGCAGCCACACCTGCAACGATTGTCTTGTGCTGGAAAGTAGCTTTACGTCCTCTAGACTGATCTGACACTGTGAACTCCTCCGATGCCCCAACGCCAGGGCATTTAATAGCGGCCTCCGAATATCGCATACGCGCCGCAAATTTTAGTTATGAAAGCGAAATTACCCTGTGAAGATATAGTACTTAAGCGGTTTCGGCAACATGACCGGACATTGCTGATCGGACTGCGCCGGCCGAGAATTCAACCCGGCTTAGGAGGGCATTGGGAATGACATTATCCGCGTGGCTGTCGCTAGCACTGGTATGTCTGCTGGGCGCGATGTCGCCCGGGCCCAGTCTTGCCATCGTCGTGCGTCACTCGGTCACCAGTGGTAACCGCGCCGGCGTCATCTGTGCGTTGTCGCACGGTTTTGGCATTTTCCTTTGGGCTGCGCTAACGGTCAGTGGATTGGGTGCGTTGCTGTTTGCCCAGCCAACCTGGTTTGACGGACTGCGTGCTCTGGGGGCCGGATTTCTCCTGTATCTCGGCTGCCGCGCGCTCATGGCGCAGCGCGGCGCCTCCGCCGATACCAGGGAGGCAACCAGTGGCGGTGGCAAAGCGGCGATAGAGGGCCTTGTCATCGCTTTATCCAACCCGAAGGTCGCGGTTTTTTTTGCGGCGCTTTTCAGCCAGTTCATCCAACTCGATGCCACGCTGAAGACTCAGCTCATGATCGCGATCACTGCAGCCATGATTGATGCCCTCTGGTACATGGTGGTTGCCATTCTGTTATCCCGAACTGTCTGGTCGGGCTATCTCACACAGCACGGTAGCTTGTTGGGCCGCGGATTTGGCGTGATACTCATTGTGCTGTCAGCGGCGGTATTGTGGTCGATCTGGCAGCCGCTTTGATCCGAGGGACCGGGTTCTAAAAACAAAAAAGAGGGGCAGCTGTGGCCGTACGCTGGCGCATCGCCATCCTGTTGGCGGTAATCACCACTATCAACTATATCGACCGTTCGGTATTTGGTGTGGTGGCACCAGTGGTACGAGGTGAATTTGGTATCGGTGATGCCGATTATGGATTTATCACCAGCGGCTTTCTGTTGGCCTACGGCGTTGGCCAAATGATTTCGGGCCCACTGATCGACCGACTGGGCACCAAACGCGCCTTCAGTCTCGCTGCCGTATTTTGGAGTGTGGCCACAATTCTGCATGCCTTGGGCCGTGGCTTGTGGAGTTTTTTCACGCTCCGAGTGATGCTGGGTATTGCCGAGGCGGCGAACTTTCCGGCTGCCAGTAAAGCGGTCGCGCAGTGGTTTCCTGCCAATGAGCGCTCGACCGCGGTGGCGATCTTTATGTTGGGGGCGGGCCTCGGCGCGATCATCACACCGCCGCTCACGGTCTGGACTATGCAGTCTCTGGGTTGGCAATGGGCCTTTATCATTCCAGGCTCATTGGGACTGGTGTGGGTCATCTTGTGGCAACTCTGGTATCACGCGCCCGATACACACCCGGCCGTAGAGCCCGCTGAGCAAGCTTTGATACTCGAGAATCGGTCCGGTCAGCAGAGCGAGGCTGGCTGGACTTCCCTGCTTTCGCACCGGGAATTCTGGGGCATTCTCATTGCCCGCGTGGTCAGTGATTTCCCGTTTTACTTCTTTTTGTTCTGGCTACCCCAATACCTCATCGATGTCAGAGGCTTTGACCTTAGGGCGATAGCGTTATTCGCCTGGTTGCCCTGGGTTGCCGCTGATCTGGGCGCGCTCGTAGGTGGCATGATGAGTTCATCTCTGGTGACCCGAGGGCACTCTATTGATCGAGCGCGCAAGACAGTGATCTGGTTGGGTGCCGTGCTGGTCGCCGTTGCAGTGGTGCCCGCCTACTACACTCAGTCCACTTCACTGGCGCTGGCTCTGATCTGTTTTGGCCTGTTCGCGATCCAAATCAAGGGCGCCGTATTCTTTACGCTGCCCACTGATCTCTTTCCGGCTGACCGAGTGGCAACCGTGTGGGGCGTGTTCGGCGCGGTCGGGAGTCTGGGTGGAAGTTTGCTCGGATTGTTGGCAGGTTTCATGATTCAGGAGGCCGGCTATGAAAGCGTCTTTTTGCTTATCGCCAGTTTGCATCTGATCTCTGCGGGCCTGCTACAGATCTTCGTGCCGAAAATTGTGTTGGTCACTGAGTAAGCGCGTGTTCGCCCGAGTAAAGCGCCACGGCGCTCTGCTTACAAATATTCAGTTGAGAAGTGCCTTGCTCAGAGAGCGGCGATGACCTCGCCGAGTGCCGCGAGGTACTGCGCACCCACCGCACCATCAATCACCCGGTGATCGCATGACAGGGTGGCGTTTAGTGTTGTCGCCACCCGCTGCTCGCCGTCTTCGACCACCACCTGCTGGGTTGCCTTGCCTAACGCCAGAATGGCGCCCATGGGCGGATTTACGATGGCGGTAAATTGCGTGATCCCAAACATGCCCAGATTAGAAACGGTAAAAGAGCCACCTGAGATGTCTTCTTTGGCCAGCTTGCCGGTTTGTGCCTTATCGGCCAGCTCGGCAGTGGCAGTGGCGATTTCAGCTGGTGACTTGGTGTCAGCGTTGTAGACGGTGGCAGGGTATAGGCCATCATCGGTGGCGATAGCGACCGAGACATGTGCCGCGCTGAACTGGTGAATATCGTCTCCCACCAGATTCACATTGACGCGGGGTTCCTTCATCAGCGCCTGCGCTACGCACCACACAATGAGATCGTTCACTGAGACTTTGACATTGCCGGACTCGTTGAGCGCGGCGCGATGGGCAAGCAGGGCGTCCAATTCGTACTCAGCTGTCAGGTAAAAGTGGGGGATGGTCTGTTTGGCTTCGGTGAGCCGGCGCGCAATCGTTTTGCGAGTGGCTGTCAAGGGTATGACCTTGACCCCATCAGGTGCACCGCTACTGCCTCCCGCGGCGGCTTTGACATCCTCGTCAGTGATACGGCCACGGCGACCAGTACCGGTGACGGTGCCCAGGTCGACATCCAATTCGTCTGCCAATCGGCGCACGCTGGGAGAGGACCGGGTGTAGGCATCGCCGGTTTGCACGATCTGCTTCGCTGCTGGCTCGCCGGCAGCGGACGCCGCCTCGACCTCAACAGGCGCACTGCTGTGCGCGGCAATAAAAGCATCGATGTCACTGTCCGCGACGCTGGCGTCAGCAATCACGCCTAGGAGGGCGCCGACCGGATGAGCATCGCCCGCGGGCACCAGTACACGACGAAGAATGCCGTCTACCGGGGAGTCCCACACGTTGACGATTTTGTCGGACTCCATTTCAAACACTTCATCGCCTTTGGTAATGGCATCACCCTCAGATTTGTTCCAGGTGGTGATGGTTCCCTCGACCATTTCAATGCCCCATTTGGGCACCGCGATGGGATAAATATCGCTCAATTCTCCGCTCCTGATATCACACTAGTTAAGCTAGCGTGGCTTTGACCGCTGCTGAGATTTTGTCTGCGTCTGGCAGATAAGCTGCCTCCAATTCAGGCGAGAATGGCGTTGGGCTGTGGGGCGCGGAGACCTGCTTGATCGGCGCCTTAAGGCTGCTGAACGCCTTGTCCGCCGCGAGGCCCGCAATGTCTGCGGTGAGACCGCAACGAGGCGGCGCCTCGTCCACAATCACCAACCTGCCGGTGGCCTGCACGGATTCCAGAATCGCGTTCTCGTCCAGCGGAGAGGTTGTCCGCGGATCAATCAGGTCGCAGCTGATGCCCTCTTCAGCCAGCGCATCGATGACAGCCGCTGCTTTGGGGACCATTTGTCCGAAGGCAACGACGGTGACGTCATCACCTTCACGGACAAAATTCGCCTCGCCGAACGGGATGGTGTACATCTCGTCGGGAACATCCGAGGTTTCCTGGTAAAGAATCTTTGGTTCAAAGAACAGCACCGGGTCGTCATCCTGAATGGCTGACAGCATCAACCCCTTTGCATCGTAGGCATTCGAGGGCACCACGACTTTTAGGCCGGGAAAGGATGTCATCACCTGATACATCGCCTGACTGTGTTGGCCCGCAGCACTGAAGCCACCGCCAGATGAGAAGCGGATGACGGCGGGGCAGCGGCTCTTGCCGCCAAACATGTACCGGAACTTCGCCATCTGATTCACGATCTGGTCCATACAGACACCAATGAAGTCGGCGAACATGATTTCGGCCACGGGTCGCATGCCGACCAGTGCCGCTCCGGCTGCGGCGCCGACGATGGCGGATTCCGAGATGGGTGTATCGATACAACGGTCGGGCCAGCGGTGGTAGATCCCTCCGGTCACACCAAAGACGCCACCGACGGCGCCCACGTCTCCAGCGCTGCCGCTGCAGCCGGCGACATCTTCGCCAATGACAAAGACTGACTCATCCTGCTCCATCGCCTGGTGCAGAGCCTCGTTGATCGCATCGCGCATGGTTTTCTCAGGCATGATCTTCTCCCCTTAGGCCGTGGCGGTGTATTGAATGTAAACGTCTTCCGTGACCTGCTCCGCCGTGGGCCGCGCGGCGGCCTTGGCGTCAGTCACAGATTGCTCGATCTCTGCCATGACCTCGGCATCAATCGCGTCGAGTTCGGCGTCGCTGAGCTCGCCCGTCTCGGCCATGCGCGCACGGAAGTTTTTCAGCGGACAGTGATTCTCTCGCAGGTCCTCGAGCTCGCCCGCGGCTCGATACGCCTGCGGGTCACCGACAAAATGGCCGTGGTAACGGCCTTGCTCCGCAAAGACCCCGGCAGGACCATTGCCGGCACGGGCGTGCGCGATGGCTTTACCTGCAGCTTCATGAACAGCAAAAAAATCGGCGCCATCGGCCACGAAGACCGGGAAGCCAAACGCTTCAGTGCGTGCCTTAAGGTCGTCACAGCCCACCGCGTAGTTGATTGAAGTGTGCTCGGAGTAGTAGTTGTTCTCGATGACAAAAACGGCGGGAGCCTGCAAAACCACGGCCATATTCATCGCTTCAAAGCAGGTGCCCTGATTGACTGATCCGTCGCCAGAGAACGATACGGCGACTTTACCGTTTTTGCGAATCTTTGCGGCCAGTGCCGAGCCCACTGAGATGGGTGGGCCCCCTGCCACAATGCCGTTGGCGCCCAGAATACCTTTATCGATATCGGCAACGTGCATTGAGCCGCCTTTGCCCTTGCAGAGGCCTTCCGACGAGCCGAACAGTTCCTTCATCATGCCTGAGACTTCCGCGCCTTTGGCAATGCAGTGCCCGTGACCGCGATGCGTGGAGATAATCGTGTCGCTTTTGTCGAGGTGGGCGCAGACGCCTACCGCATTGGCTTCTTGGCCAGTGTAGAGGTGGGTAAACCCCGGAATCTGGCCGTTCATTATTTCTGCGTTGACCCGTTCTTCGAATTCACGAATCGTTCTCATCGTGCGATAGGCGTGCAGGAGGGTTTCCTTTGCGATGGCCACGTTGGGTCTCCTTGGATATTTTGATTTTGATGGCTTTCCCAGTGGAGGTGACATTGCAACAGGTTACCTGCTGGATGCAATGTGCGTGTCGACATCTGTCGCCCCCAAGCGCTCGGGCAAGTTAACCCTGACCTCAAAAACAGTCAACAGTGCTTTTTTCTGCTCGCGATGCAGGTGGCTTGACGCCATGTCGGTTATCGGATTTTGGCGGTCACAGGAAGGAGAGTTGAGTAAACAGCGGTACTAGCAGCCGTACTAGGAGTTGCCTCAATTCACGCTTAGTCCAGTCTCTTTCAGCGATGTCGCTCTCAATCGGGCCGTTTCCAGTCGGCTTGCATTCAATGGAAACGCCGCAGTTGTCCACTCGTTGGAACTATCGTCGTCGATACGAGTTTGGCCGCTGGTCGAATAGCGCCTTCCAAAGGCCGCCGATGCGTATGGACATTTTTAGATCCGCTAGAAGGGTCCGCGATGATTTGCCCACATCGTATCGCTGATGCCGGCACGAATGATCTCTGCGTAGGTGTCGGTGCTGTCGCGCGGTGTGCGCGCAAAGTCATTGGCATAGTCGACAGCGAATAAACCGAATCTTGGGCCGAAACCCTCGGCCCATTCGAAATTATCCAAATGGGACCAGTGAAAGTAGCCATCGATATCTACGCCCAGGACGTTCATGGCATGCCAGACCTCCCGCAGGTGGGTGACCATAAAGGTCTGACGCAGTGAGTCGGCTTGAGTAGCATCGGCAATGCCGTTCTCCAGTATTTGGATCGGCTTGCCATAGCGTTGCCAGGCTTCATTCAACACGTCACTGAATCCGATAGGGTAAAGAGCCCACCCGAGGTCACTGGTGAGCTCTTCCGGATCATTCGGGTCGCGAGTATGGGTGACCGGGCCCGCCGCCATGGCATTTATATCCATTTGCACGTAAAAACGGCCGTAGTAATTAATGCCGACATAATCCTGAGTGCCCGCGAGGCCCTCGATATCAGCAGTGAAGTCAGTGTTGGTCATGGCATAGCGGCCACTCTCAATGGCGTCAAAGACATCCCATATGAAGGCCTGCTGCACAAACTCTGCGGTCAGTCGGTCAATCGGATGCCAGTTACGCCAGGGCTCGAAGGCGCGGGTATGTTGCGTGAGGCCAACCGCAATCGATTGATCGCGCGCGTCAGCATTGGCGTGCAGAATGCGATAGGCGTCAGCATGAGCTCGAAGCAGTTGCGCGACTACCGGGGCGACATCCACAGGGCCGGCGCGTTGCTCAAGCGGCGGGAAGATGCCCTCGATGTAGCCCCACAATACATACACCAAGGGTTCGTTCAGGGTGCACCAGTAGTCAATCTCCGGCCCCAATAATTGAGAGACCGCCTGCACGTAGCGGCGCCAATGCGTCAGCGCGTCGGGCCGCTCCCAACCTCGCTGTCCATTCTGTTCTTCCCAAAACCACTCGGGCGTCGAAAAGTGAAACAACGAGACATGCGGTTCGAGTCCGTTTGCTTTAGCGGCCGCGATGACATCCCGATAAAATGCTACGCCGTCCTGGTCGGGTTCGCTCATATCTGCACGGGGGAATAAGCGTGCCCATGAGAGACTGAAGCGATAGCTGTTCAGCCCCAGCTCAGCCAGCTCCTGAAAGTCGCTGGCGTAGCGACTGTCGAAATCGACTTTCTTCTGACGCACCTCGTCGGGGTACTTGTCGAGATCGCGAATATGTCCGGGCTTGGCTTGTCCTGGTTGATCACCCGTGCCGGTCTTGCCCTCGCGAATGACGCGTCGCTCAAAGGCAGTCCAGTCACTGGGTTGCTGATGCTCAACGTGTTGTGCAGCGACGGCCACGCCCCAGGCAAAGTCGTCTGGGAACGTCAGTGGGTAGGGTGCGTCCACTCGAGAGGCCGTCTGCTTGCCGCGGGTTTCGCCAAACAGCCAGGGCGTAAACAATGCTATGCCGGCAAGCGCCAGCACCGCGATCAAAGCGATTCTTTTCATAATGGCAAAGTCCTAGTCGAAAGGCGTGATGGGCTGCCATCTGCGCAGAGACATGCATGTTACGGACAAATTCAGAACCATCGCAGCTATTCGAATATTGCAGCTGCCATGTTTTGGGCCACGTTAGTTGACAAACTGCGAGCGACGATTTCTCAGTGCCACGTTGAGGGTTTGACTCCAAGTACGCTAAACAGTCATCCGACGCGCTGTCGGATGACTGTGCCGTGAATCAGGCGCTGGGCAGGTAGATCACCCGGGAGTCGAACGGCGCGGGATCCTGGCAGGTGGCATCTTCGAGAGCCTTGCCCGCATGTTCCGCTTCCGCGTAGGCAGCGTAGCCGGCCTCGCGCTCCGCATCAGTCGCCCAGAAATTGGTCCACATGTAATCGGGCGTGTTCTGATCGGGCAGCTCAAACATTGGCGTCATCACTGTCCACCAATAGCTGGTTGCGCCGACGTCGGCCTCGTAACCGTCCATGAACGCCGCATGCATCGCCTCGAAAGCCTTGCGATCAGCTTCACCCTTGCCCTCGTTGTATTCGCAGAAAAGGAACTCGACGACGCTACTGCCGCTAGCATTGGGCGCGGAAGCCTGACGTCCGGGAGAGGGCGCAAAGCCATAGGCGTGCTCGGCAGAGTAGGTAAAGGTGCTCTGCGTCAGCTCCAGCCACGCGGGTTCGTGGTTCTCCGCCCAGTCGGTCCAGGCATTGTCACGTGCTTCCTGTGTTGGCCAGGCCATGACCCACAGAAAATCAAAACCGTCGGCCTCAAACCGGGGTGTCATGACCGCTGCGGCCATCAGGCCCCAATCTGCCTCGCGGGCAACATTGGCCCAGTACTCGGTATGCGACTGCAACGCTTCATCGGTAAAGCCATCGGCTTTCTGGTGCCAGACGAACTCGACCATGGCGGGCACCTGTGGTGCCGGTGCGTCAGCAGCGGGTGCTGGCGCGACTGCAACGGACGCTGTCGAGGTCGATTCGCCGCCACAGGCGGTGAGCGCGAAAATGCTCAGTAGCATCAGTATTCTTTTCATTAGATCCCCCTTCGTTGTTTTCTGGAGCGTGATCGGTCTTGGATCACACTCATAACATACCGAGGGCGATGAAGAAGCGCAAAGAGGGGTGTAAAGGGGCATTCGTGCCCCGCGATGTATTGTTGTTAGCGCGCTAGAAGGTGTCGAGTATCAGCTGGATGTCATCGCGGTTAGTGCGCGGATTGACGATGCAGAATCGCAGCACTGTCTCGCCCTCATGTTTGCTGGGCGTCACCAGTCCATGACCTTGTTCCAGTAACGCGTCACTCCACTGTTTATAGTCTTCCGGTTCCCAGTCAATGCGGCGAAAGACGCAGATCGACAGGCGTTGCTCGGTAACCATTTCCAGGTTGGGGTGTGCCTCGATCATGGCCGCTGCTTCGCGAGCGCAGTCCAGCGTGATTTCAACTGCCTCGGCGTAGGCTTTTGTCCCGTGTACAGCGAGGCTAAACCAGAAAGGTAGACCGCGCGCACGGCGAGACAGGTGGTGTGCGTAGTCACTGGGATTCCAAGTGCCATCGTAAAAAACCTCGAGGTAATCACCGTGCTGGCGATGCGCTTTACGAGCCTTTGCGGGGTCGGCATAAAGGAGTGCGCAGCAGTCAAAGGGCGCGAACAGCCATTTGTGAGGGTCTACAATAAAGCTGTCTGCGCGCTCAATGCCGTTAAAAAGAGGCCGAGTCGACGGTGCCGCCAGCGCCGCACCACCGTATGCGCCGTCCACGTGGAACCACAACTTCTCCTGGGCGCAGATTTTGCCGATACCTTGCATGTCGTCGATGATGCCGAGATTGGTGGTGCCAGCCGTGCACGCCACAGCAAACAGCCGCGCTCGGTCCTCCGTGCTGAGTTCAGCAATGGTTGCCGCCACATCATCCCCTGTGAGCTGGTGCCCACCCGACTGGATTAAATCGGCATCCATTACCTGCGCCGCTTGGGCCACCGACGCGTGCGCGCCGCGAGAGGAAATAATCAATCCACGCTGGCTGATGTATTGCGGGTGCGCTTCTCGCCAATCATGGCGCGCGGCTACCAAGGCAGAGAGATTGCCCGCCGTCCCGCCGCTGACGAACACGCCGCCCGCTTCCGCAGGCAGCCCGGCGATGTCAGAAATCCACCGTAGTGCCTGATTTTCTGCATAGATGGCACCCGCGCCCTCGAGCCAGCTGCTGGCGCAGATGTTGGAGGCGCCGACAACCAGATCGAACAGGGTCGAGACTTCCGAGGGGGCTGACGGCACGAAGGAGAGGTACCTCGGGTGGTCCTGAGAGATACAGGCAGGACCCAGCGCGTCGACAAAAAGCTTCAGCGCCTCCCCGCCGCTCAGGCCCTCCTCGGTAATGGTCTGGCCCGCAAGCTCTTGCAGCGTCGTTTGCGGGAGAGCGCGATCGATGGTTGGCGGATCCATCCGCAGCCGCTCCATGGCGTAAGCGAGGATCGATGAAGATAACTCTTCGATGTCGGGCTTCATTTTGTGCATGATCGAGAGCCTATACCCCTATTAAGCTGTGAAGTGTGCAGAAATTCTCACCCTGCGCAAGAACAGGCCGGCGTGGGGCGCCTGCGGCCGAGTCGGCGTCATGCCGATTTCAAACGCAACGAGTTCCTCAGTATCTGGCACGGCTCCGTCCACGGATGGCCCAAAGCGTCTGCCACAGCTCGATGAGTCAGCTGGCCGTGAACGATATTCAGCCCGGCCGCCAAGTGCCTATCCTCCAGCAGTAAGGAGCCTGCCTCATCGCTCGCCAAGCGCATGATGTAGGGCAGGGTCGCGTTGGTTAACGCCATTGTCGCCGTTCTTGCTACAGCGCCTGGCATGTTGGCGACGCAGTAGTGCACCACGCCGTCGACCACATAGGTGGGATCAGCATGAGTAGTGGGTCGCGAGGTTTCAAAACATCCGCCTTGATCGATTGCAACATCGACCATAACGGTTCCGGGTTTGAAATCAGCCAGCATCTTGGCGGTGACCAGTTTGGGCGCAGACGCACCGGGTATGAGCACAGCGCCGATGATCAGATCAGCCTCGCGGACATGTTCCTCCAGCGCCTCAGCGGTGGAGTACACCGTGCGGAGTTGCCCCCGGTATTGTTCATCCAGCTCGCCCAAGCGGTTGACAGATCGGTCCAGCACCGTCACGTCGGCGCCCATGCCGAGCGCCACCCGGATTGCGCTGCTGCCCACGACGCCTCCGCCCAGGACGAGGACCTTTCCCGGCGCCACACCCGGGACGCCGCCCAAGAGTGTGCCGTTGCCGCCCTGATGAATTTCCATGTGGTGGGTGCCTGCCTGCACCGAGAGCCTGCCGGCTACAAGACTCATGGGCGCCAACAGTGGCAGCCCCCCCTGCGGCGATTTGATCGTCTCGTAGGCGATGCAGGTCGCCCCGGAGTTCATCAATAGTTCCGCCTGCATTGGGTCGGCCGCGAGGTGCAGGTAGGTAAATAGCAGCTGCTCAGGTCGAAGCT
>CACNSR010000027.1 GCA_902623175.1 Halieaceae bacterium
GAATCCGACTATCGTTCCCCGCAATCATCTAGTGCAAAAAGCCATCGACCTAACTGAGTCGGGTGAATTGGCGTGGGTAAGGTCGCTGTTCGACCGCAGCCAGCGGCCCTTTGAGTGGCAGCCCGGCGATGTGGAGTGGGCCAGATCACCCGAGCCTGAGGAGCGCGTGACCCGCACTTTCTGCGGTACCTGAGGCGCCCATAAGGCGGAAATAAGTGCACGATCATTACGAGGCCGGACCGTTCACCGTATAATTCAGCATCCGATACGGAGAGGCCCCATTGACCACCGAACTGATGGTTTGGCCGAGAGCCACGCGGTATTAGGCTGACAACCTGCGGACTCGGCGTTCGAGCCCCTCCACCCTGGCACACTGCTGAACAGTCTGCCCTCGCACAGTGCTAAAGCTGACAAGCGACATGTAGCCAGTTGACTGTGGGAAAAATCGCGTCATCGTGCGCTCACGAAGCCTTCCCGGGAGATGGAACTCATCAGTATGAAAGAAAACCTTCTGCGACACGAAAATCTGACTTGGGCACATTACTCAGAGGACGCGGATCACCCCTTCCCAGTCAGTTACTGGGGCACCATTTTGGATATTGATGACATGGTTCATATCAGTGTGTTGTACCGCTGGGATCCCGAGCACTTCTGTCATTTTCATCGGCATCTCTGCGCTACCACCTCCCTCGTGCTAGAGGGAGAGTTGCACGTGAAAACCTTCGAAAATGGCGAACTGGTCGACACCACTATCAGGCGCGTCGGGGACTACGCCAAAAAACCGCCGGGTGACATGCACATGGAACAAGGCGGACCCGACGGCGCGCTGGTACTTTTTGAACTTTACGCGCCCGACGGTCAGTTGACCGAGCAGTTGGACAAGAAAGGCAACACACTGCGCACCCTGACAACCGATCAGCTGCGACGCTTTTTCAAAAAACAGCGGGCAGCAGCCTGAAAATGCTGACGCTACTGATTCCCGTGCAATTGTTGGTCGTCGTCGACCACTGATCTCTATAACGCAAGGCGGACCTGGTGAAGCTATGAGGACAACACACCCTAAGCGCAGGTGCCGAAGATCCGACACTGACCTCAACTCGTAACGGGTATACCTTTTCCCTATTGGTGTGCCTTATTATGCGCCTCGTCCTCACCAGCAGTCATCATTGCCTCGCAACTGCGAACCACTCCGTGCAACGAGTGTCAGACGCGCGCCGTCTCTTAGGACGTCTCGCGATTTTGAGCCGCGGATTTGCCTTGCTCGGCGTGCTCGTAGGGTTCACGGCGTGCGGCAGTACGTCTGTAGATGACTATCAGTCGCGCGAGCCTGCCTTCGCACCCAAGGATTTTTTCAATGGCGCGTTAACAGCGCATGGCGTGGTGAAAGATTTTTCCGGTACCGCGATCCGCCACTTCAGGGCCGACATCATCGGCTGTTGGTCAGAGGGCGTTGGGACACTGGATGAGGACTTTATTTTTGACGACGGTGAACAACAAAAACGCGTCTGGACACTCACACCCAACGGCGGTCAAACCTACGTCGGCACTGCCGGTGACGTGGTCGGCGAAGGTCTCGCCCGCTGGCAAGGGAACGCGATGTTCCTCGACTACATCCTGCGCATCGAACTGGAAAATGGCCCGATCGATGTGAGGATCGACGACAGGATGTACCGGGTCAGCGACAACGTCGTAATTAACGAATCGAAGATGCGCAAGTTTGGTTTTGGCGTGGGCGACATCCTGCTAACGATCATTCGCCATCCCGATCAGGCTGCCGACTGTCCAAACGCGTAAAGCCCCAGTCGAAACCGAGGCTTTCCGTAAATCAGATTACCCAGAACTAAAACGCGATTACTGCGACACCATCATGTGTGAACGATGCAGATCAACAGTACAGTGGCCTGGCTCTGTGTAACCAGCTTCAGTTAAGAGCTTTCCTGTTGAACCATCACGCGAATGATCCATCAGCTTCGCCATGTCCTCGGGCGTACCAGTAACCATGGCTCCGTAATCAAAACCGGGATTACCGAAACCCGGGGTAAACATGTAGCTGCCAACGGTACTGCCGATTTGCTCATTTTGAGTGCTATTCACAGCCTTTCGATAGGCCATAGCGTTTGCAAGGGTGTTACCGGGTTTCAACTCGCAAACACGGATGTACAAAGGCTTAACAAGTGCATCTGGAGCAGGCTCCCCAGCTTGCATAAGGCCAGCTAAATTTGGCCGACCGCAGGTCATAAGCTTGTTTATCTTTGCGCCAATCTTTCCGCCATGCTCACGCCAAGCCTCATCAGCAGCGAAGTAATCACCCCAAGTTGGGAAGTAATTCACCCATCTGACATCGGCATCGCCGTATGGCGGACTTACAGCAACGGCTTCCCACAAGAAAGTAGTCATGTTCAAGTCAAATTTGGCTACCAGGTCCGCAAAGTCACTGGAGCCCAGTGCAGCGACATCGTCTGCAGTAAAACCGGCATTAAGTGCACATTCATAGACCTCTGCGACCATCGGCTCTGGCTCTTCATGATGCGCACTAAAGCTGCCCGTAGACAGCAAGATACATAGCAAAAACACAATCTTTCGGTACATATTTAAAATCCCCTGTTTGCTCTTAATTTGGTGAAGCTACATCAGCTGATGCTGAGATTAAGAAAAATAACTTATCGAAGTCAGTCCGGCAGGTGTCATATTTTTGTCAATTATCGTTGCGTTTCTGCAACGAAAAAAAGTTTGATTCCTTATTCTTAAACGATAAAGGGTACTTAAAGCACTTAAACAAGGGGTGGTGCCGGGTGGGGGAGACGCATTTATTCTCAAGGTGGTGGAAACCTCTCTGGTTCGGGATGGGAAATATCCGAGGATATGGGAGCACGACATACACATGACTTGTCGTGAGCAACGATGCAAGTTGCAGAGTTATTCAGGATCGTACAGTGTCGCTAGCCGTTTCTCTGACGAGGTATTCATTGGTTCTTTAGTGCCGCACTCTCGCAAGGAGATTAGACGCCACAATTACGCTATCCCTCTCGAGTGTCGTGGAGATACCACATGGATATCTGCCGCTAAAGGTGACATCTTCAACTGAGTAGTATGCTGAGTGCACAATCCTCATGCTGGAGGTTGGAAGATTATGATATGGCTATGGGCCGGGTTTTTTGGGTCAGTAATGACCCATAGTGGGGCTTGATGCTTTCAAACATTGCGCCCTCACAAAACTATCGCGCTAACCATGACTGAGGTAGAGGCGCCCTACGCCGCACACACAACTTGCCGCTGCTCTCCCAGCCCCTCGATGCCCAATGTCACGATATCGTCCACTTCTAAAAAAGTTGGTGGTTGCTGGCCCAAACCTACACCCGGTGGCGTGCCCGTGCTGACGACATCACCAGGCATCAAGGTCATGTATTGACTGAGAAAAGACACAATAAATGCGGGCTCAAAGATCATTGTTCTGGTGCTGCCGTCCTGATACCTGCGTCCATTGACCTCCAACCACATGGCAAGATTTAAAACGTCGGCAATCTCGTCCTTGGTTACCAGATGAGGACCCAGAGGACCGAAAGTATCGCAGCCTTTACCGATATCCCACTGGCCGGACCGTTCTAGCTGGAACTCGCGCTCGGATACGTCGTTGCAAACACAATATCCTGCAATAGCTTGCTCGGACTCTTCTATGCCCGCGTAGCGTATCTCTCTTGCAATCACTACGGCCAGTTCAACTTCCCAGTCTAGTTTGGTACTGCCGCGCGGCTTCAGAATAGCGTCATTCGGACCAGAGATAGCGGTCGTAAATTTTGAGAACACAACCGGTTCATCAGGCACCGGCATATTGGACTCCCGTGCATGGTCCTCGAAATTAAGTCCGATACACAGGAACTTACCCACATTTGAGACACACGCGCCCAGTCGCACATCGCTTTCGACCAGCGGCAACATTGTCCAGTCAAGTGCCCGCAACGACTCAAGGCCTTCTGGCGTGACTACGCTACCATCGATATCGGTAATGTGGCCAGCTAAGCTGCGAATGTTTCCTTCGGTGTCCAGCAGCCCCGGCTTCTCCAATCCTGTCTCGCCGTATCGTAATAGTTTCATTTCTAAACCTCAGTTATTTAAGGTGACGAACCCACCGTCAATAGGGAAATTGCTCCCTGTGATGAAAGAAGCCTCGTCGCTTAACAGGAAACTCACTAGTGCGGCCACCTCCTCCGGTGTGCCCATCCGACCTATCGGCTGGGATTTACATAGTTGCTCAAATAGGACTGGGCGCTCAGTCTCCGGATAGTTATCTCGAAGAAAATTGTCCACAAAGGGAGTGTGAACCCTGGCTGGAGAAACGCAGTTGCACCGGATCCCCTTATCCACATAATCCTTCGCGACACTAAGAGTCATGCTTAACACAGCACCCTTACTCATCGAATAGGCAAAGCGATCCCGGATGCCAACAGTAGCAGCGACCGACGCCATATTGATAATTACACCTGATTCATATTCCAACATGAGGGGTAAGACTGCGAACATACCGTTGTAGACGCCTCGAACGTTAACATTAAAAACTTGTTCGAAATCTGCAGTAGACGTCTGCGCCAGCGATCCGATACAGGCGATGCCTGCGGAATTGATCAATCCTTTTATGCGCCCCGCCGCCGCGATATCGTTTACCGCAGATCGCATGGCTGACTGATCCGTCACATCAACGTAAAAGTGCTCCGCGGTGCCTCCCTGCGAAACTATATCCCGTGTTGTTGATCTGGCGGCGGTTTCATCCAAATCTATCACGGCCACATGAAAACCTTCATTGGCAAGTTTCAGGGCAATCGCTCTACCGATACCGCTTCCCGATCCAGTGACTATGGATATATCTTTACGGTTTGCGTGCATCACCAAACTCACTTTCAACAATCAAGACCATAAAACACCTGTGCATTCCGGGACCAAAATTTCTGCCGATGCCCGACAGATAAACCACGCGTGAGCCCCTCGCTAACTTCAAACCACTGTTGGGCACTGGTACTCAAATTCACAACCGGCCAGTCACTCCCCCACATAACTCGGTCCTCGCCAAAAGCAGAGAACAAATGCCTCAAATAAGGCGCGTAGACTAATGCGTCAGATTCTCCTTTGTTAGCTTCCGTCGTAAGTCCGGAAAACTTCACACTAACACTCGGGCACTCAGCGAGACGCCCGATGGCTAGCGCCCAATCGTCAAATTGTCCAGCAGAAACATTGGGCTTAGCGCAGTGATCGATGACCAGACGCAGCATAGGATGTCTTGCCATTAGCCGGGTAATAATGTCCAGGTGTCGTGGCTGGATCAGAGCATCAAACGTTAGACCCAGTGATTCCAATGTCTCAAATACCGGTGAGAAGTCGCGATTGAGCACCCAATCGGTGAGCGTAATGTCCTGCAACATGGGTCGAATACCCTTGAAGAAAGGGTTATCAGCGAGTCGCTTTAGCGCCGCCACAGCATTTGACTCAAAGTCGACCCAGCCGACAACCCCACGTATCCATTGAACATGTTGCGCTAGCTCCAGTAAGTACTCGGTCTCTGCAACAGTGGGGGCTGCTTGCACTAGAACCGCGCCAACAGTATTGAAACCATCAGTAGCAGGAACATAATCTTCCGGACCAAAGTCACGAAAAATCTCTTCCAGATCCGGTTTCAGCCAGTCATAGTCGCCGCGCGATCGGCGCCAAAGATGGATGTGAGAATCAACAATCTCCATGCGAATTCTCAAACAAAGGTATCGGCACGTCAGCCGCGAGAAGGTTGGACTCCTTCAGCACATTCCAAAACTCTGCCGGAGTTTTGGTCTCGATCCAGTTCAGAGCCTGATTGACCGAGGCCACGGATGCGAGTCCGGGTATTACCGAAGCAACCACATTATGCGCGAGGGGCAATTGTAATGCTGCCGCTGCTAAAGAAATATCAAATTCGCGGCATATAGCCTCAATTTTCGATACCCGTTCAATAATCTCAGCGGTGGCGGGAACGTAGTTGTAGTTCCCGGTCTGAAGACCAGTAGCACCTGTCGCCAGGATGCCGCTGTTGAATGGGCCGCCGACGATGATACTCGTGTTTGTAGCCAAGCATCGCGAAAAGAGCTCGAGACAGCCGTTTTGCTCAAGTAAGGTGTAACGCCCCGCAAGCAGAAAGCAGTCAAACTGCCCCACATCCAATGCGGCCTCGCAAACCTTTATCTCGTTAACCCCCAGTCCAATCGCCCGGACCTGTCCACCAGCGCGTAACTCCTCGAGCGCTCGGTAACCCCCCGCCGCCGTAAACTCCATCCACCGGTCCTTATGAAACTCGCGATGGGTATCAATGCCGATATCATGCACTAACAGCATGTCCACGCTTGCAAGCCCCAGCCGAATTAGGCTGTCCTCCCAGGATCGCATAATGCCGTCATAGCTGTAGTCGTACCGCTGCTCGAAGGGCATGGGGGTCACGAATCCGTGTCGAAGAGCTTCCACATCAGCATTTGAGTCGGGGTACAGTAAGCGTCCAACCTTAGTCGAGACAACGCAGTTTTTGACGTGAGCGCCACGAATAGCATCACCGATCCGACGTTCGCTTAACCCAGCGCCATAATGAGGCGCCGTATCAAAAAAATTCAGGCCACTATTTAAAGCGGCGGCAAGCGTATCTCTGGCTTCCTTGTCAGAGACAGGCTGGTACATGTTTCCCAGCGGAGCCCCACCAAATCCCAAGACCGAAACCTGTAGATCTGTGGCACCCAGCGGTCTAGTCAGCATTGGCTAACGACGCAGGCTTTACAGCACACTAAAAAAGTATCTGATCCCCGCATCTTCAGGCTAACCTGCGCCTCCATTCACTCCCCCCAGGGAAAGTGAAGGCTTCAATCGATTCCGCAAACATTTTGGTGCTATAGCCGGGTTGGGTTGGGGTAACGTAAGCACCATTTTTAATCTGACAAGGATCTTCAAAATGCTCGTGCAGATGGTCTACGAACTCGATCACGCGATCATCCATATCAGCTGAAATACGAACATAGTCGACCATGGAAAGATGCTGAACCATTTCACAAAGCCCTACCCCTCCCGCGTGCGGGCATACAGGCTTTTTATACTTTGCAGCCATCAGCAATACGGCCAGTATCTCGTTCACGCTTGCTAGACGGCAACTGTCGATCTGCACGATATCAATGGCGTCATGTGCGATGAACTGCTTGAACATTACCCGGTTGTGGCACTGCTCACCGGTGGCCACTAGCACTGGAGCAATCTGAGATTTGATAGCGTGATAACCTAAGATGTCGTCAGGGCTCGTCGGCTCTTCGATAAACCATGGCCGCAAATGGGCGAGCGAATTTACCCACTGAACAGCCTCATCGACCTCCCACACCTGATTAGCGTCGACCATAATTTTTACGTCGTCGCCTACGCATTTTCTTACCAGACCCACTCTGCGTAAGTCGTCAACTAGTGATTGGCCTACCTTCAGCTTGACGTGGCGGAAACCTTGATCGATGGCGTTTCGGACTAGCGACTTAATCTGCTCGTCACTATATCCCAACCATCCCGCTGAGGTGGTGTATGCGGGGTATCCCTCGTTCTCCAGCGTGGCTATTCGTTCTGCTTTTGTAGCTTCATTAGCTTGAACCAACGCTATAGCTTCACTACGAGAAATGACATTTTCGAGGTATCGAAAGTCAACGCAAGCGACAAACTGTTCTGCAGTCATGTCAGATAGCAGGCGCCAAAGGGGCTTGCGCTCGAGTCGTGCCCAAAGGTCCCAGGCAGCGTTCATTATCCCTCCCGCCGCCATGTGCATTAAGCCCTTCTCTGGCCCAAGCCATCGCAGTTGGCTATCTGCTTGGAGATGCCGATAAAAGCCAAGAATGTCGGACTGAATCTCGGTAAAATCGTAGCCCAGCACTCGATCAGCCATGGCTTCTATGGCACGACAGCACAAATCATTTCCCCGGCCAATAGTAAAAACTAAGCCGTAGCCGCACGCTCCTTGTTCAGTTTTCAGCGTGATATACGAGGCCGAATAATCTGGATCAACATTCATCGCGTCCGATCCAGCTGACGTTTCTGAAGTCGGAAACCTCACATCCTGCGCATGTACCGCCGTGATCAGATTAGAATTCACCAGACCTAGTCCTTTGAGCTAGAGTTTTTGCCGGGTTTTTTGTCTAAGTACACTTACAAAGGCGAAACTGTATGTCCATTCACTAGTCTGTCTGTTAGGAGTCACCAGTCATAACCCGCGTCTCAAAATTATGAACGACTGAGCAGAGTCAAATGAAAGCGGCATCAGCGTCAATCCTAAAAGTCGCGAAATGGGATTGCCATTAGCAACTTTGATCGCCCCCAATCATCGCTGCCAGATTGAAGATGAGCTCTCCGTTGACCCATTTTTCGCCTGGCATTGCGCATGGTAAAGGGCGCTGAAAGCGGGCCATTAGCGCCTCCCATGCGACCACATCCGGGTCTTCAAGATCGCTGGCAGCCTTAGACTCGAAGCTAAAGTCATCAGTGACCTCAATCACCATCGCCAAACGGTCCGCCACCCGATAGATATTCATAGATGTAATACCATTTTTCCTTATCGAACTTATCACCGAGTCGGGCACGGCACCCGACGCATGCCATGCAACGTACTCCTGTATCAGCGTTGCATCGTCGACCAAGTCGATCATAAGTACATGTTGCGGCATAGCCTAAATCCTTTAAGCCAGTTTTAACTTCTTCCTATACGTGCATCGCAACGCATACCACGCAACAACAGCAAAGCATACAGCCGGCAGTACAAAGCTAAACTGTACTGCGTGAAGCAAATCCGGAACCGGATTCATATCGATCAAAACTGCCTGAAGGAATGGCATTAGCGCGCCGCCTGCGATAGCCATAACCATCCCTGCTGATGCAATTTGAGTCTGTGTTCCCACCGTCGACAAAGAGAGCCCATAAATGGTTGGGAACATAAGCGACATGCAACCCGAAACTCCAATCAGACAACATAACCCTAGCATGCTGTCGAACATCATGGCTCCAATGATTAGCGCCGCACCAAGCGACGAAAAGAAGTACAAAAGATATGCTGGATCGTGAATTTTCATAAGCCACAGGCAACCAAAGCGTGCAGTCAAAAAAAGCACCATAGCCACAATGTTGTAATGCTGAGACTGGACCCCAGATAGACCCAGCACATCAACACCGTAATGAATGATGTAAGTCCAACAAGAAATCTGAGCGCCAACGTAGAACGCTTGGGCAAGCACGCCCTCTCGGTATTGTTCGTTACAAGCAAGCCGTTTTATTGAATCGGCCACGCTTATTAAATCTGCCGACTTATCTGCGGGTTCTGGCAGTCGCGACGCCACAAAAACCAGAAACATCAGCATCGTTATTGCGCCCACGGCAAGATATGGAAAACTTACCAGCGCCAAATCAGCAACCTGTAGCTGCTGAAACAAGGCGGGATCAGCAATCATCATTTTTGCCTTCTCGGCGGCAGGCTTCTCAAGTAAGGTAAGTTGACTCATGACGAAACTAGCGGCAACAAACATCCCCAGCAGCGATCCCATGGGGTTGAACGCCTGAGCTAAGTTGAGCCGGCGGGTTGCGGTATCAGCTGGCCCTAGTGAGAGAATATATGGATTTGCACTGGTTTCCAGAAAAGCTAGACCAAAGGTCAGCACATAGAGGGCCACCACAAAGAACCAAAAATTCATTGTGGCCGCGGCAGGATAAGTCAAGAAAGCGCCGAATGAATATAAAAGCAAACCGAGCGCGATACCAGGTTTGTAACCATAACGGCGGACATACACAGCTGCCGGCAGCGCCATGGTGAAATATCCGAGGTAAAATGAAACTTGTATGAGGCTGGATTGGGTGTTCGATATCTGGAGCACTTCTTTGAACACCTTTACCAGTGGATTTGTAAGATCGTTCGCAAATCCCCAGAGCGCGAACAGACTGGTGACTAGGATGAAGGGTAAAATTTGCCCCGCGCCAATGAGTGTCTGGTGGTTTTTCAGCACAAATAATTTATCGTCACCGGCTACTGCGGCAGCACTCCGCGGCAACTAATAGACTACGGTAACGAACTAACTCTCCGTTGGAGTTGCAACCAGGTGGGGCGAAGAAGGCCATGTAGGGGGCACACTTAGAAGTTGAATTGATAGCGCGCACAAGTATGCCTTCAGAATGGTCCGGATTCCAATGGACAGCGCCGGATACGGCAGGCGCGACAACCCTATATGCACGGCGTTTCCCACACTGCTAGTGGCATTATCGACTACTCGAGTCCAAAAGGCCGAGCCCTTTTTATCCAGGCTCCAGGGAACTGGGCCCCGCATTAGTCGCTGATTTGTTAATCGTTGATAGCCAACTTTCCTCTATGAATATGCATCTGAGAACGTCAGGTTCGCGTCTGCGTGTCTCTGCTCGTCAGCCCTAACCCTCAGAATCATGTCCGACAGCTTTGCGTCACCGGGCAGGTCGTAGTAGTCGATGGCAAGACATGGCGCCGGGCAGTTTTCTATCTCGCCTGCCTCTATCTGCTCTAGGTAGCTGGTGTAACTTGTGACTGCTTCCTCCTCAAAGTAATGGATCATCTTGTGCGCAGTTTTAGGCGACACGATGTAGAGTACGAAGTAGTAAGCCATGAAGACCAACTGTGCGATTAGTATCAGCGCCCTCTCAAGCCAGCTAGGCTGTGCAATGTCGATGAAGAACATGAGGTGCATTCGCTCGTTCTCAGCCTCGGCCAGCAGCTCACGTATCAGTGGGCCGTAACCTGTCTTAGCTTGCCGCAGGCTCTTGAAGTGAACCCACATACCGGCAACCATTCCGGGCACTCCTGCTACTGTCTCCAGCACGACAGCACGGTGGCCGTAGCGAGTGGCAAAGAACGCATCCGCAAAAAAGCGGAAAAACGAAGTCATGCTCCGTGCGAACCAATCGCTCATGGTTGTCTCCTGTTCCGTCGATGGGCAACAATAGCGGACTTGTGATACAAAACATGGCGGGTTTCGGGTTCTGCTGACCTCGACCGCACCCCTGCATACGGACTAGCCGTAGCGCTCGCATAGATAGAGACCTACTCAGCGGCCTGCGATGTCTTAGCGCGAGTCGTCGCCTAATAGGTCAGCTAACGCAGACGATGGCCTTCTCTCTGAGGGAATACGCCTGGTGGAATAATAGACCGCTCAGCCCCATCACTCGCAACAGGCTATAACGCCCTGCCCTGTGCGATAAGGCTGCCGAACATGATGGGCTAGGCGATGGCTGCCAAGCGGCCACCGCGGCTTTTGAC
This sequence comes from Halieaceae bacterium, assembly GCA_902623175.1. GTDB lineage: Bacteria > Pseudomonadota > Gammaproteobacteria > Pseudomonadales > Halieaceae > Luminiphilus. The sequence continues at coordinate 11,294 of CACNSR010000027.1, forward strand.
CAAGTCTGTGAAGCGATGATCAAGGATCAGACTCCCTCCATCCCAACAAAACGCAGAATCGCTGTTGGGTGCCATTTTTTTGTCCGCGGACTGGCCTTTAGGTAACATCTGATCACTATCTAGTACCCAGTCAGCTCCAAATAGCCGACGCCTTGGTGGCTTCCCTGTACTACAACAGGTCCTTCCCAATAGGGGAATTCCGTTGCGAGCCAGCTTTGGGGCCGTTCCGTCGTGACTGAGATGTTGATGCCAAGTTTGGGCGCCCGGACACGCCAGTCGAGCGGTATCTCTTTGATGCTACTTTTTTCCTTGCCGCCCACAGTGCTCGTAATCGTCAGGCGAGTTGCACTCTGAGGAGTCATTGTTACGTCCCCTGCCTCTAGCACAATGACCTCGCCTGACTCACTCACCCAGCTGCCGCTGAGATAGTGCTCGCCCGAATCATGACGCAACTGATAAACCATCAATGCACTGCCATCACTTAAGTGCAAAGACACCCAATCCCAGCCGGCCTGATTGTCTGCTAAGGGTTGTGAGCTCCACTCGCGATCTAACCAGCCCTGACCAGCCACCTCGACAGGCTTATTATCAACCCAGATAGTGCCAGCAATATCAATCACGGGCTGACTGTAGTAATAACTTGCTTGACCGAGGTCACTCTTTTGACTAAATCCATCCTTTCCCTGCAACACCCAGTCATCAGACGCCTCTAGAGTCAGTTTGAAGCGATGGGTATCAGTACTAGCAGTCAGAACTCCGGGAAATGGTGCCATCGAGTCTGACAGCCAAAGCCAGTCATCCATCCAAGCCTCGAAGGTATTTTGCCGCGTGACTGCAACCCCCGCTTGCCCTACGCCACCCCGCGCAAACCGTTGTGAAAACTCAAAGTTACGCGGTGTGGAGATCGCTGTATGGGCCATCCAGGTTTGATTCGACTGCCAACCACCAGGATTGGGCGCCGAGCTCATCGCCTGACGAAACAGCGTCCAGTGAATGCCGTAATCCCGCCCGTCGCTACCTGTCAGATTTGCAGTGAGATACCACCACTCAATTTTGAAATATTCATGCGGGTAATGATCCCGCGGGAAGAGAAATGTCCGACCAGGTTCGACCTGAGCGAAGCCATCTCCCGGTTGACGCAAAAGCTGATACGGGTCTTGTCCTGCAGCAAATTCGCTTGTGGCTAAACAGATAATGACAGGCGAAAGGAAAAGCCATCGGCGCAATTGATCGTCATCTATCATTACTCCCCCGCGAGATTCTTCAGTGCTTTATTGACCGCTGCTTGCTGCCTCGTTGAGGCCAATACAAATGCGGCCAATACGACTAAAACAACAACAACAAACAAAAAAACGATTGGTTCAGCAGCGACGATCACGGGCATCGTCCACCCAAAGGAAATAACGTTGATCTTATGAATGAGCAGCCACGACAGCACGATACCTAGAGGTAATGCCACCGCCATCACCACGGCTGTAATCAGAAACATAGGAAAGCCCAACACGGTAAAAAAGCCAAACCAACTCATACCCAAAGATCGCCATAGGGCGTACTCCGATCGTCTAAATTGATACGCGGCCAACAGTGATGAAAAGATGGCGACGGCCGCCACTAGCAACGTCAAGGCATTCAGCGCACCAGTAATAGCAAATGTGCGGTCAAAAATAGCCAAAGATAAGGTGCGTACATCACGCTGTGACACCCACTGCGTTGGCTGGAGCCCGAGTTGCGACAAACCTAACTCAGCTGCTGCGTGCTTATTCTGGTGTACCCAAATGCCCCACCCCTGTGGTTCGACGCTCGCATACAGTTGCTCAAAGCGCTCACTGGGCAAATGGAGCGAGAAGTTGACGTTCCCGTAGTCGTGAAAAAAGCCTAACACCTCAAACGGTCGCAGACCGAGCTCGGTTTCTAACTCGAGTGTATCGCCAATCTCAACCCCGGCGAGGTATCTCAACTGCTCATTGGCAAATACTCGGTCTACACCGACATCGCCAACGGACCAGCGAGCAAAAGCATCAGGTGTGGAGTCGATAATATTATCAGGACCGAAGTCGGGCGCGTCGACATCAATACCAACAACCGTGATTGTTCTGCCGGCGTACGAACGCTCCGCGATCGTACGCCGATGGGCGGCTCGAATCCAATCCTGGCCCGTGAAAGATTCGATCTCCACCCCACCGGCGGTCACATAAAAATCTGCCGATAAACGCGTTTCAAGCCATTCGGTGAGCGCTAGTCGGAAGCTGCCTACCAACGAGGTGACACCGATGTTCGCAATCAACGTGAGCAACAACGCCATCATCGCAAGCCGCAAATGCGGAAACTGGAGGCTCACGTCAGCAAATGCCCAGCGCGCCAACCAATATTGTCGTGTCACCGTTCTACCCAACGCCGACACCAACAATACGATGATGGGCAGAAGCGCAACCCCAGCAAACAATATCAGTGAGAGTAAAGCAAACCCTTGCACCACCGACGAGGCTATTGGATAACAGACGTAGGTGAGCAAAAGTAACGCCAACCCGACGCCCGCTAGGGCAAAATCGTGTCGCGAGGGTAATGTCTTATCGCGTGCGCTAAATTCATCTGAACTAATTGCGGTTGCCCGCAACAATGGTAAAACCAGCGCCAAGATCAACCCCGTAAACGCGAGCAATAGCGCCTCCCAAAATAGCCCCGTGTTGAATACGGGAAGACTAGATACTGAAGCCCCGTAGATATTTTGCATGGTTGCCGCCACGGCAGGCATCAACGCCGCACTTAAAGGCTGCGCTAGAAGTGTCCCGAGCAAAGCACCAGTAACAGCCCAAACGAGTGATTCGATTGCAATCGCCGCGACAATCGCTTGCCTTACCGCACCTAAATCCCGCAGAACGCGCAAGGTTTGTTGCCTCGCATGCAACGAAAAATTCACCGCGTTAAACACAATAAAAGTGCCTACAACAAACGACAGCAACCCCAATGCAGTTAGGTTGGTATGCAAGCTTTGAGTCAACTGAGCAAGATTAAGCGCCTTGGACTGATTAGATAGCATTAAGCGATCACCAAACTGATCGGCAAATCTCCGCTGCTCGGTCTCTGTCAGAGGAGGAGCGGCCAGATAAGAAACCCTATCTGTCTCGAATATCGATAGCGCCGCACCCAAGTCGATAAAAATTTGATCGCGTTGTTGCGCCTGAGACCGGATAACCGCTGGCGGCAGCCGCTTGCCCTCGCGCAGCCGAATCTGCTGCCCCCCGGTAACCGCTAAGCGGGCAGCCGTCTGAGAGGGAACCCATGCTTCGTAAGGCGGTTGCGTCAAGCGACTCCAGCTATCACCACCGAATGGGCTATTTTCAAATGCGCTACCGTCGCCACTGCCAACGCCTACCCCTATAAATGGCAGCGCCAATAAATCTGTCGCTATGATCGAGATGAGCGCCCCATCCTCGCTGGCAAGTCGCTTTTCTATCACCGGATAAACCCGAGTGAAGCCCGCGCGTCGGAGGCGGATATAGTCACTAACGGCGACTTCAGTGCTCACGCGGTCAGTAATTCGCCATTGTGCCGAGACACCTAGAATCTGATCAGCTTCTGCGTAGCTCGCCTCCGCGCTTGCGTTAATTTGGGCAACCGAAGTGTACAGTCCGCAGCCCAAAACCAGTCCAACTAGAACAAAGAGTGCTTGCAGAGGGTTTTGCCGATAGAAGGCAAGTGTGGTTGCCAGTGTCACCAGCGTAACGCGAGTCATATGACAGAAGTTAAGGAGCCAGAGCCCAATCGGAAAGAATGACTCAGATGACTGGCGATAGATGCACTATGCGTAACTACTACCAGCGTAGCGCCAGCATTTAAGGCGGCACTCACCAGTAGCTCAATGACCGTATTACTGGTTGCCTCATCGAGGTTTCCAGTGGGCTCATCAGCCAATACCAGTTGAGGTTGATGCATCAGCGCCCTTGCTATCGCAATCCGCTGCTGCTGTCCACCTGATAACTGGCTTGGTCGTCGATGTGCGAGGTGATCGATACCCAACATGTCAAACAAATGGTGAGCAAAATCTATATCGAAGGCGCCTGCCAAGCGAGCTTGCAATGCGGCGTTATCCCAGGCCGATAATGAGGGCACCAAGTGGAACTTTTGGAAGATCAGCCCGATGTGATTTCGGCGAAAAGCAGTAAGTTCCGCCTGATTGAGCCGGTCAATTCGCACATCGTCGACCAGCACCTCGCCGCTATCGACTGTGTCAAGACCGGCGATTATATTCATGAGCGTGGTTTTGCCCGCGCCACTCTCTCCCATTAGCGCAGCGCTCTCGCCAGAACCCAAATACCATGACAAATCCCTCGCCACATGGATGACATCACCACGGTCACGAAATGATTTGTCCACTTGTTTAAGTTTGAGCATGGCACACCTACATATGTCAGCACTGAGCGAATGTCTGTCTTCGACGGATGGGTAACAGAGAATCAAGGCGTATACGCAAATTCGAGCCGATTAGAATGCGTATCGCCGTGACATTAATCGATTTTAATACCTTGATATCCCGCCTTGGATTGCTTGCGTACTGGTCCAAGGCCACAGTATTCACCTTCTGAAAACTTCTTGAAGAGAGATAGTCAGATTGAACGACTCAGCACAGAACACAGTCGTGTTTCTCGCCAGCTGTGATGGTGAGTACTGCGTGACCCTGAAGCAAATTGCTGAGTAAGCTTTACGGGCTGCATGCCATTTTGGCTTGCGGTCATTATTGGGGGCATATACCCACAAGAGGAATAACTAATACGCTGCCAAACACTGGCTTATGGCCCGAGTTCAACTCCCGCCGCTTCTACCAAATTGAGAACCAGCAACATCCAAGCAAGTCTAAAAAAACCCCGTTAACGCCATATCTTTTTTGCCTAGCTGCTCCAAAGGCGTGCAAGCATTTTTTACTCAGTGAGGAGGGTTTTTGATTCAGAACTTTGACAGCCTTTCCGAAGTGTCGGAAATTCTATAATCCAAACCTGGTTCCCTCTCCAATGACGCCCTGACACCCTCCTCCCGCTCGGCGAGTCGATACAAATCCTTAATCGCTGCCACAGCCTCAGTACTATTAGCAATAATCTGCGCACAGGTCGCCGCCAATGCATCATCCAGCGCCTCTACTGTTTCAAAGCTCTCGTTAGCAATACCCCAAACAACAGCCTGAGCTCCATTGAAGGTTTTAGCGGTGAATGACAACTCGCGTGCGCGCCGCTGCCCCACTGCTCGCGATAACGTTTGAGACATACCCCAGGTGGGACGTAGACCGAACTTAGTGTGGGTGTCACCAAACTTCGTAGCGTTCGTGGTGTAAACAAAGTCACAATGTAGCGCTATTTCTAGAGCCCCCGTGAAACAAGCACCTACTGCACGCGCAATCACAGGCACGTCTGAATCTCGAATTGCGGTAGCCAGTTTTGCCGCTGGCTCGTCAAACACATTACCAATGATGCCGCCGTCAGGTTGAATGCCTTGCAGAACCTTCAGGTCGACGCCTGCCGAGAATGCTTTGCCAGCTCCACGCAATACAACCACCATTACATTTTCGTCCGACTTGGTCTTTTCAATTAATTGTGCTGCCTCTGACAGCATTTCTGGCCGCAAGGCGTTAAGCGCTTCGGGCCGATTAAAGGCAATTGTCAGGCAATTTGATTCAAGCCCAACGTCAATAAATTGTGTTGATGACTGGTACAGCATGTGGCTTTCCCCTAAAAAAATGCAGCCAAAATAGTAACTACGCATGTGGTGAAAGATTATGCGCTTGTCGACGCCTTGACCGCTCGCATTGCGCACCTGAAGTGTCTTGTCAGCAAATGAAAAATTACAATAGTGATTTCCTTATCCTATTTTCAGCAACCATAAGGAAACTCAAACAACACCGTTGAGTTGGGCGTTTTGTAATTTAGATACCTTGTGAGGTTTTAATTATTGCCCATTGAGTAGATGAACCTCAGAGTGAACGCGTCAGAACCGGGATTTTCTGACTGCGTGCTGCCATTAGACAGATGATCAATAGAAAAAGAGAGCGTTGTGGTCTCACTGAGTTTATACCCCACTCCAATCAGAGATCGAAAATGGAGTTGCCCGCCCAGATCGGTCTCGCCGGTTTTATAGGCACCAGGCATGAAGCTAGCCTCAACGACAAAACGCTCACCTAACTCATATTTACCAGCGACTCCCATGCCAATCCAACCATCGCCGTCGTCATCTAGGCGAGCAGCACCAGCAAAGTTCGCTGACCAACCAAAATAGCTACCAAATTCTTTTGCATGGTATTCAACGACGCCACCAATGCCATTGGTATCAACATCGGTTGTAACGCCTGCCACCCAATCAGCTTTAACAATACCGACATAAAAAAAACAAATTGAGCACACTAACCGCGCGAGCGGGGCTACAAGTTTTTTTTTGTTGCTGAGATGCATGATTGGATAATTGCCATATTCCATTACGCCACCACCTTGAAGAAATAGTCTTCGCCGGACCCAAGCACTTCCACGCATGAAGCACACTCGGTCTATTGTTTTAGACACATCTTGATTTTTAACCGTAATAATCAACCTCTCCCGCGGGGCGACACTTAAACCGCTTGTATTCCCACAAATACTGCGCCTCGTAGCCAACAATCGACTCCTCGATCGCCCTATTGATACCGGTAAGCGCCTCTGCCGGCCCGTTGGACATGATTGTATCAAGGTCACGAAAAATTAAGTTAAAACCATTTTTGGTGCGCAAAGCCGCTCCAAGAACCACCTTAGCGGCTGACTTCTCTTTGAGCTTGAAAGGGAGTGTCGCTGTGGCGCAGTTGATTCCGAAAAATGGAACATTAAGTCCTGAACTTTCATTAGCAGGCACTTGATCAGGAAGGATAGCAGTCACACCTCCAGATCGAACGGCCCGTAATATCTCTGTCACACCTCGGCCACCTACTGGAACGAGTCTGGCACCAGCCTTTTGACGGCCTGATCTAACAAAGTTATCTAGCCTTGAAAAACGGATAGGTTTGTACAGGGCAACCAAATTGTATTCAGAAGCAAGATACAGGCTCATAACCTCCCAATTCCCTAGGTGCGGGATTAAAACTATGCAACCCGGCCCGCCGCATTCTGATGTCGTGATTAATTCTCTCCCTTCCACAGTGATAAGGTGGCTCATTGAAGGCCACGGTCTGAGCCAGAGGTGACCTAATTCTGCAACGAATTTACCTATCTCCTGGAACCTCCGTGCTGCCAAGGCACGTTTTTCCTTCGGGTCTTTTTCTGGGAATGCGAGTCGTAAATTTATATGAGTGATGCGACGCGATTTATGACTGAGATAATAAGCTAAGCGTCCCATGCCTCCACCAAGTAATCTCGCGGTTTGCAAAGGCAATAGGCGAAACACCGACAGAGCGAAGAGCGTGAAAAAGTAAGCTAGATTCTCAAGCCACCGCGATTTGGGCAATGCTGGCATCATCAACCTTCTTTTAGAATCATAAATGGTAAGTGTGGTTGAATTAGCTGGTGACCAGCAGCATGCAGATAACCCAGTTAGCAATCACTTTCAAATCCATATCCCGCGATATTCCCATTGCACTGTTGCCACCTATCGATGCCTGCACAAGCTTATACAGTCCTCTTCCAGTAGCTTGCCTATTAATCTAACTATTGGCCAGTTAGACTTCGGGAATGACTAGGTTTCTGATTTTTTTCGGGAGCATACGTAACTTCAGCAGTAGCTACCAAGCGCACATTGGATACATTAACTCTTTCACTAACTGTGCTCCTTGAGTTTCCAAATACCTTACGCCTGCGGGGATCAGCCACATAGCTGGGAAAAACAACATTGGCGGCCTATAGACTACTCTGGTTATTTTTGACCCCTGTGATCATCTTGTGGTCTATCCAACAAATGGTGGCACGTTCTGGGGGACGACTGTATTTTCGGGAGAGATTCGGGCTATCTCTTGTAGGTAGTCGCCCTGCGCCTGTCTGGTTCCACGCGGCATCAGTAGGGGAGATCCGACTGGCCATGCCGCTGATCAATTCGGCAATCCATCATGGCGTGTTGGTTACATGCAATACTCCGGACGCATACAGGCTCGCCCTTCAAAGATGGGGAGGTAGCGTCACAATCCATTACTGTCCCCTTGATTACGTGTGGTCTGTAAGACAGCTACTTCGCCAGTATCAGCCTGCTGTAGCATTTATTATTGAAACCGAACTTTGGCCAGAGCTTTACTTTCAGTGTGCTCAGCATAA
>CACNSR010000028.1 GCA_902623175.1 Halieaceae bacterium
AAAGCGCCATCGCGCAACAACCCGTTGAGCAACCCTGAAAAAGGCAAGATCCGCCGGGACTGGATTTTGGGTCGCATGGCGAATCTCGGCATGATCAAAGAGACTGAACTGCTAGCCGCAACAAATACCCCCGTAACCGCCTCTTTTTATGGGCAAGTTGTTGAAGTCGACGCCGATTACATCGCCGAGATGGTCCGTCGTGAAATGGTCGAGCGCTTCGGTACTGCCGCCTATAACGACGGCTATGTGGTCTACACCACGGTTGAGGCCGAGCTACAGCAGGCCGCCCACGATGCACTGCTCAGCGGACTGAGAACCTACGACTGGCGGCACGGCTGGCGTGGGCCGGAGCGACGCCTTGCACCTCGCAAGGATGAGTCACCTGAGGAAACCCTAGGGCGCTGGCAAGAGGCGCTGCGCGATATGCCAACCATCGCCGAGCTGCCACCCGGCATCGTCACCGCGATTGAGGACGAGGCCGCATCGGTGCTGCTCAAGTCAGGCGATGCGATCGCCCTGCCATGGGAGGGAGACCTTAAGAGAGTGAGACAGTACCGATCGGTAAACCAAACTGCGGCGCCCAAGGAAACGCCAACAGCACTGCTGGCCCCGGGTGATCTGATTCGCGTCCGCGAGACGGATGAGGGATGGCGGCTTGCGCAGGTCCCCAAAGCGCAATCCGCACTTGTATCACTAGACCCCAAGCACGGCGCCATCCGGGCTCTGGTCGGCGGCATGGGCTTCGAGTTGTCCAAATTCAACCGTGCGACCCAGGCAAAACGCCAGCCGGGCTCAAACTTCAAACCGTTTCTATATGCCAGTGCTTTGGAAGCAGGCATCACGCCCTCCACGGTCATTAACGATGCGCCGGTGGTACTCGACAACCTTTCTGCCGCGGAAATTTGGCGGCCAGAAAACGACAGCGGGAAATTTTACGGGCCGACACGGCTTCGCGAGGCGCTGACCTTCTCGCGCAATCTGGTCTCGATCAGGGTGCTGCAACGCATCGGCGTGCGGCGCTTCATACGCTACGTAGAAGGCTTGGGGTTTGATACCGAGGACATACAGGCCAATCTGACCCTCGCCCTCGGCACGCATACCTATACCCCGCTCGAGATCGCGACAGGCTACGCCATCTTGGCCAATGAGGGCTTCAAGGTGGAGCCCTGGCTGATTGACCGCATTGAAAACGCAAAAGGTGAGATCGTTTACGCTGCCGACCCACTGGTGGCGTGTGCCGAATGCGCCTATACCGAGGGCAGCGAGCCCGAGGAAATGCGGATGGAAGATATATTAGGCACGGCAGTGCCCGAGGTGCGCGCTGCGGACCGGGTCATGGACCCCCGGGTCGCCTTCATCATTTCCTCTTTTCTCAACGATGCCATTCAGCGCGGTACAGGCCGCCGCGCGCGGGTGCTCGACCGGCAGGACATCTCTGGCAAGACGGGCACCACGAATGGCCCGCGGGACGCGTGGTTCTCGGGTTTCAATCGCGACCTGATTACAACGGCTTGGGTGGGCTTTGACGATTACGGGCCCCTGGGGCGTCGCGAGTTTGGAGGCACCGCCGCACTGCCCATTTGGATCGACTACATGCGCCAGGCACTGCCAATTGCGCAACCGGCACCACCCATGCCACCCGGCATTGTCCGGCTGCGTGTCGATCGGGAGTCTGGCCTGCGGGTGCGGGGACAACCCGAGGGCAGTGTTATGGAGTACTTCCTCGAGGAACATCTCCCGGGCTGGGACACCGATTCAGGTGGCGCTATCGATACAGAAAACCTCGAGCAGATTTTTTGAGGGAAAAAAGCCGGCAAGTACCGGCGTCTTCCTGATTGTAACTTAGTTCTTAAGGCTTCGGTCCCCAAAGCGCTTATTGAATCTCGCCACACGGCCGTCGTTCTGAGCGACCTTCTGCTTACCCGTGTAAAAGGGGTGGGAAGCACTGGAGATATCCAGAGTCATGTAAGGGTAGGTTTGCCCTTCGTGCTCCTTGGTCTCACTCGTCTGCACCGTTGAGCCCACAACAAAGTAGGTATCCGATGAGGTGTCGTGGAAAAGGACGTCACGATACTCGGGGTGAATGTCCGGTTTCATGCCAACCTCCGTTAGCATCTGTCACGCGAAAAAGAGCGCGGATGATACCAGAGCCCGTCCCGATAGCAACACGGAATACGCCCGCTCCCCGGCTTTAGTACACTGCGCTGGAAAGCCAGCGCGGCGAGCAGACCTTGAGCCAAAATAAAGCGAAAACCCCCGTCGAACCTGCGATCTGGCGCTGCGCGGTCTCTTCCCCTTTGCGACGCACTTTTGACTACCTCCCGTCCGAAGTCTGCCACGGTGCCGCCAAGCCTGGCGCTCGGGTCATTGTCCCTTTCGGCAACCGCAGTGTCACCGCAGTCATCCTCTCGATTACTGCGGAATCCTCAGTGGAACCGGAGAAGCTTAAAGCCGCCACAGCATTGCTGGATGAGCAGCCGCTCTATACCGACACCCAGCGAGCATTGCTTTCCTGGGCCGCTGACTACTATCAGCATCCTCTCGGCGAGGTATTGCCTTTGGGCCTGTCCCCTCGCGAGCGTCGCGGCCAAACCGAGCGCGCGTTGACAGAAACAGGGGTCAGACTGACGGCTCGGGGTCAAGGCCTACCGGATAGCGCCCCTCATCGCGCACCCAAACAGGCGGCGCTGATCTCCCGACTGAGGTCAGGTCCCTTGCCCCTGGCCGAGCTCAAAGCCGACGGTTTCAGCCCTGCTGTGATTAGGGCGCTGAAAGACCATGCGCTGGTCGAAGACTGTGAGCTCGCTACTAAAGCAGCCTGGAAAACCCGATTTCCGCCGCTGCGCGCCAATGCGGAGCAGCAGTCCGCGATCGATCAGATCGTGGCCGGGGCAGAAACCTTTTCGGTACATTTGCTTTACGGGGTGACCGGTAGCGGGAAAACCGAGGTCTACCTGCAGAGTGTTGCCGACTGTCTAAGCCGAAGCCGGCAGGCACTGGTTTTGCTGCCCGAGATCGCTCTGACGCCGCAAACACTGGCGCGATTCGAGTCGCGGTTCGAGGCGCCGGTGATCGCACTGCACTCTGGAATGGGCGATGCGGAGCGTGACCGCGCCTGGGCGGCTGCCCGCAGAGGTCACGCAGCGGTCATTCTCGGCACCCGTTCCTCGGTTTTTGTCCCTTTACTAAATCCCGGCCTGATCATTGTCGACGAGGAGCATGACGCGGCGTATGCCCAGCAGGATGGCTTCAGATATTCGGCGCGCGATGTGGCGATAAAGCGCGCGCAACTGGAGCACTGCCCGGTCGTGCTCGGCAGCGCTACGCCCAGCTTAGAAAGTTGGCATAACGCCGAACTGGGGCGTTTCCAGCGCCATTCGCTAACGCAGAGAGCAGGCGCAGGGACGCTACCCGCGCTGCGGCAGATTGATATCTCCGGGCTTGAGCTGTCTGCGGGCCTGTCGCCAGAACTGTTGAACAACATCGAAACAGCGCTGGAGCAGCGTCATCAAGTGCTGGTGTTTCTCAACCGCCGCGGTTTCGCCAACGCCCTGCTCTGTCACGATTGTGGCTGGAGCAGTGACTGTGCGGACTGCGATGCGCGCATGACGCTGCACAAGACCCCACCGGGACTGCATTGCCATCACTGCGGTCGACGCTCAGCAGTTCCCCGCCAGTGCCCCCGATGCCAGAGTCGTCGATTGATCGGCACTGGTATTGGTACCCAACAGACCGAGACGTTTCTCGCCGAACGCTTTAACGATTTCCCTGTGATTCGTATCGACAGCGACACCATGACCAGCCGCCAGTCGATGCCTGACCTGATTGAGCAGCTGGGGAATGGAGACCCGGTACTGATGATTGGCACGCAAATGTTGAGTAAGGGCCATCATTTCCCCCACGTGACATTAGTGGCGGTTATCGATGCTGACGGCCTGCTGTTCAGTCCGGATTTTCGAGGTGAAGAGCGACTGTTACAGTTATTGACGCAAGTGGGAGGCCGTGCTGGGCGAGACGGGACCCCGGGTGAGGTGCTGATTCAAACAAGACATCCGGATCACCCGCTTATGAAGCATCTCGACAAGCCTTATCACACCGCGCTGCCTGCCCTGCTCAGTCAGCGGAGTCAGGCAGGCCTGCCGCCCCATGGGGCCCTAGCCGTCATTCGCTGCGACAGTCAGGATCGACAGGAGGGACTGGGCTTTCTGTCCCGGATCAGAAACGGTGTCACTGCTCCCCGAGGCGCACAGATCATCGGCCCACTGTCCGCCGCAATGGCACGACGGAAGAATCGCTATCGCTCACAATTGGTCGTCTCGGCAGCGAGTCGCTCAATGCTGGCAAAGGTCGTGGCGGATTTGATTGCCTTGGCGGAGGCTGCCCGACACTCTCACCGTCTGAGCTGGTCGGTGGACATCGACCCCTACGAAAGCTTGTGATTTTACCCGCTGGAGCGATACCCGTCGGTTAGTGATAATAGCCGCCCAGTCTGTGTTGTTCGCTGCTCAGACCTACCTGACAGGATGATCATGAAACCCGAAATGGCTGCGCTCATTAGCGAGGCGCTAGAACAACTTGTATCAGATGGTGTGCTGGCTGAAGTGCCCGAGTCGGCGCCCCAGATCGATCGCCCGAGAGATCCAAGCTACGGGGATCTATCTTGCAACATTGCCATGGTGCTGGCCAAGCGCGCAGGCATGGCGCCCAGAGAGCTCGCCTCCCAGCTGATCGCGGCGCTACCTGACAACGCATTGGTTGACCGCTGCGACATCGCCGGCCCCGGCTTTATCAACTTCTTTATCAATCCGGGCTACCACACCGAGGTCGTGCGCACCATTCTCGAGAGCGGCGCGGCATACGGGCGGACTAATACCGGCGGGGGGCGGCGGGTGCAGGTGGAATTTGTGTCCGCCAATCCAACAGGCCCCCTCCACGTGGGCCATGGACGAGGCGCAGCCATTGGCGACTCGCTGGGCAGATTGCTGGAGGCCACGGGCTGGTCCGTTCAACGCGAGTTCTACTACAACGATGCCGGCCAGCAGATCAATAATCTGGCGCTGTCGGTGCAGGCCCGCGCGCTGGGTAAAGACCCCGATCACCCCGACTGGCCCGCCGATGGCTATCAGGGTGGCTACATTGAGGATGTGGCCAGCGCGTATCTGTCCGGCGAAACGGTGCAGGCCGCTGATCGAGAAATCACAGGCGGCCGCGATCCAGAGGATCTGGACGCCATACGGGATTTCGCGGTGGCCTGCCTGCGGCGCGAGCAGGATCAGGACCTGAGGGCCTTTCAGGTGATTTTCGATGAGTATTTTCTGGAGTCGTCACTGTATGAAAGCGGTGCCGTCGAGGAGACCGTAAAGACCTTGCAGCGTGCCGGCCATACTTATGAAGAGCAGGATGCACTCTGGTTACGCACCACTAACTTTGGCGATGATAAGGATCGCGTGATGCGCAAGAGCGAAGGCGGCTATACCTATTTCGTCCCCGACGTCGCCTATCACCACAACAAATGGCAACGAGGCTATGAACGCGTGATCAACGAACAGGGCTCCGATCACCACAGCACCATCACCCGCGTCAGGGCGGGATTACAGGGCTTGGATGTGCGCATACCCGAGGGCTGGCCAGAGTATGTGCTGCATCAAATGGTGACCGTCATGCGCGAGGGTGCCGAAGTGAAACTCTCCAAGCGCGCCGGCAGCTACGTCACGCTGCGCGATTTGATCGACTGGGTCGGCTGCGATGCCACCCGGTATTTTCTGGTCGCGCGCGCGCCCACCTCGCAACTGACCTTCGATGTGGATCTGGCGCTGGCCCGCAGTAACGAGAACCCTGTCTACTACATTCAATACGCCCATGCACGGTGCGCCAGCGTGCTGCGTAAAGCAGAAGAGACGGATTCTGGCTTGGCGGTGAATGAGGGTTTGGCGCAGCTAGCTTGCCTAAGCGAGGCCGAAACATTGGCATTAGCCATCACGCTGGGGCGCTTCCCCGAGGTCGTGACCACAGCGGCCGAGCGCCTGGAGCCCCATGATGTCGCCAACTATCTGCGCGATCTCGCCGCTGATTTTCACAGTTTCTACAATGCGCACAAAGTCCTGGAAGGGTCCCACGAAACCAAGACAGCCAGATTGGCTTTAGTTGCGGCAACGCAACAGGTGATCGCCAGCGGTCTCGGGTTACTCGGTGTGTCTGCGCCGGACGCGATGTGATGGCAGGAAGCTCCACCAAACCCGCGCGCAAAGCATCTGCCACCCGCAAGGTTAACTATCGGGCTAATAGCGCCCCACCAACATTGAACCGCTCGCATCTGCAGGGTTTTGTGGTTGGCTGTGTCTTCGGGGGGCTCGGCTGCCTGGGGCTTTTCAATGCGCTAGAGGCGGATGAGACGGCTGCTGACACAGCACCTTCGGCACCGCCGGCGCTGGAGGTCACGGTTGGCCCGCGATTCGATTTCTATACAGTGCTGCCGAATCAGGAGCTCGACCTAAATCCCGATATCGAACCCGCTGATCTGCAGTCGGGCAACACGAGCACCGCACAGTATTTATTGCAGGTGGGGTCGTTCCGCCAGCATGCCGATGCAGACCGGCGCCGCGGCGAGCTGGCACTGCTGGGCCTTGAAGCCACTGTGGAGCCGGGCGACGCCGACAATGGACGCTGGTACCGGGTCTATCTCGGTCCTTTTGAGAGCCGATCCGAAATGGCGCGCGCACGGTCTCTTACCGCACAGGCTGATATGGACACCCTGTTGCTCAAACGCGAGTCTCCGTGAGCACGGCGGACCCACATCAGGTCACCCACCTTCACTACTCGCGGAGCAAGCGCCGTCTCGAGCTAAGTTTTTCGGACGGTGCCGACTACCAGCTGAGCGCCGAATTTCTGCGCGTCTTCTCGCCCTCGGCTGAGGTCCGGGGTCACGGTCCGGGGCAGGAGGTCCTGCAAACCGGCAAGTCTTCGGTTGCCATTGCCCGCATTGAACCCGTTGGACACTACGCCGTGCAGATCACCTTCGACGACGGCCACGACTCGGGTCTTTACAGCTGGCGCTACCTGCGCGACCTGGCGGAGCGGCAGGACCAGTATTGGCATCAGTACCTACAGCAGCTGGCTGCGGCAGGTCAATCTCGCGACCCCGAAGTTCAGGTGCTGCACTTCGATCCCTGAGGCACCTGCATACGCCCTCTGAACACAGACCGCCCGCTCAGGTACACTTGCCAGCCCGCCGGAACACGACCGGCGTGAATGCGGGATGCGAGTAATGAATGACGAGGCGACCAGCAACGCGGATCGCGACGACGACACCACGGATTTTGGCTTCACCCGGGTAGATCGGGAAGCCAAAGCAGGCATGGTGCGCGGCGTCTTTGACTCGGTAGCCAGCCGCTATGACCTGATGAACGACCTGATGTCCGGGGGGGTTCATCGTCTGTGGAAGCGCTACACGATCGAGCTCAGCGCTGCGCGCCCCGGGCAGACCATTCTCGATATCGCGGGCGGCACCGGCGATCTCGCCGCCCGATTCTCTCGTCTGGTCGGACCCGAGGGCCAGGTCATTCTCGCGGATATCAACGCTGCCATGCTAGAAGTGGGTCGCGATCGGCTCATTGACAAAGGGGCGACAGGCAATGTCGAAGTCGTGCAAGCCGACGCACAGGCGCTCCCATTCAAAGACAACAGCGTGGACTGCATCACCATCGCCTTTGGACTACGCAACGTTACCGACAAAGCGCTGGCGTTTCGCTCTATGCTCCGGGTACTGCGCCCGGGCGGTCGCTTGCTGGTGCTCGAATTCTCCAAACCCACCTCGGCGGTATTGGGAAAGGTTTACGACCAGTACTCGTTTCAGATCTTGCCGGCAATGGGTCGTCTTATCGCGCAAGATGCCGACAGCTATCGCTATCTCGCAGAATCGATCCGTAAGCACCCCGATCAAGAAACCCTGCTGGGCATGATGGAAGACGCCGGTTTTGGCGAATGTCGCTACCACAACATGACGGGCGGTATTGTCGCACTGCATCAGGGCTTCAAACCGTGACACAGCACGACCCGGCGTTGCTAAGTGCGGCACTGGCGGGCGCCGAACAGGCCCTGAATCAGGCCATTGCGCTGGCACCCCACTCGCATCAGGAACTCGATTCGGTCAGTGGCACGCTCCTGGGGATAGAAATCACCACCCTCGATCTCAACGTTTATATCGAAATGGTCGCCGGTACCGAAGTCAGACTGCTGGCCCACTGCGAGCGAGAGACCGACGCCTTTGTGCGCGGCACGCTAGAGGACTTCGCCGCGCTAGCGACCACTGATGACCCGGCGGCCACCCTGATCAACAGCGACATCGCACTCGAGGGCAGCAGCGCCAGCCTCATTACCCTGCAACAAGTGATCGCTGGCATGGAGATCGATTGGGAAGCGCCGTTGGTGGAACTCCTTGGGGATGTCGCGGGTCATCAAATCGCCGAGGGGCTTCGCCGATTCTTCCGTTGGGGCGAAGGCGCCCGCGCCAGTCTCAAGCGGCAGGTTTCTGAGTACCTGCTGGAAGAAGGCAGACTGACCCCGCCGAAGGCAGAACTTGAGCACTTCTATGACGCGGTGCAGTCCGTCGCGATGCGCGTCGAGCGCGCCCAGAGCCAGGTCGAGAAGCTGTTGGCGAAAGCCGCCGCCCGGCAGACACCACAATGAGTCGTGTTGTTGCTCTATATCGCGCCGTCGCACGCTACAGGCTTGATCAGTTGCTCCCCGCGCATCAGCGTCCCCGGCTGTTTTCCTTATTGTTGCGCGTGTTCCCCGTGCTCTCAGTCCCCGTCACGACGCCGCGGGGAGAACGCCTGCGTCGGGCGCTAGAAGATCTCGGCCCCATATTCGTCAAATTTGGTCAGTTGCTCTCGACCCGGCGAGACCTGCTGCCCCACGACATCGCCGATGAACTTGCCCTCCTTCAGGATCAGGTGGCACCTTTCCCGGCAAAAGAGGCGATTCAGCGGATCGAGTGCGCCCTGGGTAAATCGCTGAATGACTGCTTTGCCGAGTTTGATGCCAACCCGCTAGCCGCCGCGTCTGTGGCGCAGGTGCACGGCGCGCGATTGCCCGATGGCAGCGATGTAGTGGTGAAGGTACTGCGGCCGGGCATCGAGGAAACAATCGATCAGGATCTTAGACTGCTGCGGCACATGGCAAGGCTGTTGGCCCGCTGGTCGCACAGTGGCCGTCGCTTAAAGCCCGTGGCGGTGGTTGCAGAATACGAACGCATCATCCATGGCGAGCTCGATCTGCAGCGCGAAGCGGCCAACGCCTCACAGCTTCGGCGGCACTTCAAATCAGGGGATCTCATGTACGTGCCCGAGGTGCACTGGCCGCTGACCTGCGAGCAAGTCATGGTGAGTGAGCGGATCTATGGCGTGCCCGTAAGCGATATTGAGACCCTGCAGAGCAAGCAGGTCGATATCAAGCTACTTGCCGAGCGCGGTGTAGAGATTTTCTTTACGCAGGTGTTCCGCGACAGCTTCTTTCATGCGGATATGCACCCGGGCAACATTTTCGTCGACTGCGCCAAACCTGAAGACCCACGCTACATGGCGGTCGACTGTGCCATCGTCGGCCAGATCGACGAGCAGGATTTGTATTACCTTGCACGCAATTTGCTGGCCATTTTCCAACAGGACTACCGGCTTTGCGCCAAGCTGCATATTGAATGCGGCTGGGTGCCGCCCGCCACGCCGGTTGCAGAGTTCGAGTCAGCGCTGAGGACGCTATGCGAGCCGATTCTTGAGCGGCCGCTGTCCGACATTTCCTTCGGTCATATGCTCGTCACGCTGTTCCGCACCGCAGGCCAGTTCGATATGCAGGTGCAACCCCAATTGGTATTGCTGCAAAAAACCCTACTGAACATTGAAGGGCTCGGCCGTCAGCTCTATCCCGAGCTCAACCTGTGGGACACCGCCAAACCGTTTCTCGAGCAGTGGGTCGCGGATCGCTATTCTCTGCAAAACGTCAGCCAACGGCTACAGCAGGATGCGCCCGCACTGCTGGAGACATTGCCGCTGCTCCCCGACCTGATCTTGAATCGACTCCGGCAGACACCCCGTGCAGAGCAGCCCCCCCCTTCGCGGGCACCTAAAGTGCTGGCCCTTGCCACGCTGGGCGCGCTGGCCTTGGGGCTTGGGATTGCGGGAAGCGGCACCGGATGGCTGATCCTCGGTGGCGGCTGCCTATTGAGTGCGCTATTTGTTCGCAATCGGTAACGGCTATTGGGCGCGTCTGGCATACTGTTGCCATGACGGACATCACCTCAACCGTGCCCGATATCCTCTCACCCAATTGGAATGAGCAAGGACTGATACCGGTTATTGCCCAAGAGGCCGACACTGGCGAGGTCCTGATGTTGGCGTGGATGAACGCCGAGGCGCTAGAGCAGACTCTGACGAGCGGTGAGGTCACCTATTGGTCCCGCTCGAGGCAATCACTTTGGCGCAAAGGCGCTACGTCCGGGAATACTCAGGATCTGGTGAGTGCCTGTTTGGACTGTGACGGCGACACCCTGCTATTGCAGGTCAAGCAGCATGGCGCGGGCGCCTGCCATACAGGCCGGCGCACCTGCTTTTTTTACCACCCTGGAGACGGTAACTGGCGGCTCAGCGAGGACGACTGAATGGATGACTTACTGACGGCGCTGGATAAAGTGCTGGCGGAACGCAAAACCGCGTCCCCTGATAGTTCTTACGTCGCCGCACTGAACGCTGAGGGCCTGAACAAGATTCTGGAGAAAATCGGTGAGGAAGCTACCGAGGTGATTCTGGCGGCCAAAGATTCCGCTGAGAAGTGCGACTCGGAGGCCTTGGTAAACGAGGTGGCTGATCTCTGGTTTCACACCATGGTGATGCTCGCGCACCTTGATCTCGACCACACCGATGTTCTCAACGTACTCGACGCACGCATGGGGCTATCGGGGCTGGCAGAAAAAGCTGCCCGAAAAGGCCATAATGCGGCCTCGCAAGACGATTAAATACAAGGAGAGGGACTATGGGCCTCGGTGGGATCAGCATCTGGCAGCTCCTGATCATTCTGGCGATCGTCGTCATGCTTTTTGGAACGTCGCGCCTGCGCAACATTGGCAGCGATCTGGGTAGCGCTATTAAGGGCTTTCGTAACAGCATGAGTAAAGACGAAGCCGAGAGTGTCGGGGGCAACACCGCCTCGAAAGACGAGAGCGACACCGACAAGCCTGCGACCTAAACAGGGCGGCTCACCGTGTTTGACATCGGCTTTGCCGAGCTTTTACTGATCGGCGTAGTGGGCCTGTTGGTGATAGGGCCCGAACAGTTACCAGCCGCGGTCCGGACCGTATTGGCCTGGGTAAACCGGTTTCGACGCAGTTTCGATCAGATCCGCACTGAAGTCCGACGCGAGCTGCACAACGATGAAATCATGCAAAAACTCAAGGCCGAGTCGCAGCAACTTGAGCAGCAGGTACGCGAGACCACCCAGTCGGTAGAACAAGAGATTCAAGCCCTCAGCAATGAAGCCAGCGACTCGTTGCAAGGCGCATCAAACACCACCAACTCAGTACCCCCAACGCCTCAAACCTCATCATCTGCAACCCCACCAACCGCAACCTCCGCGGCTGAAGATGACGAGAGTGGCACCGACAAATCGTCGAATCCAGCATGAGCGAACAGAACCAACACGACGATCCTCCCATGTCGCTGGTGGCCCACCTGACGGAGCTGCGTGACCGGCTGTTACGGGCTGTGCTTGCCGTATTGATTGGATTCATTATCCTTTTCCCGTTTGCCAATGAGATCTATGGTTTCGTATCGGCACCGCTGCGAGAGCTGATGCCGGAGGGATCGACCATGATCGCCACGGGCGTGGCGTCACCTTTCCTGACCCCCTTCAAACTCAGCTTGGTGCTCGCCATCTTTATGGCCATACCCGTGGTTCTTTATCAGATCTGGGGGTTCGTGGCGCCGGGGCTATATCAGAAAGAAAAGCGCATCGCTTTGCCGCTTCTCGCTTCCAGCGTGCTGCTGTTCTACGGAGGAGCGGCTTTCGCCTATTTCGTGGTCTTTCCGCTCATCTTCGCCTTTTTTACCAGCGTGGGCCCCGAAAACGTGCAGGTGATGACCGACATCAACAGCTACCTCGATTTCGTACTGAAACTGTTCTTGGCTTTCGGTATTGCCTTTGAGATGCCCATTGCCGCAGTAATCTTGATCTGGACCGGTGTCACTAGCCCTGACGCACTGGCCAAAAAACGCCCCTACATCATCGTTGGCTGCTTTATTTTCGGCATGCTGCTAACACCACCTGATGTGATTTCACAATCACTGCTGGCGATTCCCATGTGGCTACTCTTTGAGCTCGGCGTGTTTTTCGGCAGGCTATTGGAGCCCAGGGCCCGGAGCGGCAACGCGCCGGTGGAGGACTGAGCATGCGATGGCAAAAAAATCAGCCTGCATATTTTGACCGCGATGCTACTCGGCTGGTAAGCCACCCGCGCAGATGGGAATTCTGACAGGCCGATCATTGCCACCAGCACAAAAGTCAAATAATCGTATGCCAGTAATTGGAGATCGATCGCTAGTTCATCTGCAGCATGTCCGAGGAATCGATGCGCCCACGAGTGAAAACCGACTCCCACTGCACCACACGCAGAAAAAGCTGATCACCTAGCTTCAGGGTCGCGCGCAGGTCGAGCAGGTAATTGCTGGGCTAGTCATACTCGAAATACACATCCACACTCGGCTCCGAACGGACCCCTACCTTTCAGGCGGTCCCGGTTCAGATCGAGCTCCAAGTCCTACTCGAGCCGTATGTCAGAGGCGCTGGGGTTTTGCCTCGGGTAGCCATCGAACCGGGTTTGCAGGCGAATGCCAATCCAGTGGGTGGTTCGCCCTTCGGATCGAGGGTCAGCCCTTTTTCGCCTTAGTACCAAGTCTCCTGCGACACGTCACTGTCTGACACTGCATCGGCATCCGGCTCGACATTCTATGTCTGCAGAGATTCAGCCGATGCTCTCATCGCCAGCGACAGCCGCGTCATCCCCGCCAGTAGCCAGCATCTCCGTGAGCACAAGCTGTCGATGGGCGGCGAACTGCACCTGCAGTGCAGGCCGCAAAAGGTAAGGTTGTCTTCAATACGGACACCATTAAGGGAGGGTTGTGACGTCTCGCTAGCGGATTGCGCTCAGCTTATCGCGAGTTGAGTTGAGCGCGATACGCCAAAGATGACAATCGCGGCACCAGGTGCGTTCATCAGCACCGAACACCTTACGATCTTTTTGGCCGCGTCCCGCGTAGACTGGGCTTCACAGGCATTACATCCGACCACCGAGCCAAGCTGTGACTGAGACGTCGATCAACACACCACCCCATAAAACTGCGACCGACCGCAGCGGTGAACCACCCCGCGCCAAATCGCTGGCGCCGCTCCGGCAGCTACTTGGCTTTCTCTGGCCCCACAAGGGTCGATTGATCGCAGCGGGCACAGCATTGGTATTCACAGCCGGGGCACAGCTGACGCTGGGTTACGGCGTGAAGATCCTAATCGATGAGGGCCTAGCCGGGGCGGACGAATTGGGGCTATATAAAGCCGTCACCTTCATGTTGGTAATCGGCATTGCCATGGCCATTGGCGCCATGACCCGTTTTTATCTGGTCTCCTGGCTGGGCGAGCGGGTCAGTGCCGACCTACGCAGCGCGGTGTTTAACAATCTGGTGCATATGCAGCCAAGCTATTTCGAGAGTAATCACTCGGGCGAAATCATGTCTCGCCTCACCACTGACACCACCTTACTGCAGACACTGATCGGCTCCTCAGTGAGCCTCGCGGTGCGCAACGCACTCACCCTCACCGGCGCGCTGACGCTGATGGTCATCACCAACCTCAAACTCAGCCTGGTTATTCTGATCGCAGTGCCGGTGACACTCCTTCCCATCCTGATCTTCGGCCGACGAGTAAGAAAGCTCTCCGACAAAAGCCAGCAGACCATCGCTGAAGTAGGTAGCCACGCGGGGGAGATTTTCCAGTCGATCAAGGTAGTACAGAGCTTTAACCGGGAAATTGCCGAAAAAACGGCCTTTGGCCGCAACGTCGAGCAAGCCTTTGTGGTCGCACGTTCACGTGTTTTCCAACGGTCCCTGCTGACTGGCTTTGCCATCTTCCTGTTGATGGGCGGCATGGGCGGCATGATGTGGTCGGGGGGCGTCGACGTCATCGAGGGGCGCATGACCGGCGGTGAACTTGGCGCCTTCGTCTTTTACGCCATCATGGTGGGTACCGCCTTTGCGACCCTGTCAGAGGTCTGGGGTGATCTGCAGCGCGCCGCGGGCGCGGCGGAGCGCTTGATGGAGCTTCTTCATGAGACCAGCGAGATTCCAGACACCGGCAACCAAACCCCTGCCAGTAATACCGCGCTGGCCTTTAAGGGGGTGCACTTCGCCTATCCCAGCCGGCCTACTCACCCCGCATTGAGTGACTTTACTCTGGAGATTGCTCACGGAGAGTCGGTCGCGCTGGTCGGACCCTCGGGCGCCGGCAAGTCGACGGTATTTGAGCTAATGCTGCGCTTTTACGATCCGATTGCCGGCGCGATTCGCTTCGGTGGTGCGGACCTACGCGAGATGTCGCTGGATCGTTGGCGGCAGAAGATCGCACTAGTGCCACAACAGCCCTCACTGTTCTCGGGAGATATCTTCTACAACATCGCCTACGGCGCCAACGAGCCGACTCAGGCGGCGGTGGAAGCCGCAGCGCAAATGGCCCACGCCCACGAGTTTATTCAAACACTGCCCGAGGGCTACCAGAGCTATTTGGGGGCGCAGGGTGTGAGGCTATCAGGGGGACAATGTCAGCGCATTGCGCTAGCCCGCGCCATACTCAGTGACCCGGAGCTGTTACTGCTGGATGAGGCCACCAGCGCGCTCGATACCGAGAGCGAGTGGCACGTGCAACAGGCGCTCACCGACATCATGCAGGAGCGCACCACAATCATTATTGCTCATCGGCTCTCTACAGTGATCAATGCCGACCGCATCGTGGTGATGGACGAGGGCCGCGTCATCGACAGCGGACCCCATGACGAGCTGATGACAAGCTGTGAGCTGTATCAACGTCTCGCACGGCTGCAGTTTCAGACCGAACGAGCCAGTTAGACAGCCACAAAAAACCCCGCACTGGGCGGGGCTTCGTTAGGCAGTGAACAGATTAGCTGAATTCGCGGATCAGGCCGCCAATGCTCTCTTTCGCATCGCCAAACAGCATGCGCGTGTTTTCTTTGTAAAAAAGCGGGTTCTCGATCCCGGCAAAACCCGACGCCATGGAGCGCTTGAGCACAAACACCGTGCGCGCATCGGCTACGTTGATCACGGGCATACCGTAGATCGGCGAGGATTCAACCTCGCGCGCCGCAGGGTTCACCACGTCGTTCGCGCCGATCACAATCGCGACATCGACGGTCTCCATACGTGGATTGATCTCATCCATCTCAAGAAGTTGGTCGTAAGGCACGTCCGCCTCCGCAAGAAGCACGTTCATGTGGCCTGGCATGCGGCCGGCTACGGGGTGGATACCAAAGTTAACTTCGCAGCCGTTGCTCTCTAGGAGCTCGGTGAGCTCTTTAACCACATGCTGCGCCTGGGCTACCGCCATACCGTAACCCGGAATAATGGCCACGTTAGTCGCCGCCTCAAGCACGTAATAGGCGTCTTCTACTACGATCGGCTTGATCTCGCCTTCGACCACCGTCTGCTCGTTGGAGACACTGGCAAAGCCAGAGAACAGTACGTTGGAGAGGGAGCGGTTCATCGCCTTACACATGATCTGGGTCAGAATGATGCCTGAAGCACCCACTAGCGAGCCCGCCACAATCAACGCGTTGTTGTTGATCGCAAACCCTGCCGCACAGGCCGCGAGGCCTGAGTAGGAGTTTAGCAGCGAAATCACCACCGGCATGTCGGCACCGCCAATGGGAATGACCGCCATGATGCCGAAAACCAATGCCAACCCAATCACAATGTATAACCAGGTCGGGTCAGTCGGGTTCATGCAGAACATCACCGCGCCACCGAGGATGCCAAGCACCACGAGGGAGTTGACGATCTGCTGGCCAGAAAAGGTAATGGCGCCGCTACCGATGGTCTCAGACAGCTTGCCATAGGCGATGAGCGAGCCAGTGAGGGTCACGCCACCAATTAGGATCGACAGTACGATCGTGATCAGGGTGAACGTCCCAGAATCCGGCGCAAGAGCCGCCCAGCCGACTAGCAGTGACGCTGCGCCACCGAAGCCATTGAACAGTGCCACCATCTCAGGCATCGACGTCATCGCGACCGCGCGTGCGGCAATGGCACCGATGGCACCACCCACCACCATACCGGCGGCAATATAAGCGAAGTCAACAATGCCCTGATCTAGCAGTGCCGAGACAATTGCCACCAGCATACCAATGGCAGAGATCATGTTTCCGCGACGGGCCGTTGCAGGAGACCCCAGCATTTTGAGGCCAAAAATAAAGAGGCCTGCAGCGAGGACGTAACCCAGTTGTGTTATTAATTCAGTCGTCATGCTCAGTCCTCCTTCTTCTTGAAGAAGCCGAGCATGCGGTCGGTCACCATGTAACCACCCACCACGTTAATGCTGGCCAGGGTAACAGCTCCGACACCCAGCCACATGGCCACGTTCTCATTGCCCGTGCCGGC
>CACNSR010000029.1 GCA_902623175.1 Halieaceae bacterium
AAAATGGGCACGCAAAGAGAGTGCACTGCGGCGAAAGATTCACTCGGCGCGGGAGCAACTCGACGATGTCGACACCCCCGCGGTGTTGCTCGAGACCGCGGCTAAAATCTGCCTGGCACTGGGCACAGACGGCCTGCGAGGCGAACTGACCCTGGTGCGCAGCGCTCGGGCGCTGGCGGCACTGGAGGGCAAGTCTGTGGCCACTCTGAAACATCTGCGCACAATGGCGCCGTCGGTATTGCGTCACCGATTACGGCGTGATCCGCTAGATGAGTCCAGCGCAGATATCCGGGTAGAACGGGTCATTGCAGAGTTGTTCCAAGAGTCTGTTGACCATAGTGGCAGCTGAAACACCCTCACCCTGGGCGGATGCCGAGTGGGCCGCGGCGCTGATTGCACTGACCGGCGAAACACTTGGTGGCGTACATTTGCGATGCGCACCGGGTCCGGTGCGTGACTACTGGCTGGAGCGCATCGAAAACCTGTCCGAGCAAACCCCCATTCGCAAAATCCCGGCCAACATTCCGGAAGGCAGACTGTTGGGCGGCATTGATCTGGGCGCGACGCTAAAACATGGCAAGCCCATCGCTGAAGCCGGAATGCTCGGAGAATGTCACGGGCGCATTGTTATCGCGGCGATGGCGGAGCGCTTACCTCGCAATACCGTGCACCACTTGTGCTCCGCTCTCGACCACGGTGCTATTACGGTGGCGCGCGATGGCATCGAAGCCCAGACACCAGCGCGGATTGCGCTGATTGCGACTGACGAGGGTACCGAAGACGAAAGCGCCCACGCGGCGCTCCTCGATCGGCTGGGGATCGCGCTGGATATGACAACTCTGGGCATCCATGATGTAGACGATGAAATTTTCCACCGCCGCGAAATTGAGCGAGCAATGGAGATGCTTGACCGCGTGACCCTGAGCGAAGAGCACCTCACTGCGCTGGCCACACTGACCACATCGCTGGGCATAGACTCACCTCGTCCGACACTCGCTGCCGCGAGAGTCGCGCGTGCCTCGGCGGCACTCAGGCAGTCCGAAACCGTTGCAGGGGAGGATGTGGCGCGCGCATTACGGCTCTGCCTGATTCCCCGGGCGCAGCAGCTGCCTGAGATGGCCGAAATGCCACCCCAACCAGAGCCAGAACCGGAACAAACCGACGACGCCGAGCCACCACCTGCGCCAGAGCAACCACCGCCAGATGAAGAACGCCTCCTCGAGGCCGCGCTGGCCCAGCTCCCAGCCGGACTACTGGAACGACTGCAGACCCGGTCAGCGCGGCTCCGCCAGAGCAGCACCGGTAGTGCCGGTGACCAGCACCGGCATCAGAACCGAGGTCGACCCACCGGTGTATTTCGCGGTGATTACCGGCGTGGTGGCAGGGTCAATATTCTTGCGACGCTGCGCGCCGCCGCCCCCTGGCAAGCGATGCGGCGGCGTGAGCAGACAGAGCGCGGAAACCAAACCTCGCGTCACTTACAGATTCGACGCGACGATATTCATCTGACGCGTTTTCAGCAGCGCAGAGAAACCCTGACCCTGTTTGTAGTAGACGCGTCAGGTTCAGCCGCATTACAGCGGCTGGCAGAGGCCAAGGGCGCCGTTGAACTGTTACTCGCCGACTGTTACGTGCGCCGAGATCAGGTTGCACTGATTGCCTTTCGCGATGAGCGGGCCAAACTCCTGTTACCGCCAACTCGGTCACTAGTCCGCGCCAAAAAGATGCTGGCAGCGCTGCCTGGAGGTGGCGCCACACCCATGGCCGAAGCGTTAGATCTCACCCGCGATATGGCAGAACGCGCCGGAAAACAGGGCACTACCATGCAGTACGTGATCCTGACCGATGGCGCAGCCAATGTGGCCCGGGACGGGACCCGAAGTCGGGAGGCCGGCACGGCAGACGCACTGGCTGCAGCCCGGATGCTGGCGATGAGCCCCTCAAGTGGGCTGGTGATCGATACTGCACAGCGGCCGCAACCTCGCGCCAGAGAACTGGCCGACACCCTGCGCGGCACCTACCTTGCGTTGCCCCACGCAGACGCACAGACGCTGAACCGCGCCATTCGCGCCGCCTCCCCATGACCTCACGGGCAGCGTGGCACGCGGTGGCTGAATTCTGGCCGCGGGCGGAAACCAGCCGCTTTGTGCGGGTGAGCAATATTGATTTTCATGTGCAGGTCAGTGGCGCCGGTGAAGACGTCCTCCTCCTCCACGGCGCCGGCGCCTCCTCGCACTCCTTCTCAGGCCTCGGGGCCCGGCTGAGCGAACGCTATCGCGTGATCGCACCCGACTTACCAGGCCAGGGTTTCACCACGTTACTGCCAGTCGAGGCAGTGGGGCTTGTCCCCTTTGCACATTACATGAGTGAACTGATGTCGGCACTGGAGGCCACTCCGCGCTGGATCATTGGTCATTCCGCCGGTGCCGCGCTGGGCGCCCAATATGCGCTGGATACTGACACACTGCCCAGCGGCATACTCTGCATCAACGCCGCGTTCAACCCGTTTGGCTCGATCGCGGCACCGCTATTCAGCAAAACGGCAAAATGGTTTGCACGCAGTCATTGGCTACCCAAGGCACTGGCGTCTCCCGCGCTTCGCTGGCGGGCCACCGGTTCGATGCTGGCGGATACTGGCTCGGCAGTGGATCCCCTCATGAGTCGCTGCTATGACACCTTGCTCGGCAACCCCGACCATATCGCGGGCACCCTCAGGATGATGGCGGGATGGGATCTGCCTCCTCTACTACGACGTCTGTCTTCGCTGCAGGCGCCAGTGTGGCTGGCCGCCGCCGACGATGATCGCACGATTTCTCCCGAGCGCAGCACCTCGGTGGCCCAAGACTTGCCCCTCGCCCGTTCGGTCCGCATCCCTGGGCTAGGACACCTTGCCCATGAGGAAGATCCGGACGTTTTCGATGCACTTTTCCAAAAAATGGTGACGAAAAGCTCCCCCTGACTGCGTTATGACGAGCTAAAAAGAAGGCTGTGCACCCCCCAAAAGCACTGCTACACTGTCAAATATAAATGACAGTTTAAGTGTCTTTTTATATGAATATCGCAGAATCTGCGTTTCTTTCATCAGAGACGACTGACCCCAGACCCAGGGCACTGGTTATTGGTACCGGGTTTGGCGGTCTTGCGGCTGCCATCCGCCTTGGCGCCAAGGGTTATCGGGTCCACATGCTCGAAAAGCTGGACGCGCCTGGTGGGCGCGCCTATGTCTACCATCAGGACGGCTTCACCTTCGACGCCGGACCCACCATTGTCACCGCTCCCTTCTTGCTGGAAGAGCTCTGGGCCATCTGCGGCAAGCGCTTTGCTGATGATGTTGAACTCAAACCTATGGACCCGTTTTTTCGGCTACGTTTTGACGACGGCCGCACCTTTGACTACTCCGGCGACAAGGCACGCAACATCGAACAAATCAAAAGCTACAGCGAAGCCGATGTCGAGGGCTATGAGCGCTACCTGAAGGCCAGTGAAGACCGCTACAAGGTTGGCTTCGAGGGCTTGGTTGATAAACCCTTCGACTCGCTGCTGGCACTAATCAAGTTCATGCCGCAGCTCATTCGGCTCCGGGCTGATCGGAGCGTCTACAAACTGGTGTCGCGTTACATTCGTGACCCGCAACTCCGAATGACAATGAGCTTTCACCCGCTGCTGATCGGCGGCAACCCCTTCTCGGTCACCAGTGTCTACACCCTGATCTCCTTTTTGGAGCAGCGTTTCGGCGTGTGGTCCGCCATGGGTGGCACCGGCAGCATTGTCAAAGGAATGACCGGACTGATTGAGGGCCTTGGTGGCAAGATTGAGTGCAACGCGGAAGTGGAGGAGATTCTGGTAGACCAAGGAGCCGTGAGAGGCGTGCGGCTGGCAGATGGCCGCACACTACACAGCGATCTCGTGGTCTCCAACGCTGACGCGGCATGGACCTACCGACACCTCATCAAAGCGGAACATCGCAAGCGATGGACAGATCGCAAAATTGACCGCTCACATTTTTCAAACGGATTATTCGTCTGGTACTTCGGCACTGAAGGCAAGTACCCCGACGTAGCCCACCATTCCGTGATTCTGGGGCCACGCTATAAAGGCCTGCTGGATGACATCTTCAAGCGCAAAGTGTTGGCCGATGATTTCAGTCTCTATCTTCACCGACCTACGGAGACCGACCCCTCGCTTGCCCCGGAGGGCTGCGACACGTTCTACGCTCTGGCGCCGGTACCGCATCTCGATGCGGATGTAGACTGGCCCACTTATGCCGAGACCTTCAAAGACCGTATCTGCCAAAGACTGGAAGAGACCATGCTGCCCGGCCTGCGTGAGCGCATCGTCACATCCAGACTTCTTACGCCGCAGGATTTCCAGGACCGACTAAACTCGGTCAAAGGAGCCGCGTTTGGTTATGAGCCTCGGATTACCCAAAGCGCCTGGTTCAGGCCGCACAACTGCAGCGAGGACATCAAGGGCCTTTACCTCGTCGGCGCGGGCACCCACCCTGGCGCGGGCATGCCAGCGGTCATTTCTTCTGCAAAAGTTATCGATCAACTCGTGCCCGCTCCAGTGACTAAACGTGCGTAGCGATCACCAAATCAGAACACCGCACACTGACATGAACAAGTGTCGGCGACTGCTGGCTCACGGCTCCAAATCTTTTTATATCGCGTCCCATTTTTTACCACGAGGACTTCGAGAGTCGGCATCCGGGCTCTACTCGTTCTGTCGTATCGCTGACGATTTAGTGGATCTCGGTGAGGATCCCCGCAGAGCCTTGTTCTCACTTCATCGGCGACTCGATCTCATCTACGACGACCGACCTGAGAATCACCCGATCGATCGGGTGCTGTGTCAAATCGTGATTGATCACAAATTACCCAGGGGCTTACTCGACGCCCTACTTGAAGGATTTGAATGGGATACCGACGGTCGGAACTACCACACGTTGGCAGAAGTCAGCGACTACGGCGCAAGGGTAGCGGGCACTGTTGGCGTAATGATGGCGATCCTGATGGGCATCAAAGATCATGCGACGCTGGCACGCGCCGCCGACTTGGGCGTGGCGATGCAATTGACCAATATCTGTCGCGACGTCGGTGAGGACGCCCGCGCAGGACGGCTTTACCTGCCGCGCGACCTGATGTACAAGGCCGGCATCGACCCTGATAATTTTCTCCGCAACCCCGCGCCCAGTGCGCAAC
The DNA here is from genome assembly GCA_902623175.1 of Halieaceae bacterium. Classification (GTDB taxonomy): domain Bacteria; phylum Pseudomonadota; class Gammaproteobacteria; order Pseudomonadales; family Halieaceae; genus Luminiphilus. Next base: position 5,202 of record CACNSR010000029.1, read on the forward strand.
TCGCGCAGGTCGTACAGCAAGTCTTGACCGAAGCTCAACGCCGCTATGAATTAGCCGATGAAGGTATTCGTCAGTTACCCCGCAGCTGCAGACCCGGCATTCTTGCCGCACGCCGCCTCTACGCCGAGATTGGCCAAACCGTTGCACGCAACCATTACGACTCGATTAACCAACGCGCGGTCGTGTCGCGGGGTCGCAAACTCCGGATCCTGCTTGGCCTGATTCGCGGGCCGGACGCGGCACCGGAATACATGCTGGAACCCTGCGCAGCGGAGAATCAATTCTTGCTCGACGCTGTTCCCCACACCGACGAGTGGCAGCGCTTGAATCAACCGCGGCACTTCTCTGCCAAGGCATCGTGGATACTTGAACTATTCATGGTGATGAGAGAACGCGACGAAATGGCGGCTCAAATGCAGCCCCATCATCGCGATTAACCGCGTCACCGCGTACCCGCGAATACATACTGAAACGCTGGAAAATCCTGCCTCCGCGGCACTTTTCCGTTATCTATCAGATAGTAACGGCAACTACTGACTGCTTAATTTGGGGTGCGGGGACACCATTATATTGTGGGTTGACCCGCGGTCCCCAAAAAAATATAGTGAGATGGCGCGACAACTAAAGCAAAAGCGCACTGGTTCTGGGGGTCAGGTCGCATTTAGTCCACAAACCCTCTTGCAGTAAGACCCAGATGGCCGGAACAAAGTTCCAAAAGGGGGTAGTGCAAGTGGTTAACACGACTTCGCAAGGCGATGGAAAGCAAGGTTCGGAGGCAATGGCCGAGCCCCTAAGCCGCTTCTCTATTGGGCACACACACGACTTTATTTCTGCCGAGCTTCAAGGCCGTGCTTACGCCAATATATGCAGCAATCCGCGCGAGCGCTTGTCGTTGGCCGTCTCCTTACCACTCTGTCCGGCCCTTGACCTCACCTGCGGAGCTATCGCGGTCGCCTCGACCGATAGCAAAATGCAGGAGGAGTATGCGGCTGCCGTCATCAACGAACTTGAGTCAACTGCTGCGCTCGTAGGCGATAAACGAGAGCTGTGCAGTCTGCAAGTTATCGGCGCGTCGGCTAACTGCCTGTCGGATTTATTGCTCGGGCAGATCTTCTCGGCAATTACTAAACATTTTGAAGTTACACCGCAGACAGAGTTCAGTTTTGAGCTTGATCCGAGAAGAGCCTCACGTTCTCAACTGACGTTTTTGAGGGGTTTGGGTGTAAACGAACTGAAGTTGCAGGTTAGGGACATGCACCCCAGCGTGCAGAATGAGATTGGTCGTTACCAGTCAGCAGAAATGCTTGAGGACGTAATTAATGTCGCCCGGGAGCTTGAATTTCAGTCAGTGGGCACAGACCAATTGTTTGGTATGCCAGGCCAAACACCAGAAACTCTTGCTTCCAGTATTGATTTGCTGGCTTCTCTGGGTGTCGACTGGATCGAGTGTCATCCGTTTGTGAAGCGCGAAAAGCGATTTCCGCACCAAGCCGCACTAACGGACAAAAAGTTGCCGTCCCTAGCCGATAAGCTTGTACTTTATAACCAACTCTCAGAGTCATTGCTAAGCTCCGGTTATTCAGTCCTTGGCTTGAGTACCTTTGCTCGCCCGGACCACAAGTTAGCGGTCTCTCGCCAGGCGGGAAAAATGTCCATTAGCACATACGGTTTTCATAACCATCCCCAAGCGTGGGTTCTTGGAGTCGGGCTTGGGGCCATAAGCGAACTGCCGGAGATGTTTATCGAAAACGCCCAGCGTTTGGACGACTGGCACGAACATGCCCAAACGTCTGAACTGCGGCCCAGGTTAGGACTATTAGATTCAAATAACGACGTCGGGTTGCGCTACCTACTTAGGCAACTATTGTGTAACCAGGGAGTCCCCGTAGGCAGCGCTGCCATAGAAAACCGACTAAGGCCCCTCATTGATCTGGGCGTGCTCGAAAAGGCCGATCAGCGGTTGCAGATCACGGCGATGGGTCAGGATTGGTTGCCCGTGCATTTGTCAGACGCCTCGCCCGCTTTTCGGTGCATATAGAGGCTCTGACTTATTAGCAGGGCTCGCTCGGCCTAATACCGATAGTTCTGTTGAGATTGAAGTACCGCGAAGTTTTTCCCACTCAAGTTTAAACCAAGGGGTGAAGACGTCCGGAGAGGAAACTACCCACTCGTCCAAATCCTCGAAATTGATCCAGCGATGTGCGTCGATCTCCTCTCTGTTGGGAGATATGCTAGTCTGAGGTTTCCCTACGTAGACCGAACAAATTTCGTGCTCGGCACCAACATCCAAATACGTTGCATGATAGGTAAACCGGTATATGAAGTAGAGATCCGCTTCGCACCCCATCTCCTCTTCAATTCTGCGATGGGTCGCTTGCTCTAAGCTCTCGCCCTTTCTGGGGTGGCTGCAACATGTATTGGACCAAAAACCGGGCCAAAGTAACTTGCGCTGGCTACGCTTTTGAAGTAGCACCTGCTCACTGTCGTTAAAAAGAAGTATGGAAAAGGCTCGATGTAAAGTCCCGTCGCCTAAATGCGCTTCCAGTTTTTTAGGATAACCAACGATCCGATCGTCGGCTTCCACTGCAATAATGCGTTCGTCATCGAACGATACGACTCGATCTTTCGAACTCGATTCCAGCATAGAAATTCGTGAGTTATGTAAATGACCCGCTCTCCGAAAGAGAAGCCGCGTAGCAACAGCATCGAAGTCTCCAGCGATCGACAGCTCTGGGGGCAGGGTGATCGCAACTTCTTGGCCAGCTCCGCAACCGGCTCAGCCAAAGTTGGCCTCGCCACGGGTCTAAACAGTTGGGGCTTTTTATTCAAAGCCCCCCATTTCTCAGCTTCTCACGTGAGGGGCTGCTTCCTGTTGGGTACTGACTGCAGCCATGCCGCCAGCATTTGGATCACCAAGCCAGTCATACCGCTCAGTGCTCAACAGAATGAAATGGATCATTAGAGCCAATGTGAACAGGAAAGCCGAAATGCCTACCATCACTTGGCGCGGGTCAAACATCATCCATAGTCTGTGCATACTTTTACTCCAACTTTTTTTGCGTGAGAGAAATTCTCACGCGCTATTAGATTTTCTGGCTCCTTAGAACCAGGGCTTCCACGTATAGAGCAACCAATGTGCGACTATGGCTACAATCGTGAAGCCCGTGAATCCCATGATGTACGCTGAATGGAATTCCTTTGCTTCACTTTCGCTTAGACTACTCATAGAGTTTCCTCCTATTGCAATAGGTAATCGTCTGTCGTCAACGGTGCCCACTTGGACTACCGTAGCGACGGTTTTGCAAAACGAGTGCAGCGTATTTCGTTGCCGACTCGTCCCTATTTGCGAGCGCGGTTAGTGCCCACAAATTCTTACCTGCCCTAGTGAGGTTTTATGTGGCTTCTAATCGGCCAGTTTTACAGTAGATCCTCAAAGCTGTTTCAGTTCGTGCATAGGGGGACCTCACCGCTCAAAATCTTCACCCGACAAGGTACACCCCACCATTGAATTGCGGCCTACGGGACCATGCCTCGCTCCAAGGCCCATAAATACCAGTTATCGACTGCGGTCCCTGTTAACAATATGCCAATACCTCCGGTGATGACCGTAAGTACCGCAAACCACCAAGCCCATCTGTGTATCGATTCAACTGAAGCGTTAAAACCCATGCACCATCTCCAGAACAATGCACCCCTTTCCGCTCCTGTGCCTCGATCAGTAATTTGATCAATTTCCCGGTCGGCCCCATATCGAGAGGTCGCGAGGATAGTTGCACCATGCATTGCGAACAGAACTGCTGATCCATAAAGGAAGGCTATCGATAACATGTGAAATGGGTTGTAAAAAAGGTTCCCGTACCGGAGCGAGAAATTTTGAGTCCAGTCTAGATGAGAGAAAATCCCGTAAGGAACAGCCTCGGACCAAGAGCCCATCAAAATGGGACGAAAGAAGCCCAATACTAGATACAGCCAGATGGCTGACCCAAAGGCCCAAGCAAGGTAGTTACTCATACCTAGATTCTGAGAGATCTTAAAGGTTCGCCACCACCACAACATAATGGAGGCGGTAAGGAAGAAGCCAGCTATCAGGAACCAGCCGCCATCCCAAAGCGGAGGAAAACTGAGTCCGTATTTGGCTGGCGGCGGATCCAGAGTTAGCCAAAAGAAGTTCTTCATGAACTCAATCGGGCTCCAATCCACAGACGCAGCCATGTTCATCCCCATGATAAAGAAAGCAACAAAAAAGGTGATGATCGAGGCGATGCCAGTAGCGCCTAAATAAATGGGGCCAATTTGTGCGTCACCAAATCTGCCCATAAACGTACTGTGATAGATACCACCAACGCGTTGATATTCAGCGTCGCCGATAGGTACGCCAGGGTAGTCAGGAGCCGCAACCTGAACTTTTGTGAAAATATTTAAGTTCTCTCTCATTTCAAAGCTCTCCTCTAGCTCCAAATTGGCAGTTCAAGCCACCAGTTCCACCAAGAAGGCCACGATTCACTCCATAACGGCCCGCTGATCAACATACATATGGCACTCCAGAAAGCTGCCGATATCGCGGTGAACATGCCAAGCCGGTGTATGCCAAGCGCGCCAATGGAGTAACCAATGTTGTCTCGGAAAAATGAGTTCTCGTGCTCGCCCGTTTTCACGTTCTCGCCGCGCCTCGGGTCTGTCGCCATCAAAATCAGTGACCCGTGCATAGCTAATGCCAGACAGGTGGTGAAGAAGAACGTGACCGCGATCATATGAGCGGGGTTGTAGTGAAAGGCAGCGTATTGGTAGCCGATATAGCTAACCCAATTTAGGTGGCTCATGATGCCGTAGGGGAAACCATGTCCCCATGCTCCTAACAGCCAGGGCCTGATTACTACTAGAGAAACGTAAGCGAATACTGCAAAACTAAAAGCGAAAGGAACGTGAAGTCCCATCCCCAACTTCCTAGAAATTTCAACTTGGCGCATTATCCACGAGCCGAACGCACCACATGCAAATACCGTGATCCATTGCCACAGTCCACCCTCATTCATCGGTGCCAAGCTCAGGCCGTAACTGAGCGCTGGTGGCTCAATACTAATTCTCCAGACATTCCAGGTGTCACCCTGCGCTGCACCGTAAAAAATGAGCGCGGTGCCCAGGATCGCGCACACTGCGGTCGTCACCCCAAAAAAGCCTACATAGAAGGGTCCCACCCAAAAATCGAACAGGTCACCTCCTATAATCGTGCCTCCTTTGACGCGATACTTTTTTTCAAAACTCAGCATCGACATATTCAGCTCTCCCTACAGACGCTCAGCGCCTATTTTCCTTTACAACGTTTATATCTGTTCATTAGCGAACCAAAACTGATTGGCTCACTTACACCCGCATAAAAAGGTAAGGCACAACACTATTGGTCTGTGTAAGCGCCTCTTTCCACCAATTCTGTTTTGTGTTGTCTCGTGACGCACTCAAGATCTTCATCGCCTCCGCAAAGACGAACCACGAGAACACTACGATGAACACAAACTTGAATTGAATTTCATCGAATTTTTTACGGCGATCGATAGGTTGGCTCAAAACTTGTGGCTTCATTACACCACCCCCTTTTATTTTGTATGGTATGGATGCGTTCATGCTGCATCTCCAAATTGCAAACTGTCGCTTGCGTGCTGGACATGCTCAATTTCTACTGTGGCGACTCCTGCAGACCTTGCGATTTGTTCTGCCGCATCTCTCAGCCGTTTTGCTGCAGAGATCCGAACAAGAATCGGTTGTGCTGCGACAAGTCTGTCGAGACCATTCTGTGCGGTATCGGCCCAAGCTAGAGTTTCTGCAGCTCGGGCTGGGGTCGCCTCAACTTTGTCGAGATCAGTACCCAACGGCAGGATATTGAAGAGGGCATCAAACAGAGCGTTACAGACCTCTTGTACGATGTAGCAAGTACCCGCATATCCCATAAACGGCGTGCCTGTATGCCGCCGAATTATGGTGCCCGGCAGCGAGGCGGGAATGTACATACTTTTATTACCCGCCTCATCCACGTACATACGTTCGTTGTATCCGCCAAATACAAGAAGCGCCCCAGATTTATAAATCGCGTCGCGTACCTCCTGATTGTCTGGTTTCACCCCAGCTTTGCGTTCGAAGTGGAAAGCGCATGGGAGGCCCAACTCGCCCTCGAGAAAGTGACGCAAACCTCTCGTGTAGGTCTCTGTAGCAACCACGCCAAAGCTCGCTGTGCCATAGAAGTCCTGGGTGACGGAACGCCAAAGATCCCAAACTGGTTTCAGAGTGGTGTGCTTTTCCTGCTCGATGAAGGGCTCTGGATCCAGGTCAAGCTCCTCGCCCAAAGCTCTCAGAAATTTCGTGGTGCTATCGAGGCCAATTGGCGCTTGAAAATAAGGCGTCTCTAGAACTTCACAAAGTTTGCGGCCGTACTCGCGATACATACACACATTCGCATCGGCGTCGACCAGCGACACTACTTCGTCCAACGGGCAACCGAGCGGAAAAATCATATTAATCTCAGCGCCGATACCTTCAACCAGGCGCTGGATTTCGGCCAGATCGGAGGGAGTGTTGAAATAGCCGTAAGCAGGGCCTATGACGTTAACTCGCTTAATGCCGTCATCGACCTTCTTCGCCTTGCGCTTCTTCTTGGCCTTGGCTTTACCAAATTGATCCCACAGCCAAACCAGAGCCCGGTCCGCACTTTGCCATTGGTCCTCATCAATAGTGCGTGGCAAGAAACGCTGAATATTGGTGTCTTCAGGTGTGACACCACCGCCAATCATTTCTGCTATTGATCCAGTGACGACCACACTGGGTTTTTTGGGGTCAAGTATCTTATGGGCGCGACGCAGTGCACCCTCAGTCCCGCGTTGTCCTAGCTCCTCCTCCGCCAGTCCTGTTACGACGATCGGCAACTCATGGGGAGGAAGTCCGTCGGTATAGTGCAACACCGACGTCACGGGCAGATTCTCGCAACCCACCGGGCCATCAATAATGACCTGCAGGCCTTTAACAGCGGTGAACATATACACGGAGCCCCAGTAGCCGCCGGCGCGATCATGGTCTAGAACCAACATTAGCCTGCGTCTCCCATACCATGTCTTTCGATGATTTGGGGCGTCCAAATACCAGTTTTGGTACCGCTGCCCACGCCAGCGAAAAATGATTCCATGGTTTTGAAGCGCTCGCGCCCAGCGACCGCGGTATTTATCACTTGAGCCAGTGATCCTGCGCCGGCAACACCCATCAGAGGTCGAGCCGAGATCAGGTTGGTAAAATACAGACTAGGGATAGACAGCTCTTTAGCGTGTTGCACAACCGGTGTAGTACCAATAGCAATATCAGGCTCAAAGGTGTCTATGGCATACAGGTCGTCCTCTAATGATGCTCGGAACTTCACACTTACGCCACGGGATTCCAGCCACTCGCAGTCGTGGGCAGACCAGTCCGATTTAGCGCAGGCACTTCCAACATAGCGAACGTTAGCGCCACTCTCGATGAGCAACCTGGCGACAATGAGCTCGGATCCCTCATAGCCAGAAAGGGTGATTCGCGCATCGATAGGGTTGGCCTCCAGGACTCCGCGGATCGCTGACAGCTGCGCATTTATCGCCGCATCAACCTTCTTTTTTGGCAGGTTTAGTACGTCACCTAAATGAGCTAGCCAGGCCCTCGTTCCGTCCACTCCTACCGGGGCTGAGCCCACTAGAGGTCGGCCGGCAGCTTTAAATTCTCTCGCGGTAGCCGCGTAAAAAGGATGGAGCATTGCCACCGCAGAGCAGTCCAGCGCTGAGTAGAGTTCTCGCCACTGACGAGTGGGAACGACAGGTCCCGCTGCCAAGCCCATCGGACCTAGCATTCTGCTGATCGTGATAGCGTCGACGGGAAAGATTTCACCCACCAGTGCCACTGCTTGCCCAGTCTTATCTGTTTTCAAACTTTCTGGCTTAGCGACAGGACCGGATTGAACCTCGCTTCGCGCGTAACCAAGCATCGCCCCAGCTAATACATCTTTCGCCTCCGCGTGTGTTGGGACACCGAATCCTGGTACGTCGATGCCAATCACTCGAACGCCATTGATTTCTTCTGGAAGCAGATCTAATGGAACGCCGGAGGCCGTCGGCACGCATAAATTAATAACCACGACCGCATCGTATTCGTCAGGATTCGCCAGCTCATGTACCGCTTCACGAATATCCTCAAACAGTTTGCCTGTTACCAGTGACTCGGAATCAAAGGGGACGTAGCCGACGGTCCGTTTGGCACCATAGAAGTGTGACGTGAATGTCAGACCGTACACGCAGCAAGCAGAGCCAGATAGCACCGTAGCCGTGCGACGCATTCGCAAACCGACCCGAAGTGAGCCAAACGCCGGACACATACTTTGCGGCTGATCATGCGGTCCAGTGGGGTAGTCCTTGTCGTATTGCTCAAGCTGTGCACTCTTGCCCGCTTTCTCAGCCGCATCGCGCATAACTTCCTCACCAGCGTGACACCCGGCCACCTCCTGTGGAGGATTACTATCGACGGCAATGACTGAGTCAGATGGTGTCATAAATGACTTCCAGCGAAGGCTTGTTGAGATGCTCAACATTGCACAAGTCTTCAAGGCTTGCGGGTTGCAGGACGACGTCACGACCCACGGTGTCACCATCAAACAACTCAAGTAATCCGTCTTGAGTAAGTGGGGTTGGTCGATGAGGCGGCGCCTCGGCAACGTTGGTAGCTAGATCGCCAAAAAGCGAACCCCACTCGCCATCCGGCCGTCCGATGATCTCGTAGGACGCACTCTTGCGACGAATATCATCATGCGCAGGTATTGAAGCGAGCTCCGGAATTCCAACCGCTTTACAAAAAGCTTGTGCCTGTCCGGCACCGTCGTCCT
>CACNSR010000030.1 GCA_902623175.1 Halieaceae bacterium
GTGGAACTGGCAGACATGGATCCGATGTTGGCAGGGGTGCTGGCAGATTTGTCGATGACGGGTACGCTGGACACCAGCCTGAATTTAGGAGCGCTGATTCTGGAGCAGATCGATGGCGTGGCCCGCTTGCATAAAAAGCGGGTGGAGCAGGCAGGTTTTGCGGTACTAAAGTCGCCGGACGTGCCCTCGCTGCTTATTGAGACGGGATTCATCTCTAATCCGGGTGAAGCCGAGCGTCTCGCCATGCCGGCTTATCAGGACAAGATGGCCAGAGCGATTCGCCGCGGTATACAGAGTTGGTTCGCCCGCCAGCCACCGCCTGGCACTTTGCTGGCCTTGCAGCGAGAACAGGGTGGCAGGGAAGTCACCATTGCGGCAGGCGATACACTTTCAGAAATAGCCCAGCGCTATGGTGTGACCGTCGCTTCGATAAAAACCAACAATGGACTCAGCCGAGATGTGATCTATGTCGGCCAGACATTGGTGATACCCGAGGCATGAGTGTGATCCGACTCCTCGAGCCGCGACTCGCCAACCAGATTGCAGCCGGCGAAGTGGTGGAGCGACCCTCCTCGGTGGTAAAGGAGGCAGTGGAGAACAGTCTTGATGCGGGTGCCACGCGGGTTGACATCGATGTCGAGGCCGGCGGCACCAGACTGCTGCGTATCCGGGACAACGGCGCCGGGATAAGCGAGGCCGATATGGCACTGTCGCTGGCGCGTCACGCGACTAGCAAAATCGATTCCATAGAAGATCTGGAGGCAGTGGCCTCGCTCGGCTTCCGAGGCGAAGCGTTGGCTTCGATCGCCTCGGTTTCACGGCTACTGCTGACTTCGAATACCGACGATCAATCCGCCCAAGGGCGGCAGGCTTTGTGCGAGGGACGCGAGATGGCAGTGTCGGTGCGCCCGGCGCCGCACCCCCGCGGCACCACCCTCGAGGTGCGTGATTTGTTCTACAACACTCCCGCACGGCGGAAGTTTCTGCGCACCGAGAAAACTGAATTTGGCCATATTCACGAGGCCATTAAACGCCAGGCCCTGTCTCGACCGGATGTGACGTTTACGCTACATCACAACGGTAAGCAAACGCTGCAGCTGGCTGCGGCAGGGAGTGAGAGTGAGCTGAATCGCCGCATTGCGACTATTTGTGGCAAGGAGTTCGCCCAGCGTGCGGTAACGATCAAGCGCGACGCGGGTCCGCTCAGGCTCTGGGGTTGGGTGGCGGAACCGACGTTTTCCCGCAGTCAGGCAGATCTGCAGTATTTCTTCGTGAACGGTCGTGTGATCCGCGACAAGCTGGTCTCCCACGCTATTAGGCAGGCCTATCGCGATGTGCTGTTTCATGGTCGTCACCCGGCTTTTGTGTTGTTTCTCGAGCTCGACCCAGCGGGCGTTGATGTCAATGTGCATCCCACTAAGAACGAGGTGCGCTTCCGCGACAGCCGCGGGGTGCACAACTTTTTATTCGGCACATTGTCTAGGGCGCTGGCCGATGTCAGGCCGGGTCAAAACCAGACACCGGCTGCGGCGGAAGTGGTCGAGTCGGTTGCGCAGCAATCGGCTATGGGGTTGCCCCCCGGCGGGTTACCTGCTCTCTTTTCGAGGCAGACTGGGGCGCCAGTCAGTAGCGCTGGGGGCGATCGCGGGCAGTTTGGCACGGTGGACTCGAGATATGCCTCACCGATGCTGCAACCGACCAGCAATTCGCCCCAACCGGAGTTCAGTGACCGGTCTGCCGAGATTCCGCCGCTCGGGTTTGCCGTGGCGCAACTTCATGGTGTGTACATTCTCGCCGAGAACCAGCATGGGATGGTGTTGGTCGATATGCACGCGGCGCACGAGCGAATTACTTATGAACGGTTGAAGCAGGCCAGAGAGGGTGCCGGCATCACCCGTCAGCCGTTGTTGGTGCCCATCACCCTCGCTGTATCGAATAAAGAGGCGGCGATCGCTGCTGAACAGGCCGAAGATCTGGCGTCTCTAGGGGTGTTGATTGAGGCAGTCGGCGAGGAGGTGGTGGTCTGCCGTGAACTTCCCGCGCCGCTCAAAAATGCCAATGCGGAAGCGCTGGTGCGCGATGTGTTGTCTGATCTTCTCGAGTTCGGCACCAGTGACCGCATTGCCAGCTCCCTCGACGAATTACTCTCAACCATGGCCTGTCACTGTTCGGTGCGCGCCAATCGTCGTTTGACGCTGCCCGAGATGAATGCGCTGTTGCGTGATATGGAAGAGACCGAGAGATCCGGGCAGTGCAATCATGGCCGGCCCACCTGGGTGCAGCTGGGCATGGCGGATCTGGACAAACTGTTTTTGCGCGGACGCTGATCGTGACCGAACCCGTGTTGGCGTTGACGGGCCCCACCGCGTCGGGCAAGTCGGCATTGGCCGAGCGGCTCGCCGAGACCTTTGATGGCGAACTGATCAGCGTGGATTCGGCGTTGGTGTATCGCGGCTTATCGATCGGCGCCGCCAAATCGGATTACCCGCATCATCTCGTTCATATTCGGGAACCCGATGATCCCTACACCGCCGCCGATTTCGTAAGCGATGCCAAACAGTGTATCGATAAGATTAGGGGGAGAGGGCGGCGCCCCATTCTGGTCGGCGGCAGCATGCTGTATTTTCGGGCGTTGATTCAGGGGCTCGACGACATCCCCGCCATTGACCCGGCCATACGCGCTGATATCGAGGCTGAAGCAACGCGGTCTGGCTGGCCGGCATTACATCAGCAGCTGACTGAGATAGATCCTGAGACCGCCGGTCGATTACACCCTAACCACAGTCAGCGGATCTGCCGTGCGCTAGAGGTGTACCGGGGTACCGGCAAGCCGCTAAGTGAATGGCAGCAGGGAAACCCTACCCCCGTATCAGAAGACTATGAGTGCATCGCCCTGTGCCCCGAGGATCGCGCCGCCTTGCATGCGCGAATCGCCAGCCGACTGGATGCCATGTTCGCTGAGGGATTGGTGGCGGAGGTCACCCGCCTGTTTGAGCAGGAGGGCTTGCATACTGATCTACCCGCCATCCGGGCTGTAGGCTATCGCCAGGTATGGTCCTACCTTGAGGGCGAGATCGACCTCGCCAAGTGTCGTGAAAAAGTGCTCGCTGCGACTCGGCAGCTCGCCAAGCGACAGCTGACCTGGCTTCGCGGCTGGCCTGATTTGACGTGGATCTGGACGAATGAGACGGGTCAGCTGGTCCGGGGACCCGATTTGACCGAAGACGCCCGGGACTCCAGCGATCACGGGTTGTCAGCCCCTTCAGGTGGTATTTGGTTTGGCCGTGTTCATGGGCTGATGCGGAACTTTTAGCTGACCCTGAGATCGTAGTAGAATATGGACACTCCACCTCGGTGGAGTTTTTTGTCGCTAGTACTTGGAACCTGTGACAGCGTCGCAAGTGCATTGGCGGCCGTGATGCGCTTTTCGTGAAGAGCGCCGTGTTTTGACAGTGATACTAAGGAGTAACCATGTCAAAAGGGCATACGCTACAAGACCCTTACCTTAACGCCCTGCGCAAGGAACGGGTTCCCGTCTCGATCTACTTGGTCAACGGTATCAAGCTTCAGGGACAGATCGAATCCTTCGACCAGTTTGTGGTGTTGTTGAAAAACACCGTCTCCCAGATGGTCTACAAGCACGCTATTTCGACAGTCGTGCCGTCGCGTAATGTGCGTCTGCCTGCTGCTGATGGCGAGGCGCCAGCTGAAGAGTAACCGCCAGGCGCCTCCTCGGGGGCACCTCTAATTTCTCATGCTCTTTGAGCGTCATCAGGGCGGAGAGCGCGCTGTGCTCGTGCAGCTGCAGCTTGCCGGGGCCGATCGTGATCCGAGCCTGTTGGAGTTTGAAGAGCTGGTCGCATCCGCGGGCGGTCATCCTGTGGCTACTATTACAGGGTCTCGGTCAGCCCCGCATGCACGGACCTTTGTGGGTAAAGGCAAGCTTGATGAGATCGCCCGGGCTTGCCAAACCCACGAGGCAGAGCTCGTAATCTTCAACCATGCACTGAGTCCGAGTCAGGAGCGCAATCTGGAGCGCACGCTGTCATGCCGGGTGCTGGCACGCACAGGGTTGATCCTCGATATTTTTGCCCAGCGTGCGCGCACCCACGAAGGCAAGCTACAGGTGGAGCTGGCGCAACTGAACCATATGAGCACGCGTCTTATTAGAGGGTGGACTCACCTGGAGCGGCAGAAGGGCGGCATTGGTTTGCGCGGGCCGGGTGAAACCCAGCTGGAAACAGACCGGCGGTTGTTGCGCGCTCGGATTAAGTCGATTCAATCGCGGCTGGAACGCGTGCGTAATCAGCGCGAGCAAAGCCGCCGCGCGCGGCGAAGGGCGCAGCTGCCCGTGTTGTCATTAGTGGGTTATACCAATGCCGGTAAATCAACGCTGTTTAACCGTATTACCACCTCCGAGGTGTACGCTGCCGATAAATTGTTCGCCACACTAGATCCCACCCTCGCGAGGGTCGAGATACAACATCTGGGGCCGGTGCTGTTTGCCGATACCGTGGGGTTTATCTCTGACCTGCCGACGACACTGGTGGCGGCGTTCAAGGCTACCCTCGAGGAAACTGCCAATGCTAGCTTGTTGCTTCATGTGGTCGATGTTTCCGCAAACAATCGCGATGAATTGATGGCCGACGTCGAGTCGGTACTGGGCGAGATAAAGGCCGATGGCTTGCCGCAGCTGGTTGTGTTCAACAAGCTTGACTTGTTGGAGCAACCCCCTCGCATCCTGCGCAATGAGAGCGAGACGCCCACAGCGGTCTACTTATCTTCTGCGACCGGCGAAGGGGTCGATCTCCTCTTTGAAGCCATACGTGAACGCCTCTCGGCCACACTGTTTGACGAAGAAATTACGCTGAACCCGCATCGGGCGCGATTGCGGGCAGCCCTGTATGAGATGGGCGCTGTGTGCACCGAGGAGTGGCAGTCTGACGGGAGTAGCCGGTTGCATGTGCGCCTGCCTCTGGCGGATTGGCGGCGATTGAATACCTGAATGTGTCGCAGGTGCCGTCATTAATGCAGTTGAGCCTTGGACGCAGTTCGTAAAGGATTTGTGGCGAATGTGGTTGCAAAGCGAATAGCGCTAAATGCGCGGTCGCCGGTACTAGGAAATGTTGCGAGCCGTTTTGAGTCAGGTCAGGAGATGAGCGTATAACGCTGGTGATTCGACGAAGTTGACGGGATTCAGGCTAAAAAAAGGATTTAGTGCTTTGTATGCTCGTGAGCAGAGCAAAGCCCCGAAGTGGTGTCGGGGTTTGTTAGACTACCCGCCCTTATGAGGAGGAAAACACTAATGGCATGGAATGAGCCTGGGGGTGGCAATAGAGGCCCCCGTGACCCGTGGGGTGGGGGCAATCAAGGCCCGCCCGATCTGGATGAGGCATTCAAAAAGCTCCAACAGCGACTTTCCAGCATGTTCGGTGGTGGGCGCGGTGGCAGCGGCCCTGCTAAAGGCGGCCTCTCCGGTGCCTTGCTTGGCATGGTGCTGGGTGGGGTGGTGCTGGTGTGGGGCCTCATGGGCTTCTACCAGCTCGACGAGCAGGAGCGGGCAGTGGTGCTGCGCTTCGGTGAGTATCACTCCACGCTGACGCCGGGCCTGCAGTGGAACCCGCCGCTGATTGATGAAGTCATCAAGGTAAACACGACCAAAGTACGGGCAGCGGGTCTGCGCGAGGTGATGCTGACTCAGGACGAAAACATCGTGGAAGTCAGCATGTCCGTGCAGTACGTGATCGATAATCCGCAGGACTTCGTTCTGCAGGTTCGCGATCCCGAGGTATCACTGCAACACGCAGCGCAAAGCGCCTTGCGTCACGTTGTCGGTGGCACGACCATGGACCTCGCCTTGACCGAGGGTCGTGCGGCCATTGCCTTCGACGTGCGCGACCGTCTGCAGCAGTACCTTGACGACTACACCACGGGCATTCGCGTCTCCACTATTAACATCGACGAGTCCAAGCCGCCTGCCCAGGTGCAAGGTGCGTTTGACGATGTCATCAAGGCCCGTGAGGACGAAGAGCGGGTGAAGAACGAGGCCCAGTCCTACGCCAACGGCATCGTGCCCGAGGCCCGTGGTCGCGCCCAGCGCATGATGGAAGAGTCGAATGCCTATCGTGATCAGGTAATAGCGCGTGCACAAGGTGAGGCGCAGAGGTTTGAGCAGCTGCTGACTGAATACGAAAAGGCGCCAGACGTCACTCGAGAGCGTCTTTATATAGATACCGTGCAAACTGTGTTTGCCAATACCAACAAGGTGATGGTCGATGTGGATGGCGGTAACAACGTGTTGTATCTGCCGCTGGACAAAATGGTGCCAAACGCCGGACAGCAGCGCAGCACCGGTGCTCGCGCCAGCGTAAATGAGCGTGACATGCGAGAGATTGCCGATCAGGTGACCGAGCAACTGCGGCGTGACCTAGATGCTGCTGCCGCACGACGGGGAGGGCGTTAATCATGACGAAACAAACCCTGATAGGCATTTTGATTACCATCGTGGTGGTAGTTCTTTCGAACAGCTTGTTTGTCATTCGTGAAACGCAGCGCGGCGTTTTGCTGAAGTTTGGTGAGGTGGTTGACCCGGATCTCAAGCCGGGCATTCACATGAAGGTCCCGTTCGTGAATAGCGTGCGTAAGTTCGACGGGCGGATCCTTACGGTAGACAGCAGCCCGGAACGTTTCTTCACACAGGAGAAGAAGGCGCTGATCGTGGACTCGTATGCCAAGTTCCGCGTGACCGACACGGCCAAGTACTACACTGCGACCAACGGCGAGGAGAATCGCGCTGCGGGTCTGCTGTCCCAGCGGATTAATGATGGCCTGCGAAATCAGGTGGCGGTGCGCACCGTGCAAGAGGTGGTCTCCGGTCAACGTGATCAGCTGATGCAAGCTATCACCTCGCAACTTAACGAGCTGGCGAATGCCGAGCTGGGCGTAGAGGTGATTGACGTGCGGGTGAAAAAGATTGACCTGCCCCCCGACGTATCAGAGTCAGTTTATCGCCGCATGAACGCTGAGCGTGAAAAGGAAGCACGTGAGCTGCGCTCGGAGGGTAAGGAGCTGGCCGAGGGTATTCGCGCGGCGGCGGACCGCGAGGTGACGGTAATCGAAGCCAATGCCTTCCGCGATGCGGAAATCGTCCGCGGTAACGGTGATGCCGAAGCGACCCGCATTTACGCGGATGCTTTTAATCAGGATCCTGAGTTCTACTCGTTTACCCGCAGCTTGCAGGCCTATCGGGAGACCTTTAATGCAGGCGGTGATGTCATGCTCCTACAGCCCGACAGTCAGTTCTTCCAGTACCTGCGTAATCCCGATTCGGGCGACTGAAGTCGATCGTAAATAGTTGGGCGCGCTCTGCGCGCTCAATATCTCCTCGGTTACCCTGTGTTATTCTCGGGCTGAGGGCTTTCTGCGGCACCACGTCCTGACGGAAAACAACGATGAGCACTGAAAATCGCTGGCTTTTGCCAGAGGGTATCGACGAGCTGTTGCCCGAACGCGCGGCGCAGCTGGAGACCCTCCGACGCCGCTTGCTGGACCAATGTGCCACGTGGGGGTATCGCTACGTTATCCCACCGCTGGTTGAATTCACTGATTCATTGTTAATTGGCTTGGGCGTCGATCTCGATGTGGTGACCTGCAAGTTCATCGATCAGATGAGTGGCCGAATGCTCGGTGTCAGAGCCGATATTACGCCGCAAGCGGCCAGAATGGATGCGCATAGTCTGGCCGAGGAGGGCGTGACGCGACTGTGCTACGCGGGCTCGACCCTGCAAAGCACCCCGCAGTCCGTAATCAACGGCCGGGCACCGATTCAACTGGGCGCGGAACTGTTTGGTAGCAGCGCCATTGAAGCCGATAGCGAAATCATTGGTCTGATGCTATCGACGGTTGAGTGCGCCGGTGTCAGCCGTCCTCTCACCCTCGATATCGGCCATATCGGGATTTACGACGCCTTGTTTTCTGACGCCGGTCTCGACCCTGAGCTGGAAGATCAAGTATTCGATGCGCTGCAAAGAAAGTCGGTTCCGGATATTGAGCGCCTGTCAGGCTCATTGCCTGCTAGAGAGGCCGAGCGACTGGCACAACTGGTCGCGTTTCACGGCTCCCCTGATGTGCTGGCCTCCGCCCGGGCAGCGTTTCCCGATGACCCTGCTGTGATGGCGGCGCTGGATCAGCTCGATACGGTGCTGGCCGGGGTACAGCAGGCATTTCCCGACGTCGGTGTGTACGTGGATCTCACAGAGCTTCGCGGCTTTAGATATCACACGGGTTTGGTCTTTGCGGTCTATCTGGAGGGTCGCGGGTCAGCGGTCGCTAAAGGGGGTCGCTACGACAATATTGGCGCGGTCTTTGGCCGTGACCGGCCTGCCACGGGATTTGCGATAGACCTTAAGGCATTGGTCGACGATGCGCAGCAGAGTGAGCCAGCCGATGTGCCGGTGATCGCGCCGCAGTCGGACGATGCCGGGCTCAGGATGGCCGTGACAGCGTTGCGATCAGCGGGCCGGACCGTGGTGATGGATGTCGCCCCGGGTGTCGATGTACCCAACGCAGAGCGACTGGTCTCGCGCGACGGTGAGTGGATTATCGATAAGGGCACTTCCTTGTGAGTCATAACGTGGTCATCCTCGGCACCCAGTGGGGCGATGAGGGCAAGGGCAAGATCGTCGATTTGCTAACCGAGCAGGCCGATGCGGTGGTGCGCTTTCAGGGTGGCCACAATGCGGGCCACACTCTGGTTATTGGCGGGGAAAAGACGGTGTTGCACTTGATCCCGTCGGGCGTACTGCGTAAAGGTGTGCAGTGTTTGATTGGCAATGGTGTGGTCCTCTCCCCTGAGGCATTGCTCAAGGAGATCGACACGCTGGAAGCCAGCGGCGTGCCCGTGCAGGACCGTCTCAAGATCTCGGCCGCCTGTCCATTGATCTTGCCTTACCACGTGGCGCTGGATCAGGCCCGCGAGGCGCGGCGGGGCGAGAACAAGATTGGTACCACGGGCCGCGGTATTGGCCCCTGCTATGAGGATAAGGCAGCGCGCAGGGCGCTGCGGCTCGGCGACTTGCGCAGCCCCGCGCGATTCGCAGCGTCCCTCGAAGAAGTGCTCGATTACCACAATCATGTTCTGCAGCACTACTACGGTGTGGCCACCCTTGAGCTGTCGGCGGTGATGGACGAGGCGCTGACTCATGGCGAGCGACTGATGCCCATGATGGCGGACGTCACTTCACTGCTTCACGAATACCGGAAGGCGCAGGCGCGCCTGTTGTTCGAGGGTGCCCAGGGATCTCTGCTCGATATCGATCACGGCACTTATCCGTTTGTCACCAGCTCAAATACGACAGCGGGCGGCACCGCGACCGGCTCAGGCTTTGGCCCACTGTTTTTGGATTACGTGCTCGGAATTACCAAGGCCTACACCACGCGGGTGGGCTCCGGACCTTTCCCGACCGAGCTGTTTGATGAGACCGGCCTCTGGCTGGCCGAGCGGGGACACGAATTTGGCGCCACGACGGGGCGCCCCCGACGCTGCGGCTGGTTCGATGCCGTGGCGTTGCGCACAGCGGTGAAAATCAACTCGGTATCGGGCCTGTGCCTGACCAAGCTCGACGTTTTGGACGGACTAGAGGAAATCTCTGTTTGCGTAAGCTATACCAATGACGCGGGTGAGACGGTGACTAATCCCATCGATGCCGTGGACTACGAGAATTTGAGGCCGGTCTACGAGTCACTGCCTGGGTGGAGCGAGTCCACCGTAGGCCTGAAATCTCTGGATGCGCTGCCTGCCAACGCGAGCGCTTATATCAGCCGGCTGGAAGAGCTGGTTGGCGCGCCCATAGACATTATTTCTACTGGCCCCGATCGCGAGGAGACCATACTCCTGAAACATCCCTTTGGAGGCTGACAAGTCCTGTGTGGGGCAGTCACTCGCTCTGGTCTTAGCCAAATGAAAACCGGGAACCGGCTGATCGACCGAAAAGGATCGCATTGGTCAGATGGATTGAGCATTTGCTAAATATGGTGAGTACTAGCCTTCCGAGTCCGCAGGCGGATCAAGCTTCAGCTGTTAATGATATTAGCCTAGCGGGTGATAAGGGATAAGGCGTGAGCGCTTTGGGCAATAGAGCGGATGCCGGGGCATGCCCTTTGCCGTGACACCGAGGCATTGGGCGTTATGGATCAGGCGAGCCACGCCGGTCGCTCTCTCAAACAAGTGCCCGCCGTTGCCCCACGCTGCCACAAGCAGTTGTGACTCGGCGCCTGCCCGCCGTAACCAGCGGTTGGTAGCCGGGCCGACTGGATCAGAGACCTTGCAGAGTGTGGCAGGATCGGTGGCGCGCAAGCTAAAAAGATTCACCAGCAGCAGGGATCCATACTCCCATTTTTGAGCGAACCCCATACACCGCCTTAGTGTCGGATCATCGGCCTGGGCATCGGCGGAAGACGGATTCAAGCCAATGAACGCGCATTGGGGCAGAGTGCTGTCCCATTCTCTTCTCAGCCAGTAACGATAACGGCCGCAACGCGAAAATCCCGCGCTACCGTTCACCGGAGCACTAGGATTCTTATTCACGGACAATACATTCGTCGGTTATAGGGCCTTGGTCGGGCGCCGGTTCCTCGTAGATGTCGATAAATCGATGCTGTTGTAACTCCCGCTCGTGATACGTCCCGTCATGGCGAGCAAGGCAAGTCTTGAAGTAAGGCTGCCGATCTTCCGGGTACAGCTCGGACTGCAAATCCGCCGGCTCGGTTGAGCAGGCCGATAAGCTGAGTCCCGCAACCACCTGGGGGAGCAGAAGCGAGACGCTCCGCTGCACTCCGTGTCGTGAGTGGTCCGGAATCGGCTTTAATCGGCACATGTTATTGACCCAAGTGAACATATCCTTGTGAAGCGCTGATAGCATAACAGCGACGTTGTGACCTGCCACTGTACTGATCAGCACCACGGTGACGCAAATTAAGCGCAGTGATGTGGCACAGACGCTGACTGCAATGGGGGTAACATGATTTTATTGACGGGCGCGACCGGGCGCGTTGGTTCCGCAGCTGCCAAGGCGCTGGCGAGAGCGAGTATACCTTTTAGAGCCTTGGTCAGAGACCCCGAGAAGGTGACCTTCGATCCCGGTGCAGCGGAAATTGTGCAAGGTGACCTGAATGATCCGGCTATCGTCGACCAGGCGCTGCAGGGCGTTAGCCGCGCGCTCATCGTGATGGGTAACCACCCGGACCAGTCGAAACTGGAGCGCCGGTTCGCAAGCCTCGCCGCCGATGTTGGTGTATCGCATCTGGTGAAAGTATCATCGATGGAGGCGGCCCCTGATGCCACCGCTACTTTGCCCAAGAATCACTACGACACTGAGCAGCACATTGCTTCGCTGGGCTTAGACTGGACCTTTCTGCGCCCCAACTACTACATGCAAAATATGCTGATGTATGCGGACTCCATCGCTCGAGACAACAGGTTCGCTCTGCCATTAGGCACCGCCAAGACAGCCATGATCGACGCGCGGGACGTGGGCGAGGTGGCGGCAGTGGTCCTTACTGGTGAGGGGCATGCAGGGCAAGCGTATCGATTAACCGGGCCTACAATGATGGATTTTCATGAGGTGGCGGCGCGCATTGGCGCAGTATTGGAGCGTCCGGTCGCCTACGTGGCGCAGAGCCCGGGGGCGTTCCGCGAAGTCCTCGGGCAGTTTATTAAGTCGGCATGGCAGCTCGATGCCGTTTGTGAACTCTTTGCCGAGATCGCCGCGGGGTCGCTGGAAGAACAGACCTCGACCACCGCAGATCTTTTGGGCCGTCCGGCGATGGATCTGGAAACTTTTACAAAGCAATTTGCGGGTGCGTTTGCGCCTGCTAACTAGCTCATCGCTGTTTGCAATGTGGATAGAGCATCACTAGGCTGGCGCCCCAGGCACGTCGCCGCAGCGGTCCACCGATCGCTAAGGGAGACAGACTTCACGAAATAGTTAGGGAAATGTTTATGCCTCCAATGACCTTTTTGGGTTGGTTTCACACGGTGTTGGGTGTGGTCGCCATCCTTACGGCCGCCTACACGTTGTATCAGCATCGCATCATTCGCGCCGTAGATAAGTCGGGGCGTGCCTATCTTCTGATCACATTGGTGGTCGCGGGTTCGGCGTTGACTATTTATAACCAGGGTGGCTTCGGGGTCGGTCACATCCTCGCGGTAATTACCCTGACGGCTCTGCTTGCTGGCTACTTGCTGGAGACGCTGGCGCCATTTGGTAAGTGGTCTGTGTATCTGCAGACAGGGGCCTACACGGCTACTGTGCTCTTTCACATGATTCCGGCGATTACCGATTTTCTTAGGCGCCTGCCGGTGGGCAATCCCCTCGTGGACTCAATGGACGCTCCGCTGGTGCAAAGCTTTCACCTGGCATTTTTGGCGGCATTTGTGATGGGCGTGTTGGCACAGTGGATGTGGCTGACCCCAGCGCGAGGCTGAAACATGCTTTTTATGCTCATCACGCTCGGGTTCGTGGTCGTTGTTACGGGCTGCATGATTTTGATCAACCGATGGATGGTGTCCCAGCGCCCTGAGCTGCCGAGCGAATCTGAGGACAACGACCCGCCCACTCGGACTTGACTTAGATCAGGTCTCTCTGAGTGGAGCTTTTGCTCGTTCAGGTCATGCCCATCCCCAG
>CACNSR010000031.1 GCA_902623175.1 Halieaceae bacterium
ATACCGAGCTCCTCGACGAGGCGGCGGAGGCGGGTATGGGGCATATTGAACTGGCGCGCTGGGCAGACGCGATGATCATTGCGCCAGCCACCGCTGACGTGATCGCGCGGCTAGCACAGGGCCGGGCCGACGACCTGTTGACCACGATAGCGCTCGCGACACCCGCGCCTGTCGCCGTGGCGCCGGCGATGAATCAGCAGATGTGGGCCCACGCTG
The DNA here is from genome assembly GCA_902623175.1 of Halieaceae bacterium. Lineage (GTDB taxonomy): Bacteria > Pseudomonadota > Gammaproteobacteria > Pseudomonadales > Halieaceae > Luminiphilus. The sequence continues at coordinate 217 of CACNSR010000031.1, forward strand.
CGACGCAGGAAAACGTTCGGATGCTCTCCTCGCGGGACATTCAAATTATCGGCCCCGATGCAGGGGAACAGGCTTGTGGTGATGTGGGGCCGGGCCGACTGTTGGAACCTGAAGCCATTGTGGCTGCCGTCAAAGCACGTTTTGAAAGCCGTCTACTGGAAGGGCGCCGAGTGGTGATCACCGCGGGCCCGACCATGGAGGCCATCGATCCGGTTCGATATTTGAGCAATCACAGCTCCGGAAAAATGGGCTTTGCGCTGGCAGGTGCCTGTGCAGAGGCGGGAGCGCAGGTTGAACTGATCTCCGGGCCGGTGCATTTGGACGCACCGAATCGGGTCACGGTACATCCGGTCACTTCTGCAATCGAGATGTGCGAGCAGGCACTTGCGCTCTCGGCGGGTGCTGATGTATTCATTGGTGCAGCGGCGGTCGCTGACTATCGGCCCGAAACCACTTCAACCGAGAAGATCAAAAAGTCAGATGGCGCCCTCCTGAATCTCTCACTGGTCGAAAACCCCGACATCATCGCCTGCGTTGCGCAATCTGCGAGCCGGCCTTCCATGGTGGTGGGTTTTGCTGCCGAAACAGAATCGCTGATGCATCACGCACGGGAAAAAAGGCAGAGAAAGAAGCTCGACATGATTATTGCCAATGACGTCAGCGACCCTGACACGACTTTCGGCTCTGAGCAAAATGCGGTGCATCTCATCACGGAAGCACAGGAACAAAGGCTGCCCTTGGCCAGCAAACGGGTCATCGCCGAGCAGGTTGTTGCCGCCGTCGCCGCGGTACTTGATCGCTAATTGTTGCGGTTTTGGCAGGCCCTACCATGGGCCTGACCCGCTGCCAGAGCTGAGTGCGGTCTGCGGCATCTTCACATTGCCTTTGCGCGCGCAGCGGCTCATTCTCTGCGCTTTAATTGCGCCGGATTAAAGATCATGTCGCTCAATCAGGGTGAGGCTGGAAATTTTGCTCGGATCCTGACCGAATCACTGCCCTATATCCAACGCTTCACGGGCAAAACCTTTGTCATCAAGTTTGGCGGCAACGCCATGACCGATGCGGAACTCCAGGAGAGCTTTGCCCGCGACGTGGTGTTGATGAAGCTGGTGGGCATGAATCCGATTGTGGTGCACGGTGGTGGGCCACAGATTGGCGAACTGCTGGATCGTCTCAACATCGAGTCCGAATTTGTTGATGGCATGCGGGTCACTGACGAGCACACGATAGACGTCGTCGAGATGGTGCTTGGCGCCTCGGTGAATAAGGAGATCGTTGACAGCATTCACCGAAACGGCGGCCGCGCCATTGGCATAACGGGCAAGGATGGCCAGCTCATTCAGGCTCGCAAACTGGCGGGTGACTGGAGTCGTGAGGGGGCAAAGGATATTGGCCAGGTCGGCGACGTGGCCAGCATCGATACCGATATTCTGAGCATGCTCATCGGCAGCGACTACATTCCCGTGATTGCGCCGGTTGCGGGCAGCACCGACGGCAAAACCTACAATATCAATGCAGACCTGGTCGCGGGCAAACTGGCCGAGGTGCTGCAGGCAGAAAAGCTGATGCTCTTGACTAATGTGGCAGGACTGCTAGACGCGGAGGGCAATATTCTGACCGGGCTCAATACGCATCAGGTCGAGGAGCTGATTGAGCACGGCGTCATTCACGGCGGCATGTTGCCCAAGATTCACTGTGCACTCGAAGCCGTGCAAGGCGGCGTATCCAGCGCGCACATTATCGACGGGCGCGTGGCCCACTCAGCCTTGCTGGAAATTTTCTCGGACGAGGGTATCGGGACACAAATCAGCTCTCGACGCTGAGCGATTTGCACCCAACCCACGCTCTGATTAGCATCGCCCCATACCCCGGACGTTCGAGGGCTCATGCCGGACAGTGCACCTACCGCTCAGGTTGACCGTAAGCAGCAGATTCTCATGGCGCTAGCAGAGATGCTGGAAGAGGCCCCCGATAACCGCATTACAACCGCGCGAATAGCAGCGGCTGTTGGCGTCTCGGAAGCCGCGTTATATCGTCACTTCCCCTCCAAACGCAACATGTATGCCGGACTCGTGGAGTTTGCTGAAGACACCCTCTTCGGGCTGATTGGTCGCATCCCCGGTGAGCAGCCAGGCGCGCTGGATCAGTGCCACAGACTGCTGTGTATCTATCTAGAATTCTGCGAGAAGAACCCGGGTATCACACGATTGCTCACAGGACGGGCACTGACAGGTGAGTCACTGCGAATTCATCAACAGGTTGAGCAGCTGCATCAGCGACTCGAGACTCAGCTCAAGCAGTATCTGCGAGAAGCGGAGATGCGGGAGCAGCTCCGTACTCGCCTGACGGTCGCGACCGCAGCCAACCTACTCATGGCAACGGCCGAAGGCAGGGTGTCGCAATTCTGCCGCAGCGACTTCCGGCTCAGTCCAATGGAGGGGTGGATAGATCAATGGACACATCTGACTGACGGCCTGATGAAGCCCACGTTCACCCCTAGCCCGTAAGGCCTGTCACGATCACACTAGGGTGAGGGCGACACGCTCACTTGGCGCCGCAATGGGCGATCTACTGGGGGTCGGCGAAGCAGGCAATATGCGACTCGGCTGGATTTACGCCACACCATATCGCTCTCGATACTGCTCCAAAGCCTCACGGTGCTGGGTCATCGCGGGATTTCTCTCTACCCAGGCGATGATGTCATGTAGCGAGACCACACTCACTACTGTGAGCCCCCAATCCTGCTCCACTTGCTGCACTGCCGAGCGATCGCCGTCGCCGCGCTCACCACGATCCAGCCCAATCACCACACCCGCGCCCCTGGCACCCGACTCATTGAGCATGGCCATGGACTCACGGATCGCTGTCCCGGCAGTCATCACATCATCAATAACTACCACATCGCCGGCAAGCGGCGCGCCGACAATATTGCCGCCCTCACCATGGGTTTTGGACTCCTTGCGGTTGAAGGCAAAGGGCAGATCCATACCGTATTGCTCTGACAATGCCATCGCAGTGGTGGAGACCAGAGGAATCCCTTTATAGGCGGGTCCAAACAGCATATCGACTTGAACACCCGAAGCGTGCAAGGCGGCGGCATAACAGCGACCCAAGCGCGCCAATGCGCCGCCTGTTGAAAACTTTCCGGCGTTGAAGAAATAGGGGCTGATGCGCCCAGATTTAAGCTCAAACTCGCCGAACTGCAACACATCACACTCCAGTGCCAATTCGATGAAGTCCTGCTGGAAACGCTGTCCGGTCTTATTCACACCTTACTCCATGGCGTTTTGTCGTTCAGGCTGCGATTAACTGCCCCGAATCCACGTCGGGGCGCAGTCTGGCTCCTTGGATTCACCGTATCATATGAAAACAAAGTAGGTAGGACTAGCAATGAGGGTCATCAGCCTCGTCGTCGAGGGGCTAGAGCAGGCGGCGAACACAGGGTGTCTGGAGTGGCTGTTTGCACAGGATGCGGACATCATCTGCCTGCAGGACACCCGTTGCGCCGAACACATGCTCGCCGGGAACGTCTTCTTTCCGGATCACTACAACCCGTACTTTCTGGATCATTACGACGACCCTCGCCTCAATGGCGTCGCCATCTACTGCAAGCAACTGCCCAAAGCCATTATCTGGGGTTTGGGGTTCGAGGCGTTTGACGCTCAAGGCCTCTACATACAGGCAGATTTTGACGAGATCAGCGTGGGTTCGGTGCTGGTGCCCAGCAGCAAGGGCGGCCCTGAAGCCATGGCCAGCAAGCTGAACTTTCTTTCACAGCTGAGCAGCCACCTCGAGAAAGTGCGCCACAAACGCCGTGGCTATATTCTCTGTGGTGGCTGGGAGCTCGTGGCGCATCATGCCGATGCGGAGGACGCCGGGAACAGTCCGGCATTGCTCGGGGTGTCACCATCGGAACGTGGCTGGTTGCTGGACCTCTATGATCGCGGTTATGCCGACGCTTACTCACTGACTGATCAAGAGCCCGGCGCCTATACCTGGTGGCCCGATGGCGACGATGCGGGCGGTCTGCGTACCGATACCCAAATTATCTCCGAGCTTTTGGTAGGCCAGGTTGAGCGCGGTAAGATCTTCGACGAGCAGGCGTTCTCGCGCCACGCTCCGGTCATCATAGATTACGACTTGAGCCTCTAGCCTGCGCTGAGTGCGGCCCGCTGCGCGGCAGTGATGGCCTCACCAGCGGAAAAAGCCAGCGCGAGAAGACCCGTCAGCTCCTCCTGACTGAAGGTGGCACCCTCCGCAGTACCCTGCACCTCGATCAGACCACCCTGCTCCGTCATCACCACATTGATGTCGCTTTCTGCCGTCGAATCCTCAGCATAATCAAGGTCCGCTACGGGCACGCCATTCCAGACACCAACAGACACCGCTGAGATCAAATGCTTCAGTGGATCGGCGTCCAGTTCACCCGCGCGCTGAAGGTGGTTCAACGCATCAACGACCGCCACACAAGCTCCCGAAATCGCAGCGGTGCGGGTGCCGCCATCTGCCTGAATCACGTCACAATCCACGGTGATAGTGCGCTCCCTCAAAATTTTAAGGTCCAACGCAGCTCGTAAGGAGCGACCAATCAATCGCTGAATCTCAATCGTTCTGCCGCCCTGCTTGCCGCGCGCCGCCTCACGGTCCATCCGCGACCCGGTGGAACGCGGCAGCATGCCGTACTCAGCAGTCAACCATCCCTCGCCCTTGCCTCGCAGAAAACCGGGTACGCCAGCGCTCACGCTCGCTGTACAAATCACTTTTGTCTGCCCAAATGACACCAAGACCGAGCCCTCAGCATGGCACGTGAACCCTCGTTCAAACTGAATGGCCCGCATGGTGTCCGGGGCGCGGCCACTGGGCCTGTCGGGTGGTGCACTCATAACGGCTCTCCTACTGTGGATAACGTTCAATCCGAGTCACTGCTGTTACACTTAGTAGCGAGCTTGGTCGAGGAATAATGGTGACTCAGAGCATGACGGGCTTTGCCCGCGGAAGTGTAACAACGGGGGCCCTGACGGTCACCGTGGAGTGCCGCTCCGTCAACAATCGCTACCTGGACCTGCAGTGTCGGATGCCGGACACACTGAGAAGTATGGAAGGCAGTTTGCGCGAGCAAGCGGGGACGTTTTTTGCTCGCGGCAAGCTCGAGATACTGGTGCGCTTCTCCGATGGCGCCTCAGGCATCCCCGCCACACTCAATATTGAACGGCTCTCGGCCCTTAAGGCCGCCCTGCTTGAGGTTGCAGGCGAGTTCCCCGATGCCGCGGCGCCCGACCAGCTCGCGATACTGCTCTTGCCAGGCGTGCTAACCGAACCCGAAACCGACCTGGAAGCGCTACAAAGCGCGACCACTGAGGCCGCCAGACAATGCTTCGAGGGCCTACGTGAGCAGCGAGCGCAGGAAGGCGAAAAGCTGGCCGCTTTGATTCAGCAGCGATCAGATGCAATACGGGGGCATCTCGCCACGCTCCGGAAACAGCTGCCGGACCTGCAGAGAGCCCATCGACAACGCCTGCTCGATCGGCTGCAATCGCTCGAAATCGAAGCAGAACCGATGCGGCTGGAAGAAGAAATTGTGTATGCACTGCAGCGGGCAGATGTGGACGAGGAAATGGATCGCTTGGACGCGCATCTTGATGCCATTGAGTCAGCTTTGCAGAGCAGCTCACCAGTCGGCAGGCGGCTGGATTTCCTCATGCAGGAGCTCAATCGCGAAGCCAATACGCTGGGCTCAAAATCCACCGGGCTAAGCACCACTAATGTGTCTGTGGAGTTCAAAGTGTTAATTGAGCAAATGCGCGAGCAAATCCAGAACATTGAGTAAACTTTGATTGTGAATGCAACGAGAGGACAGCTGTTAATCGTGTCGGCGCCCAGCGGCGCGGGAAAGACCTCCCTCATCAAAGCATTGATGGAACAAGATCAGCGGGTTGAAGTTTCCGTGTCGCACACGACCCGACCGCAACGTCCCGGGGAATTAGAGGGCGTCAATTACTTCTTTATATCGACTGAAACCTTCCATGAGATGCGTGAGGCCGGCGCCTTCTTCGAATCTGCAGAGGTCTTCGGCCATTTCTATGGCACCAGCCTGACCCAACTGGAGGTCAGGCTGTCGGCGGGCGCAGACGTGATCCTAGAAATTGACTGGCAAGGTGCTGAACAAGTGAGAAAATTGCTACCCGACAGCGCCTGGCTTTTTATCCTGCCGCCCTCGCTCGAGGCGCTCAAGTCGCGACTGCAGGCGCGCGGTCAAGACGCCGAAGACACCATCGAAATACGGATGAGTGCCGCGCGGGATGAAATGTCGCATTGGGATCAGGCCGACTATTTAATTATTAATGACGAGTTCGACTGGGCGCTGGAGGCCCTGCAGGCACTGGTGCGCTCTTTGCGGCTGCGCACCGGTCAACAACAGTCAGCGCTTCAGAATCTCATCGAGGATCTGCTCAACTAGTTTGCTCGTAAGGGTAAGCACCCCGGCATTATTGGCGTTTTCGGGGAGGTGCAGAGCTCTTTCCTACGCTATACTGCGTGGCCGCGCTCACTCGCGGTGAGTAATAAGGAGACCATGCTGCTATGGCGAGAATTACTGTTGAAGACTGTCTGGATAATGTAGATAACCGATTTGAATTGGTCATGTTGGCTGCCAAGCGCGCCCGGCAAATGGCAATCGGGGGTCGCGACCCACTCGTTGGGGACGACTCCGACAAGGCCACGGTCATTGCGCTGCGAGAAATCGCCGAGGGTTTGATTACCCCAGAAGTTCTCGCCCGCGAGAGCGAAATCGAAGCAGAGGAAGAACTGGCGGCCAGCTTCGAGACGCCCATCCTTTAATCACGGGGTCCGCTGGCGGTGGTGGCAACAACACTCCAAGCACTCAGCGGATCTCTCCCCGGCATTGGCACCCGGCTGGGGCAAAAGCCCACTGCACATACCATTCCCCGAGAGGGGCAGTTTGCCAATAGCTCGCTCGCAGCTTTCGAACAGCTGATTGCCGACTACCTGCCCCTGGAACAAGCGCAGCTAGTTAGGCGCGCATATTATTACTCTGAGCAAGCTCACTACGGTCAAACCCGACGTAGCGGGGAGCCCTACGTTACCCATCCACTGGCTGTAGCCAGCATTCTCGCTCGCATGCACATGGATGCCCAAAGCCTGATGGCTGCCATGCTGCACGATGTAATTGAGGACACGGGCGTCAACAAAGAAGATATTGGTGCCCAGTTCGGCGAGGAGGTCGCGGAGCTGGTCGATGGTGTCAGCAAGCTGACCCATGTCGAATTTGATTCGGTGGAACTGCGCCAAGCCGAGAACTTCCAGAAAATGACACTGGCGATGGCGAAAGATATCCGCGTCATCCTCGTCAAGCTGGCGGATCGCCTGCACAACATGCGCACGCTCGGCGTACTGAACCGAGAGAAAATCAAGCGCATCGCCAGTGAGACGCTCGATATTTACGCCCCCATCGCCATGCGTCTGGGTATGAACGAAGTGCGCATGGAGTTCGAAGATTTAGGCCTTAAGGCGCTTTACCCCATGCGTGCCAGACGGCTCGAGGCTGCGCGAAAATCGGCAAGCGGCAACCGCAAGCAGCTTATTGACCAGATTCGCGACCAGTTGATCCAGACCCTGAACCGCGAAGGGCTCAATGCCACCGTAGTGGGACGGGAAAAGCACCTTTACAGTATTTACAACAAGATGAAGGCCAAGCGGAAATCCTTCTCCCAGGTGATGGATATCTTTGCCTTCCGCCTGATTGTCGATTCTGTCGATGATTGCTATCGCGCTCTGGGAATGGTGCACAGCCTCTATAAGCCGGTGCCCGGAGAGTTCAAGGACTACATCGCCATTCCCAAGGCAAACGGTTACCAGTCTTTGCACACCGTGCTGAAGGGCATGCACGGCGTGCCCATTGAAATCCAGATCCGAACTCACGAAATGGAAGATATGGCCAACAACGGCATTGCCGCTCATTGGCTTTATAAAAGCGAGGAAACGGGAGCGAGTATTTCTCACACCCGAGCCCGAGAGTGGGTTCAAGGCCTGCTGGAAATGCAGCAACGCGCCGGCGATTCGCTGGAGTTCATCGAAAACGTCAAAATCGATCTTTTTCCGGACGAGGTATACGTCTTTACGCCGCGCGGAGACATTCTTGAGCTACCCAAGGGGTCCTGTGCACTTGATTTTGCCTACGCCGTACACAGCGATATTGGCAATCACTGTGTCGCCGCAAGGGTCAGCAATCAGCTGGTACCGCTCTCAGAGCCTCTGGAAAGCGGCGCAACGATCGAGATCGTGACCTCTCCAACAGGCCGGCCAAGCCCCTCTTGGCTGAACTGGGTCGTGACCGCCCGTGCCAGAACTCACATCCGGCACTTTCTGAAAAATCAGCGCCGCGAGGACTCACTGGCGTTGGGGCGGAACCTCTTGGACCGCGCGTTGATGGCCTATGGTTCGCGGCTGAATGCCATCGAAGAAGAGACCATGCAGTCTGCTCTCTCGGCGCTGGGTAAAACCGACATCGAGTCTTTGCTAATCGATGTGGCGTTGGGCAACACACTACCTCACATTGTCGTCGCCCACCTCACCAGCACCAGCGAAAACTCTGCCGTTGGCGGCGAGGCGGCCACACTGGGCATCCGTGGCACCGAAGGCGTTGGCGTCACCTATGCCAAATGCTGCTGCCCGCTGCCCGGCGACGCGATTCAGGGCTACCTTGGGCAAGAGAAGGGACTGATGGTGCACAGGGATAGCTGTCGCAACCTGTTAGAAATGCGAGAACAGCCTGACCGACTGATTTCACTCCACTGGGACGAGGTAGTTGAGAGAAATTATCCAGTCGGACTGAGAGTACAGGTGGAGAACCGCCGCGGTATGATTGCCGTTCTGGCGACACGACTCAGCGCCATTGGCCTCAACATCGAGCGTATTGCCACACAGAACAAGGACGTGGAATTCACCTTTGTCGATCTGGAACTTCAGGTCAGTAGTCGGACCCATTTAGCCCATGTGATGAAGCGACTGCGCAGCGTCGACGGTGTGCTCAGAGTGGTGCGCAGCGCCCGTCGCTAGGCGACATTCGTTGGGCCTGAAGACTCGCCGCCGCAGCTTTATTGTCGGCCTTGCAGCCCTCATCAGTACGTTATTCAATAGGCCGCTGCGCGCCCATCCAGAGGAGACCATTGTGTCCAACAGAGCCGTTATTGCTACCCAGGCAGCGCCTCAGGCCATCGGGCCCTACTCGCAGGGCATTAAGGTGGGTAATACCGTCTGGATATCAGGGCAGATACCGCTCGACCCCGGCTCCATGACGATGGTTGAGGGAGATATCAGCGCGGAGGCCGAGCAAGTCTTTAATAACCTGAGTGCGGTGGCAGAAGCCGCGGGTGCCACGCTGGATAACGCCGTGAAAATCAATATTTCGCTGACCGATCTCGGTGACTTCGATGCGGTCAACGCGGTCATGTCGCACCACTTCGAGGAGCCATATCCCGCAAGAGCCTGTGTTCAAGTTGCGGCGCTACCCAAGGGTGCGCGGATTGAAGTCGAGGCGATTCTCTCGTTATAACCCCGGCAAGAATGCCACCGCTTTAGTGCACCAGCCTCGGCCCTCACCCTTGGCCCAGAGTCGCCTCGTATCCCTCTCGCCATGTGGGATAGGACAACTGAAAACCTATTTTCTCAAGTAGTGCATTTCTGCAACGCCGATGGGCGCGGAGAGGCGACGGGTCAGACGGTCTAGTTATGGTGACCCCGATCTGATTTGCCAACCAGTCTTCAATCTCATGGGTCGGAGTCTGATCATGATCAGCACCGACCACTGTCGGCGGCACCGACTCACCGGCGGCATCACGATCTATGCAATGAACAATTAGCCGCGCTAAATCCTCGCGATGGATGCGGTTACCATACAGCGCACCCGTCGTGCCGCCCTGGCCCGCTTGAAGCCGCCTCATCAGCATGCCTTCAGGGTCGCCATACACCCCCGCCGGACGGATGATAGTCGCGGTCGCCGCGCGGCGAATCGCTGCTTCCCCGGCAATCATCGAACCGGCTTGCGCCTCATCGAGATTTAGCGGCGAATGCTCGTCCACCCAGCCACCCTCTGATTCCCGGTATACCCGGGTAGAGGAGACCCAGATCACCCGGCGGCACCGCGCGATCCACTTCTGGCTAGCAAGCGTCTTGGCGACCCCAGCGAATCCTGCTTGATACCCCGCGGGGTCATAGGATTGGGGCGTCGGGGTCACCAAGACATAGTCCGGCGCCACGGCATTTAGCGCTCCCCAGCTTGCCGGCTCGGTCAGATTCACTTTGTGACGATCGAATTGATCGGGCAGCCGATCTGGGTTGCGTCGCGCCGCCGCAACACGCCACCCTCGGTCGAGTAAGGAGAAGCCCACACGCGCACCAATATCACCACAGCCAAGGATCAACACCTGCATGCCTTCACGGCCTTATCAAACAATCGCTAAGATACGAGCCTATCACGAGGCCTTTTTTGACTGGGGCGCGCTTGAGCCAAAGCATTCTTCAAAACTCTGTCACCACCCTGCGCGGAGTGGGAGACAAAATGGCGTCCCGACTGGCAGATATTGGCATACGCTCGCTGGAAGATTTGCTGTTTCATTTTCCGCTCCGATATCAGGACCGCACGAAGATCACGGCTATCGGCGGCTTGCTTGATCAGGTCGACGCCGTCGTGGAGGCGGAGGTCCGTGCTGCTGCCGTGACCATGGGCCGGAGACGAACGCTGTTGATCAAAGTGGACGACGGGACCGGGTTGCTCACCCTGCGGTTTTTCCACTTTCGACAGGCGCAGGTCTCGCAGTTCAAGGTAGGAACATCCATACAGCTGTTCGGCACACCACGCTGGCTGGGCGGGAAAATCGAAATGGTTCATCCCGAGTACCGGCTGGGAGAGAACGCGCAACTTTTAGAGTCCGCACTCACACCCGTTTATCCAACGGTCAGCGGTTTAGGTCAAAGCACATGGCGGAAGCTTTGTGGACAGGCGCTCGCTCTACTCAGTAAAGAGCCCCCCGAGGACTTACTCGACGGGATCACAGATGATCGCGTGAGCCTTACCGAGGCCATCACCTTTCTCCACAACCCGCCACCGACGGCGGCGCTCAGTCAGATTCAACAAGGAACGCACCGCGCCCAAATTCGGCTGGCCCGGGAAGAGCTCATCGCCCATCAACTGACCGTGCAGGGTGTCCGGGACAGTGAGCGGCGCCACCCCGCACCCGCTATTGCGCCGTCATCTCCGACCACAGCGGCATTTCTCAAGGCGCTTCC
>CACNSR010000032.1 GCA_902623175.1 Halieaceae bacterium
TTTGCGTGGGCTTCGGCAAAGTCAGGCTTCAGGGTTATCGCCTGTCTATGGCTTGCTTCAGCTTCATCTAACCTGCCTAATTCTTTGAGCGTGACACCCAAGTTGCTGTGGGCTTGGGCAAAGTCAGGCTTCAGGGTTATCGCCTGTCTATGGCTTGCTTCAGCGTCGTCTAGTCTGCCCAGTTCTTGGAGCGTGCCACCCAAGTTGCTCTCGGCTTCGGCAAAGTCAGGCTTCACGGCTATCGCTTTTCTGTCGCTTGCTTCAGCGTCATCTAACCTGCCTATTTCTTTGAGCGTAACACCCAAGTTGTAGTTGGCTTCCGCATAGTCAGGCTTAAGTGTTATCGCCTGTCTATAGCTTGCTTCAGCTTCGTCTAGTCTGCCCAGTTCTTGGAGGATGCCACCCAGGTTGCTGTAGGCTTCCGCATAGTCAGGCTTCAGGGCTATCGCTTGTCTATAGCTTGCCTCAGCGTCGTCTAGCCTGCCTAGTTCTTTGAGGGTGTTACCCAAGTTGCTTTGGGCTTCAGCATCGTGCGGGGACAGCTCCACAGCCGACTGCATGGGTGACAGCGACTCTCCCAATCTACCCATTTGCTTAACCACAGCCCCCAAAACCTTCCATCCAAATGGGTGTTTGGGGAACTGTTGAGTAAGTGATGTGGCAAGTGCTTCGGCCTCTCCCAATCTACCGGATTGATAAAACTCTAGAAGGTGATTGATTTGATCCTGTGATGGCGCCGCAACTGATGATGCGCTTGGAGCTTTTCTCTTTTTATGTTTCTTTTTCTCCGCAAGCTTTGTTCTCTTTTCCGAGAGCGTCTGACCTTTCTTGGTTTTTTTTGTATCGTTAGCTACGCTCTCCTGAAGTCGCTGATTGAAAGCATCCAGTTTGTTTGAGGACACCCCCGACTTCTCGCCATCAGCTAAGGCGTGTCTAGCCTCATCAAAACGCTCCACTGTTATCAGCACATCAATGTAGCTCAGCCAAAACTGCTCTATCTGGGGATTGGCTTCCAACGCCAGCTTGAACAGGGGAATAGCTTCAAGAGGCTTACCAACCGCCACAGCCAACACTCCCAAATTATGGTTGGCATCGGGGTGGTGAGATTGCGCTTGTAAAATGGCACGGTAAAGGCGTTCAGCATCCTGGAGGTTGCCCTCCTTATGTGCTGCAACACCCTGCTGTAAGGCTTGATCTACTGTCAGTTCCATTTGGGTGATATGAGTGGCACGTTGCGCAAGAGAAAGCTTGCAAGTTTAGGGTCTGAGTCGCAAATAATCTGGAGTTTTTTTGTTGGATTAAGGGGCGGCGTTGAGGCTGCTTGAGAGACACTAAAGTTCAGCAAAACTGCTGGTAATCCATTATCGGTAACTTGGTTGACGACAGGGATTACCGCCTTTTTTCAAAACCCAGCTCTTAAGTGTGTCAGCGGGATCATCTGTATCAGCGACAGACTTTTATGCCCCCGTGGCTTATATTTAGGGGTGGCGTATTCGGGGGTTACAAGTGGTAACCCAAGCGGTTGGTACTGGTATCTAGGACGATCCCGTGAGCTTAGCTTCAAACATTATTCAACGGCTAACTCTGAGCCTCTCAGAAAATACCGCTGATCCCAACGCAACACTCAATAACTCGTTGCGACTGCTGTCAAAGTGGCGCAGCGTACTAATTCAAAACACCTTTTTGAAGAACGAGGGTACCAAGGTGCTTAAGGGCCCACTCGCTGGCCTTGATTTTTTAGAGAGTTCTGCAGAAGGCTGCCACGTTGCAAAGTTACTTGGCTGCTATGAACAGCCGTTGCATCCTCATATTCAAAGAATTTTACTGGGGCAATACACTAAAATTATAAATATTGGCTGCGCAGAGGGCTACTACGCAGTCGGGTTCGCTAGGGCAGTCCCCAATCTAATCTCATTAGCTTTTGACATTGACAACAGCGCCCAAGATGCCTGTAGGCAGCTGGCTCGGAAAAACAACGTGAGTAATCGGGTTGAAATCGGGGGGCGGTTCGAACCTAAAGACTTTGAAAAATACGCAGACGAGGCAGCGCTAATATTTTGTGATATCGAAGGCGGGGAACAAGAACTACTCAATCCAAGGCTATCACCCTCGCTTCGCCACCTCGATATTATAGTGGAGTCGCATGAGTGCCTTCGACCCGGCATAACTAAGACACTAATATCGCGCTTTGATACTACTCATGACCTTGAACTGGTGGAAGATAGTGGGTTGAGGCAGTTAGAGGATTTGCCTGACTGGTTCCACAAGCTCTCGCATCTAGATCAACTGTTAGCGACTTGGGAGTGGAGGTCAGGACCCACTCCTTGGCTTGTGATGACTGCGAAAAATAAAGTGGTATCGAGAGACCCACTCGCTAAGTTCAATAAGACTCCCACCTCTACCCAGTTGACGGCATCCTAATGCGCCTGAACGGCAACCAGACCTATACATACCGGGGTAGCCCCATGGCGACCTGCCCCACCCCTTAAGCTGTGACACTTGCGGTTAGGACATTGTTAGGATAGACATAAAAAGAATCGTCGCGCTAGGCGAGTAATATTATAACTTATTGATTTTTATTAAAAGAATTGGTCGGTGTGAGAGGATTTGAACCTCCGACCCCTTCCTCCCGAAGGAAGTGCGCTACCAGGCTGCGCTACACACCGAAGCGCGCAGAATACCAAAAGGCGAAATTTGGGCCAAGGCGATACCAGTCCAGGTCAATAGATGCCAGCCCACCGGGCAATGCCCTGACTCAACAAACTAAAACCGGCCACTACCGCCATTAAGAGAAAAATTAACCGCAGCGGCCTGAAGGGTTTGCGCTCAACCGAGTTCACTCCCCGCTCTAAAAAATCGTCGACCTTGGCCTGGTCGGCGTCCGAGAGCTTCTTGGCGTTGGGGATATCAGTGGAGGTATTGGGTTCTTGCACGTCGGTGTTTTGCTCTGGTTCAAACGCGTACTGTATCGATTGCGCATCACTCCACCAAGCGCTCTTGAGCACTAGCCGCTAATGACCTCTCTTCAGCGACTATGACGTTCTTGCGCCAATTGGCATGCGGCAAACTGAATCGTCACACAAGAGACCCTTCGTGCCCGCATGAGACATGCGAAGGCGAGATCAGTAAAGGTCTGGTGCCTCCCGAGAACGCCTGCGCCTTGCGCCGCAGGGTAACATAGGCACTTTGATTCGGGGGTGACCCATGACTCATCCATTTGAAGGTCTGACACCAGATTGTGTGGTCGACTGCGTCGAGGCCATTGGCCTGCGCAGTGACCTGCGTCTACTCGCGCTGAACAGCTACGAGAACCGCGTCTATCAGGTGGGCATAGAAGATTCCGATCCGATCATTGTCAAGTTCTACCGGCCAGAGCGCTGGACTCGCACACAAATTCTGGAAGAGCACGCCTTCGCGCAAGAACTGGCCGACAACGGCCTCTCTGTCGTCGCACCCATGGGAATTAATGGTGCGACGCTACAGGCGGCACAGGGTTTTTTGATTGCGGCGTTCCCCCGTCGAGGAGGTCACGCACCGGAGCTCGATAACTTTGACCATCTGCTCGGGCTGGGTCGCACTCTAGGGCGCGTGCACGGCGTGGGCCGCTCGTCTGACTTCTCGGAGCGCATCGATTACACACTTCAGCGCTGGCTGATCGAGCCCCTCGACTACCTCAGCACCGAGTGGGTACCCAGTGAGCTCCGCCCCGCCTGGGATAGTCTCGGCAAGGATTTGGTGGATCGCGCAATGCAGTTGATGGCCGACTACACGCCGCAGGAGGGCATTCGGCTGCACGGCGACTGCCATGTGGGCAACATTCTCTGGCGCGACGACACGCCGCATTTTGTTGATCTAGATGACTGCGTCAGAGGGCCCGCGATTCAGGATTTATGGATGTTTTTATCAGGGGATCGCACGCAAAAAGAACTGCAACTCGCGGAGCTCATTGCCGGCTACGAGGAATTCAACAACTTTGATCCAAGAGAGATCAAATGGATTGAAGCACTGCGCACTGCGCGGATGGTCTACTACAGCGCCTGGCTCGCCAGACGCTGGGATGACCCGGCTTTTCCAGCCGCCTTTCCCTGGTTTGAGCAGGAGCGCTACTGGGCTGACCAAATTTTGGCGCTGCGCGAGCAGCTGGCATTGCTCGAAGAAGAGCCATTGCGGCTATTGTAATCAGAGTCAGTTTGAGACGGGCCGGCTCAGCCCCCACGGCGGGCACCCGGATAAATCAACGTCCACACCCAGAACCAAAAGCGGTTTCTTCGAAGCACATAGCGATCAAGCTGTTGAAATTGTTGCGCTGTTTTATCAGGGTCGACGTAGAGGTCGGCTCGGGTGTAACGCGGTGTATCCGGGTCGAGGGTTTTCACTATCTTGGCCGGATTGCCAGCAACCACCGCATTAGCTGGCACATCGATGGTGACGACTGCTCGGGCAGCCACCACGCTGTTATCGCCAATCGTCACACCTTTCAGGACCGTGGCGTGGTCACCGACCCAGACGTTATCGCCCAGCTTGACTGGCGTGGGCTCGACGGCACGCTCAATGCGATTGTAGAGACCATGCCAATCTGAATCAGTAATGTAGGCGCCGTTGGCGAGCATGCAGCCATCCCCCAGCACGATGTCGTCGCTGGCGCTGATGCGGGAGCCGGGACTCATCAGACAAGCGTTACCGAGCGTGATACTGCCCTCTCCCGCTTCGCGGCCCCAGACACCAATTTGTACCCTTTGACTGGCGGTATTGATCGCGGTGAACGAATGGCCGATGCGAATGTTGGGCCCCGAGATATCGACATACCAAGGCGCCATGATCATAGCGTGGGCACCAAGGTGGGCGCACCGGGGTCGCACGAACCAATCTATCCAGGCCGAGCGAAAGGCGAGATAAGTACGTTTGACCCAAAAAGGGCGAAGATCTTCGCGCATGCTTTTAGTATGGAACAGACACGTTCAAGTAGCGGGGTATGATGGCAAGGTGACTGACGCTTCGCAAACAGATCAACCAGCACAAACTGCGCCTGTGCTATCAACGGACCAGCTGAGCCCTCATCCAGATCTCACAAAGATCGTGCGACATCATCGAGATCACCCATGGCGAAAGCCCTGTCCAGCACACACTAGAGTTGCGTTCGAGAAACTGCTCAAGCGACTGCAGCATGAAAACCGACCACTGATCCTCGATTCATTCTGCGGCACCGGCATGAGCACCGCGCTCATCGCGGAAGCACACCCGTATGCACTGGTGGTCGGTATCGATCAGTCCGCTCATCGACTGGCAAAACATCAACCTAGTGACGGGCAAAATTATTTGCTGCTTCGCGCTGAAGCCGAGCCGTTCTGGCTTTGCCTTGCAGAAGGCGGCATCAAACTGCACAGCCATTGGCTACTCTATCCCAACCCCTGGCCCAAGGCCTGTCAGTTCAAAAAGCGCGTTCATGGACATGGTGCTTTTCCCGTGCTGTCCAGACTCGGTGGCGCGCTGGAGCTCCGCACCAACTGGGATACTTACGCGCAAGAGTTCGCTCAGGCAACCGCCCTCATCGGCATCCATGGTCAAACAGAATCCTTCGTCCCCAACTCATCAATAACACTATTCGAACGAAAGTATTGGGAGCGCGGCGACACCCTATGGCGTTTTCGAGGAAAATGCGTTACCTAGCTATGGAAAGGCTAAAGCGCTAACCTTCGCCTCCCTGCCATGAAGCCCCTGTGGGCGTGGAGCAGTGCCCATGACAGCTACGCAAAGTGACGGCATCCAGCAAATGCAGAACGGCGATCCCATTTGGGACCGCATCCGCAGCGAAACCCGCGAGGCCGCTAGCGTAGAGCCTATTCTTGCCAGCTTCCTGCACGCGACTATCCTCAATCATGATGAGTTGGAGTGCTCGCTGAGTTTTCATCTGGCTAACCTGCTTGATAACCCGTCCGCCCCGGCAATGATGCTGCGCGAATTGATCCTTGAGGCACTTCGCGATGACACCGATATCCGAGGCGCAATTCGCGATGATCTGAACTCCATTCTCGATCGGGATTCCGCCTGCCACGAGCTGTATATCCCGTTTTTGTACTTCAAAGGCTTCCAGGCTCTGCAAATTCATCGCATCGGTCACTGGCTGTGGACACATGACCGACAGCCACTAGCGCTGTTCTTACAGAGCCAGATGTCCCGACAGTTCGGCATCGATATTCACCCCGCCGCCCGTTTCGGGCACGGCATCATGCTCGACCACGCCACCGGCCTGGTGGTCGGTGAAACGGCAGTTGTCGGCAACCGGGTATCGATTTTGCAGTCGGTCACGCTGGGCGGTACGGGTAAAGAAGATGGCGACCGTCACCCAAAGATTGGCGATGGCGTACTGATAAGTGCGGGAGCAAAGATCCTAGGCAACATCCATGTTGGCGAAGGCGCCAAAGTGGGGGCCGGATCGGTCGTGCTACAGGACGTGCCGGCACATACCACGGTGGCAGGCGTCCCGGCGAAAGTCGTCGGTAAACCCACCACCAACTCTCCGGCGCTAGATATGGATCACGCCATTCCCCAGTCTCAGTGGTAAGCGGGCGACAGCTCCACCACTGCATTAACCATCGCGGCCACATGCCCGGGATCAATGCCTGGGGTGACACCGTGGCCCAGATTAAAGACGTGACCGCTACCCTCGCCAAATGAACTGAGGATCTGACCGACCTCTGTGCGAATGCGCTCCGGTGAAGCATTGAGCAAGGTCGGATCCATATTCCCCTGCAGGCAGACCTTGTCACCAATCCGCGCCCGGGCTTCGCCAATATCCGTAGTCCAATCCAGTCCCACGGCATCGGCCCCACATTCCGCAATCGCTTCGAGCCACTGGCCACCACCCTTAGTAAAGACAATGACAGGCACTCGCCGACCCTCGGCTTCCCGGGGTAATTGCTCGATGATCTCGGTCATGTACTGCAGTGAAAATTCGCGATAGGCATCGTGGCTGAGCGAGCCGCCCCAGGTATCGAAAATCTGCAGCGCCTGCGCGCCGCTGCGCACCTGTTCAGAGAGATATACGGCAACCGACTTCGCCAGCTTCGACAGTAACTCATGCATCACCCCGGGCTCGTTGAAAGCCAGTGACTTCACCTTGGCAAAGTCCTTACTCGACCCACCCTCGACCATATAAGTTGCTAACGTCCAAGGGCTACCGGCAAAACCAATCAAAGGGATGCTGCCTTTGAGCTCCTTGCGAATCAGCGCGACGGCATCCATCACATAATCCAGCTCACTCGCCGCGCGGTCAGGCTCCAACGCGGCTATCTCGGCAGCAGAAGATATGGGCCGCTCAAATCGCGGGCCCTCTCCTTCGGAGAAATACAGCCCCAAGCCCAACGCGTCGGGCACGGTCAAAATATCAGAAAACAAAATGGCAGCGTCCATCGCATACCGCCTAAGCGGCTGCAACGTGACTTCGCACGCTAATTCGGGGTTGGAGCAGAGGCCCATAAAGCTGCCCGCTTCAGAGCGGGTCTCGCGGTATTCGGGGAGATATCGCCCCGCCTGACGCATCATCCATAGTGGGGTTCGGTCCACAGGCTCACGCATAAGGGCGCGAAGGAACCGGTCATTTTCCAAGCTGGCCATGCTATTAAATCTCGTTCGTATTAGCTGTTTTATATTTTTTTTGAGAGGGACCTTTCTAACGTTAGTGCAGCTTGCATATCCTTTAGTGCCGATGTGACCAATAGAGTGGAGTGTACATCCCATCCCTAACAAGCACGACCCTTACCATATAAACTTCGCGGCTACCGGTCATAACCTCTCCAGATTAGGGAGGCACCGCAATAAACATACCGCCAAAGTGAGCGTGTCGAAAACGTCCGTCGCTTATTTCAACGAGGGGAAATCCGCCAGTAATACAAGGCCCTCAACCTAAAGCTCGATCAGAAAGCCCCCTAAATCGAATGGCATTCAAACAGTGAGCGGGCGTTTTAGTAGATTTCGTCAACAACGCGGGCTAATTGTTGGCTCAATTTTCTTAAAATCAATAAGTTATAGATTATTAGCGGCCGCTTTCAATGTTAAATTATTCCACCAAGTGGATCGGTAAGCATCATAACATAAATTGCAGTAATATGACCCTTAACTTCCCTAACCTCTTTGCAAGAATCTAGTTGCCGCCCTTGACGACATACAACCAAATAATCCGGCTGTGCGTATTTCAAACTGGTGAGTGCAAAAAATACAAGGCAATTTGTTAATATTAACAATGCGGTAGCTCAGAAATTCAAAGTTCACGCATTAAGAACTCTGTAGCAGTAAACGATCCGAAAATCCTTAAAACCGAAGCAATGTCATCAATGATAAAACCAGAATGCACGCATAGGCCCCAAAAAACACAGGAGCTGCTCTATGACCACTCCTCAGAGCGGAGCTCCTGCGGCGTCGGCTTTATAACCCGAAAAGACGGCGCACAGACCCATGACGTCATTTTAAAGGGTCACGAAGCACTGTGTGCAGTGCCCCACCGGGGTGGGATGTCTTCCGAAGGAGTCGGGGATGGGGCCGGGATATGCATAGATCTCAGCGATTCATTTTTTTCACGCCTGACATCGCAAAAGCTCACAAATGGCCAATATGGCGTAGGGAATTATTTCCTTCCTACTAATCCAGACTCACGAACCTTCGCGATCGAGACGGTAGAAAATTTGTTGTGCGATAGTGGGCTAGAAGTTATTTTCAGAAGGGAACTGCCAGTCGACGCAAAAGCGATCGAGCAGCGAGGCAGGCACCTGCAGCTACCTATTTTCCAATGGATTTTTACACTGGCTGACTCTAAAGCAGATAGCGACTTTGACTCAGTAATCTACAACACACTCGTAAAGATTGAATCCCATGCCTACCAAGACAAAAGCTTGGAGGGACTGTATCCATTGTCGATGTCCTCTCAAACGCAGGTTTTAAAGGGGCGCCTGAATTCTTGGGAGTTAGTCCCATACTTTTTGGATCTCTCCGAGCCAGACCATTGTGTTCATACTTTGTTCTTTCACACGCGTTTTTCCACAAATACAGATCCTCACCCTTCCATGGCACAACCATTCAGGCAGATGGCGCACAATGGGGAATTGAACACTGATAAGAAAAACCGGCTATCTGAGATTGCTGAAGCGAAGGCTCGGAAACGTCACATTGACAGGCCAAAAGGCCAATCGGATAGCAGCCGCTTCGATCAAACGCTTGGATACCGAATTCACGAAGGCAAAGTAGATTTAGTGTCGGCGGTAGTGTCTATGATGCCGCCGGCTTGGGAAAACGATAAGTGCCTATCGCCATCGGTAAGAGACATGTTCGAATACTTTTCCCTTTACGAGGAAAAGAACGATGGCCCGGCGGCAGTCATTTTTGGAGACGGCCGAATTATAGGTGCCAGATTAGACCGTTTAGGGCTGCGACCTCTTCGTTCAGTTGAAACAGACGAATATCTCGCTGTGATGTCCGAAGCGGGTCAAGTCCAATTTCCTCAAGAAAAAATAATCAGCCTTGGCCGCATCGAGGCTGGGGGAATGATGTATTACGACCATAAAGAGAAAAGGATTTATAGGACTGCCGATGCACTGGAAAAATTATCAAAACAAAGAGATTACCGGCAAGCGCTGAACGAAGCACAGGCCCATATTAGCGTGCTTCCTGAACCCAGCGATAAGCAATGCTTGGAGAAAGGCAAATACCGCGGAGAGCTGAATAATGCGGCAAGGTATGTCGCGTATTCTCACAACCAAGATAGCTTTAAGTTTTTATTAGATCCAATGCTATCTTTCGGGACCGAGAAGGTCTCCGCGATGGGCTATGGCACGGCTATAAACGCGCTCAATGACCAAGAGGGCGGTGTTGCAAAGTATTTCAGTCAGCGCTTTGCACAAGTAACGAATCCTCCATTGGATTCCATCAGAGAAGCGGACGGCATGACTCTGAGGGTGGCTTTAGGAGAGAAACCTCTGCTAGGGCCGACCGGCTCAAAGCAGTTAATAGTTGATTCGCCCATTTTAGACCTAAAAGCGATTGAAACTATTCGTCTTCAGAGGGTCACCCCGCATAAAGTTTTTGATGCGCTTTTTGCAGTCAACACGCAGAGTGACTTTAAGAACGAAAGAAGCATCGTCAGCGAGCTCGACCATATTGCACAAAGGGTCGTGAACTTTGCCAGAGAATCCGGCGGCATTGCCATTCTTTCAGACAGGAAAATCTCGCGCCATATGGCGGCGCTCCCCATGACACTGCTAGTTGCGGCAGTAAATCAAAAACTTATTGAAGAAGGTCTTCGGCTAAAGGTTTCCATCATTGTAGAAAGTGGGCAAATCAAATCATCACATCATATAGCCTGTGTGCTGGGCTTTGGAGCGAGCGCGGTTTACGCCCTCGCCGTTCAAATGCGAGCAGAAGAGACTTCTCCGTCCGCTCCAGATTCTGCCTATGCGAAGTTTGCAAAAGCGGCGGAAAAGGCGCTTATGAAAACCATGGGCAAAGTCGGGCTTTGCACGGTTGAGAGTTACTCAGGCGGCGAATTTTTCGAGCCAAACTTCCTCGATACTAGCGATCCGGTGCTTAAATGTTATTTTCCCAACATGCGAGCTCCGGTTGGTGGCGTTCACTTTGATCGGATAGCGCGCTCAGCCCTGGACTGGCATCAACG
>CACNSR010000033.1 GCA_902623175.1 Halieaceae bacterium
TCCAGCATGCCGGCGTCAAAGTCCTGCCCGGTCGCTATCTAGCTCGAGACACCGCAGCGGGCAATCCGGGCGCGCACCGCGTCCGCCTGGCACTCGTGGCCGAGCTCGGGCAATGCGTTGAGGCCGCAGAACGCATCGCCCACGTAGTGAAATCCGGTGGGTGACATGAGAGGCCCGATTAATTTGAGTAGCAATCTGAACAAAGCCGACCGCATCGCCTATATCGACGACAAGCTGCAGTCTCTATATCCAACGACGCCGGTGCCACTGGATCATAAGGACCCCTATACCCTTCTGATTGCTGTGCTGCTGAGCGCGCAGTGCACAGACCAGCGGGTCAACCAGGTGACCCCCCGATTATTTTCCAAGGCGGATTGTCCGGAGGACATGGTCACACTGAGCGTCGAAGACATCCAGAGCATCATCCGCCCGTGTGGCCTCTCGCCGCAGAAATCCAGAGCGATTCATCGTTTGAGCGAGCTACTGATAGCGCACCATGGCAGCGAAGTGCCAGCTGATCTTGACGCGCTGGAGAAACTACCAGGAGTGGGTCATAAAACAGCGAGTGTAGTGATGGCACAAGCATTTGGGCTGCCGACCTTCCCGGTGGACACTCATATCCACCGCCTCGCGCAACGATGGGGACTGACCCGGGGGCGGAACGTGGCCGAAACAGAGCGGGATCTGAAACACGCTTTTCCCGAAGCCCGCTGGAACGCGCTGCACCTGCAAATCATCTACTACGGGAGAGAATACTGCACGGCACGGGGCTGCGATGGCCGTGTCTGCGAGATCTGCCGCACCTGCTACCCAGCAAGAAAACACCCGAAGCGCTGCAACAAAGCGTGATTGCGGCGGCGGTATAAGCACAATTCTGCTACTCTGCGCCGCCTGACACGGGATGGTGCACGGTCCGGTGTGACGCCCCAGCCCGTAAACTGTGAATCACTGCAAAGGGTCACTCTGATGAGTCAGCCACTGCTCTTTGGTATTCCTAGTTGCGACACGGTCCGCAAGGCGCGCAAGTGGCTGGATGAACACGGTCTGACGCACGAATTCATTGACTTCAGAGCCGACAGGCCGTCTTTAAAAAAAATCAGTGAGTGGCTCTCGGCGGTTGGACCCGAGAGACTGATCAATCGGCGTAGCACCACCTACAAGCAATTATCCCAAGGTGATAAGGCAGCACTGGAACGCGGTGACATGGTCAGTGTATTACGGGCCCAACCCACCTTGATCAAGCGCCCGGTTCTTGAGTGGAACAACGCGGTGTCAGTGGGCTTCGAGGCGGAAGACTATGCACTACTATTCGATAGCTGAGGAATAACACTCATGGGCTCGCTTCACGGTTTCGGCTTAGGCATTGTGTCTGAAAATGCTCAGGGCGCCGTGCTGGATACCTTTTACCCGCGACCGGTCGCGCAGGTCAGTGACGAGCTGGCCGGCTTGCTGTCGGGCGTGTCGGGCAGACTTGATGGTGCACAGCTCGCAGCCTTATCAAGAGCGCTGGACGCAGCGGGCGACAGCGCCGGGGGCGATCTCGCAACGCAACTGGCCACCGCGGAGGGCAAAGTGGTGGCGACATTGCTGGCCGAAAACGCACCGCCAAGCTCAGTCGAGGAGGCCTACCTCAAGCTCCACCTCATCTCTCATAGAAGGGTGAAGCCGCACGAGACGGACCTCACCGGACTATTCGGCCTGCTACCCAACGTGGCTTGGACGGACCAAGGACCTGTCGATCTTGAAGAGCTCCCGCAACGCCAGCTGGACGCGCGGCTCAAAGGCTCGGTCCTAGAAGTCTCAAGCGTCGATAAGTTCCCTAAGATGACCAACTATGTGGTCCCTGAAGGTGTCCGTATCGCGCATACCGCCAGAGTGCGCCTGGGGGCCTATCTGGGTGAAGGCACCACCGTCATGCACGAGGGCTTCATCAACTTTAACGCCGGCACTGCAGGCCCCGGGATGATTGAAGGTCGGATATCAGCAGGCGTCTGGGTGGACGAAGGCTCCGACCTCGGAGGCGGCTGCTCCACAATGGGCACACTCTCGGGTGGCGGCGATATTGTGATCTCGGTGGGTAAAGAGTGCTTGATCGGCGCGAATGCCGGCTTGGGTATCCCCCTGGGAGATCGCTGCAAGATTGAAGCAGGCTTGTTCGTTACGGCCGGCACCAAGGTCAGTTTGCTGGATGACGGCGGTGACACCATCGAAACCGTCTCCGCACGAACATTGGCGGGGCGACCAGACCTTCTGTTTAGGCGGCATTCGAGCACCGGTACCGTACAGTGCCTGACCAACAAGAGCGCGATCGAGCTCAATGAGATGTTGCATGCCAACAACTGATGATCAGGACCCCACGCTCGCGCTGACCCGCGACTTGATCGCCTGCGCCTCGGTCACCCCGGGGGACGCGGGCTGCCAGTCGCTGATGATGGCACGTTTGCAGCAGGCAGGTTTCTCGGTCGAGCCCCTGCGCTTCGGTGCGGTCGATAATTTCTGGGCAACACGCGGTTCATCGGGTCCGCTGCTGGTCTTTGCCGGACACACAGACGTGGTACCTCCCGGAGACAGGGCGCAATGGGAGTCTGATCCTTTCATCGCCACTGAAACGGGGCCTGATCTGGTGGGCCGAGGCACTGCGGACATGAAGGCCAGCCTCGCCGCGATGGTGGTAGCCTGCGAAAATTTTGTTAGCACGCACCCTAATCATTCCTGTCGCATCGGCTTTCTGATCACTTCTGATGAAGAGGGGCCCGCCAAAGACGGGACGGTCCGCGTCATGGAAACGCTGAAAGACCGCGGCGAACAAATCGATTGGTGCATTGTGGGCGAGCCCTCCAGCACCCGCGAACTCGGCGATTTGGTGAAAAACGGCCGCCGGGGCTCACTCAACGCGCGGTTAGTGATTCACGGCAAGCAGGGCCACATCGCCTACCCGCATCTCGCTGATAATCCCATTCACCGAGCGATGCAGACACTCAACGTGTTAGTCACGGAGCCATGGGATCAGGGCAATGATTTTTTTGACCCCACTTCCCTACAGATCTCAACAATCCGGGCTGGCCAGGGTGTGACCAACGTCATCCCGGGCAGCGTCGAGGTGCTCTTCAATCTGCGGTTCAGTACCGAGGTGACGGCCGAAGCGATTCGTGAGCGCTGCGAGGCGATTCTGGACCAAGGTGGCCTGACCTATGACATTGAATGGTCGCTGAGTGGTGAACCGTTCTTAACCGAGCCCGGAGCGCTACTCAATGCGGTCATAGAGAGTATCGAGGCGACGACCAGCCGCGTGCCGGAGGTATCCACAGGAGGTGGCACCTCAGATGGGCGATTCATTGCGCCCAGCGGCTCGCAGGTAGTCGAGGTGGGTCACGTTAACGAGACCATTCACCAAATTAACGAGCGGGTGAAGCTTGCGGATATCCCGCAGCTGACCAAGATCTACGAGGGGATTCTGGAACGCCTACTTATCGGCTGATGCGACCATGAGTTGCGACAGAGATAGCCCCAGTGTTGCCCAGCGTGCTACCTCGCTGGCAATCAATTCATCTGCAAAAGCCCCCAGTGCGTGTGCCATGGGTGAACTGGCCAGCGCAGTATCCGCTCTCAGCAGGGTCAGCCCTGCAGCGATCGATGCATCCAGTGTCGCCTCGGCACCGCGCAGCACGGCAATCAAACCCTCGATCGCATGCCGAGTCCCTGACGGTAAACGATCCTGAGGGCGGGACGTGTCGTCGCACGCTTCATCGCGAGCACAAGAGATAGCAGGCAGCGCCAGCACAATGTGGTCGATCGGACCTCGCTGCCTGAGTAGATCTAACAAATAGCCTTGACCAATCGGTGACGCCAGCGTCAGATTATGCCACTCGGCCTGCTTTAAACTATTGTTAAGGGCAGACCTAACCACCGCCGCGTCAGCCAAATCGCCGCAGAGGATCGGACGCGGGTGCGACGTTGCGTCCTGTAAAACCGATACCGGCATGCACTCCACACCAATCCAGAACCGACTTGCGGTCACAATATTCTCCCGTTGCTCGTCACCACCTGCTTCTCTTCATCACCGGTTCTTCTTCATGAGCAGCGCTTCACGAAGGCGGCTACGATCGCCGGGTGAACACATCAAAGCGCACTGACTTACCCTTCAGCGTATGCGCGGGGCGAATGTTCCCGAGTATGGGGGCGCGCAAGGGTCGTTTCACCACGATCCTCTCCACGGGCTGATCCCATGCCCACTGCCACAGAGCCTCGCTATCATCGGCCTGATCGACCAGGCGCTGGAGCATGGCGGACTCTTTCTTCACAGCCGCCGCTTTTTTCCGCTCGGGGAACATTGGATCGAGGTAGATCACTGTCTCGGCGGGTGCGCGCAGCATCTTGCTGTCTCCTGCCCGCACAACCATTCTCTCTGCCGCCTCCCTGACCTGATCTACGCCGCTCACGGCGGCGGCTTGCACGGCTTGCTCGAGCAACCACGCCAAGACGGGCACCCGCTCACAGAGCGTGACCTCGCTTCCCAGATCGGCCAGCACAAAGGCATCACGTCCCAATCCGCCCGTGGCATCCCAGATAAGCGGCTTTCGATCGGCCTTCAAGCCCACAGCCCGACCTAGCATTTCGTTATGCCTCCCTTTCCGACGATGTTGCATGGCGGCGGAATCGAACTGCACGGCGACTCTCACCCCATGCAATTCTAGCCAGGCGCTGGCCTCACCCACGACCAAAAGGAGCCCGTCTGGGTCGCGATGGTTACCGAATTGCAGTCCTAGGTGATGAGCCGCTTCGCGGGCCCGGGCTGGCGACTCTCCTTGAACAGATACGACGATAGGTGCTGCTGGGACGTGGGCTTGATGGGGGGAGCTTATTTGCATTGCATCGGGGCCCGTGGTTGACTGCCGGCGTCGGGTGAACAGCCATTATATGAAGCTATTTGAGAAAGAGTCAGCGCGTGCCCTCCTCATTGCCCTGCTGATGTCGGGAACCAGTTGCGCTGAGCTGGGGCAGTACGACATCACGGTCAATAATGTCATGGTATACGAGCCGTCAGCACTCTACACTGTGAGCGGCGTTGGAGACTCTGCTCTCTCGGCTTGCCTGACACAAAGTCTTCTCGATATCGACGCAAGGATGCCGACCGATCTTGTCTCGCTGAACTGCAGCGATGCAGGCATTCAATCACTGTCCGGGCTGGAGCAATTTACGAAGATCCAGTCGATAAAACTCAGCAGCAACGACATCCGGAACTTATTGGTTTTGGAGAGACTCACCGCCTTGAATCAACTCTGGCTCAATAACAACGACGTCGTGGATCCAATACCGGTATTACGTATGACTGGCCTGAAAGAACTCAACTTGGCGGGCAATCCGCGTTTGCAATGCCCGGACACGGAAGATGTGCCGCGACACCTTTCTCTAAATCTGCCCAATCACTGCAAAAGATGATGACTTACTGGCTTTACCGCGCCGTCGCTTTGTTACCCCTACCCGTCAAGTACGGCTTGTCCGCTACCGTCGCTTTTCTGTTACGGCACGTGTTTCGCTACCGCGCCAAGGTGATCGACAATAACTTACGCAATGCATTCCCCGAACGCGACGCTGAATGGCGCCGTTACACCGCCGCGCGTTTTTATCGACAGTTGACCGATGTCACCATGGAAATCGTCCACTCCTCGCGGATGAATCTGGCTGATTTCAAACGCCGCGTTACAGTTGAGGGAATCGATGAACTGGATCGACTGACGGAAAACCGCACCCGCTCGGTCATTGTCCTCACCATCCATCTGGGAAACTGGGAGTGGATGATGCATGCCGCCAATGCCCACGGCGACATCCCCATTGATCCGGTTTACCGACGCTTACACAACGCGGGCTCCGATCGCTTTGCTTATGAGGTGCGCAGCCGCTTTGGTGGCGAACCGATCCTGATGGAGAAAGTCGCGCGTAATGTGTTGAAGCATCGTCGACGCTTTCGCGCGCTGGTGCTAGTTGCAGATCAGTCACCCGGAAGGCGAGACAATGTTTATTGGACCAACTGGCTCAACCAGCCAACAGCTTTCTTCACCGGTCCGGCAACCATTGCACAATTGACGGATTCTCCGGTGATGTTCGCGCGTTGCCGAAGAAAATCACGAGGCCGCTATCATTTGAGCTTGATTCCCATCGTCGAGACACCTGGCCAATTAACAGAAGAAGCAATTATTGAAGCTTACGTAAGAGCCGCTGAACAGACGATTCGCGATGAGCCGGAGAGCTTTCTATGGTCCAACCGGCGCTGGAAACATCAACCCCCTGCGGGTCAGGCCTGAGCGGCCTCCTCGATAAAGGGAGCCGATGTTCGAAGGTCGCACCAGTCAAAGCCGGTCTGTTGTGTTGCGTGAATCACCTGACACGAGGCCAAACCGGACCAGCCCGAAAGTGCCGCATCGGCGAGCTCCGGAGCGTTGTTCTGCTGACTGATATGCGCCACAAACAGCATCTTAAGCCGGGTGGTGTCCGAATGATCGAGAAACTGCCGGGCTTGAGCATTGGTGAGATGGCCGAAATCGCCGCCCACCCTTTTTTTCACGGCATAGGGATACGGCCCATCGGCAAGCATCTGCGGGTCGTGATTGAACTCTAACACCAGGGCATCGCAGCCGGAGAACGCTCGCACAACATGCGGCGTGATACTGCCCAGGTCGGTGAGCACACCCAACTTGAGATCTTTGTGATTAAAACAAAACTGCACTGGCTCCCGGGCATCGTGGGGTACGGGTTCGGCGCAGATATCTACATCACCCACCGCGAATTGATCGCCGGGCCGAATCACCACACCGCTTGTGAGCCCCTCTAGTTTCCCGCTGGTCGCTGTGCCAGCGGTGAGAAATACGGGCAGGCCATGGGCTTTGGCGAGCGGCGCCACCCCGCGGCAGTGGTCACCATGCTCATGGGTCACCAGAATGGCGTCAATGTCTTGACCGCTCACACCGCGAGCTTGAAGCCGCTCCTCAACGTCACGACGAGGTAGGCCACAGTCAATTAGTAGGAGGGTCTCACCCGTATCTACCAGTGTTGCGTTCCCCTTGCTACCGCTTCCGAGGGACGCGATGCGCATCAGGTTATATTGCCACGCAGGATGGTCAGCAACGCTTGTTGATCGCGGCGATCGACCGCGCCGCCATTGGGGCCCCGCAATGTAATCAGCGTCAACTCCTCACCGGCTCGGTCAAGGCGAATTTGATATTGGTGGCCAGCCAGGGGGTGCTCGTCCTCGCCCCCCCACAGCCAATCAAACCAACCGCTGTCCTCTTCGTCCCGAGGTCCGACGAAGGTGACGTATAGCCGTCCCTCACTGCGGTCGCGGTCATCAATCACGAAATCCGCATCCTCGGTACCCTTCACGACAGATGCCCAAGCGCGATCAAACCGCAACGTCAGGCGAATGCGAGTCTCTTCTTCCGTATCTTCCAGCGTGATGCGTCCTGAATCGCTCATGGCGCGATCTGCCATCATGGAAATGGGCGTAGTCTCGGCACTGTTTGCAATGTACTGCGCCACATCCTGGAGCATCTTGCGCTCGAGATCGCGATCATCCGACTCGGGCGGCCAACTGACATCCTCGACGTTTCGGTTCTGCTGCAATACATGCAGTTCAGCAGTGTTGCGCTGCACACCGGTGTCGACCCGGAAACGAAACCGCACGGCGAGCTCCTGGTCTTCCAATTTGAACCACTGGGTATCGATCAGTCCGGCCTCGGCATCGACTGCGGCCACGCCAATGCCGCTGGTGGTGAGGAAGGTTCTGACTTGAGGCCAGAGCTGACCGGGCGCCACATTGACCAGCGCCCACCTCTCACCAGATAAGCTCTGAATACGCACCGAGTCGGCTTGGTTATTGGCGGTGAGCGGCGTCGGTCGAGGCGTTTCAAATTGCGCTGCCAACTGGGCGCTCTCTGCTACCGGTGGTACCGGATAGTCCGGCTGTATCGCCTCCGTGGAGAGGTGGGGCGGCACATCGATCGGGGCCAGCTCGGGCGACTTTTGGTAGCGACCTGCGTTATCGGGGAAGAACCCATCGTCGCCAAAAAACCAGCTGCACCCTGAGAGGCAGCCAAGCAATATTATACTAACGACCGGTCGAGTCACGCGAAGTAGGTCTCCAATGCCCGCTCCAGATCGCCCCGGCACGGCTCTGACAGCGGCGTGAGGGGCAACCTGATTCCATCTTCTATCATACCGCGTTGTGCCATCGCCCACTTCACCGGGATGGGGTTGGCCTCACTAAAGAGCAAGTCATTCAATTCGCTCAGGCGCGCATCGATCTCGGCGGCGGCCTCCCACTCACCGGTCAGTGCGAGATTGCACATAGCTGCCATGTCCCGGGCGGCGATATTGGCGGTCACCGAGACGTTGCCCTGCCCGCCGCGGCGCATCAGCTCAAGCGCCGTGGCGTCGTCACCGGAAAACACTGCGAAACCATCCGGCACGACCTCGATCAGCGCTGCACCGCGCGCCACATCGCCAGTTGCATCTTTAATGGCCACGATATTGTCGATTTGGCTGAGCTTGACCACCGTATCATTCGATAAATCACAGCCGGTGCGACCGGGGACGTTATAGAGAATGATGGGTAGGTTTACCGAACGCGCCACCGCCTGAAAATGCTCAAACAGTCCTTGTTGTGTCGGCTTGTTGTAATAGGGCGTCACAGACAGTGAATAGTCCGCGCCCGCCTCGGCCGCCGAAACGGTGAGTTCGATCGCTTCATGGGTCGAGTTGCCGCCTGTACCAGCCACCACCGGAATCCGCCCCCCGGCTTGCTCGACCGCAAACCGAATTACCTCACAATGCTCGGGCACCGTGAGCGTCGGGCTTTCGCCCGTCGTGCCCACCACGCCCAAACCCGCGGTGTCCGACTCGATATGGTATTCGATCAGGCGCGCGTACGCAGACCAATCGATAGCGCCGTCGGGGTGCATAGGCGTTACCAACGCAACAATGCTTCCGGTTATCATCGATTTACTCCGGCAGGGCGGCTAAGGAAGAGAACTGCACAACATGGTGTCGCAATTATCCACTTCAGAGGCGGTTTCACAACCACAGAAAAAACGGTTTTCAACCCATGGCTTGAGACGCCTGCTGGTCTTTTTCACCCTGCCTGCCCTGTCCGTATGCACCAGCTGGTCAGTCGCCCAAAACCCCAATTTTGACGTCTTAATCGAATCCCTGACAGCCATAGACCGACAATTTATGGCTGACCAGCGCATGCGTGTAGAACGGCTCGCCAACCGTCTGGGTCGCGGTCTGACCGGCGTCGCCGATCGCGACCTGGATACACTGCAACGAATACTCGACGAAAGGTTGGTGCCGGCGGAGGACACACTGACCCTTCAGGCTATGGGGGTGGTATTTGGCGATCTACTCAGTGATCACCTCGACATGGACTGGGTGGTCTACCGCGATCACAAAGGTCGATCCAGAGCACTTCGATACCGGCAAATGGACGTGTATCTCTTCCCTGTCACCATGATTTCCCGTCGTCAGGAAGGGGGCAGTGAGCGTCGACTAAAACCCTTGTTTGACCACACTGTCCGCGACACGCGGCTCCTCTTGCCTGGCGGCAAGTGGTTTCAATAATTCGCGGCGCAAATTAGCGCCAAATGCGAGCCAGCTCTAAAGCGTGTCGTCAGTTGGCGCCGACGTAACGGAAGATACCCCGCGTTCCAAGCACGCGATGCTGGGCCCCCTGCTGACTGAGATCGCCACTCTCATAGGCCGCGTCACCCTCGTAAAGAAACGTCATCTGATCACCCTCTCTTACCACGCGGGGGAAAAAGCGCAGCGGGGCGCGCTCACCTAGCTGAGCAAGCAGCACTGACGGATTATCCTTACCCTGAAGATCGTGCAGCGACACCAGCGTCGGCGGTGTAATAGAGAGCTGACCCTCATGGTGGGCAAGAATCGCGTCACCCGGACGCCACCAATCGTGAGCAACGATCTCGCTGCCATCGACCGTAACCGGCTCGTCTGATCCCACCTCTGCGATGAAAAACCAAGTGGCAAAACGCCGCTTCACCACCACAGGGGTGAGCCAGTGGGAGAAGGGCTGCAGCGTCTCAGCCGGCAGCGAAAGCCCCGCCTCCTCCTGCAACTCCCGGGCAGCACCAGAGCGGGCTTGCTCGAGGTCGTCTTCGCCTTCATCGAAAACTTCGACCTTGCCACCGGGAAATACCCAGAGCCCGGGCATGTGTTTAAGCTCATCGCTACGCTTGAGGAGGAGTGTCTCCAATCCGTCATGAGCCCGTCGAACCAGGATGGTAGATGCCGCTGACAACGCCGGGCTGGCCTCTTCAGAAAACTCGAGCACCATCAGCGATAACCCTTAAAGCAGCGGCGCACAAGCAAGGCACTGGGCATAAACATGCATCGGATCGCGCAGACTGGAGAGGCTCTCGATCGCGGGTT
>CACNSR010000034.1 GCA_902623175.1 Halieaceae bacterium
TCGGTGGTGAGGACTTTGATCTGCGACTGATCGAGTTCCTCGCGGAAGAGTTCAAGAAAGAGAACAGCATCGATCTGCACAACGATCCGCTGGCCCTGCAGCGCCTTAAGGAAGCGGCAGAGAAAGCTAAGATCGAGTTGTCGAGTTCGCAGCAGACTGAAGTGAACCTGCCCTACATCACGGCGGACGCCACCGGGCCAAAGCACCTGGTGGTCAAGCTGAGTCGCTCCAAGCTGGAGTCGCTGGTGGAGGATCTTGTCAACCGCTCACTTGAGCCCGTCAAGATCGCGTTGGATGACGCCGGCTTGTCACCCTCCGAGGTGCAGGATGTGATTTTGGTCGGCGGACAAACCCGCATGCCCATGGTGCAGCAGGCGGTGGCCGACTTCTTCGGCAAGGAAGCGCGTAAAGACGTGAACCCCGACGAGGCCGTGGCAATGGGTGCCTCGATTCAGGGTGCGGTACTAGCAGGTGATGTGAAGGATGTGCTGCTCCTCGACGTCACGCCGCTGACACTGGGTATCGAAACCATGGGTAGCGTCGCGACACCGCTGATCGAGAAGAACACTACGATCCCGACCAAGAAGTCGCAGGTATTCTCAACGGCTGAGGACAACCAGACCGCGGTGACCATCCATGTGGTGCAGGGTGAGCGCAAGCAGGCGACACAGAACAAGTCGCTAGGCCGCTTTGACCTCGCTGACATTCCGCCCGCGCCGCGCGGTATGCCGCAGATTGAGGTGACGTTTGACCTGGATGCCAACGGCATTTTGAACGTGTCCGCGAAGGACAAAGCCACTGGCAAAGAGCAGTCGATTCGCATCACTGCCTCGGGCGGTCTCTCTGATGATGAGATCGAACAAATGGTGCAGGATGCCGAAGCCAATGCCGAGGCGGATAAGAAGTTCGAGGAGCTCGTGGCCGCACGCAATACCGCTGATGGTATGTTGCACGCCGCACGAAAGACCCTTGAAGAGGCGAGTGAGCACGCCACTGATGACGAGCGCGCTGTCATCGAAGCCGCCATCACCGAAGTAGAGGAGGCGATTCAGGGTGATGACGCCACTGCGATGGAGGTCGCCACTACCAAGCTGACCGAGGCGACTGGAGGCGTTGCGCAGAAGATGTACGCGGCGCAGCAGGCCGAAGGTGCCGCTGCCGGAGCCGAAGGTGCGGAAGCCCAGCCGGAAGAGGCGGATCAGGGCGATGTTGTTGACGCCGAGTTTGAGGAAGTTAAAGAAGACAAGCGCGCGTAACGCCGATCAAGCAAAACAGAGGTCGCTCCGGCGATGCTCCAGAACGCCTCCCTGATGGTAGGCGAACCCGGCGCGGGTCATGGCTATCACCATGTCACCCGCGTCCGTTTTTAAAGAGGGAGCGAGGCGCTCACGAAAGCCTGCGCCGAAATTATGTCGAAACGCGACTATTACGAAGTGCTGGGGGTGGACCGCTCCGCTTCTGAGCCCGATATCAAGAAGGCCTATCGCCGCATTGCGATGAAGTATCACCCGGACCGCAATCCGGATGATGCGGACGCCGATGCCAAGTTCAAGGAGGCGACTGAGGCCTACGAGATCTTGTCTGATGGTGAGAAACGGGGTGCCTACGATCAGTTCGGGCATGCCGGTGTCGACCCGTCCATGGGGGGCGGTGGATTTCAGGGCGGCAGCTTCTCGGATATTTTCGGCGATGTGTTCGGCGACATTTTTGGCGGTGGCGGCGGACGCCGGCAGGGGCCCCAGCGCGGCTCGGATCTACGCTATACCCTCGAAGTCTCTCTGGAGGGGGCGGTTCGTGGGTCTACCGCTGAGATTCGGGTGCCGTCATTACAGCACTGTGAACCCTGCGACGGCAGCGGCGCCAAGCCGGGTAGCAGGCCGGTCACGTGTGGCAGTTGCGGCGGCACGGGGCAGGTCCGTACCCAGCAGGGCTTTTTTCAGGTCCAGCAAACCTGTCCCAAGTGTCGTGGTCGCGGCCAGACCATTTCTGATCCCTGCATCGAGTGCCGCGGCCAGGGCCTGGTAGAAAAGACCAAAACCTTGTCTGTCAAAGTACCTCCAGGCGTAGATACCGGTGATCGTATCCGTCTAAGTGGCGAAGGCGAGGCCGGCCCTGCAGGTGGGCCACCGGGAGATCTTTTTGTGCAAATCTCGGTGCGCCAGCATCCGCTCTTTGAACGCGACGGCCGGCATCTCTATTGCGAAGTGCCCATCAGTTTTGCCGATGCCGCGCTGGGCGGTGAGTTGGAGGTGCCCACGCTGGACGGGCGCGTCAATTTGAAGATTCCCTCAGAGACCCAGACGGGCAAGATGTTTCGACTGAGAGGTAAGGGCGTGAAGCCGGTGCGAGGAGGCCCCGTTGGTGATCTCTTGTGTCGCGCTGTGGTGGAGACGCCGGTGAATCTTACCAAGGAACAGCGTAATCTCCTCGAGGAGTTTCGCGGCGCCCTGGAAAAGGGCGGCGAGCAGCAGTCCCCTCGCCAGAGTAGCTGGTTTGAAGGGGTCAAAAATTTCTTTGACGGGATGACCGGATGACAGTGCGCGTTGGCATCACAGGCGCGGCCGGACGCATGGGCCGCATGCTGGCTCAGGCGATTGCGGACAGCGGTGCGCCGGCCGTGCTGACAGCGGCGATTGAGCGACCGGAGTCGACCCTGTTGGGTGCCGATGTTGGTGAACTGCTGGGCGGTGAGGCGTCTGGCGTCGTAATTAGCTCAGATTTGTCGGCAGTCGCGGATCAAATCGATGTGCTGATCGACTTTACGGTGCCGGAAGCGTCGCTGGCGCAAGCGGCGATCTGTGCAGAGCGCGGCCTGCCCATGGTGGTCGGCACGACCGGCTTCTCCGCGGAGCAAACGCGGGCACTCGCTACCGCGACTGCCGGCATGCCTCTCTGTCAGGCGCCAAACTTCGCACCGGGCGTGAACCTCACTTTCAAATTGGTCGAGGCGGCGGCCAAGGCGTTCGGCGATAGCGTCGATATCGAAATTGTCGAGGCACATCACCGCCACAAAATCGACGCACCGTCGGGCACGGCGCTCAGTTTGGGCGAGGTCGTGGCCAAGGCATTGGGCCGGGATCTGTCCCAAGCCGCGGTTTTTGGCCGTGAGGGTCCGATCGGTGCGCGGGGTCGCGATACGATAGGTTTTAGCACGATCCGCGCCGGCGACATCGTCGGTGACCACACGATCATTTTTGCGAGTGAGGGTGAGCGCCTCGAGATCACCCATCGCGCCAGCTCGCGGATGGCTTTTGCGAGAGGTGCTGTGCAGGCGGCCTGTTGGCTGGTTGGTCAATCTATTGGCCGTTACGACATGCAGGACGTGCTGGCTGATAAGGAATCCATTACGTGAATGCGTCTGCGCACATTGTCGAGATCGACGAGAGTAATGCACAACAGTTGTTGATCGAAGAATCCATGACGCGCCCGGTAGTCGTCGACTTCTGGGCTGACTGGTGCGGCCCCTGTAAACAGCTGATGCCGATATTGGAGAAGCTGGCCGATGAATATCAGGGCGCTTTTTTGCTGGCTAAGGTCAACGCGGATGAGCAGCAAACGCTGGCGCAGCAATTGGGCGTGCGGTCCCTACCGACGGTGATGGTGATCAAAGAGGGGCAGCCGATTGATGGTTTCTCTGGCGCCCAGCCCGAGTCCGCCGTGCGTGACATGCTCGACAAGCACCTGCCCTCGCCACAGGCCGATGCGCTGGTCGAGGCGGAACAACTGTTGGCCGAGGGCGACATCCCCGCTGCGCTGGCGCTTTACCGCAGTGCTTGGGAGGAATCTGGCAAAAAACTGGACCTGACCCTTGCCTATGCCGGGGCGTTGGTGACTGCGAACCGGCTGGATGATGCAGAAGCAGTCTTGCAGGACGTTCGGTTGGCGGATCAGGACGCTCGCTACGAGCAGTTGCTGGCCCAGATTCAGCTGGGTCGCGAGGCGGCGCGATCCCCCGAGGTGGAGGCCTTGGAGGCGGCCATGGCGGCCAACCCCGACGACCACGCGACGCGTATACAACTCGCTATCCAGCTGAGTCAGGCGGCTCAGTACCGCGACGCCCTGGAGCACCTGCTGATCGTGCTGCGCGCGGACAAGGAATTCAACGATGGAGAGGCCCGAAAGGTATTTCTGGACACGCTGGCGACCATCGGCAAGGGTGACCCGCTGGCGGCGGAGTATCAGCGCAAACTGTTTTCATTAATGTACTAATCTGTCGGGGTGCTGAGTCACGGGTGGCTTAGCTTGCTGATGAGTTGACATTAACAGCTTGAATAGTGGCGATTCGGCTCCTTTGGCAGGGTTGCAATACCCCCCCAAGTTGCCTACCTTCTCCTTATTCAGAAAACATACTCAAGATTCAAAAACAGCTTAATCTGCCTCCGCTGATTGGGCGCCATCTGCCGCGAGGTAATTCATGGATACTGCATATTCACCCGAAGATTTGGCTTTTCGCGACGAGGTTCGCGGGTTTTTCGACGAGGCCTACACGCCTGAACTACAGGCGCGACTGAGGTCTCCTGATTATAAAAATGCCATCGAGGATTGGCAGCGAAAGCTTTACGACAAGGGCTGGGTCGCGCCTAATTGGCCTGCCGAATTCGGTGGCACGGGCTGGACTGCTACGCAAAAGTATATCTACGAAACCGAGCGTTCACTGGCGGGTATTCCCAACGTTGTGCCATTTGGTCTCGTGATGGTGGCCAACGTCATTATGGCCTACGGCACCGATGAGCAGAAAGAGTACTTCTTGCCGCGCATCCTGAGGAGTGAAGACTGGTGGTGCCAGGGTTACTCGGAGCCGGGTTCGGGCTCGGATCTCGCGAGCTTGAAGACCAAGGCCGAGCGGGATGGCGACGATTTCATTATTAATGGTGCCAAGATCTGGACGACCTACGCCCAGTACGCAGACTGGATTTTCTGTCTTGTGCGCACCGATAACTCAGGCAAAAAACAGGAAGGGATCACCTTCATCCTGATTGATATGAAGAGCGAGGGGATCAAGGTCAATCCGATCATCTCGATCGACAACCATCACAGCCTCAATGAGGTCGAGTTCAACAATGTCCGGGTGCCCGCTAAGAACGTGGTGGGCGAGATCGGCAAGGGCTGGACCGTTGCCAAAGCACTGCTCGCCCACGAGCGCACGGGGATTGCCGGCGTTGCCGATGTGAAGCGTGCGGTCCGTGTGATCAAAGAGGTCGCCGCTAAAGAGGAAAACGGCGGTCAGCGTTTGATGGATGATCCCGGTTTCCAGCAGCGCCTCGCCGACATCGAGGTGGAGCTGATGGCGCTTGAGTTTACCGAGCTTCGGACACTGGCGACGCAGGCCGCAGGGGGTTTCCCCGGGCCGGAGTCATCGCTCCTCAAGATCAAGGGCACCGAGCTCCAGCAGGCCACTCAGGAGCTGCTGATGGAGATCGCGGCCTACTACCAAGGTGTATTGCCTGTTGATCTGGATCCAGAAGCGCTGGGCCACGAGTTTGCCACGGAGGCGCGCCGCAATTACATGTACGGACGCGCAGCCACGATTTACGGCGGCTCCAACGAGGTACAGAAAAACATTATTGCTAAGTACGTACTCGGTCTTGAGTAAGGAGGGCGCTAACCATGAATTTTGATTTCTCTGAAGAGCAGCAAATGGTCCGCGACTCGATCGCGCGCTTTATTCAGGACGACTACGACTGGGATACCCGCAAAGCTATCGTGGCCTCCGATCAGGGTATGAGCCGGGATAATTGGCAACTGTTCGCCGAGTTGGGCTGGCTGTCGATCCCCTTCGCCGAGGAGCATGGCGGTTTCGGCGGCAATATCGTCGACCTGTCAGTGGTGATGGAAGAGCTGGGAAAGGGCCTGGTGGTCGAGCCCTATTTCCCCACGGTGGTGCTGTTTGGTGGGTTGATCAAGCGCGCCGGCAGTGAGGCGCAACAGGCTGAATGGCTACCCCGCATCATCGGTGGTGAGGTATTGGGTGCCTTTGCTTACGTCGAGCGCCAAAGTCGCTTTGCGCTGCATGATTGTCAAACCAGCGCCTCCAAGTCCGGTGATGGCTATGTCCTGAACGGTGAAAAGGTGGTGGTGTTCAATGGCGAGCAGGCTGACCACCTGGTTGTGCTGGCCCGCACTGCCGGAGATCAGTCGGACAGCAACGGTTTATCGCTGTTCATTGTTGACGCGGCGGCTGCCGGCGTCGATAAAATGAGCTACGCGATGATGGACGGCCAGCGTGTGGCCAACATCACGTTTAAGGACGTATCGGTGAGCGCCGATGCACTGCTGGGCGAGGAGGGCGAAGCGCTGTCAGTGGTTGATGCGCTGACCGCCGAGGCGATCATTGCACTCGCCGCAGAAGCCGTTGGCATTATGGGTGTGCTGAACGCCAAGACGCTCGAGTACACCAAGACCCGTGAGCAATTCGGTGTGGCGATTAGTTCCTATCAGGCACTGCAGCACCGCATGGTGGACACCATGATGGCCTACGAGCAGAGCAAGTCTCTGTTATTCAAGGCTCTCTGCGAGTATAAGCAAGATCCGGCGATGGCTGCTGAAACCGTCCATGCGCTCAAAGTGCTGATCGATCGTAACGGCAAGCACGTATTTGGTGAGGCGATTCAGATGCACGGCGGTATGGGCATGACCGATGAGCTGGATATTGGTCACTACGCCAAGCGCCTGATGATGATCAATACGACGTTCGGTGATGCGACCTATCACCGAAACCGCTACGTGGAGACCGCCTACGCGGCCTGATCGTGGAGCTGCGCGACAAGGTTGTTATTGTCACAGGCGGTGCCAGTGGTATTGGCATGGGCCTGTGTCGTCGTTTTCATGAGGAGCAGGTGCGCGGCCTGGTGATTGCGGACCTCAACGGTGAGGCGGCGAGCGCTCTCGCGACCGAGCTCAATGGGACGAGCGTTGAGCTAGATGTGCGTGACGAGTCGGCCATCGCGGCGATGGTGGCTGAGACCGAGTCCGAGTTTGGACAGATCGATCTCTTTTGTTCCAATGCGGGCGTGCTGGATCTCGACGGGAATGACTACTGGGCCTCATCGAGTGCTAACGAGGTGTGGCAGCGAAACTGGGATATCCATGTCATGGCCCATATCTATGCGGCTCGGGCATGCCTGCCCTCAATGATCGAGCGGGGTGAAGGGTATTTCCTGCATACAGTCTCCGCTGCAGGGCTTTTAAGCCAGCCCTACACCGCCGCCTACGCCACCACCAAGCATGCGGCGATCGGTTTTGCCGAATCCTTGGCCATCACCCACGGGGACGACGGCATCAAGGTGAGCTGCTTGTGTCCGCAGGGGGTGGATACCGCGATGCTAGGCGGTACAGACGGTGGTGCCGCCGGACTCGATGGCATCCTGAGTCCTGCCCAGGTGGCCGAGGCGGTAATGCAGGGACTCAAGGAAGAATCATTTTTGATTCTGCCCCATGAGCAGGTGGCGCAATACCATCGGAACAAAGCGCATAACTATGACCGCTGGATTGGCGGTATGCGGAAATTGCGCCGGAGCATGCCCCCACCTACACTGCTCTGACCATTTTCCAAGGGTCTCCAGTGGACAAACAGCAACGCTTCGCCCGGGTCATCCTGAACGGTTTCTATGCTTATTTCGCGGAGTTTGAAAATATCACTCTGGCCGCGCGTACTCGTTTTGAGCGGGCGGAGTGGTCGAGCATGCAGGATATCTCAAGCCGGCGTATCGATATCTACAAAGAGACGGTCATGGAGACCCTCGATGTGGCGCGCCATATCGCCGGAGATCAGATTGAAGACCTGACCTTTTGGGCCGGCACCCGCAGTCTCTACGCCCAGTTGGTGCAGGGGATGACCAATTTCGAGATTGCCGAGACCTTCTACAACTCCATTTTCAATTCTCACTTTGGGCATCGATCGATTCGCAACGAGTATGCCTTCGTGTTCTCACCTCAAGGCGACGTGCCGCCAGTCGATATGGGACGGGTGGTCAATCACTACCCGATCGGAGGGAGCCTTGGTCAGGCATTCATTCAGCTCCTCGAAGACTATGCTTTTAACATTCCCTACGAGG
>CACNSR010000035.1 GCA_902623175.1 Halieaceae bacterium
CCGAGGCCAACGCCATCCTGCAGCGCGTTGAGGCAGGCGTGGATCAGCCCAAGCCCAAGACGGTGTTTGAGCCCGGCGAGATGGTGCGGGTCATAGATGGTCCTTTCAACGACTTCAACGGTGTGGTCGAGGACGTGAATTATGAGAAGAGCCGCCTTAATGTTGCGGTACTGATCTTCGGGCGCTCTACGCCCGTAGAACTTGAATTTGGTCAGGTCGAAAAAGCCTGATCGGTGGGTCGGGCCGACAGGATCTGACCCGACGTTAACGCCACCTCGGTGGCGATTATGGGGAGCCCGCGTGTTTGCTGCCGTAGATGGGTAGCTGACACAACGGCGTTGGAACCCAGGAGAAAGTAACATGGCTAAGAAAATTGACGGCTATATCAAGCTGCAGATCCCGGCCGGTCAGGCGAACCCTTCACCGCCGGTAGGCCCAGCGCTGGGCCAAAAAGGGGTCAACATTATGGAATTTTGCAAAGCTTTCAATGCCGATACCCAGGGCGTTGAGCCGGGCCTGCCCATTCCGGTGGTGATCACGGTCTACAGTGACAAGTCCTTTACCTACATAAAGAAGACGCCTCCGGCTTCGATCCTTTTGAAGAAGATCGCCAGCATCAAGAGTGGCTCCGGTCGTCCGAACACCGAAAAGGTCGGCAAAGTGACCCGGGCACAACTCGAGGAAGTGGCCAACCAGAAATGGCCTGACCTGACGGCGGCTGATATGGACGCGGCGGTGCGCACCATTGCAGGTAGTGCCCACTCTGCAGGTATCGAGACGGAGGGCGTGAACTGATGGCAAAGTTATCCAAACGAGTGCGCGCCTTCCGTGAAAAAGTGGACGCTAACCAGAGCTATCCGCTCGATGAAGCGGTTGCCTTGATCAAGGAATTTGGCACTGCCAAGTTCAATGAGACTGTCGAAGTGGCGGTCAACCTCGGGGTCGATGCGCGCAAATCGGATCAAGGCGTGCGCGGCGCGACCACCCTGCCCCATGGCACTGGTGCGGAGGTCCGCGTAGCGGTCTTTGCTCAGGGCGAGAGCGCTGATAAGGCTAGAGAGCTGGGCGCCGAATTTGTTGGTATGGAAGACCTTGCCGACCAGATCAAGGGAGGCATGATGGATTTTGACGTCGTGATTGCCTCGCCGGATGCCATGCGCGTTGTCGGTACGCTGGGTCAGGTATTGGGTCCGCGTGGACTCATGCCCAACCCCAAGACAGGCACGGTGACCCCGGACATCGAGGTGGCGGTTCAGAACGCCAAGGCCGGTCAGATGCGTTTTCGAAGCGATAAGAATGGCATTGTCCACGGCGGGATTGGCAAGGTTAGTTTTGAGCCGGATGCGATCAAGGGCAACCTTATCGCCGTGTTGGCTGACCTCAAGAAGGCCAAGCCCACCTCTGCAAAAGGTGTCTACGTTCGTAAGGTGACCCTGTCTACCACCATGGGTCCCGGTGTCACGATCGACCATAACGCGATAGATTTTTAAGCAGTAAATTGCGGCCTCGGGCGTGAGCCCGGGGTCAATGTCCCCCGTGTGTTTCTGCGGGGGTCGGGCAGAGCGCAACGCTGGCTCTGCTCACTTTGGAAGTCTTTGCAGGGAAGTGTGGGTAACCTCGCGGAACGCCGAAGGCTGTCAAAGACCGTAGGTGGCACTGATTGCGGTGCCTTAATAAAGGAAATTGTCCGGTTGCCTACGCAGATGGTGAGGCAGTTCATCACCGAGGGGGTCGCATCGTCAGTGGCGGCCCGTACAACCACGAGAGGAGTAAGCCAAGTGGCTATTGGACTCGAAGAAAAGAAAGCGATTGTTGCTGAAGTCCACGAGACAGCCGCCAGTGCGCTTTCGCTTGTGATCGCCGACGCGCGCGGGGTCGCATCGAATGACATGACTGCTCTGCGTGCCTCGGCCCGCGAAAATCATATCACCCTCCGGGTGGTGCGAAACACGCTGGCCAGACGGGCACTGGAAGGGACTGAATATGAGTGTGTCACTGACACCCTCACAGGCCCCTCTTTGTTTGGATTCTCGATGGAGGATCCGGGCGCAGCGGCACGACTGTTCAAGGATTTTGCTTCAGACAACGATGAGTTTGAGGTGAAGGCACTTTCAGTCAGCGGCCAGCTACTCGGAGCCGAACAAATCGATGTGTTGGCCAAGCTACCCACCCGGGAGCAGGCGCTGGCATCACTGATGAGCGTCATGCAGGCGCCCGTCGTGAAGCTGGTTCGCACAGCGAACGAGGTTCCAGGCAAGTTGGTCCGTGTGATGGCGGCAGTTCGAGATCAGAAACAAGAGGCGGCCTGACAGGCTCGACCTAACCCTGTATCTATTTAACGGAGATTAAGACATGGCACTTTCAAAAGACGAAATTCTCGACACTATTGCTGAGATGAGCGTAATGGACATTGTCGAGCTGGTTGAGGCAATGGAAGAGAAGTTTGGTGTCTCTGCAGCGGCAGCCGTCGCTGTAGCAGCGCCTTCAGCAGGCGGCGACGCCGGCGGCGCAGCAGCTGCAGAGCAGACTGAGTTTGACGTTATCCTAACCTCAGGCGGCGAGAAGAAGGTCAACGTGATCAAGGTTGTTCGCGCGGTGACGGGTCTGGGCCTGAAGGAAGCGAAGGCTGTCGTTGACGGTGCGCCCGCTCCTGTGAAGGAAGGCGCGTCCAAGGAAGAAGCAGAAGATATCCAGAAGCAAATCGA
This sequence comes from Halieaceae bacterium, assembly GCA_902623175.1. GTDB lineage: Bacteria > Pseudomonadota > Gammaproteobacteria > Pseudomonadales > Halieaceae > Luminiphilus. The sequence continues at coordinate 2,706 of CACNSR010000035.1, forward strand.
GGAAGCAGGCGGCGCGGTAGAGCTCAAGTAATTGTGCGCTGCTGAAGTTTATGCACCGTAATGGGCTGGGGCGCATTGGCGCTCCGGTCTTTTCCTGGTTTTGAAACCGGTTCGAATTTTGATCGTTTGTGTTGTGGTCGGACGACACAGACCGTAGGGGAGTACTGATGACATACTCGTACACGGAAAAGAAGCGTATTCGCAAGGATTTCGGTTCTTTACCCAAGGTAATGGATATCCCGTACCTGCTGGCGATACAGCTGGATTCATACAGTAAGTTCACTCAGGACGGCGTTTCGCTGGAGGATCGTGGAGAGCACGGTCTGCACGCGGCGTTTAAATCGGTATTCCCGATTGCCAGCTACAGCGGCAACGCGGCGCTGGAATATGTTGATTACGCGTTGGGCGAGCCCGTGTTTGATGTTGACGAATGCGTGCTACGCGGCACCACCTATGCCTGCGCACTGCGCGTCAAAGTCCGACTGATTATTTATGACAAGGAAGCCTCCTCGAAATCGATTAAAGACATCAAGGAACAGGATGTCTATATGGGGGAGATCCCCCTGATGACCCAAAACGGTACTTTTGTCATCAATGGTACCGAGCGCGTCATCGTCTCGCAGTTACATCGATCTCCAGGTGTGTTCTTCGACCACGATCGCGGCAAGACCCACTCATCCGGAAAGTTGCTCTATAGCGCGCGAGTCATCCCCTACCGTGGCTCCTGGCTGGATTTTGAGTTTGATCCCAAAGACCTCGTCTACGTGCGAATAGACCGTCGCCGCAAGTTGCCGGCGACCGTGCTATTGCGGGCGCTGGGTTACGACTCCGAAGAAATTCTCGACATGTTCTACGAGACCACGACCTTCCAGCTGGGCGAAGAGGGCCAGGCCACTATGACGCTGGTACCCAAGCGGCTACAGGGCGATATGGCGGCCTTCGACATCATGGCCGGCAAGAAGCTGATCGTAGAGCGCGGCCGCCGCATCACCGCGCGCCATATCCGCCAGTTGGATGATGCCGGTGTTGAAGCGCTTTCGGTGCCTGAGGAATACCTCGAGGAGCGCCGTCTGGCGAAAAATATCGTCGACACCGCGACCGGTGAGGTGCTGGCCGAGTGCAACACCGAAATTACGGTTGCGCTGCTTGCCGAGCTCCGTGAGAAGGGCATCGAGACGATCGAGACCATCTACACTAATGAATACGACTGCGGTCCGTTTATTTCCGACACGCTGGCCGCGGACAGCACTCGCAGTGTGCTCGAGGCGCTGGTAGAGATCTACCGAATGATGCGCCCGGGTGAGCCCCCGACCAAGGAGTCCGCGGAGAACCTTTTCCAGAACCTGTTCTTCTCTGCAGAGCGCTACGACCTCTCTGCCGTGGGGCGTATGAAGTTCAATCGCCGGCTCGGGCGTGAGGATAAGACCGGCTCTGCCACGCTCGATCAAGAAGACATCGTTGATGTGATGAGTGCACTGGTAGACATCCGTAACGGTAAAGGCGTAGTCGATGACATTGATCATCTCGGGAACCGCCGCGTCCGTTCCGTGGGGGAGATGGCGGAAAACCAGTTCCGAGTCGGTCTCGTGCGCGTTGAGCGTGCGGTGAAAGAGCGGCTCTCCATGGCAGAGAGCGAAGGCTTGATGCCGCAGGACCTGATTAACGCCAAGCCGGTGTCAGCCGCCGTGAAAGAGTTCTTTGGCTCCAGCCAGCTCTCGCAGTTTATGGACCAGAATAACCCGCTGTCGGAAGTCACCCACAAGCGCCGTGTATCGGCGTTGGGCCCGGGTGGTCTGACCCGTGAGCGCGCGGGCTTTGAAGTCCGCGACGTGCACCCGACTCACTACGGCCGGGTCTGCCCGATCGAGACGCCGGAAGGACCGAATATTGGCCTGATCAATTCACTGGCTACGTATGCGCGCACCAACGAGTATGGCTTCCTAGAGTCGCCTTATCGAAAAGTGATTAAGGGTGTCGTCACCGACGACATTGAGTACCTCTCGGCAATTAACGAGGCCGAGTACGTCATTGCGCAGGCTTCGGCGACCCTCGACAACAAGAACCGTTTCGTTGATGACCTCATCAACGTGCGTCACATGAACGAGTTCACGGTGAAGCCGGCTGCCGATGTGCAGTACATGGACGTCTCACCGAAGCAGGTGGTGTCGATTGCAGCGGCGCTGATTCCTTTCCTCGAGCACGACGACGCGAACCGCGCACTGATGGGTTCCAACATGCAACGTCAGGCAGTGCCAACGCTCAAAACCGAAAAGCCGCTTGTCGGAACGGGTATGGAGCGCTACGTCGCGTCAGACTCCGGAGTCTGTGAGGTCGCGCTGCGAAGCGGGGTGATCGACTCGGTCGATGCCAGCCGCATCGTGGTGCGGGTCAATGCCAAAGAAGTAGGTATTGATGATTCGCCGGTCGACATTTACAACCTGACTAAATACAAGCGCTCCAACCAGAACACCTGTATCAACCAACGCCCCATTGTGACACCTGGCGATGTGGTGGCCCGCGGCGACATTCTTGCTGACGGACCCTCGGTTGATCTGGGCGAGCTGGCGCTGGGCCAGAACATGCGTATCGCGTTCATGCCCTGGAACGGCTACAACTTCGAGGACTCGATTCTTGTCTCGGAGCGGGTCGTTCAGGAAGATCGCTTCACCACGATCCACATTCAGGAGCTGACCTGTATTGCGCGCGATACCAAGCTCGGCTCCGAGGAGATCACGGCAGACATCCCCAACGTAGGTGAAGGTGCCCTGGGCAAGCTTGATGAGTCAGGGATTGTCTACATCGGTGCTGAGGTGGATGCGGGTGACATTCTGGTCGGTAAGGTCACACCCAAGGGTGAGACCCAGCTGACACCGGAAGAGAAACTGCTTCGTGCGATCTTTGGCGAGAAAGCCTCTGATGTGAAAGACACCTCGTTGCGCGTACCCTCTAGCTACAAGGGCACTGTGATCGATGTACAGGTCTTCACCCGCGACGGTCTTGAGAAGGACCCGCGCGCCAAGCAGATCGAAGCGGCGCAGTTGGCGGATTATCGCAAAGACCTCAGAGAGGAATACCGCATCTATGAAGAGGCGACCTTTGCACGTCTCGCCGGCTTGCTGGAAAGCAAGACGACCGTATCTGGCGGTGGCCTCGGCAAAGGTACTAAGCTGACCAAGACCGTTCTGGCGGATCTCGACCGTGAGCAGTGGTTCAAGCTGAAGCTTGCGGATTCTGATCTCAACAGCCAGCTAGCTTCTGCCAAGCGACTGCTCGAAGAGCAGAATACGCAGCTTGAAGAGCGCTATGAGATCAAGCGCGAGAAGCTCCAAAGCGGTGACGATCTGGCGCCTGGCGTGCTTAAGATTGTCAAGGTCTACCTCGCCGTGAAGCGTCGCATTCAGCCCGGCGACAAGATGGCGGGCCGACACGGTAACAAGGGTGTGATCTCAGTGATCATGCCGGTGGAGGACATGCCCTACGACGAGCATGGCGATCCCATCGATATCGTACTGAACCCGCTGGGCGTGCCATCGCGTATGAACGTGGGCCAGATTCTCGAGACACACCTCGGGATGGCGGCGCGCGGACTCGGTCGGAAGATCGACGACATGCTGGAGCAACAGGTGAAGTTGACGCAATTGCGTAGCTTCCTGAAGCAGGTCTACAGCCACACCAGCGATTCACGCCGCAGTGCAGATATTGCCTCGCTGAGCGATGATGAGCTGATCGGGCTGGCAGAGAATTTGCGCGCAGGCGTGCCTATGGCAACCCCGGTATTTGACGGTGCTCGGGAGGAGTCCATCAAGGAACTGTTGCGTATGGCGGAGCTGCCCGACAGCGGCCAGCTGACGCTCTTCGACGGTCGGACTGGCGATGAGTTCGATCGTCCGGTGACGGTAGGTTACATGTACATGCTGAAGCTCAACCACCTTGTCGATGACAAGATGCACGCGCGATCAACCGGCTCGTACAGCCTCGTTACCCAGCAGCCGCTAGGTGGTAAGGCGCAGTTCGGTGGTCAGCGCTTCGGTGAGATGGAGGTCTGGGCACTGGAAGCCTACGGTGCCGCCTACACCCTGCAGGAGATGCTAACGGTGAAGTCCGACGACGTCGCAGGCCGAACCAAGATGTATAAGAACATCGTTGATGGGGATCATCAGATGGAGCCGGGTATGCCCGAGTCCTTCAACGTGCTGATCAAAGAAATCCGCTCACTCGGTATCGATATTGATCTCGAGTCTGAGTCATCCGGGTTCTGAGGGGGGGATAATACGTGAAAGATTTGCTGAACCTGCTGAGCAGGGAGAAAAACGAAGACTTCGATGCAATCCGTATCGGTCTGGCCTCTCCGGAGATGATTCGGTCCTGGTCTTTTGGCGAAGTCAAAAAGCCCGAGACCATCAACTACCGAACCTTCAAGCCAGAGCGTGATGGTCTGTTCTGCGCCAAGATTTTTGGCCCGGTCAAGGATTACGAGTGCTTGTGCGGGAAGTACAAGCGCCTGAAGCATCGTGGTGTGATCTGCGAAAAGTGTGGCGTCGAAGTGGCACTGGCCAAGGTGCGCCGCGAGCGCATGGGCCATATTGAGCTCGCGAGCCCGGTGGCGCACATCTGGTTCCTGAAGTCACTGCCTTCAAGAATCGGTCTGCTGTTGGATATGACGCTGCGTGATATCGAGCGCATCCTCTACTTCGAAGCATATGTGGTGACTGACCCCGGCCTTTCTGCGCTGGAGCACGGCCAGCTGCTAAACGACGAGCAGTACTACGAGGCGATGGAAGAGTACGGGGACGAGTTTACCGCGAAGATGGGTGCTGAAGCGATTCAGGATCTGATGATGGAGATCAACCTCAAGGGCGAGATCGAGCGGCTCCGTGAGGAAATCCCCCAGACTAACTCGGAAACCAAGATCAAGAAGCTGTCCAAGCGCTTGAAGCTGATGGAGGCTTTCGACAAGTCAGGCAACAAGCCCGATTGGATGATCCTCAACGCGTTGCCGGTATTGCCGCCGGATTTGCGTCCACTGGTGCCGCTGGATGGCGGTCGTTTTGCGACGTCTGATCTCAACGACCTTTACCGCCGCGTGATTAACCGAAACAACCGCCTGAAGCGTCTCTTGGATCTGAATGCGCCCGATATCATCGTGCGTAACGAGAAGCGCATGTTGCAGGAGTCGGTGGACGCGCTCCTGGACAACGGCCGACGCGGCCGAGCGATCACCGGCTCTAACAAGCGCCCGCTCAAATCACTGGCTGA
>CACNSR010000036.1 GCA_902623175.1 Halieaceae bacterium
TAACTGCCATGCGATCCTTCCATCTCAGGTTGCAAGCAACATCGAAATCTGCGAATAGCGTCCGCAACAGGCTCTTGAGGGATGCAACTCGATCGTCACTAATGAGTCGTGACGGTGGACCCAGACAATAGCACGAACATATCGTGACCAGTCTGGGCTGTAAACCACTTCCTCAGAGATTTTATTTAAAAGATTGTTGCGCCACGAATTGTGTTGGGTGATATCTTCTATCCCCAACAGTGCCAGATATTTATCGTGGGAATTTATAGCCCTGCTGATCTCGTCAGTCATGAAACACCTGATTCACAGTTTTAGAGGTTAACCGGCATTGCTCACAGTTGATTCACATCTCGGAATCTGGCGTCGCGTGATAGCCTGCTCGCGGGATAAATAATTCTTGGGGTACTCGATATGTTTGAGCTTTTCACCGCACTGATTTGCCAGGTATCTTTTACTGTCGGCATGAGTACATCGATCGATTGCCCCCCCCGTAGCTAAGAAGGGTGCTGCTCTAGATCTTGAATTGATTGCACCGAGCGCGTTGTTAGATTACGAGCCGTTCGAGATCTTGGTCTCTCCAAAGAACTTAACTCGTGCGGAGTCCTTCCAAGTAACGGTTGATGATCCCGATGACGCAATTCTGTGGCTCAAGATTGAAGGCACCAGAATTTCTGGCAGAGCACCGTTTACCTACGAAGATATTGAAATCGGCTTCTCGATAACAGTAACCAGCTCAACGGGCAGATCTGTGACGAAAAGCATGAGCATTCCTGTTACCTTCAAACCCGTTTCCAATCAATTCAACACATCGGATGGCTTGTTTGATTTTAACCCTGACGAGGAAATTCAGCAGAAGCTACAGAATGAAAATTATGCAGTCTGGGACATCATGCCGATGCTCAGAATGGAGAATAAAACTACTCCAGAGGGCACTTATTGTTACCCAACGCCAGATGACTGCAGTTACAACGAGGGCCTCAACCCCCCAATGTTCATCCCCGGCGACATACTGGGAGGCGATTTTGATGGAGATGGTGACCAAGACGTGATTTTCGTCGCAGATATAGGTGAGCGTACTTTTAAATCGATAGGATCAGACGAGGATAAGTCCTACTGGAGCACTATTCATTTTCTCTTCAATGATGGGACAGGGCGCCTTTCTGAAGATTTCACCCGCTACCGCGGTGGTGAGCCTCCCAGACTGCCTGCTCCTTATCATATAGAGGTTGCAGACCTTAACTCGGACGGTGTAGATGACGCGTTTATTGGAAGCTTTGGTGTGCCGATTTTGCGCGAAGACAACACGAATTTCTGGGTTGAGTACCCACACCTAGCGCTAATCTCAAATGAAGGTACTCACCGAGAGGTCTATTTGTCCCAGAGTGCACCTGAGGCTGATGAGCACCCCTCGCTGAAAAACGCATTTGCGCACGATGCAAGCTCTGGCGATGTCGATGGTGACGGTGACGTGGACGTTCTCATGAACGGAGTGATGTACTTCAACGATGGAGAAGGCAATTTCGATCTTATCGATCTTAACCAGAAACAAGTGGTTGAGTCCTGGGGTATTAGTCTGCAGCCTGTGGCCCGCACGCACGCACACGCGTCAACTATTGGTGATTACAACAACGATGGCATAGATGACCTTGTCATCTTGTGGAGCGAAAAAGCGACTGAAGAAAATATTTATGGCGCACCCGAGTGGAGCAATATTCTTCTTGGTCCGGTGACGCGCGACGACCCCATCTATCTCGACTCAGAATTATGGAAAACCCTTCCAGAGCCATATTACGGAGACACGAATGTTAACTATAACGACGCTGATAGCGGAGACATAAATGGCGATGGGTATGATGACATCGTTATCGGCTCCACGAGAACAACCCCTTACTACGCGGGAAGACACGTTCAAGTATTGATCAGCAATGGCGACGGCACCTTCTCAGACGAGACCTCTGCAAGGTTCGCGGACCAACCCCGATCTGAACTGGATCAGTCGCTTCAAGGGACTGGTATCGGTGAGGGCGTAATCGTACTAAAGGATGTTGATCAGGATGGCGATCTGGATATCGTTGATACCCAAGCGATCTACGGTGGCCCCAATTTTGAGATATATCCTAGAGTCACCCTTGCTTTCAACGATGGCACCGGCATATTCCAAGAAGTGCCGTTAGATTATTTTCCGAAACGCATGTCCTGGGATTATTTTGATAGATTTAAGGGAGCAATGTCATATGGACCGCCCTTAATCCATCGTTCTGGAGTGGTCGACCTTGATGGCGAGGGCCACCTTGACTTCGTCTCTGGCTATCAGGGCGGGCCAGCCGCATTATACGACGAGGAAAGTGATCGGTCCTTGAGTACCCAGCTGCTCTCTACACATAGCTTTATCAGCAAACGAGCCGAACCCACAGTAGCTAGGTAGCTCCCTGTTTGCGGTCAGCGTTATGGGTGGTTCAAGGGCACATCACATAGTGTGCCGTGAGGGTGCTGTGGAAAGCACGCTTCAACTGCTCGGGATCTAATCGCGCGCTTCACCCCTGCAGTGTCTGGGCAGTAAGAATAACAAGGGCAGTCAGCCCCCCACCGGCTCCTTTGCAAGCCTCACATTTCCCCAGACATGGCCTCTCACATTGAGATAGTCCTGCGGTAAGCTCGGGGCATGACGTTTCTGAATAAGACAGGTGTGGCGCTGAGGCGTGTAATAGCAATATTGCTGGTTGCTATAGCGGACTCCTAGTCAGCTGTTGCGCGGCACGACATTGATTGAGCGGAAGGTGTGTCTCTTTTGTTGTCAAACGACGCAGATGGAGTATGCCAATTTCGCAACAGGGTATATGCTTTGAGCAATTCAGCGATTCTGCAGGAAGGACAACGATGAAAACACCACGAGAAATCTTATGCGCGACCTCGTGCGCCGCGATGCTAGCAGTCATTATGTCAGGCCCAATATTTGCTGCAGCGTTCATGAAACTCGGAGACATTAAGGGGGAAGTCAGACAACTGCCCCCCGGGACTGAGTGCCGCGCAACGATTGATGGCAAGTATCAATGCAGGAGTCCAAAAGCTAACGCACCCCTGATGATGCAGTGTGAAAAATCTGTCCGTCTTCCAAAGGTAGTGAAACTTGCTGAGGTGGCTAAAAAATACCCTCAGGGGTGCGGACTTCTGGAAGGGCAAGCTTTTGAACTTCTGGAAGGGCAAGCTTTTGAATAGTTAGCCGGTCCCTATAACGCCGAAAAAAGAGACTGGCCTGACCCAATTCGACCCCCTAATGTATGTGGGCCGTAACCATCACTATTACCTCGGCGTGCAGCCCCCCGAACCTGGGGCCCGGAGCAACTGATCAAAAAACAGCAATAGGCGTCACTGGCGATCCTGTGGCTCCCTCGATATTCAGCGGTGCCGCAATAAATAAAAAGGTTTCTTGGTTTAATGCGCTGGAAATTCTAGCGAGCTCATCTAATTGGAGATGATCGAAAATGGGCATGCCCAGAGCGTAATTGGCGATGACGTGCACGGGGTTAAAAACACCCTCCACATAAGGAGGCATACGGTCACTAATTGCATCCGAGGCAATTGCTGCAACGCCTCTTTCTTTGAGCCAAGCTCCGACAGACGCATGAAGTCCCGCAGTTTTTTCCAAGGGATTAAAATCCTCGTCTTTTTTGGCGACGGACCAACGCCCAAATCGTAGCAGTAACACGTCCCCCGATTGGACGCGCTCACCGCTCAGGCTCTCCCAAGCTTCGATGTGCTCTAATGTGATCAAGGTGCCGGGATTTATACTTTCTACCCCATACATACGTGGCAGATCAATTAAGACGCCTCGGGTAAAAATTCCCTTCTGTGCAATATTCTCCACGCCGAGGTTCAAAAAGCCGCGCTTACTGGAGGGGGCAAAATCGAACCCATTGTAAAGTTTTCCTCCCCAACCAAAATGCGCGACACCATCCATGTGGCTATGAAGTCCCCCGTGATAGTTGATAGTGAAAATATCCCCTGCGGCTATTTCTAAAGAATGTGGACCCATTAACGGTGGGAAAACGAATACTTGGTGTTCAAGTGGTGTTACGAATTCACTCGCCTTAACTTTATCCATTGGATTTGCGAGAGTAACGGTCCGTCCCGTCTTAACTAACGCTGCGGCAGCGGTTCGCGTCTCAGGGGTTATGAGGTTTATCGCGCCTATCTGGTCTTCCGGCCCAAATTCCCCCCACCTTTTTGCCGCTGACAGCATAATTTCGAAATCAGCAGCACCTATAGGTTCGGTTTGCTCAGCTAGTGGCGGCCTCCAATGACCCCCTTTTTGCTCACCGTTCGACCCATTAATTAAGTTTTCACCGTCAAAAGTCTCTCTGGCCTCGTTTAAAGGAATTGCCGCCAAAGCCAGTGCTAGCGCTGAAAAAACAAGAAGAATTACTCGCAGTGCCTTGCATGTCAGTGCAGTCATCAGGGCTCTCTCGTCTACAAGTTAAATGTTAGTGCCGGTGACATGCTCTCAGCCCACTAAGGTAATCTCAAGCAGGCTTAGCAATGAACGAGGAGCACTTCTGTTAGTGCAAACATCAGATGCCCCTCCGATTGCCAACAACCCATGGGGTATCTGGACGGTAACGATAACAATCGCAACGGCTGTTACCCCTCCACTGGGTCGTGTTTCATTAGGTGGTGGATCAGGGCAGCATGCCGCAGATGGGTGACTAAATGAGAATGGATTTTCGGGTTGTGATTGACTTGACTGATCGGGTTACCGATACGATGCTTGGGTACGCTATTGTGATTCTGGAGCCGTGATTATTACCCTCTTGCCAGCAATAGGGGGCCCCTGCCAATGTCGCTTCATCTCTATCATGTTGATGCCTTTACAAACTGCTTGTTTGGTGGCAATCCAGCGGCGGTTGTACCGCTGTCCGAATGGCTTCCCGATGACGTGATGTGTGCCATCGCAGCCGAAAACAATCTGTCAGAAACGGCCTTTTTTATACCTGTTGGCGATAGTGCTGCAGATTTTCATCTGCGCTGGTTCACCCCGACCGTGGAAGTAGATCTTTGCGGACATGGAACGCTAGCGTCGGCTTTTGTCCTGTTCAGCGAACTTGCCTGGCAGTCCGACATGCTGCGCTTTAAAACTGCCAGTGGTCTGCTGTCTGCGTGTCTCCGGAGTGATGGCATGATCACGCTGGACTTTCCAGCACGTCCAGGCCACGAGATGGATCTTCCTGAGGGTTTGGAATCTGCAGTGGGGCAAACCGTTGTCGATTTTAGGCGCGCAGTGATGAATATGGCAGTGCTGCAACATGAGCCCGCAGTCCGCGCGGTCAAACCGGATCTGGATTATATCCGCCATCTCGAAGGTGATGGATTGATCATCACCGCGGCAGGAGATTCATGCGATTGCGTGTCACGATATTTTGCACCCAATTCAGGGATTGACGAGGATCCGGTGACGGGATCGGCCCATTGTGCCATTGCGCCTTACTGGGCCGAAAAGCTGGGCAAGACGTCACTGACGGCGCGCCAGGTGTCCAAACGTGGCGGCGATGTCTATTGTGAGGTTGTAGACGACCGAGTTCTAATTTCGGGTCACGCCTGTCTGTACTCCAAGGGTCAGCTTGCATCAGTTGAATAGAAGCGACTACCCAGGTAGGCCGCAGCAGTGACAGTTCCAAGTTGCTGAGGGCGGCCCCGGACACCATAAAATCCTATTCATCAACTGTTTTCTCCGAACTAGACCCTCTTATCAACGAAAGTAGTTTGTTAAAAGCCTGATGTGCGGGGAAATTCACATCGGCAGAGAATTGAATTTCTATAGCTCAGTCAGAAAATACAGGTCCAGTCCGATCATCGCCGCCAATATTAGCTCCTCACATTGACGCAGTCCTGCGGTAAGCTAATGTCATGGGCCGACTTTTTTTTGCCGTGGTGTTCTTAGTAGTTTCAAGCTTCCCTCTATGTGTGCTCGCGATGGACAGGGGTGAATACTATGCTTCTGTAAGCTCAGTGCAGCACGGTCTCGATCCAGGGTTCCGACGCTTGCTGTCCAGCTGTGGAGCCGAAGCCTCCACGATTGTGAATTTGCAGGCCGAGGCTGAATCACACGGTTCATTAGAGGACAGCTTGGTTCGATCATTTCTCGGTAAGAGCCACTTTGGACAAAATGTACTTTACTGCCTAGATGCGAGGATTGAGCGTTTGGACTCCGCGGATGATCGAGTTCGATAACATCTAGATTATTACTAAATCGCCTCGCCATTCTGTTGTTATTGCCGCTTGCAGCACCCCGCTCGGCACACTTACTGGGCAGTGTGGAGGCCAGGGCAGCCAGATATTCTCTTGACGGACCGCAGCGGT
>CACNSR010000037.1 GCA_902623175.1 Halieaceae bacterium
GCGCGGTGCACTATCCAGAGCAAGCCTTTCTGGTCTCCAGACCGCGCAAGGCTCACCCCTCCAGGGCTGGTCTGATTCAGTAGCAAGGCAACCTACGTTATTCAGTTGACACCGCTGGTTTCCCCAGCAGCAGGTGTCGACTGAGCGATCTCTTTGCGCCAATCAGAGAGATTCATGCCGATTGCCATGAAGCCCAGAATCCAGAGTGCTTCGTCCCAAGCAAATATCCAATGTCCGCGATGAGCCCAATAGGCGGCGAGGCACCATAGGATGCCGTAGAGCACACCCTTAGTCGTCGTTGCGAAGGAAAGCAGTCGACTGCTGCTGATGCCGCGATCCTGCAATCGGATTCGCAGTTCTATCAAGAACAGGATAAACAGCCAAACGACTACCTCAACAAGGTCAACCCATGCGAGTTCGAGCTCTATTGTCATGCCCGCTGCGTCGCTAATGACCTGGCCTTGGGAGAAAATGTAGAACTCGCTGCCTGTAGACAGCGTGCCGCAATTGCTGGCATCGAGCTCCCAATACTCTAGGTTGCGCGTAAACGACAGGCCGTCGTTCGCGAAGGCACATAAAGCGGAGTCGACGTGGTGAGTGGCGGCTGCTAAATCGACAAGGTATTCCCCAAACGCAAAGACTGCGTGACCGATTGCCAGGTAGCAGATCAGACGAATCACGTTCATCGCCATGAGACGACCGCGCGTAAAAGCATCGTCTGATAGTACGTAAGTATGCAGCTCGAGGAGGAAAAGCAGGATGAACCAACCAAGCTCGTCCAGCGTGGTGGCGAAGTTACTGGTCCAGTCGTACCAGCGCCATCCGGAGTGGAAGGTGTGTTGCGCCTGCTCGATATCGTTGCCGATATAATGGGCAAAGTTCACGAGCAATAGGGCATAGACCACAAGCTTCAATCGCTGTTTAACGTCAAGCGACTGCCACCATGTCCGCTGTGTGCTCATACACCCAACCCTTTTATCATGTCAGTGAGCCTCTCGCTCTCGGGCATTTTGGCATTGTTCACTGTGCATGCCGGATCCTGAGACGACCCTTACAACCCTACTGGACTGGCAATGAATAGCTTTAGCACCCGATAGGCTCAAAGAATGGGGAAAGGTTGCTTAGGTCTGGTCATTCACTCAGTATATTAAGCCCGTCTCACCAGCATAGCGGCGGAATTCATGAAAAAAGTCGAAGCCACCTCTTTTGTAACCAGTTATCTCGAGGCCTGGAATGAGCAGGATGCCAATTCTGTCACAGAGCATCTTTGCCCCAACGGACACTACATTGATGAGGTGTTTCAGCAGCAGATTAGTAAAGAGGCCTTGTTTGAAGAATTGGTCGACTATTTCCAAAGCGGCCATTATTTCTATGAGGTCACAGGCGATATCCTGACCAACGGTAAAACCATCGCATTTCAGTACTGTGCCAAGCCTATGGCGCCCGATAGTCGGACGGCAATTTGGCACGGTGCCGAGTTCATTACGCTACGTGGGAACTCGGCTCTGGAGATTCGCGACTACTATCAGGCGCGCGTCAGCCTGCCACGCAGCCAGCGAGGTGACGACGCAGCCAGATATATGAAGTCTGGTTTGCGCGAGGAGACGATGGCGCAACTGCTAGAGGCGCTGGAGCGCCTCATGGTGGAAAGGCAGCTGTATTTAGACCCGGAGTTGTCGCTGCCTAAGCTGGCCGATTACCTGGACACGACCGTGAATCATGTCTCACAAACGATTAACGCCGGTTTGCAAACAACCTTCTTTGATTACATCAATCAGAGGCGGGTGGAGGCGGCGATCAAGCTGATGCAGTCAGATACCAGTTCCCGGGAAGCGATTCTCGATATCGCATTGGAGGTTGGTTTCAACTCGACCTCAACTTTTTATAACGCGTTTCGAAAGGTCACTGGGCAGACCCCTGGTGCTTACCGTCAGCGGATGTTGTCAAAAGCCTGAAAGGCTCAGAGCGCTCTTAGGTACCAAGCATAATCTAAATCTGGGACCTCGGCGTGGTAGGCATTGCTCTCGCCTTGTCGGATGGCGGTATAGATCCGCACAAACTCCTCACCGAAATAGCCAGGTAAAATCTCGCTGCCTGCAAACAATTCGATCGCCTTATCAACACGTGCGGGCAGGGTTGTCTCGTCTTCCGACAAGTCAGCATCCCGGGGCACTGGCTCTCCGGGGTCGGTAGCGCTTTGTAGTCCATAATGCATACCTGCCAGGACTGCCGCTAGCACCAAATAGGGGTTGGCCTCTGCACCTGCCACCCGGTGCTCAATACGTCGGTTATGCTCGGTCGATCGCGGGATGCGCAGTGCGACCTCGCGATGATCGTATCCCCAACTTTTCCCCGAAGGTGCCAATGCGCCAGCTCTAAACCGCCGATAGGAGTTGGCGTGAGGTGCGAAGCAGAGCATGGATTCATCAAGGAGCCTGCCCAGCCCACCAATGGCATGGCGTAGGCGTGGCATCAGGCGTGGTGGTTCCACCGGGTCGGGATCCGCAAAGACGTTAGTGCCTCCTTTTTCGTAGACGCTGGCATGAATATGCATGCCACTGCCGGCCAATTCACCAAAAGGCTTCGCCATGAAGGTAGCGCCGTAACCGTGCTTTCTGGCTACGCCCTTCACAATGCGTCTGAGCAAGAGCGCGTGAGTGCCGGCAACTACCGCGTCGGCCTGATGTAGCGTGTTGATTTCCCATTGGCCTGGTGAGAACTCGCCGTGCAGTGTGGTCAGCGGCACACCCTGAAGCTCGCTGGCGATTCTAACGTCGTTTAGAAAGGCATCGCAGTCGAAGAGGTCATCGGCCATGCAGTATTGGATGCCCTGCTGCTCGAGATTCGTGCCCGGGATGTTGCCCTTCAAAGGCATCGGGCGGCGATCGTCAGTATTAGCAAGAAGATAAAACTCCAATTCTGTCGCGACTGTCGCCGAGATTCCGTCTGCGTGATACCGAGCGAGCACGTTTTCCAATGGCTGACGGGGGTCTACCCAGTCCAATTCGCCGTTGTCCTGGGTGTAGGCCACCATGACTTGAGCGACTGGGGAGTCATACCAGGGTGCCGGCGCGAGCGTACCCGAGACGGGCAGGATGATTTGATCGGGATCACCACCGAGCTCTGAAAGGGGAATCTCGTCGTACCAGTCTCCTTTCGCACCAAGCAGGGGCGCAGAGCGAGGCGTCAGAAAGGTGCCGTCAAAGAGTCTTGAGAACTCCGAGCGATGAATACGCTTTGCGCGCAAAATACCCGAGATATCGGGCATCAGCAGTTCCAACACCTGCGTGTCAGGGTGCGTTTTTAAGAACTGCTCTAGTTCTGCCGCGTCGGCATAGTTCATGTTCTATTTCTCTTATTACCCATAACAGCAAGCTTAGGGCGGTATTCACGTTTGTCTACCAGTCGTATAGGCCGCCATTCGGTAGTGTATTAACTTCGATACACTCTGGCTTGTTGATCAGGAAAATGATGTGAGGGGTGGACACCGTCTGCCCATTTTCGCCCCTAGAGAGAGCCCCATGTTTGGACTGCGCGCGATAAAAGACTCTTCTGAGCACACCGGATCCTATTACGCGGCATCACGCAGCCCCGCATTTGAGTATCCACCACTGACCGACGCAATTGAGTGTGATGTTGTGGTCGTCGGAGGGGGCTTTTCTGGTGTGAACACGGCGGTTGAGCTCTCAGAGCGTGGTTATGAGGTGGTGCTGATTGAGGCCAATCGAATCGGGTGGGGCGCAAGCGGTCGCAATGGTGGTCAAATTATCGGTGGCATTGGTCACACCCCAGAACGATTTAAGAAATCTATTGGTGAGGAGGGTATCAATACGATTTATCAAATGGGTATTGAGGCCCGCGATATTATTAAAGAGCGCGTTGAAACCTACAGCATTGATTGTGATCTGAAGTGGGGTTATTGCGATGTGGCGTTGAAGCCGCGGCACATGAAAGATTTTGCCGAGTGGCGTGACTGGGAGAAAACCATTGGTAACCCACACCCTTACACGCTGCTGGATGCGAGCGAGCTGAGAGAATTCGTGAACTCTGATCGGTATCTCGGTGGGCTTCACAATACGGCCAATGGCCACATTCACCCTCTGAATCTCTGCATTGGCGAGGCTGCTGCGGCAGTCAGTAGAGGCGCCCGTATTTTTGAACAAACCCGGGCGCTGGAAATCATGCCTGGAGACAGGCCCGTCGTGAGGACCGAGCAAGGTCGCGTGACCGCTAAGCATGTCGTGCTGGCGGGCAACGCGTATATGGGAAAGTTGATTCCAAAGCTCAGCACTCGGGTGTTGCCCTCAGCCAGCTCGGTAATTGCCACCGAGCCCTTGTCCGAATCGCTGGCTCAAAAGTTATTACCAGGAGACGTTGCCGTATGTGATCCGCGAACCGCGCTGGATTACTTCAGGCTCTCGGCTGACCGCCGCATGTTGTTTGGTGGGCTGTCTAATTACACCGGTATGGAACCCAAAAATTTGGTCTCGGTGATGCGCAAAAAAATGCGCAATGTGTTCCCGGATCTCGCGGACATGAGAGTAGATTATGCATGGAGTGGTTGGATTGGCATTGGCATCAACCGTATGCCGCAGCTTGGCGAGCTGGCACCGAATATTCGCTATATCCAGGCTTACTCAGGTCATGGTGTGGCACCGACCCACATCATGGCCAAGATCACTGCTGAGAGTATTGCTGGCGAATCCGACCGGTTCAACGTGATGGCGGCCATTCCCCACATGCCCTTCCCGGGAGGGCGAGTATTCGGCAGGCCATTGCTTGCCGCGGGTATGGCGTATTACAAACTGCTGGATCTGCGGTAACGGTTATCTTTTTACACGGCCTCGTCTGGCACCATCATGGCGTAGACTTTACGCACTTTTTCAATCACCTCGGCAGTGCCTTTCCAGCCTTTTGGGAAGACCCAGCTATCACCTGCTCTGACCTCAGTGACAACGCCACTCTCCGAAGTAAAGCGCCAGTGCCCCTCCAGCAGATAGCAGAATTCAGTGAGTTCTAGATCGAGCTCTAGCGTACCGGGCTCGCACTCCCAGGTGCCGGTGTACAGCTGACCTTTCGCCAGTTCGCCCTCAAAAAACCCGGTATTGGTTTGCAAGGGCAGTGCGCCCACCGGCTCCCCAAACGATTCGCATTCCTCGAGACCTGTCAGCGTTGCAGGCTGCTTTTGAATACTGATTTCTGTCATGACTTGCTCTCCGCCTAGCTTAGTTTCATATCTCGGGTTGTTCTGGAGTAGACGCTACCCGTTATCGTTTAGCTTGTTGATTGTGCGTGACACAGCGATTGCTGCGCTTCTCAGCCCATATGCTTGCAGTCTTGAACTGCCGTAATAAAGTACTCTGTGCAATTAAGCAGTTGGTGCCGAGTAGTCAATGACAGACGATGCGGATGTGAGCGAAGCTCGCCTCCACGATGCAAATCCGGGCATTTGGGTGATGGCTGTTGATGCAATGGCGGGGTACCGCCCATGACGCTATTTGCTGCTACCACCGCTTTTTTCGTTTTCATCTTCGTAGTGATTGGCAACTATGCGGGCCGTCGCGTGAAGACGCTCGAGGACTACTACGTCGCAGGGCGGCGCGCGCCGACGTTTCTCATTATCGGGACGCTTGTTGCTAGCAATATGAGCACAACCGTTTTCATGGGGGAGGCCGGTTTCACTTACGCGGGCCAATTGGGCCCTTACCTGTTGCTCCCTGGACTTCCGGTAACGGGTTATGTCTTTGGCGCACTATTTTTTGGCACCTATCTGAGGCGCAGCAGGGCGACTACCGTCGCCGCTTTTTTTGGACAGCGTTTCGCGTCTCCCGAGCTGCAGCGGATCGCCGGATGGACGGTGATACTGGGCCTGGGGGGGTACCTGCTGGTGGTTACACAGGGTGCGGCACTGCTGCTCTCTGATCTGACCGGTGTCAGCTACACCGAGGGTGTGTTGATTGCGTGGTTGAGTTATTCCACGTTCACGCTGTATGCAGGCTCCAAGGGCGTGGTGATCACCGACACGCTAATGTTCCTCTTGTTTACTGCTGCCTCTTTCTTCGTTGTGGTGCACTTGGTAGATAGCTTTGGCGGTATCTCGCAGACGATCCAAGATCTCACGCGGCAGGATGTAAAACCTGGCTTAACGAGCTGGCACGGCATCATCGGCGATGGGACCCCTTGGCCGACAGCGTTGGACTTCTTAATTTGGTTTGTCTTGATTGATCTGTCTTGGAGCCTCGTTTACGCCGTTAGCCCGTGGCAATCCAGCCGACACCTCATGGCCAAAAGCGAACACGTCGTACTGCGCGCGTCAATTTATACCGTGCTGG
>CACNSR010000038.1 GCA_902623175.1 Halieaceae bacterium
CCAGCATAAGGATCTCGAACAGGCAGCTGTCGACGTCATCGCCCATGGGCCTGAACCGATACGCCATCGAAATCAGCGTGCCGGGGAAGAGAAAGGCATTGGGGAACAGGTGGTACTCGATCGAGTCGAGCATCTCGCTGTCAGAAACCTCTGAGAAGTCGACATTTATTTGCGCGCCCATCTCGTCACGTAACAACTGCGCGCCGACCGCCCGAGCCGTTTCACCGTCTTTGAGTGTGCGCTGGGTTACTGGCAGCCCTGCCAATAGTTCTTGCTCAGTCAAAGGCGGCTCGCGCCACTTGTCTCCCGGATAGTCGGATAGGGATTCGGGGAAGTAGTGCCCGATGTTATGAATGAAGCGACTCACGTGGGGCCCAAAAATATCGTACTGGGTGTTGGCCCCCGTCGGCGAGTCGTGGGTTGCGAAGTTGTGATATGCCTCCATGAAGGCTTCCTGCGCGGCTTTCCAGTTAGCCGGCAACACCTTCTGCACATGGAGCCGAATACGCCGCCCCTCAAGGGGAAAGTGTGCAAAGTGCTCAGGGAGCACGTCCAATTGCTCGCTGAGCGGTGGGGCATCGGGGTCGAGGTTTACAAACACAAACCCCTGCCAGGATGCGCAGGCTGCTTCTTGCAAAGAATGCGTGGCCTCACAGACATGGGGGAAGTCCCAGCGGCCCGGCACATCTTTCAAGGCGCCGTCGAGGCGCCACGACCAGCCGTGGAAGGGACAGTTAAACGACTGCCCGTATCCTGGGCCTTCCTCACCCAGCAGCCGCGTACCGCGGTGAGTACAGCTGTTGATAAAAGCTTTGATCTCGCCTTCTGCCACTCGGGTAACGATAACGGAGTAGGGGCCGATGTCGTAGACGTAATGGTCACCGACTTCCGGGATGTGCTCCTCACGGCACGCCCACTGCCAGGTACGCGACCACATGGCGCTCATCTCTTGCCGGAAGAAATCCGGGCAGGTGTAGCGGCTAGCGGGCAGATCGGCATCGCCTAGAAATTCATAGGCCTCGGCGGTAAGCGGTGCCGGTGCGGGCTTGGCGTCGTAGGCGAGTATCTGAGCGATGGTCCCGCCTTGCGCGCGTGCTTCACCGGGCTTGGAGTTGGAATTGGCCATTGTTTCAGTGTGCCGCTTTTGTTGTTTTTGTTCGCATGCCCTGAGTATGCGGAGCGGACGCTCCGTCGACAAGGCAGTTGGTGCATGCCTCGTCATCGGTACAGGTGCACCCGAACCTCTTGCTGATGGGTGCAAGAGTTGATCCGGCAACAGATGTAGCACACGATGCGGCTCACCATCTGTAACACTTTAGGGACGCGAGCCATGGACCAAGCCATACAGATCTTGCTGGATAAGCAGGCTATCTATGAACTCTCGTGCCGCTATATGCGGGGTCTGGATCGACTCGACGCTGACTCACTACTGTCGGTGTTCTGGGAAGACGCCTACTGCGAATACGGGTTCATGAATGGCGATGCGCCGACGTTCATCGTCTTTGCCATCTCCGCATTGCGCGACCACGCCTCTAATCAACATATGATGGGTAATACCTTGATCGAGGTGGAAGGCGACGAGGCCTTCGGCGAGGTCTATTTCCACGCCTATCACAAGGTGAAGTCTGAGACCGGTTTCGACGATCTGATCGTGGCGGGGCGGTATTTAGACCGGTACGAGCGCCGCGACGGCGTCTGGAGGATGGCTTATCGGTCAGAGCGTGTGGACTGGAGCCGCACGACACCCACCAACGACCCTTACTACGAGATGATGTCTGATTCGTTGTTCGGTAGCCGCTTGGATGATGCGGTCTATGATCGGTCTGCGCGCTACAAGAAGGGTAACTAGGGGCTTATTCAGCGCGTGGAGAATTGGCAACACCTCTACGCTTGCTATAATTGCACAATTGTGCAAGAATGCACAAATGAATGCAGCTGAAACCCAAAAAACAGCAGACTTCCTTAAGGCCTTAGGCGAGTTCAATCGTCTTTCATTGGTTTACGAGTTATGTCGCTGCGAGTCGTCGCAGAACGCCATGTGCCTATGTGACTGCTGCAGCGTTGACGCGTCGGTTGTTTCGAGACATCTCAAGGTGCTTGCTGAGCGCGACATAGTGACGTTCGACAAAGTGGGCCGCGAGAAGACTTATCGGTTGAACCGCAACAAAGTGGCCACTCAGCTACGGGAGTTAGCCGACTTAATTGAAAACGAAGACTGTAACAGGGGATATCATGACGTCTGAAAACTGCACTTGCAATTGTGAATCTAAAGCCTGCTGTGAAGCCAAGTCTTGTGAATGCTGCAAGACAAGCTGCTGCTGCTAGAAACTGACTCCGGTAGAACTCGCGCAGCGTATTGAGCCGGTTAATATCGGCCGCAGTTGCGCAACACGCTTCTTTTTTGGCAACTGATTACGCTGCCTGAGTCGCGCTTAAAATTGGGCAACTTCGCGGCTGAAAATAGCTGGCTCAGGAGATATGCCCAGCCCGGGGCCACTGGGCACTGCAATGTGCCCGTCCTCAATGGCTACACCCCCTGCGGGATCATAGTGACCCTCTATATAGGGTTGGGCCAGCCAAGTGCCCTCGTAGATATTTGAGCTGACTGTCGCGCCTAATTGCACGCAGGCGGCGGCGATGATGTCACCGCCCCAGGAATCATCAACGGTGTGGGGGAGGTGTCTTGCCTCGCAGAGGTTGCGGAAGGTCGCCATCGGCGTAAGGCCACCGATACGTGTGATTTTCATGCCAAAGCCATCGACGATACCGTTCGCCGCGCGGATTACGGTAGGCAGGTCGGTGGCGCCCTCGTCGAGATACACCGGATGACACAGCTGCTCGCGAATAGCTGCGATTTCTTCCAGCGAGTCGCAGGGCTGCTCCAGCACAAACGGAATATCCCGGCAGGCCTGACTGAGCAGCAACGCGTCCCGTGTTGACATGCCGCGGTTGCCATCGACCGCCAGTCGCACGCGATTGCCTACGGCTTCCCACACCTTGCGCACCACCTCGATATCAATCTGCACCGGGCGGCCGTTAATTTTGATCTGCAGGCGGGGATACCCCTCGTCAGCTTTATCTCGCGCGATGCGCGCGATTTCGTCGGGTTCGCTCACACCGGTAGCGTAGTACGAGGGCACGCGGTCAGTGACCGCACCCCCAAGTAAATCGGCCACTGAGCGGTCTGTTTTCTTACCAATCGCGTCGTAGGCGGCGATATCAATAGCGGCTTTGGCGTAGCGGTGCCCGTTGAGCAGGCTGTCCATCTTGCGATTCAGCAGCACCAGCTTTTCGAGGTCAGTGCCAATGAGGTGTGGTGCCATCTCGGTGAGTGCAGCGCGGGCGCCCTCGGCGTGGCTGGGGGCGTAGGTCGGGCCTACGGGGCAGGTTTCACCCCAGCCCACGGTGCCGCAATCGCTCACAACCCTCACGATGGTGCTGTCGAGGTGGCTCACGCTGGCATTGGCCATTCGGTACGCCCCACCTTTAACCGGTAAATCGTGCTGGAAGAGGGTGATGTGGCGAATCTTCATGGCTCAGGTCGCCGTGTAGCCGCCATCCACCGACAAAATGGTGCCAGTGATGTGCCGCTCGGTGGCCAAAAACAGGACCGCACGGGCCACTTCTTCGGGTTGGGCGACATCGCCAATCGGAATGCTGCTCTGATTGCGCTCCACGACCGAATCGGCAGCGGCCTGTGTGGCGTGCTCCGAGAACAGCATGGGGGAGTTGATGGCGCCAGGCGCCACCGCGTTCACGCTGATCTGCTTATCGGCGAGCTCTAGCGCCATGGCACGGGTGAGCTGATTCAGCGCGCCCTTGCTGGTGCAGTAGGCCGCCAAGCCTGCCGCGCCGACTACCCCACAGGTGGATGACACGTTCACGATGGCGCCGTCGTAGACGAGCTGCTGCGCAAACGCGCGGCTCAAGTAAAACACGCCATCGACATTGGTTTGCATCACGGCACGCCACTCGTCATCCGAGGTGTCGACCGCATCGCGGCGTACGATCATGCCTGCATTATTGATGAGTACTTCAGCCGGTGCGGCGAAAGCTTCCTGTGCAGCGGCCATTGCCCCGGTGGCAAAGGCGGGATCAGTGACGTCTCCCGCGCAGATCGCAGCCTGCGCTTTGGTCTCGTCTGCGAGCGTCGCCACAGCGGTCTCGAGTTTCTCTGCCGAGCGACCCACCAACAGGAGTTTGGCGCCATGGGCAGCGAAGACGCGGGCGCACTCAAGGCCTACGCCACTCCCGGCGCCTGTGATCAATACCACGCGACCGCTGAAGTCCCGGGGTTGTCCACTCGATGCGTTCAGAGGGCTCATGATTCAGAGTGCTGGCAGGGGTAGTTTGGCGAGGCGGCCGCCATCTACCACCACTTCTTGTCCGGTGACAAAGGTGGCGTCGCTACTGGCCAGCCAGAAGACCGTGTTGGCCACGTCCTCTGGGCTACCGAGGCGGCCCACCGGATGCAGGGCCTCGATCGCGGCGTCGACCGCAGCGCGATCGTGGTACTGGGCAAGCAACTGCTCGTTAAATGGCGTGTTGATCCAACCGGGTGCCACGGCGTTACAGCGGATGCCATATGGGCCGTACTCGAGCGCGGTATTGTGGCTAAAGGCCGCCACGGCCGCTTTGGAGGCGGCGTAAACGCTGTGCAGCGGGTTGGCGCCGAGGCCCTCGATAGAGCTGATATTCACGATAGCCGGATGCTGCGCATTTTCTTTGCGCATCAAGGGCAAGGCATGCTTGGTGGTGAGGAACGTACTTTTCACGTTGACCACCATTACCCTGTCCCAGTCTTCTTCAGGAGTCTCAGCGATGGTTTCCTCGATGCAGATGCCGGCGTTGTTCACCAGGACGTCGAGGCGCCCGAAATCAAATTCCACCCGCGTCATGAGATCTCTGACGCTCGCCTCCCGGGCGACATCAGTCTCAATAAACGTGACGCCCTCGGCCTCGGGCTCATTCAGGTCTGCGCAGATCACGGTATCCCCCGCTGCTTGAAAACTCGCCACGATTGCCGCGCCGATATTCTGGGCGCCGCCGGTCACAATCACGATGCGGGGTGTGCTCATGCTGGCCTCATGCGTAACGCGGGCTATACGCCACGACGGTACTGCGCTGTATACCAAGTTTGTCGATACGAACTTCCATCACGTCGCCAATGTTGAGGTACTGGGGAGGCTTCATGCCATAGCCCACACCAGGCGGCGTGCCGGTCATCATGACGTCACCGGGGTGCCAGCTTGTGTAGCGAGAGATGATCGAGACCAGCTCGGCGATGCTGTACATCATGTCGGACGTATTACTTTGTTGCCTGACCTCGCCATTGACGTGCAGTGAGATATCGAGCTGGTTGGGGTCGCCGACCTCCTCAGTGGTCACGAGCCAGGGGCCAAGCGGTTTCAGGGTGTCGGCACTTTTGCCTTTGGTCCACTGCGTGCCGCGCTCCAGCTGAAAGACACGCTCGGAAAGGTCGTTGCTCACACAAAAGCCCGCGACGTGACTCATGGAATTTTCTAACGGGATATTCGCTCCCGACTTGCAGAAGACCACTGCGAGTTCGGCTTCCCAATCCAGCTGCGTGCCCCCCTTGGGCATCATCACCTGGTCGTTGGGTCCGTTGATGGCGCTGGCCGCGGTCAGCATGAACATGGGTTCTTCAGGGGGCTCGAGTCCCGCCTCGGCGGCATGTTTGCCATACGTGAGTGCGCAGCCGACGATCTTGCCGGGGCGAGATACCGGTGCGCCAAGACGTGTGTCGGCGGGCAAGGCGGGTAGGGTATTCGGATCCGTTGCCGCGACTTG
>CACNSR010000039.1 GCA_902623175.1 Halieaceae bacterium
CGGTCTATATTTTTGAAGTAGCACTTTTATTTTTGGCATTAGCTTCGCTCGGGCCACTGGCTAGGAGAGTGATGACGTCTGGTAATTCAGCAGATGGCCTGAAATTAGAGGATTTTCCAAACTAAACCTCATACTTGGAGGGTTTTTAAATGAGCGACGTATCATCTTTTTTAGATCTAACCTCAATTTTGTTCACGTTATTCTGGTTGTTCTTCATTGGATTAGTGTTGCATCTGCATCGCGAAGGTAAGCGAGAGGGATGGCCACTTCAGCTTAACAATGGAGAGACAGCGGCTGGATTGGGTGGTATTCCTAAGCCCAAGACTTATCGTAAACACCACGGTCAAGGAGATCGTGTCAGGCCTGGACCAGATGCACCCGAATACGCCATTAATGCCGAGCCACTTTATAACGCTGCGGGCGCACCTTTAAAACCGTTGGGAGATCCAATGGTGGACGGACTGGGACCCGCGGCGTGGGCTAATCGAGCGGACCAGCCAGATTTGACTGTTGATGGGCGACCCCGAATCGTTCCACTAAGAATCGATCCTGAACATAGTGTTGTATCTAAAGACCCCAACCCTGTTGGAAAAGCGGTCTATGGGTGCGATGGCAAACAAGGGGGCACCGTTGTGGATATGTGGGTTGACCGAGCTGAACCAATGTTTCGCTATGCTGAGTTAGATGTTATGGGCAAGCGAGTCTTGCTGCCGATGACAATGGCGCGAGTGTTAAAAAGTGGTGAGCTCAATGTACGCTCGATCCGCAGCGATCAGTTCCAACAAGTGCCTACATTGACCAACCCTGATCAAGTAACGCTGCGGGAAGAGGATCGAATAACTGCGTTTTACGGTGGCGGAACTCTTTACGCGATGCCTAACCGTCAGGAACCTCGCCTGTGAAAGAAGCACTAAAAAAAGAAAAAAAGGTGGTGCGTGGGGCGGCACCTCTCAACGACGCCAATCTTGCCGAAAACTTGCCAACTGATGAGGTGTTAATCTGGCAAGGACGACCAGAAGCTACTGCTATCGCTATTCGCGCGATGTACCTTTGGTACGTTGTGGCATATTTGCTGGGCTTGGTCGTGCTGAGGACTGGTTACCTAATAATGGGTGATGCGCCGATAAGTGAGTGGTCTGCGTTGTTGGCATGGCAGTCGCTGGCCAGCCTGTTTATTGTGGGCGTAATCGTAGGCTTAGCGGCGCTTTATGGAAAGACCACGATTTACAGCCTGACTAATCGACGGTTGATCCTCAGGACCGGTGCAGCGGTGCCAATCCACGTCAATTTCCCATTAGAACAGATTGCCTCTGCGGATCTAAAAGTTTTCTCGGATGGAACGGGTGATATCGCGTTGAAGCTTGAGAACAGCGATAAGCTTTACTGGTTGCTGTTGTGGCCAAATGTTAGATCTTGGTGGGTTCGCCCACTACAGCCTTTGCTGCGAGGTCTGCGTGACTTTGAGCTGGCTGCAAGTACCTTAGCGAGTGCGGCGAAGGCTGAGTCTACAGTATCGCTGGGTCAATTTAAGAGCGATTATCAGGATATTTCTATGGAGGCTCAAGCGCCCCAACGGGCGCAGTGATGGGCGCGACAGCGGTGATATCCCCGCCCAAATTGCTTCGCCCGATCCATCCGTTGGTGTGGGTGATGATTTCGATGTTGGCGGTTTGGGGCGCAGGGGCCTTTCTCACTGATCAAAATAGCGCCTCATTCAGAAATTCGGGTACAGGGCCGCCCGATGTGTCAGAGCGAATTGTCGTTCGAGACTTGGCTAAGGGTGCCGTCGGAATTTTCCACGCAGAAAGCGGCGCCGCGATCGTTCGCTACGAATCTGGGCAAGGTGCTTTCGTTAGAACAATCTTTAGAAGTTTGGTGCGAGACCGAAGGGTTCAGGGGATCTCTGCGGAACCTGTCTTTATTCTCTACACATTGGGTGCCGGGGACATAATAGTCGAAGATCCAAGCACGAATAGTCGGATTCAGCTAAAAGCCTTTGGTGAGCCTAATGCTCAACATTTTCGGCAGATGCTCGATTCAGCAATTAACCTTTCCTCAATTCCACATGACCTCACGTCGGAAAAATGATTTGGCTCGCACTGTTAGTTACGCTCTCGCTTTGGTGGCTATTCACCGGGCTTGCTTTGATAAGTGCGCATCAGCGCCCACCAATTAAAAACCTACTTTTTGGGTTGAGCACTGTTGTGGCGATCGGGTGCATTGCTTCCGTACCCTATATTTCTGTTGACCCTTCCCTTCGAGCTATTCTTTTTGGATTTCTTTTTGCGTTGCTAATCTGGGTATGGCTAGAGTTGATGTTTCTAATGGGCATTGTGACGGGCCCCAACAAATCACTAGCACCACCGGGGCTTGGCTTAGGTCAGAAATTTAAGCGGGCACTCGCAACGATGATTTATCATGAGGTGATTGTTATTTCAGTAATTGGGATGACGTTTTTTCTGGGCGGAGAAAAGCCCACCAATCCAATCATATTTTATGTTTTGTTGGTTCTTTGGCTTATGCGATGCAGCACCAAGCTAAATTTATTTTTCGGCGTTCGCCACTTTAATCATGGCTGGCTACCCAAAAGCCATAAACATGTTGCAAGTTATGTCAGCGTAGGGAAAAACAGCGCTTTGATGACTCCCTCAAGCTTCCTGGCGGCTATATTTGCCCTGCTGTTGTTCTTGCGCGCTTTTGCAACGGATGACACCTCAGTTGCACTTAGTCTATTCCTTCTAGCGTGGGTGGCTGCGCTGGCGGCAGTTGAGCACGTGTTTTTGATGTATCGAGTTGGCGAGGAAGCACTCTGGCGTTGGGCGGTTAAGTCAGAATAAGCGTTCGTATACTCTGGGCTTGCCAAAATCCCCTAGTTGTTTTCTCAGTCAATTTGCGCGAGCAACACCTGAGCAAGCTCTTTCAGGCAGAAGAGAGTTGCATGCTGCTTTAGTTTTATTCGCATTGTTTAAAGCGATGTCTCAAGCGCAACTATGGATAGCCCTCTTAAAGAGAATCTCTACCAGATTTAATTGGTATTCCAGACTAGCGTCGGGCTTCTCTCTCAGCATGTTGTCAGGAATGTGGCTGTGGTCGTAAACATTCGGGTGAAATCTTGTACCTAAAGCAGCCTCCAGCGCTGGACACAGAAAGGCTACTCTCTGAGCCCCAACAATAGCGACCCGACATCTTTTCTCAAATCTACTCACCAAAACACCGACCACAGCATCGGTGCTAGATGCTCTAGTGTGCTTCAGGTAAATGCCTTGAGAGGGAATTTCAAAGCATATTCTGGTTATGAGTTCCCCCTCTGTTAAACCTCCGTTGGCAAAATAACCCTCAGCCATGTGACTAGTTTTTGTTGTATGGATCACTGCATCTAGGGCAAGCAGAGCCGCGTTCCAGTCTGAAGACCGCGTTTTAGACGCTATTGCACCACCTATCGTTCCTCTATTTCTTGTTTGTGAATCACCAATGCTAGAGGCAAGCTCGCTCAACACGGGCGCTGTATGGGCAACTACAGCTGACCCAGCTATTGCAGCGTGGTTTTCGCCCGCACCAATTGACAGAGTGGAGCCCTCTGCATGAACACCATGCAACTCATCGATATTGGATAGATCTATTAAGTCTGAGATGTGTTCCAGATCATGCTGAAGGCGCAGCACCACTTCTTGACCGCCGCTAAGATAGATCGGACGTTTCGACTCACGATAAATTGCTTCAGCATCGGCGGTTGTTTCAGGGCTGTGAAATGTTGATGAAATGTTCACACACTCCCAGCAGATCGTTTGATACAGCGCCAAACCTTTTCGGGCGTAGCTGGCATTGATACGCGTTCACCCAGCGCGGCGTAAATAGCATTCATTACTGCTGGCGGCGCGGCTATTGCCCCTGACTCTCCGCAACCCTTCACTCCAAGAGGATTGTGCTCACAAGGCGTCTCGGTAAAAGAAATATCAAATGAGGGGAGCGACTCAGCTCTCGGAACGGCATATTCGTCAAAAGAATCAGTTATCAAATTTCCCGTCTCGCAATCGTATTTGACATGCTCCCAAAGCGCTTGACCAACACCCTGAGCAATACCACCATGCAACTGCCCCTCTACAATAGGCTCGTTAACCACAACACCAAAGTCGTCGACCGCTGTGTAATTAACCACGGCTACTGATCCGGTTTCAGGGTCAATCTCCACCTCGCAAATGTGTGTACCAGACGGATAGGTAAAGTTTTTCGGATCGTAAAACGCAGTAGCCTCCATCCCAGGCTCCAGTTCTTCGGGATAGTTATGAGGGGCATGGGCAATACGCACAATCTCTTGAATCGTAATTTGATCCTCACCGTCGGCGCGCTTGAATACACCAGATGCAAACTCGACTCCCGATGATTGACAGTTAAAACAATGCGCTGCAATTGCTCGCCCCTTCTCGACCAATTTTTTGGCGGCTAGGACAACAGCCGAACCACCAACTGAGAGAGATCTTGAGCCATAAGTCCCCATACCCACAGGAGTGCAACGAGTATCGCCGTGCAGAACAGAAATATCCGCCAAAGACACACCGAGCACACTGCTCGCTACCTGCGCAAAAGTGGTTTCGTGACCCTGTCCTTGAGAATGAGACCCCGTAACAACCTCTAGTTTCGCGGTGGGTAGGAACCTAACAGTGGCTGATTCCCATAGACCGTAATCAGCCCCCAGAACACCGGCGATAGCGGAGGGCCCTATTGCGCACGCTTCGACATAGTTCGAAATACCGATACCGCGCCTCTTGCCCTGCTTTAAGCTCTCCTGTTGCCTCTCTTTAAATGAAAAATATTGGGCACGCTCAAGCGCTTTTTCAAAGTGTGCTGGAAAGTCTCCAGAGTCAAACACAAGTCCTGTCGGTGTTTGATATGGAATCTGCTCCGGTTGGACTAAATTCCGTGACCTCAACTCACTCGGATCTAGCCCAAGCTCATTAGCGGCATTATCGATGAGAGTCTCAACAACAAATGTTGCCTCAGGTCTCCCCGCCCCTCGATATGCGTCGACTGGCGAGGTGTTTGTATAAACACCTGTCACATCTGCAACAACGTTGGGAATTGAGTACGGACCTACCAACATCATTGCGTAGTTATATGTGGGAACGAGTGAACCAAAAGGCGAGAGATACGCGCCTAAATTAGCTAGCGTCTTAACTTTGATTGCGGTTATACGAGCATTCTTATCAAGCGCTATAGCTGCCTCCGTATGATGGTCCCTTCCATGGACGTCGGCTGCGAAACTTTCTGCTCTAGTTGCAGACCACTTAACTGGGGCTTTCAATTTTCGCGACGCCCAAAGGCAAAGACACTCCTCTCCATAGACAAATATTTTAGAACCGAAGCTTCCTCCAACATCCTTCGAGACCACGTCGATCTCATGCTCTGGCGCTATACCTACCTCTTCCGCCAAAACTCGTCTCAATATGTGCGGGTTCTGGGTGGTGGCATACAGGGTGTATC
>CACNSR010000040.1 GCA_902623175.1 Halieaceae bacterium
ACCCCAATAGTGGCGCGGTGTTAGCGGCTTTAGCGCGTTGCGCCAGACTCCCGGTAACGCCGGCATACCACCTCATAAAATTAAAGGCGACGCTGTCGGGCAACGACGCCTCTTGAATAAATCTCGCCAGCACTGCTTGCAGTGCCGCACGGGTGTTTTGTTCATCATCCATAATGTTTTCCGTCCACTTTGTTAAATCAGTGTTCCTCATGTCACGCTATCCATCCTGATAACGTGCCCCCTTTTATTTGCGCGCTAGTTGAAACTCAGCCCGCAAAGACACCGCGGATTTGTCTCGCCGCATCGCGCCGCAAGCGTTAACACTGCAAGCACCGTGCCTATTTTGACCAAAAACGTGCAAACGACCGTAATTCATTAGACTGAAGTGGACAAAACGCCAACAATCGCACTTCGAGTGCCGTGTGGCAGAGGTCAGGAACCATGCAAACCGCCCTATCTGTGTACATGGGCAGCGATGCCGCCAAAACCATCGGCGAGCAGGGTTGGCAAGCAGCCCCCTTCAGCACGCTGATTGGCGCATCGGGCGGCCCCAAGTGGCTCATCCTCTCAGAGCTAGACAAGGTACTGGGTCAAGCGCTGTTGCTGAAGCGAGGCGAACCGATGACGTTGTTGGGGTCTTCGATCGGCACCTGGCGCCACGCGTGCCTCAGTATCAATGATCCCGGCGCAGCGATCTCACGACTACAGCGCGCCTACCTCTATCAGGAATACAGCTGCGCGAGGCCTTCGCCCATTGAGGTCAGCGAGGTCGCAGAGCAGATGCTGCGGGAAGCGCTTGGGCCAGAGGGTGCGCGCCAGATTAGTAGCCACGCGACCTTACACAATGCGATCGTAACCGCACGCGCCAAGGGTGTTGCGCGAGGAGAGAGCGGCTGGAAACTGGGTATGGGCATGGCGACTGCGACCCTCGGCAACGCTGTGAGTCGCAAGGGACTGGGGTTGTTGTTCGATCGCGTCGCGTTTTGTCATGGCGAGCTCAACGCGCTGCCGTTTGCCGACGGCTTCAATACTCAGCTCACAGCCATTAACGAGCTGAATTTAGTCCCGGCGCTCAAAGCGAGCGGCGCCATCCCCTTTTTGATGCAGTGCGAACCCACCATCCCCGGCGCCTCCGGCGGGCCTTTCTGGGACGGGGGCATCATTGATTACCACTTCACGCTGAAGGCCAACCAAACACCGGGGTTGGTGCTGTACCCCCACTTTCGCGACCGGCTGACACCGGGCTGGTTCGACAAGATGCTCCGCTGGCGAACCCCCCAGCGATCAGTGATCGATCAGCTGGTGCTGATGTGCCCGAGCGACGCGTTTCTTGCGCAGCTGCCACATGGCAAGATTCCTGACCGCAACGACTTTCGGGTGATGTCACCCCAGGACCGGATCGCGTATTGGGAGACCTGTGTTCGCGAGAGCGAGCGACTAGCGGAGGCTTTTCACGCGCTCATCACCGGAGACAATCCTCTTGATGGCGTCACACTACTTCGCTAACTTTCGCTTTGAACACTAAGCCAAACTGAAAACGTACTCGGCGATTGCCAAAGAACTGGTGAGGCCCGGGGACTCCATTCCTAACAAACTGAGAACTTCGGCACCGGAATTTCCCCTACTCTGAAGGAACACGAAATCTTTGACCACAATCCCGTGATGTTTTAGTTTCGGCCTAACCCCTGCGTAATCTGGCGACAGATACCTAACATCGCATCCGGGCCAGTACTCCTCAATAGCGGCGGCAAAACACGCCGCCCTATCCGCATCGATGGCGAAATCAATATCCTCCACGGGCTGCTCGTCTGGGCCAAACTTAGGTTGTCCAGCCATATCAAGGGTAAGGTGCACGCCAAGCCCGCCTTGAGACGGCAACGGGTAGATCAGATGGGAAAACGGCACACTTTTCCGATAGCTAAAGTAATTTCCCTTAACAAAGAAATTATCAAACTCCGATCTTGCTTCGCAAGGCACCAAATCAAGAGCTGACAGACCTGCGGAATTGATGACTAAATCTGCAACCACCTCAGTGCCATCTGCCATTAGAACACTGGCCACTTCGCGTTCCAGGTTAATTTGGGATACGGCCGCGAAGCACTGCAACAAACCACCCGCAGATTCAAAACCCAGCGCGAGCGACTGAAGAAGTGATGATACGTCTACGATTCCAGTTGAGGAGCTTTCCAAGGCTGAAACACAATCCAACTCAGCGTACCGTCGCCTGGCTTCGAACCCGCTTAGCATTTTGGCCGGCACATTGTTGTCCATGGCATGCTGAAATATTGCTTCAAGGTCTTCTTCCTGCCCCGATTGAGCAACGATAAGTTTGCCAAGGCGCTCATATGGCACGCTCTTTTGGTCGCAATACTCATAAAGCAATTCTTTGCCGCGAATGCACATCTGCTCTTTCAGCGGACTCTCCGAGTAGTGCAGGCCGGCATGAATCACGCCGCTATTTCTCGAGCTGTTAATCATCCCTGGCGTAGCGCCACTCTCAAGCAAAATGACTTGATGGCCGGCGAGCGCGAATCTGCGGGCAATACTAAGGCCGATAACGCCACCACCGATCACCAAGATTTCCGTCCTGACCATTTCCACCAGCAATAAGCCTTAATTAAGGGGCTACAACTAAATGAGGATTGTATGAGTTCGGCGGAGACACACACCAACAGCTAGACTGGGCGATACGCCGCGATTAAACCTCTTTAAATAAAAAAACATAACCGGACATGCACGCATAAGAGCATAAAACTTGAGGACGGTACCGCCGCTTAGCAACGAACCTAGGGACTATGAAAAATCTCGCGAACCATATTACCGGAAATCAGAAATCTCTCGGTGCTACGTCGAGCTAGTGAGTTCCGCGATGGCAGTGCTGAGCTCATGATGGCAGCGCTCTTGAAGGAAGTGACCGCCCCGAGGGAATACCTGATGCGGGAGCCCTGTCGTGCCCGGCACCCGGCCGATAAAGCTCTTCTCCGCTCCCCTGGTCACCGGGTCGTCCCCGGTGAACAGGCAGAGAAACGGCTTATTAAATTGTAGGAGGAACTCCCAAGCCTTTTTTTGCGCATCAAGCGAAGGATCGGTGGGCAACGTCGGTACCTGGCTGGGCATGGCGCGCGGACCCATTTTGTAGGAGGCATCGGGGAATGGCGCCTCATAGGCGCGACCCAATGGCGTGATGGGACGCAAGGCGGTTCCCAGATGCTGATTCAGTAGCACGCGCGGCGCGACCTTCCAGGCTGCAGGCCGATTGATCATCATCTCCATCAGAAATCCAGCAGGTATATCTACCGTGTTCCAGCAGAATTTTTGCCAGTGAGCGAAACCCATAGGGAAAGCGTCGGGCTCATCAACTACACTCCCCAGACGCGATAAGGTGAAGGCCATATCGCGGAAGCTCAGCCGCTGCCCGTCCTGCCGGAAAGCCATGACCTTGTCGATAATGTCTTGGTCAAGGTCGGCGTTCAAAGGTAGCCCGGTGTTACCGACTACGACCCGGGCAAAACGATCGGGGTGGTCTACCACCATCCGCAGACCAATCAAGCCACCCCAGTCCTGACCAAAAAAGGTGATGTCCCCGAAATCGTTGGCCTCCAGCCAGCGGCCCATCCAATCGACCTGCCGCTGGTAGCTGTAATCCTCACGCGCCGCGGGCTTGTCTGATTTCCCATACCCCGGCAGATCCGGGGCGATCACCCGCAATCCCGATGCAGTGAGTAGCGGCACCATCTTGCGATAGAGGTAGCTCCAACTCGGCTGGCCGTGCAGGCACAGCACGATCGGCGCCGCGCGATCGCCCTCATCAATATGATGGATCCTGAGGCTGCCACCTTCACCTGAGTCGATCTCGGTGTAATGGGGCTCAAAGGGATAGTCCGGTAAATGTCGAAACTGGCTATCGGGGGTTCGAAGCATTTCCATTGTGTCGCGCCATCCAGGCTCACCGGTTAAGTTATGGCATAAATTATGCCACTATATTGAGGCGATCACACCCCGGCATACTCGATTCAGTCGGGAGAATAGGTCGAGGCTTGCCGAGCTATTGGGCATTTGGAAAGATCGAGTCACAAAGACAAAACGCGACAGGAGCTACCGATGCAAGTGCACAACGCCGTCACGCCCACCGCGGAGCAGATTGAGGGGTTCCTTGCCCCCGACGCCGCGGGGCCGATCTACATGTTGAACCTGCTCAAATTTAAAGCGCATGCCGAGTACGAAGATGGCCGGGAAACATCGCTATCGGGTAGGGAGGCTTACATGCTCTACGCCACTGAAGTCGCAAAGGTGATCACTCAGGTAGGAGGAGAACTGACTTTCGGGGCCGAGGTGCGGCGGCTGATGCTGGGAGAAGTAGAAGATCTGTGGGATCAGGTCGCAATCGCCATGTACCCCTCCCGCGCGGCCATGTTTGAGATGATCCAACTGCCAGCGTATGCCGAGATCAGCTTGCACCGTACTGCGGGGCTCGCGGGCCAGCTCAATATTGAGACGGTTGCGCCCTCGTCAGATTGAACCACCGCTGGGGCTCGGCTGGGATTCCGTCGTCACCTGAAGACTTGACCATCTGTCACTCGCACCGGCGACCAACGCAGCCCTGCTGCAAGGCGCCTCAGACGGGGCCGCTGAGCCAGTCCGTTCTACCGCACCTAGCGTCGGCCTCAATCAGAAATCGTCACTTTCCAGCGACGTGCGTTGCTGTGTGATCCGGCCTTCGGTCACGACAAATTCATCCCGACCTGATGCCACTCGACCCTCGGCGCCCGTTATCTCCCAGGCGACCTCGCTACGATGGTGATCAATG
>CACNSR010000041.1 GCA_902623175.1 Halieaceae bacterium
CACCAGCCGGCGAAAGTGGCGGCGATGGAGGGCATTTGGGAGACCCAGAAGGGCGCCGGCTTCACGATAGTGGGCGTTCCCGATGAGGAAGCCCGCGAGACCCGCTATGCTTTGAAGATCCCAAACGCCGCGAGCTTGATTCTTACCCACGAGTTGGATGGCGAGGTGACAGGCCTCAATGATTTTGAGGAGCACCCCCCGGTGGCGCCGGTTTTCTGGTCTTTCCGCGTGATGACCGGCGTTGGCACCTTGATGCTACTTGTGTCGTGGTGGGGCGCGTGGCAATTGTTCCGCCGTGACCGGCTGAATACGGCGGCACTGCATGCCGTGTCGTTGATGACCTTCTCGGGCTGGGTAGCCAGCGTGGCCGGGTGGTACGTCACTGAGATTGGCCGCCAGCCATGGATCGTGCAGGGACTGGTGTCTACGACCGAAGTCGTCGCGCAGCACCCCTCAGCGACGTTAGCAGGCACGCTGTTTGGCTACGTGGGCCTGTACCTGGCGCTGATGATTGCTTACATGAAGGCGCTGCGCATTATGGCGGTGAAGCCGGCCAAGTCCCTTGAGGAAGACTCCAACCCACTGGGTACGCCTTTGGTGGGCACCACTGCATGAGCGAAGTGCTGCCGCTGTTCTTCGTGTCGGCAATGGGCTTGTCGCTGCTGCTCTACGTGATCCTCGACGGTTTTGATCTGGGCGTGGGTATTTTGCTGCCCTTTGGCACCGACGCTGAGAAAGACACCATGATTGCCTCGATTGGCCCGTTCTGGGACGCCAACGAGACTTGGATAGTGATGGGTGTCGGGGTGTTGCTGATCGCCTTTCCCAAGGCCCATGGCATCATTCTCACCGCGCTCTACATCCCTGTGACCGTTATGCTTGTGGGGCTGATTCTCAGGGGCGCGGCCTTTGACTTCCGGGTGAAGTCGGCCGACCACCGCCAGCCAATGTGGAACAAGCTGTTCGCATTGGGCTCACTGATGGCCTCGATGGCTCAGGGCTGGATGCTAGGTGCTTACATTACAGGCCTTACCGGCGATGCCATCAGCGTGGCGTTCTCTATCTTGATTTCGCTCACGTTGCCGGCGCTCTACATCATGTTGGGTGGAGCGTGGCTGCTGATCAAAACCGAAGACGAACTCTTCGACAAAGCCGCACACTGGTGTCGGCTGGCGCTGCCGCCTATGGCCTTTGCGCTATTGCTAGTATCGATCGCCACGCCGCTGGTGAGTCAGGATATTGCGGATCGCTGGTTCAAGCTGCCTGATGCGATTGGCCTGTTGCCGATCCCCATGAGCTGCGCGCTAGCGATTCTGGGAATGGACTGGATGCTGCGCCGCCCCAAGGTGCTCCACGCAGGCTACGGCTGGTTTATTTTTGTGGCACTGATGGTGATTTGCCTGATGGCGGCAATCGGCCTCGCGTATAGCATTTACCCCGATATCGTGATTGGCCGTATGACCCTGTGGGAAGCCGCGGCGGCCACGGAGTCCCTACAATTTATCTTCTGGGGGGCAGTCATCACGCTGCCCGCCATATTGGGGTATACGTTGTATGTTCATAGGGTGTTCTCTGGTAAGGCCACGGGGCTCTCTTACGAATAATCCTGGGGGATTGGTAGCCGTGAGCGGGGGTGATGTTGGCCCCCGCTTTTTTGTACCCGCTGCTCTTAGCGCGGTCGCGCGAAGTTATATAGCGAGACGGGGGTGAGGTTGCGTCTGAAGGCATGTGAAGATCACGCCGCACAGTGAACAGCTTTTCGAAGGGCGCCCGAAGTTTTCGGGCTGCCGGGAGTCTCGGGCCGATCAAGCCGCCCGCAGTGCTCGGCCTAGAGGCTGCTGGCCAAGTGCTGCCTGGGCGGCGCCGTCCTTCCACGCCACCACGCCGTTGATATACACCGAATCTACGATGCCCTCGGGTCGGTTTACCATTTGCTCGTGACCAAAGATCTCGCGGTACTCAAGCTTGCGGGTCTGGTCAGGCTGCCAGCCATCGAGGGCATCGGGGTTGATGAGCACCATGTCGGCCTGGGCGCCGATTTCCAGTGAGCCCACGTCCAAACCAAAGATCTCGGCGGGTTCGGAGGTCAAACGCTTCACCATGTGTGCCACGGTCGCCTCGTCTCGCTCTTTGGCAAGCTTCAGTGACATCAGGTTGGAGTCAAAGAAAGCCATGTTGGTGATGTGCGCTCCGGAGTCGTTAAAGCCGGGGAGGGCGTGCTCGTCGAGCAAAAAGCCCAGTGTGGCCTTGTTGTCCTTGTTGGCGATGTCGGCATAAAAGCGAAAGCCCTTATCGTAGGTGCGCATCATGTGCAGCATGAAATCAGCGTCATCGCGCAGTACTTTGGGGAACAAATCAAACGCTTCGCGCTCAGCATCAGAGCGCGCCGCGCCGCTGTCACCACCGTGGTAACGCTGCACACGGGCCATCACGTGAGCCATAGATTCGCCATCCCAGTCACCCACCGGGGCACCGTCGAAAATCAGCATGTTGCCGTCGCGAATCACCAGTGAGTCGGGGAAGCCTTTCTCCGTTTTCCAGCTGGCAAAGTCGCCGCCAGTCCGGCCGTGCATCCACTCCTTGCGGTAAAGCTCCACCCATTCGGGGTCGTTCAGGAGCGCCATGCGACCTTCGTGGTCTTCATATTCTTTGGCGATGAGCTGCGCCGTGGATTTCATCTCTTCAAAGAGCGGGCTGACGATGCCGTCTGACCACACCCGGAAGTTAGTACCCAGCGCCTGGAAGTGCAGCTTGCCCTTAAAGAGCCGGGTATTGAGGAGCTTGGCTACATTCAAAAATAACTTGGCGGTTTTGGGCGCCGCGGTCATCTCCATCGCGGAGAGCGCCGAGGTTTTTAGGGGCTTCCCAAACAGGCGCCCGCTGGTCAGCGTAAAGTAAAAGAGCGCCAGCAAGCGGTTCTCGATAATCGGCGTAGTCTGCCAGACCCGGTCGTACTTACGCACGATTTTTAACAGCCGGCGCAGCTCCTTGAAGCTCGCGAACTGGGTCGGGATGCGCTTGTCGGTGTTGGGATCGTTCGAAAGGTAATGAAAGGGCAGGCCGTCGGTACTGAGGCCCATGTAACCCTGCTGCATGGCGGCCTCTAAAAGCTGCTCCATTTTGCAGAGCTCGGCCTCGGTGGGCTTGCGGCTCACGCTCGCTTCAAGGCCCATCACTTCCACGCGCAGCATGGAGTGGGGCACGAAGGCCGCGATATTGGGGCCAAGGGGCATGTCGCGGAAGTGGTCCATGTAATCCCCGGTGTTATCCCAGGTGATCTTCTCAGCGACCTTGCGTAATACGGTTTTGGGAATATTCTCTACACGCGTAAAGCAATCGACGATGGGCTCCTGCTCACCCGATTGCTGGGTACCAAAGCTGGTGCCCAGGCTGCAGTTGCCAACGAGTACCGTCGTTGTGCCATGGCGCACCACTTCAGGCAGAGCGGGCTCTACGTCCACCTCGAGATCGAGGTGCGTGTGAATGTCGAGCATGCCGGGCACCAGCCATTGGTTCGAGCCATCCACAACCTGCGCGGCGGCGTCGGCGGGCAGACTGTCGCCTCGCGCGGCGATCTTGCCGCTGCGCACGGCCACGTCCTGAATGCTGGGTAGTGCGCCACTACCATCGAATACCTTGGCGCCCTTTACCAGCAGATCCCAACTCTGTGTCACGGTGTTGCCCCTTACGCTTTGCGTTGTGCACTCGGGCACGGTGTCCTCGGGAAGTGAAGGGTAGCTGATGCGCCCGCTGTTAAAAAGATGCGGCGCACGGAGGCAACATCACGAAACCGTAGCTATCTTACTTACGCTGTCAGAGAGGGTGATATCCTGAGACTTAGAGGTCACACGTAACAGGCTGTTGACAGCTGGTGCTAAAACCACCAAAAAAGTGCTGTGGGACATGGCTTTTCCGCGACACACCGAGGTCAAAAAACGACACTTTAAGTCGCTGCACGAAATTGGCCTTTTACACCGTTTGCCATGCCTGCCAATTCTCCCAATAATGGCGCCCGCCGGGCCTAAGGGCGCGGTTTATTGGGAGTATCTGGCGCGTTGTGTACGACACAAAAGGAGACTGCGTAGCGCGCCAAAACGTCCTCTCTGTTTTAGTGAGTCACCGGAGCAACATCCATGGCATCGGATATCGAAATCGCCCAGGCCGCGACCCCCAAGCCCATCACCGAGATAGCTGAGGCGCTCAACATTCCCGATGAGGCGTTGGAGCGCTACGGTCGCATCAAAGGCAAGGTCAATCTGGACTGGTTGCTTCAACAGCCGGTAAGAGAAAACGCACGCATGATTCTGGTGACGGCGGTCAGCCCCACGCCTGCGGGCGAGGGCAAGACCACCACCACCGTTGGTTTGGGTGACGCACTTAAGCATATCGGCAAGAACGTCGCGATTTGTCTGCGTGAGCCCTCGCTGGGGCCGGTGTTCGGCATGAAGGGTGGCGCCGCCGGTGGCGGTTACGCGCAGGTGATTCCCATGGAGGATATCAACCTGCACTTCAATGGCGACCTGCACGCGATTGGTGTTGCGAACAACTTGCTCTCTGCATTGCTTGATAACCACATTCATCACGGCAACGCGCTGGGTATCGACGTGCGCCGAATCACATGGAAGCGCGTGCTCGACATGAACGACCGCGCGCTCCGTGACATCACCGTATCCTTGGGTGGTCCCG
>CACNSR010000042.1 GCA_902623175.1 Halieaceae bacterium
AGATCGCCAAACCGGCTGCGTTATCGCCTGCCGAGTTAATTTTTTTACCGGTA
This sequence comes from Halieaceae bacterium, assembly GCA_902623175.1. GTDB lineage: Bacteria > Pseudomonadota > Gammaproteobacteria > Pseudomonadales > Halieaceae > Luminiphilus. The sequence goes on from CACNSR010000042.1 coordinate 54, forward strand.
GAGAGCTGCTCCATCGCAGTGCCTAGCGCCCTCTCATTTTTCATCAGGCTCGCTTGCGCAAGAGATGCGCCGATGTTGGTGTTCACTACAGCCATGATAGGCCTCCTTCTAACTGTTTGCGGTAAGTACACTGGGCTGACATTGCTTCCGCCCTTTCGTCAGCCTCTTCGCTGATAACAGAGGTATCGGTATCGAGAAAATGAACTTTAGGGTTAGGGGGTTTTTTTTTAAAATTTCCGGCGAAAATAGCGTAAGATACTGTTTTACATGTTCTTTATTTTTTTTTGAGTAGAAGGTCATTTTTATTTATCAGACGTGTGTCAGCGGACAATGATGCTTCGAGTGGGTAGACTTTACTTTTAGAAACCGGCTTTTTTTAAGCGAATAGCAACATGTATTTACCGGTAATCGAGCCAATAGATCGAATCTGCCGTGAGGCGATCGAGTACGGCATATCTGGGGATCTTCCAAGCGCTAGAAGGAGTATTGACCGTGCACGCACGATGCGCGCTTGGTTGGCGAGGTCGGTCAGCAGTCATCGCGCTGAATCGATTGATGTTTGGATTGAAAACTCGGGAGTAGAAAAGTCTGAGGTTCACCTCTACCGATCTCAGATCGCTCAATTGAATGCAAATCTGGAAGTAATTCGGACTTGGGTTTCGGGTAGCGTATCTGCGTTCACCCATGAGGAACTGTGTTCTAGTTCGGAGGGATTGAGTCTCTACCTTGATCACCACCTCCCAGAGGTCTGGGACTTTTCGCAGGACGTGGTGGTCCTGCATGGAGAATACAGAAAACCTCTTTTTGAGGATCTCAGATTACGAGGGCAAACAAATTTCGTAGTAATCGTTACCAAAGAAGAAAACAGCGCCGAACAAGTTTTGTTTGGGTCATCAGGGGAGCAAATTGAGGACGAAGCTGGCGGGGTAAACATTGTTTCTTTTCCAACGGGATCGTCTCCGCGGACCGATATTTTCGCTGGTTTGATCGGGGAAGAAATTCCCTCGGTCGTGCTAATCGGGACCGAGTCTGAGCCAACGGCTGATAACGATTTCCAGCGAATTTTTAAGTCACTGTCGGCAGCGTTGCTGGGTAAAAAATCGGTGAAGGAATGGCCACGGATCTTTACTGAGCAATGGTTAAGCCGAATCCCTGCTCTTGCAGAGCACCAAAGCGTGACCGCCTTAAAAGCTGTATTTAAAGGTCAAGACATACTGATCGCGTCACCGGGACCCTCGCTGTATGACTCGCTCGTTGATTTAAAAGCGAACCGGGATCGCTTCCTGCTGATCGCGCCTATCAGATCACTCTTGGCCTTGCTCAAGTCAGATATTGTTCCCGATTTCGCCTTCCATGTTGACGCGACTGATTTTTCCCAGATTATCCCTCAACACCCTATGATGAGTCGTATCGCTTTAATCTGCACTGATTATGCTCACGGGTCGGTCTTTGAAGGTGGATTCAAACACATCTACACCGTGCCAGATCCTGCCATGGTGGGTAACGCCATCAGTAAGGCGTTTCATGGTCCGACCGCTCCCGTACTTCAGGGAGGTTGTGTAGCAACTTGCGCAGTGGGGTTCGCCGCACAATTTAAAGCACGCTCAATTACGCTGATCGGACAGGACCTCAGTTTGTCCAGGGGTAATTATGTCGAGCAGGCAGAAACCCCAGTTTCTCCCGCAGAACTTGAATCAGAGGGTGACGATCTTCACGATTATCTGACCTGTGAGGGGATCAACGGAGAGAGATTACGCACTAAGGAGGATTATTATTGGTTTATTGGTGAAATGGAGAACGCCGCAAGGGGTTTCTCTCACAACATCGATTTCATTAATTCCACCTCGCACGGAGCACTTCTAAAGGGCTGGTTGCACAAAACCCTTGATAAGCATCCCCTCCTTGTCGAAAGATCGACCAACGTTGATTCCCCGCGGTTTATCAGTGAACCTATTAGTGAAGCAGAGCGAGCTCAGCGACGAGCCTCGTTTGTCGGTGCCGTTGAGGCTGAGCAGTCTCATGCGGAAGAGGCAGCGGGGTTGTGTGCAGAATTGGTAACAGAGCTGAGGTCGCTGATCGAGTCTGGCTCTAACGATGTGACAAAGCTGGAGTTTCTAGAGTCCCAGCTACAGCCTTTGCTGAGTAAGCCAGGGTCGATATTGCACTTTTATACTTCGCGCTTCTCGATGGCATTAGCGGCGGCTTCCAAGTCGGTTGAAAGTCTGGAGGAAAACTTGAATATTTCTGCTGAGTATTACCACCACATTGGACCTCGCGCCAATAAATTGGCGTCTATGCTTGCAGAGGCCTCCAAGGACCTGCAACAGCAATCAGATTTGAGCGCGATCGCAAATGGCCAGTGAAGAATGCGCAGTCTGCAGGCTCATCCGGGTCTACCTGTTGTTTGCCGTGCCCTTGCTGGCCCTGGTTGGTGTCAGCACCATGGAAGGTGGCGAAAAGGCGCGTTTCTGGCTGGCGCGTGTCGAGCTCATCGATATCCTTGCCTGGGGAGCGTTGGCCGCGTTGCTGGCGATCACGTCCTACCGAGCGTATGAGGAATACTATTTGCCTCGTCGTCGGTTGCAGGCGCTGGAAGCCGTCAAGCGGAGTCTGGAGAGCCTCCCCGAAGACAATGAGTCATCAGGCAACATGGTCGGCGCATCTTCGTCAAAAGATAATGAGTAATAAGCCAAACTGCTGGCAGTGCCGCTTCTTCAAAATTACCCACCTAAGACCCTTCCCTTACGCGTGCGAGGTGATTGGATTCAAGTCGCGGCAACTTCCTTGTTTGGAGGTGCGTCGTATTGATGGCCGGGAGTGTCGCCGGTTCGCTCCCAAGACTGCGCAAAACTTGTAAAAGTTAGTGGCCAAGTGGAGATCGATTGCTAGGTATGAATGCGCAAGCCTGTCCAAATTATCAGCTAACTGAGAGTTAGCCGCCTTTTACCAATAAAAACGGCTGCGGAATATCTCTTGCCTGCCGGCAGAAGACCCTGCCCTGATAGGTATAAATCGAGCAGCGGAACATATCCTGGTGTAAGCCCTTCGACGCGGTCCAGAAATTTGCGACTTCCAGATCCGGGAACACGAACGGATTGGCGGCAGGATTGATGCACTTGCTTTCGAGAATATCAGGGATCTCGTTTTTTTCCGGCAACCGCCAAGGTTCCCCTGTTTTCTCAGCCACTTCAGCGGCATAGGCCATGGCCTCATCCCAGCTGAGTTTGAGTGAATCCCCCCGGCAGCGGAAGTTGCTCATCCTTTGACCCACGGCGCATTGCGTTACGATCAATCCTGTTGGCCGATGAAGCGCCATGCCGCCATCAAAGACGTCGAAGTCATGCTCGTCTATTCGGCTGTTGTAGACATCGCCGCACTCGGGTTGATTCCGCTGGTCGCCGCAGCCTGCGAGTATCGCGAGCACCATGATGCTAGAGAAAAGTAATCGGTTGCGATGCCTGCTTAATGCTCCCATGACTTTTCCCCTGCGCTCGACTGATCCGATCCACTGCGTTCAGTGGTCTGTGCCGCCATTACCACGTCTTATAACAGTCCGTAATGGCACGAAAACTCCAATAACTGAGGGTCCATCGGACTTATTCACCGACTTCCTGTGTCCCTCACCCGCCTAATCTTGTTGCTACACAAAGGTGCGTGGCTTTCACTATATGCTATCGGTTTCGGAACACTTACCTTTACTTGGTGGAAGCTAACACAATGCTTCGGCTAAGCACCTGTTCTTATTTGCGAAGAACTCCATCGCATCGTCAAGCTTCCAATCAAAAAGCCGATAATTGCGGTATTGAAGGAGGCGCTAGCGTTCTCCCCATACTGACTCGGTCTCGCGGAGGCGGATTCGCTAATTGTTACCTATCACCGATATCAATGGTGTTGCTATATTAGGCGGAACCACTTCACCTGACTTACCTTGAGGAGTAGTTCATGGATATTGCAACGATTGTTGGCTTGCTGGCGGCATTTGGCCTGATTTTTATGGCCATCTCAGAGAACGCCCCCGCGTTCGTGGACACAGCCTCCCTGCTGATTGTGGTCGCGGGCTCCATTGCGGTTGTTATGGCGAGATGCTCTTTAGGAGAGTTCCTCGGGGCCATGGGTGTAATGGGCAAAGCCTTCTCGCGAAAGATCGACGACCCCGTCGAGCTGATCACGCAGATTGTTGAGTTGGCCAACATAGCTCGAAAAGACGGCATGATCGCGCTAGAGGGTCAGGATATTGCTAATCCCTTTCTAGCCAAGGCGGTCTCCATGCTGGTGGATGGCACCGATGGCGAAATTATCAAGAGCTCCCTCAATCGTGATAACGACATGATGAAACTGCGCCATGAAATGGGCGCGAAGATTTTTAGTGCCTGGGGTGAGATAGCACCAGCGATGGGGATGATCGGCACTCTTGCCGGTTTGGTGATCATGCTGGGTAACATGTCGGACCCCAAAGCGATTGGACCGGCGATGGCGGTGGCGTTGCTGACAACAATGTACGGCGCAATTCTTGCCAACGTCATCTGTTTGCCTATCGCGCA
>CACNSR010000043.1 GCA_902623175.1 Halieaceae bacterium
TTGTAGCCGCCTGGCCTCGCTTGCGCCCCCACAGCCCCTCTGGTATAACACGCGTCCTCTGTATATCTCGACGGGAACTCCCATGTCACGTGTCTGTCAGGTTACTGGTAAACGGCCCGCAACCGGTAACAATGTTTCGCATGCCAAGAACCGCACCAAGCGTCGCTTCTTACCTAACCTGCACAACCATCGTTTCTGGATAGAGTCTGAGAAGCGCTTCGTTTCTTTGCGCGTCTCTTCCAAGGGGATGCGTATTATCGATAAGCGCGGGATCGAGACGGTTTTGGAAGAGCTCCGTGCTCGCGGCGAGAAGGTCTGAGGATTGAACGATGCGTGAAAAGATCAGAATGAACTCAACGGCCGGCACTGGCCACTTCTACACGACGGACAAGAACAAACGCACCATGCCCGATAAGCTTGAGATGAAGAAGTACGATCCGGTTGCGCGCAAACATGTCATGTACAAAGAAGCGAAGATCAAGTAATCGTAGCTTTGATCATTTAGAACCCCGGCCCCGAGCCGGGGTTTTTGTTTTTGAGACCTGCACAGCCGCTGGCTGGCCTCCTGTCAGGGTGTATGGTCAGATAGCCGATGCGCTATCTCGAGTCGCAGTAGCAGCCGAGGCCCATGCCAGAGTTACCTGAAGTTGAAACCACCTGCCGCGGCATCGCGCCACATATTGTGGGGCGCACTGTGCGCGAGGCGATTGTGAGAGAGCCCCGTTTGCGTTGGCCCGTGCCGGCGAAATTGAATCTGCTGATGTCAGGCGCCCGATTTCTGTCGGTCAGTCGGCGGGCAAAATATTGTCTGCTCGCGACCGAGCGCGGCACGCTTATGGTGCATCTTGGCATGTCGGGTAGTTTGAGAATCATGCCGGCTGATACCCCCCCGCTCTTCCACGACCACATTGATGTGGTGCTGGACGATGGTCGCTGCCTCCGATACCACGACCCGAGACGGTTCGGCAGTTTCCACTGGCTTGAATCACTGCAACATCCGCTGCTGGATCATCTGGGGCCTGAGCCGCTGTCAGATACCTTCAATGGGGCCTATCTCTATGAGCGATCGCGCGGTCGCCGGATCCCCGTGAAGCAGTTCATCATGGACGGCAAAGTGGGGGGGGGCGTCGGCAACATCTACGCTAACGAGGCGCTTTTTATGGCGGGTATTCATCCTGCGCGAGGGGCCGGCCGGATCGCGGCGGCGCGTTACGAGCAGTTAGCGAACACCATCAAGCAGGTGCTGGGTGACGCGATTGAGCAGGGCGGCACGACGCTCAGGGATTTTGTCGGGGGCGACGGATCTCCTGGGTATTTTGCGCAACAGCTGAGGGTTTACGGCCGCGACGGTCAGCCGTGCCGGGTGTGCCAGACACAATTGAAGGAGATCAGGCAGGGAGGGCGGAGTACGGTGCTGTGCCCTCAGTGTCAGCGCTAAACGTGAGTGCGGATCACGGAACAGTCTGCCAAGCTGGGGAAAAACCCGCGCCGATTTACCCCAGTTTGCTCCGCAGCGCTTCCACCACGTTTGCTGGCACGAAGCCGCTGACATCGCCGCCGAGACCGGCAATTTCTCTCACCAGTGACGAAGAGATGTAGGACAGCTCGGCACTGGGGGTCAAAAAAACGCTTTCGAATTCCGGATCCATGGCGCGATTCATGTTGGCCAGTTGGAACTCATACTCAAAGTCAGCGACGGCACGCAGGCCCCTTAGCACACAGTGGGAGTCCTGCGCGGTCACGAAGTCAATGAGCAACCCGTCAAAGGGCAGGACCTCCGCGGCGGGCACGTGTTGCAGGCAGGCCTTGGCCAATTCCACCCGGGTATCTGTAGAAAAAAGCGGGACTTTTTTCTCACTGGTGGCAACGGCCACCACGACTCGCTCGAACAGCTTCGCGGCGCGCTCTACCAGATCAATATGGCCATTGGTGATGGGGTCGAAGGTCCCCGGGTACACCACGGTGTGGGTCAACACGAGATATGTCCTCCAGCGATGTGCTTGAGCCTACACAAGTCTTGTTGGCTGAACAAACGCATGGGCCTTACGCTTTATCGCGGTGATAGCAGTCGGTAACAGACGTCTCCCGTGGTTTTCTCGCGCAACACGTCATAGAGTCTCTCCGGGACAGGCTCGGGTTGCGAGCGCGATGTCTCGAAGTACACCCGGCTGGCTTCAGCCAGTCGATCGCTGCTTGCCAACAGTGTCAGGGTCGACATGCCGAGGCGCGCATCGAAAGGGGGGTCTATGAATACAATGTCCCATTTGTCCTCGGTCTGGCGAAGATAGCGCTCTGCCATGTCGCAACTCACACTGCTGCTATTAGTGGCGTTGAGGGTGTTGAGGTGGTGGCTCACGGTATTGGCCGCCTCCCGGTCTGCATCCACAAAGTCACAGTGTGCGGCGCCGCGGGACAGCGCTTCGATACCCAGCGCGCCTGAACCGGCAAACAGGTCGAGACATTTCGCATTGCGAAGATGGGGCCCCAGCCAGTTAAAGAGCGTCTCCCTGATCCGGTCTCCCGTGGGTCGCAGTCCCTGCCGATCCGGAAACTGGAGTTTCCGCCCACGCCACTGCCCACCGATGACACGGAGCTGGGGGGTAGGTTGTTTCGCGCCGCGCCGCATGCTGGCTCCTGTTTTTCTGGGTGCTAGACTGACCGTGAATCAACGGTGCGTTGGCGTTGCGCCACGCCCAATCGAGTCAGAGTGATCATGAAGCTATTCAAACGCCGCGCCAAGCCTGATGAGATCAAAACCGAGGCGATCACTGACAGCGATCACACGGATACTGAGACATCCACTGACAAGCCTACCCCGGGCTCCGGGCAGGCACCGGACGCGTCGCCTGCACCGGCAGGCGAGGTTGGGGGTGATGCCGCGTCAGAGTCGGGTCCGGGTGTTTTTGAGCGGCTGCGAAGCGGGCTCAGCCGCAGTCGTGGACAACTGTCTGAAGGGCTTGCCAGTCTCGTACTGGGTAAGAAGCAGTTGGACCCGGCACTCCTAGAGGCGCTTGAGGAACAGCTGATCATGGCCGACCTGGGGCTCGAGGCCACTGAGCGGGTGCTGGAGTCACTCCGCCTGCGACTAGGTCGCAGCGAGCTGTCTGCACAAGAGACGGTCATGTCGGCCTTGAAGGAGACGCTCACCGAGCTGCTGGCCGATCAGGAGTCTCCGCTCAGCATTGAGGCGCATCGGCCTTTTGTGATTCTGGTGGTGGGCGTGAACGGCGCTGGAAAGACCACCACTATTGGCAAGTTGGCGCACCGCTTCAAGCAACAGGGGCACAGCGTCATGCTGGCTGCCGGCGACACCTTTCGGGCGGCAGCGGTAGAGCAGTTGCAGGCCTGGGGCGAGCGTAACGATGTGCCGGTGATTGCTCAGCACACAGGCGCTGATAGCGCTTCAGTGTTATTTGATGCGTTGCAGGCAGCGACCGCTCGCGACGTGGATGTTCTGATCGCGGACACTGCGGGGCGGCTTCAGAACAAGTCCCACTTGATGGATGAGCTCAGTAAAGTCGTGCGGGTAATGCGCAAGCAGAACGAAACTGTGCCTCATGAAACGCTGTTGGTGCTCGATGCGGGCACTGGCCAGAACGCGGTCTCCCAGGCGGTGGAATTTGATCAGGCCGTCGGTGTCTCCGGCGTCGCAGTGACCAAGCTCGACGGCACCGCTCGAGGCGGCGTGCTGTTCGCCATTGCAAACAAGCTGAAGCGTCCAATACGGTTTATCGGCGTGGGCGAGCAAGCCGAAGATCTCCGTGACTTTAGTGCCCGGGATTTTGTCGATGCGCTATTGGATGACGGCTAGGGTTGTGCGGCAGTGATTGAATTTGAGCGAGTGAGTCGCCGTTTTGGTGATCAGGACGCACTGCGCAATCTTAATTTGACGATCGAGCAGGGAGAAATGGCCTTTCTGACCGGCCACTCCGGTGCGGGCAAGAGTACCTTGCTGCGCCTTCTATTATTAATGGATCGACCCAGTAGCGGAGACATCCGCGTAAATGATGAGCCGACCAGCAAGATTCGGTCGCGCATGGTGCCGCGTTATCGCCGACGTTTTGGGGTGGTGTTCCAGGACCACAGGCTGCTCTTTGATCGCAGTGTGCACGACAATGTCGCGCTGCCTTTGGTCATGGCGGGATTTTCCCCAATCGACACCGCCCGCCGGGTGAGAGCCGCACTAGACAAGGTGGGTCTGCTGCCCCACGAGCGGACGAATCCCGCTGTGTTGTCGGGGGGTGAGCAGCAACGGGTAGGCATCGCGCGGGCGGTTGTTGCAAGGCCTGAGTTTCTCATCGCCGATGAGCCCACCGGTAATCTGGATCCCCAACTGTCCTCCGAGATCATGTCGTTATTCGAGGCATTCAATCAGGTGGGCGTGACGGTGCTGGTGGCGAGCCACGACTTGCCGCTTATTTCCCAGTTCCGGCATCGGATTATTACGTTGCATGAAGGGCGTCTTGCTG
>CACNSR010000044.1 GCA_902623175.1 Halieaceae bacterium
CGGCCGAGCGCATTCGGCAACTGGAAGCCAATGCGATGAAAAAACTGCGCGCCGCTATGGTCGCGTAGCGACGACCTGGCGGATTCAGCCCGTCTCAACGTGCCGCTGTGGGATCCCCCGAGCCCCCGCTGACCCACCGTATGCGCAGCTTTGTGATGCGCGCTGGCAGGATGACGCCTGCTCAGGAACGCGGCTGGCAAGACGGGTTTCCGCGCTTTGGCCTCAGCCTGCAAGCAGGGCAACTCGACTGGGACCAGGCGTTTGGCTATGCGGGCCAACGCATTGTCGAGATTGGCTTTGGCATGGGCGATAGCCTGTTGCAGATGGCACAGGCTGACCCCGCCGCTCAATTCATAGGCATCGAAGTCCACCGCCCCGGTGTCGGCAGGGTCTTATCTCAGCTGCTTGCCGCTGAAACCCGGAACCTGCGCGTGTATGCCGAGGATGCCGTGGAGGTGATGGCGCAGTGTCTGGCACCCAATACAGTGGACGCCTTCCACATTTTCTTTCCAGACCCCTGGCATAAAAAGCGTCATCACAAGCGACGGCTGATTCAGCCCAAGCTGGTTTACGATCTGGCGACGCTGTTACGCGCAGATGGTTATCTGCACATTGCCACCGACTGGGTGCCGTATGCGGAGCACATGTTTGAAGTCCTGGATGCCGAACCGCTCCTTGTGAACGCAATGGGCGAGCCCGGCGCCGCGGTGCCGCGACCGGATTACCGGCCCCCCACCAAATTTGAAGCCCGCGGCGAAAGATTGGGGCATGTCGTACAGGACCTCATTTACCGCAAGCTTGCCTGAGTCGTTGCTTGGGCGTCTTTTGGTGGCGCCTTGGCCTATCACCCTTTTCAGGGCAGGCTAAAGAAAAGTTTCGATGACGCTGTCTAAAAACTGATACCCCAGCGGCGTGGTCGCAAAGTGACCTGTGTCGGGTTCTTCAAGCCAGCCTCGGGATACCGCAGTCTTGGCCGCCGCGGCCAGCTGCTCGACAGTCGCGCCCGTCGTTTGCGTAAAGTGGCTCAGCGGTACGCCGGATGTGAGCCTTAGGGTATTCATAGCGAATTCCGTGATCTTCTCCGCAGGCGAAATCGCGACACCTTGAGGCGGTGACAGGGGCGATGACGTCGTTACGGCAAGATAGTCTGCGGGTGTCCGGGTGCGTTGGGTTCGAATAATGGTGCCGTTGGGCAGAGAGATCTTGCCGTGGGCACCCGCACCCAATCCAATGTAGTCGCCAAAGCGCCAGTAGTTCAGATTGTGCCGGCTCTCTTCTCCTTCGCGGCTGAACGCAGATACCTCGTATTGATGAAGCCCTGCGTCAGCAAGAATGGCCTCACCCGCATGTTGAATCGATTCCAACGCGTTCTCTTCGGGAAGCACTGGCGGTGCCGACCAAAAGCGCGTGTTGCGCTCGATCGTCAGCTGGTACCAGGAGATGTGGCCGGCGCTTCTGCCAACGGCCTCGGTGAGATCGGCTGCCCCCGATTGTGCGTCCTGTCCGGGTAATCCATGCATCAGATCAATGTTCCATCGCTGGAAGCCGGCAGTGGCGACCATATCCAGCGCGCGGCGCGCCTCGTTGCCAGAGTGGATCCGCCCCAAGGCATGGAGCGCGCGGTCATCAAAGCTTTGCACGCCAATACTGAGTCGGTTCACGCCAGCCGCCCGGTACTCGGCGAAGCGGCCGCTCTCGGCGCTACTGGGGTTACTTTCCAGCGTGATCTCGACATGGCGGGATAGCGTTGCCCTGTTTGATACTCCCTCGAGGAGCGTGCCAAGCCAGCGACCCTCGAACAGGCTGGGTGTGCCGCCGCCAATAAAAATCGACTCGATGGGTCGGTCATGCCACCATGCCTGCTGGCTATCTAGATCAGCCAGCAGGGCGTCGATGTAGGGTTGTTGCAGAGACTCGGTAAAACCTTCGTGGCTATTGAAGTCGCAATAGGGGCATTTACGCGTGCACCAGGGCAAATGTATGTACAGCGACAGCGGCACTGTCTGTGGATCGATCATGCTGCCAGTTGTTGCAGTAGCTGTTGCACAGCCACTGCGCGATGACTGACGCGATTTTTTTCCTCTGCTGACAACTCGGCGGCATGCTGCTCATAGCCGTCTGCTACAAACAGGGGGTCATAGCCAAAGCCGCCGGTGCCGCGGGGGGCGGTGGCAATGCGCCCGTGCCACCGCCCCTCAGCAATGAGGGGTGTGGGGTCGTCTACATGCTCGAGTAACACCACCACCGCCACATAAAAGGCGGCTCGATCCTCAGCCTCGAGTGTTGCCATATTCTTCAGAAGCAGCGCGTTGTTGGCCTCGTCGTCGCCTCCGGAGTAACGCGCCGATCGCAGGCCGGGCGAGCCCCCCAGAGCGGGCACAATCAAGCCAGAGTCATCGGCCAGCGCCGCACAGCGGGTCCGTGCGCAGGCATGGCGAGCCTTGATCAGCGCGTTTTCGACAAAGGTACTGCCAGTCTCCTCTACGTCGCCGACATTGAGATCTGTTTGAGGGCATACCTGCCATCGGTGACCAAGCACTGCCTGAAACTCACGGATTTTGCCCGGATTGTGGCTTGCGATGATCAAGCGCGGTAGTGGGTCGTCAGACATCGCCTAGGTCTGGCGCCACAGCTGCACTTTCATTTTGTGCTCAAAGACAGAGGTTGCGCCCTCCGGCTGAAAGGTGAACTCAAAAAAACGGTATTCGCGATCCAGAAACTCAAACGGCACGATGTAATACGTGGCGCGACCCTCGCGAATCTCTTTGACCCGCATATCACCACCCGTGATCAAATCCCAGGTCCGTCCCTCGATTTTCATCGGTCGACCTGCGATGTCTCCAGAGTCGGCATCGCGAACCGACAGGGTCAGGATGGCCTTGTCTGCGCCGCGCGCAATGCCGTATTCAGCGGCGACTGCTGGCGACAGAAAAGTGGTGTAGACAATGCTGTGGTGCAGCTCAAACTGCTCGTATCGCGTTGACTGTTGTGCTGCGGCCGGTAGCGTGCAGCATGCCAGCAGCAGTCCGGCAATCAGATGCCAGCGCGGCGAATGCGATAGATCGCGCTGGTGGCAAACAGGTTGGGGAGCCATCTGCCCAACAGGCGCTGAGCGGGCCCGGCAATGGTCGCTCGCTCGATGATGTCGATGTCTAATTCTGAACACAGCGACTCGAAGTCCTCGACGGTGCAAAAGTGAATGTTGGGGGTGTCGTACCAGTGCCGAGGCATGGCCCGGGACATAGGCATACGGCCCTTCAATCCCAGGTGGACGCGGCACAGCCAATGTCCGAAATTGGGGAAGGACACAATGGCCTCATCGCCAATGTCGACCATACGCTCCAGTGCGATATGCGGATGTGTCAGCTCCTGCAGGGCGTGCGCCAGCACGACGACATCGAAACCATTGGTCGTAAAGCAATGCAGACCGTCGTTGATATCTTCCTGAATGACATCCAGCCCTTTGCTGACTGACGCAATAAGGTTGTCGGGGTCGATATCTACGCCAACACCGCTGGCGTCACGCTCGGCCCTTAGGCGCGCCAGAAAGGCGCCATCCCCGCAGCCGAGATCAAGCACCCGACTACCCGGCGTGATCCACCCAAGCACGGTGTTTAGATCTAGTCGATTCATGCTGGACCTACCCGGCGCATCCACTCACCCAAAAGCTGCTCGTAGTGAGGATTCGGGAGCAGGAATCCGTCGTGACCATTATCGGTCTCGATGTTGGCGTAGGTAACGGATTTGCCCGCCGCCATGAGCGCGTCGCGAATCTCGATCGACCGCTGAGGTGGGAACCGCCAGTCCGAACTGAAGGAGGCGATTAGGAAATTGGCCTGAGCGTTCGACAGGGCAGCGGTGAGGTCACCGCCGCACTCGCCGGCCAGATCGAACAGGTCCAGTGCTCGCGTCATCAGGACGTAGGTGTTGGCATCGAATTGGGTGGAGAACCGGTTGCCCTGATGGCGCAGATAACTCTCTACCTGAAATACCCACTCGGCGTTGTCGTCTGGCGCAAAACTGCCCTCCAGTAACTCCCGGCCAAATCGGTCACTCATGCCGTCGGCAGACATATAGGTGAGGTGGCCGACCATTCGCGCCAGTGCAACCCCCCGCGTCGGCAGCGCACCTGCTGCCAGATAGTCGCCTTCATGCCAGTCGGGGGCGGAGAGAATCGCGTGGCGTGCGATTTCGTTGAAGGCAATATTCTGTGCCGTGAGGCCGGGTGCTGCTGCCAGCGCGACACAGTGCTCGA
>CACNSR010000045.1 GCA_902623175.1 Halieaceae bacterium
TCCCCACAGACTTCGTTGACCACCCGCCCAACTGATCTATCGGGTCCACTGGCGCTTCAACCGCCCTCAGCCTATCCCTAAAGGTATGACGAATCCGATGTTGCGCTTGGCATGAACAAAGAACAGTTCAGCTTTGCCGTGTCCTCTCGTCTCAAGATAACGCTCCAAGATCTCTGAGATGAGGGGCAACCCAGATTTATGTTCAGCTTCAACTAACAACTGTGAAGCGGGAGATTGGTTGTGTTTGATTCTGAGCATCAGCCATTGCTCATCCAAACGCGTTGACAAGATCGTTGCGGCCTTTTGAGCAGATGACCGCGAAGTCGTCCTAAGCGACTGCACAAAAACAGGTCGCTTGTAATGACAGCGCAGATCACTTGGGATTTTTCTTCTGAAATAAAAGACTCGACCCTTACGATAATTAAAGGTCGGATGAGTATTTCGGTGCGACTGTTTGTTCATCACCCCCTCCTGAAATTCCAAAACCATCTGAGATTTCATAGGTCTTGCAAGAGGTTGGATATTTTAAATATCTTTAAATGGTGCCGGAGATAGGAGTCGAACCTACGACCTTCGCATTACGAATGCGCTGCTCTACCAACTGAGCTACACCGGCACGGGCCGCGGATGTTAAGGAAAAGCTCTGTCCGGCTCAATACCTCCTGACCCAAAACGTGAGGGAATGCCTGATCAAATAACACCGACAGGCATCGCCTCTCATCTTCACCATTTGGTCCTGGTATACGCATGGTTTAATTCCCGTAGGAAGGATGCGGCGAAGGCGCTGTTGGGCTTCGAGCCTAGCACTGATCTCGCCACCGGGCTCGGGTAGCGTGGTACCGCGACTACTCCCAGGTGTGATCCGCTGCGTTACGGCGCGGTACTCAACTCGTACACCAATATGGCATGACCCCCAGGGCTGGTGATCATCGCCTCGCTGAATAGCATGCCCTCTGGGGTGACGTCCGTGACGGTCTCGCTCACCGGAGCCCCCGCGGCTCCGGCAAGCGCCAGAGTGTTATCGATACTCTCAACCTCGACCACGGTGACGACAGCAGTAGGCTCCTCAGGGTCAGGCGCTGGAGCGTCGGGGTGCTCAATCAAAAACAACCCTCGGGCTTCACTTGAGGTAGACAACAATGCCCGGCGAATCGGTTTAGAGGCATCGATGTTAAATGCAGACCCTAAAAATGGCTCGCCATCTGGCGCTAAGGTGCCTTCGTAATTGAGCGTGAAGCCAATAACTCGGGTAAAAAAAGAAATCGATTGATCGAGATCTGGCGTCATCAGTGAGATACGCTTGATGCGGGAGGTCTGCGCCTCGGCCGACACGGCCAGCAAACAATACAGCAGAGCCAGGCCGATAAGCTGCGGCGTGAGCATACTGTGCTTAAACATGGCTTTCATTTCATACTGCAGCATTGATCCGTCTCCTCGTAGCTCACTTCTCAAAGAATTGCATGATCGATCCATCCGGTGTCTTCACCGAAAACAGCTCGACCACTCCTATCTCACCCAACTCAACGGTGCTCGTATCTCGCCAGAGGCTGCCGCCGCGCGCCTGGATCTGCGCCTTCGCGGCGTCGATATCGTCCACCGGGTAGCGCACGGCAAGAATGCCAAGATTAGGCGCCTCGCACTGATTGGAATAGTCAAAGCCCTCGATCCCCATGACTTCGATCATCTCCATCCGGCCAAACTCGCCGGCCACTGGATACACAATGCCTGCACGGTACGGCACCGAGGTGGTCAGACTCAGCGGGATGCCAATCGGCGTGGGCGTGGGGGTTTTGGCGGTGTAGGGTTTGCCCTTGTAAAAAGTGTCGAACCCCAAGGTTTGGGTAAAGAAGTCATAGGCGACGTCGCGGTCTGCCACCATTTGCATCATGTTAAAGGGCGCGGACATGCGCTCGAAGTCGGGAATGGCCTCGGGTAGCGGCGGACTTAGTCTATCATAGGTTTGTATCTGCACCCCGTCGGGCCCGCGGAAGATCACCACGCGCAGATCTGATGTGCCAAAGTTTAGCGCAGTGATGGGCGTTTCGGTCCACCAGCCGAGCCGAATCGCATCATCGTAGATCGACTGCATGTCTTTGACACGAATCATCATGCTGAAATAACAGCCCGTATCCCAGGCTCTGGCGCCCGGCCGCATCGGCACCCGCCTGCCTGCATTGTCAAAACTCACCAGCCGAACGTGGCCGAAGTCGCCGCCCATCGGCGCACGAAGCAACAGGTAATCGCCGAGGGCCTCGGGGGCCAAGCCCCACGCCGCAATCGAGGAAGGCGACAAGCTACCGCGCCCCAATTCCTCGTAGCCGCCGATCTCCTTAAATAAGCGGGCGGTCACATCAGGGTCTGTGACACTGAGCACCGCCTCGCGCCAGGGACTGTCTGTAATCGGCTCGGCGGCGAGTGCCTGACTCCCGCCGATCCATGCGGCGCTCGCGATAACGCTCAAAAAAACAGCGAGGGAGGCGCGAAAGTGCTGCGCCTGCGCGCGCCATCTCTTAAGTATTGATCTCATTTGCTCGCTCTCTCTATTGTCATTGTGGTTATCAAGCGCCACGGTCATCCCGCGACGGTGACATCGCTATTACTCGTCGTTCACCAGTATCAATTTTCCAAAGTGAGTGCGCTCATCCACCATCTCATGCGCCCGCACCAACTCAGACATCGGCAGCACGGTATCGACAACCGGCACCAACTCGCTGCTGGCAAATAGAGGCAGCGCTCTCGCACGAAAATCCGGCATGGTCTGGGTCATGAACGCCGGGCTGGTCGAGATACTCATCGACAGGAGCTGGATATTCAAAATACCGATCCGCAGGTTAAAAGTGATGTCGCGACCGCCCGTACTACCGAACATCACCACCCGGCCGTCCATTCCCATGGAGTTGATCAGGTCATCGGCCGTCGCGTTACCAATGGTCATAAGGCCAATGTCCATTCCCTGACCATTAGTCAACGCAGCCACCTGTTCCGACACCGAATCGCTGTTGTAATTGACCACCGCGTCGCAACCCATCGAGGTCGCGTGTGCCAACTTGTCATCATGACCTGCCGTGCCCAAGGCCCAGCATCTGGCTTGCTTGGCCAGTGCCAGTGCCGCGCTACCCACACTGCCGCCCACCGCCTCGACCAGAATGCGGTCCCCGGCCTTCATGCGCCCTACCGTATAAAGGGCGTGCCATGCTGTTAACCAACCTACCGGTATCGCTGCGCCCTCAGCGAAGCTCAGGTTATCGGGCAGTAGCATCAGGTGGTCGGGGTCGCAGTGCACGACTTCCGCGTGGGCACCACGGACACGGCCAAAGACTCGGTCACCTGCATTAAACCCAGTGACGCACGCGCCCACGGCCTCGACGGTGCCTGCGACCTCCATGCCCATAACAAAGGGCAACTCCTGACCGCTATAGTCTCCGGCGCGCATCCGTGTCTCGGCAAAGTTTATGCCGCTAGCGCCCACCCGCACCCTGACCTCCCCTGGCGCGAGCTCCCCCAGATCAAGTGCCTCCCAGACCATTACCTCTGGCCCACCAAACGCTGCAACGCGATATCCCTTAGCCATGACTCGGCTGCCCCTCCTTTCCTATCCGATTGACGATGTCCTCGACCTCCAGCCCCGAAGGGAGGGAGTCGAGGGTCAAATACAACAGCCCTGACAGCGCGAGCGGCACACCTACTAATGTCGCGTATCCCAGGTGCCAGCCCCAGGACTCGATAGCCAATGACACGGTGTAGGGCCCCGCTGCCGACCCCAAGGTGACAGCCAGCGATCCGCAACAGGCCATGGCAAGGGCGCGGATACGCGTGGGGAAGACCTCCGCCAGATACGCGAACTTCACCGCGGCCGAGCCGTAAAAAAACATGCTCATCAGCGCGTACACAAGAAGGATCTGACCAAAGCTGGTAGGCCCCCAGACCAGCACCTGAAACAACAGCGCCCCCAACAGTGTCCACAACACCACTGTATTGCGACGCGTCCACATCCGCTCGCCGATCCACGCCGCTAACACGTAACCCAGCACGCCAATCGCATTGCCCGCGCCAATCAACAGCGAAAAATTGAAGGCATCTAGCGCGCGAACCTCGCGCAGAAAACTCGGAAACAAAAAAATAGACGCCGCATACGCCCAGACGAATAAAAACTGCGCGATGAACAGTGTGATCGCCCGCTCGCGAAC
>CACNSR010000046.1 GCA_902623175.1 Halieaceae bacterium
CGATTCGCGATCTCCGAAAACAGAGTTTTTGTAGGAGTAACTATCTCAAAGTGAGTTTTCAGAAGTGTACGTAAGGGGCTGTCGAAGCCCTCTATTTCTAAATCTGGCGAGAATTGCAACTTGGCAAGTATTAGGTCAACAAGATTAGAGTGATTTTCTGGAATGATATTGAGCGCGTCACCGGGAGCGTACGTAAGGCCACTAGCCTCCAAATTGAGAGAATAATGGCGAACCTCTTTTTTCGACCCCTTTCTGGACAAAAGTCTGCTGTCCAGAAGTACTGACGGAAAGGGATTTTTTTTGGACCACTTATGAGTTTTATTTTTTGTTGCTGAACGCTGTTTGTCAGACGGAACATTGGCAAGCTTTAACCCAGACTCCGTCGGCGACTTGCTTTGGATTAGAGGGAGCAGATCTGAAATCCACGTGCCAGCCAATTCCTCATAATCCACATCACAATCTTGCCTTTCTGCTAATCTCGAAGCACCCAATTGTTCGAGTCTGGTATCAAGCACTTTCGCAGCTTGGCAAAACTCGTCGTAGTCAGTATCCCCTAGTCCTAGGACCCCGAAGTTGAGATGTTCGAGTCTTGGCGCGGTAGTTGCAGATAGTTCCTCCCAGAAAAGCTCTGCGTTGTCAGGCATCTCACCCTCACCATGTGTGGACACGACGAATATTGCGTTTTCAACTTGTTGCAGTGAGCTCATTGAGGTCGAGTTCAAATCAGAAAGAATAGTTGCAAGCCCCATACCTTCTGCGGCCTCACAAGTTTCTTCTGCCACAAGTGCAGCGTTACCAGACTGAGAGCCAAACAACACGTGCAATGGCTTCTCGCTAGCACTTTCCTCTAGAGATTTTTTGGTACTTCCAGCCAGCTGAGTGCTCAGGCCTGCTAAAAACCCAGTCAGCCAAGCCTGCTGCTGGTCGCTGAAGGGAGCATCCGCGGGAAATTCAGGTGTTTTCATCTGGTTAGGTCGCCCCTAAGGCCATCACTCTCTCAGGAACAACCTCACCAGCAAATAACTCTTCGAAGCAGGGTACTGCTCCAAGCCGCTCAATATTCTTTGCGTCCTGACACAGAATCCATCCATATGTGGAGAAGCTGTCTATGGACCTAACAGTTCTCCTCGTAAGGGCTTCTTTGAAGTCGGTCATGCGCTTGTAAGCTACGAGCGATGCAAGTTGTAAATCGCTATACCCTGTTAGAGCTGCCTTAGCGTGCTTAGTGAGCCGAGTCTGGAGCTCAAAATCTTCCGTCATTATAAGATTCCGCGTAACCCGCTCCAACTCAGTTTTGCTTGCGGAAAGTTTCCGTTGCCCGGTAATTTGCTGAGCTATGTCTAGCACCGTCCAACTATTGACAAGCTGAAACATCTTTTTACTATCGCTCTCTCCTGTGGCGGGGGATATCCCGCCCAGAACATTTGAGGACTCTTTCCACGCTTTCTTCAGTCTGAGTATCTGCGCTCGAGCAAGGGCCTTTGACACTTCATCCACAAGCTCTTTCCGCGTTTTTACAGCAAGTATTTTATCGGCATCCTGGTACTGCAGCAGAGACTTCGGCATTACCCAATAGAAGTTTTCTGACTCTTTCTTCCAATTCTTAAGTAAGTGACTCGCCAATGATGATGAGGTTGCGTCGACGTGCTGCTGCAAAAGTGTTTCCACAGTTAGGCGAAAAACTTCGCCCATGGAATCGTCTTGCGATATAGAACCAAACAGAACCGAGTCATGGCTAATGGAGTCGCTGAGTGCACCACTGGGGTCGTACTGGAACGCAAAACCGCCGGACATGCCATTACCAAAACCCTTGGAAAATTTACCCAGATTGAGCACTGTGCCATTGGTCATATATTCACAAAAAAAGTCTCCCACTCCCTCCACTACAGCAGTTGCACCCGAGTTCCTCACCGCGAACCGGTCCCCCGCTTGACCTCTAACAAAGAGCCGGCCTCCTGTGGCTCCGAACAACGCAAAGTTGCCAATCAAAACATTGTCTTGCAGATCTTCAGAGGTCGCGTTTTGCGACCATTGGATTATTATTTCTCCTCCACAAGCTCCTTTACCTACACCATCATTGCACGTTCCAAAGTGGTGTAGCCGCATGCCATCGTTACAAAAAACGCCGTAACTCTGGCCAGCAGATCCGCAAGTGTGTATTGAGATGGAGTTTGGGGGCAAAAATCTACGACCACGGTCATCTTCCAGCGCATGCGGAGTCGTTTTTCCAACCTGTTCATAATTTAGCCAGCGCTCTATGTCGGCAGATAGCCGGCCCCCAACGCTTTTTTGCCGATTGGTTAAGTCAAAAATTTGGCTGGTGTAAGAGCCTCCTCCGCCGGAGTTCAAAGCCTCCAAAGCTTCTTCAAACAATGTTTCGTCTAAATCGTAATTGCACTCCAGATAAGTTGGATTTGACACCTCGGTTTCACTTATATTTACCAACATTGCCCTAGTATTAAGTTGACCGACAGAAGAAGGATGGTCCAACAGATGCAGCAAATCTGCTCGTCCTCTAGCTTCATCGAGAGACCTGAAACCCAAACGAGCTAATATTTCCCTTACTTCATGCGAGATGTTTAAAAGATATTGAGCAAGAGCTCTGGCATCTCCGTCAAATGCTTCCTCATTGGTGGTCAGACCAGCTGGACACTTAATGTTGCAATTTTTAGCCATAACGCACTTGAGCATCATCAAAGCGGTCGTTCCAAATTCGAATGAGTCAGCACCAAGCAAACTTGCCTTGACCACATCCGAGCCGGTTTGCATTGCACCGGAACACCGCAAAGACACTTTTTGCCTTATGTTATTTATGCAAAGCGCCTGATGAACCTCAGCTATTCCCAGCTCTGCTGCCCTACCAGTGTATTTCAGGGAAGTCACCGAGGCAGCACCAGTTCCCCCTGTGCTGCCTGCTATATTGATAACATCTGCACCTGCTTTTGCGACGCCAACGGCTATAGTTCCAATACCCTCGGAACTTACAAGTTTGACGATGACCCTCACCCTGGCGGCTTTAGCATCGTGAATCAGTTGACCCAAATCCTCAATCGAATACGTGTCATGGTGTGGTGGTGGAGATACTAGCTCTACGCCTGGGGTACCCCCCCTAGCCGCGGCGATCTCTACTGTGACTTTCGCGGCAGGGAGCTGGCCTCCTTCGCCAGGCTTTGCCCCCTGGCCAATTTTTATTTCTATCTCTTCGAGATTAGGATCCGCGAGGTAACCCGCCCAAACACCAAAACGCCCTGATGCAAACTGTTTTATGCGACTAGAGCGAATGGTGCCGTACCTAGATATGTGCTCTCCACCTTCCCCACAATTCGACATTCCACCCACCATGTTGATGCCATGGGCGACCGCTTCATGAGCCGGGGCCACTAGCGCGCCGTGAGACATCGCTCCAGACGCTAATCTGGGAGTAATTTCCGATGCAGGCTGCACCATTTCAATTGGAATTGATTGTGGAGCCGCCTCTACTCGAGAGACGTAGTCAAGGGCCTGGCCTGATACAACCAAATGAAGACCTAGTTTGGAGACGTCTTTGCGTAAAACTGCATCACCGAATCGATCTACAAAAGACGTGCCTAGAGCCTCTAGCCGGTCGCGATTCCATTCGCTTGTGCCACAGAAGTTGAGTAAAAATTCGCATTCTTCTACCTGGGCCACTTCGAGGCCTCTGATAAAGAAATTTCGATTGCCAGCTCGATTAAAGCGCATCATTTCTTGCTGAAAGTCGGTCGCCGTGTGGAGCAAGGAAACGTCAGCTGGAAAAGACAGCACATCTCGAAGCGCGGCGGGTCTTCGCAAACGTTCGGTCG
>CACNSR010000047.1 GCA_902623175.1 Halieaceae bacterium
CAGACATCTTGAGAAGTCGTCACCAGAGGGCTGTATCGCTCTTCAGGGACGCGCTATCGTCTTAATGGCCTTGGAGCTTAAGCAAGCCAGATATGCGGCTATGCGGCTGAGAAGGCTTTAACGACAGCTCTTGAGGCGGACGTCATCTATTAGTTAACTTAAGTCTCGATGATTACTCACACAAAATCTTTTGCCGCGGTCGCGTTAACGCTGTTTGCAGTGGCGACTAACGGTGCAGACGAGATCACTAATGTTTCGGTGATACAGGCTGATACCGGTCGAGAGACAGCCCTCAAACGCAAACTTCCGATTGGGTTGATACATGCTAGACCGGGGGATCGTCTAGTCCTCAACAGGGGTAGAACGCGCAAGCATGTCTTCTTGGTGTCTGAATCAAAGAAGTCCTCGCAAGGAAACACAATCATCCGAGGAGAGACTGTATCGGGCGGCAGAGTTCTGCTGGTAATTGACGATGAGGCTCACATCAAAGGCCACTTCCAAGAGCCAGATGGAATGGTGCAGTTAACGACTGATGATTTTGGTGTAACGACTGCATGGCGCGAGGGCATTGATACAGTACCTGTGCCATTTAAGTGTGAGGTAGAAAATCCACCCGACGCATTTTGGCCAGCCCACAAACAGTTACAAGGCCAAAGACCCAGAATACTAACGCCAGTTCAAGCATCAAAACTTTCTGTTGAGGAGGAAGAACCCGCAGTCCGATATGCGAGATACGCCACAGGTCATGCAACAGTCAGAGTATTGATTTATTACGACTCGACCATGGAGGGATACATTGAAAGACTCGCGGATTTCCTGATCGAAACCACCAACGACGCTTTTTCTGATTCAAAAGTTAATATGTCCTTAGAGCTGGCTGCACTGTTGCCAATCGGATGGGACGCTACTCTATCGACGCGTGATGCAATGAGTCTAATGCATGACCAGTTGGCTCCATATGAAAATATAGAAAGTGATCGTCAAGAATACTCAGCAGCACTTGTCGCCTCCCTAGTTGATGAAGATGGTCCAGGGGGCGATGACGATTCATGGGGAAGGGCCACACTGGGCGGGCAGTTTTTACCTCAGAGATATTCAATAACACGTTCATGGCGCTATGCTCCCGGAGCGGAGTTCTTCGGCGACGATTCATTTGCGCATGAAATAGGTCACAACCTTGGACTCAATCACAATCGAGAGGAGTACACGGAAGAAGATCTTGAGAGCGAATACACCTTTTCATACGCCTACGGTTTTTATGAGGCCGACACTCACAGAACCATTATGAGTTACAACACTTTTGGCTACGTGCCTGGGATTTACCTTTACTCTAACCCCGATATCACTAAAGACGGATTCAAATTAGGCCGCTCTTTCCTTGATCCTGAAGCTGCCGATGCCAGTCGCGCCTTGTTCAATAACAGACATCCAGCAGAAGCGAGGAATGGACAGCAAGACAACATATCCGAATTCGCCATGGAGAGCTTGTCTATTTACGAAAGTGAATGCTTTCAAGAGCTCGAGGAAGGTGAGGAGAAGGGTGAAGCTCGAGTCCAGGTCTTGTCTTTCCGCTCAGGTAGTGACGCGCGCATTAACTCGTCGCACAGGGTTAGGTCTGACGGATCAGCGAGTGTTTATCGTTACCCTTCTAACAGCACATACGCCAGTGAATATGACTGCCGATTACCTGACGAGGGCTTGAATTCGCTGGGTACTGAGTATGTGGAATCCTTCTTCCGTTATGTCGAACCCAATAGCGGGGAATTGGTGGAGTCTGCTCATGTCTTCTGGGAAGAGGACATGGAGGGAGATTATTCGCATATACGAGTAGCTCACACAGACGGTGGACGCGTTGTTGGCAATACCAGCCTTCTCCTAAAAGACGGGTCGGAACACACCGTCGAATTTAACGCTGACTATGGCTTCAAGTTGACCGACATTGAGAGTAGCTGTGATGGGCGACGCGCAGGTAACAGCTACATAGTCTCCGTCACATCAGACGACTGCAGGGTCGAGGCAACATTTGGGAAAGGAGACACTGGAACCATAGCTCAGGACAATTTCTCTGCATTGTTGTCCGTCATTCAGGGACTTGGACAGCCCACGCCAGAGCCTAGTGCTAAAGATCAGTTTATTGGTACATATCACGTCTTTAGGCCGCAAAGACCGGGCAGAGAGAGCTTTATTCGCATTGGTGCGGATCAAAGTCTCGCGCTTGATTCCGATCGTACTTATTACCGTTGGGAGATTAATGGTGACGAATTAGACGCATATTGGATGTATCAGCCTGATGACCCTAGCGGTGATTATCACTTCTCGCTCTCGCAAGATCCTGTATCGGGGAGAATCGAGGTGGTGAATTCTTACTACACCAGTTCATTTTGGGATTTTTACGGCGAGCAGAAATCGACTGATAGCGAGTTCGACTTTGACCTTTACGAATTAGGGCGCGATTGGTTTGGAGATGAACAGCATGTGTTGAAGTGCTTCAATATCGGGAGACGAGAGAATAGCTTTTATTCAACTGATTGGTACTCAGACTCTCAATTACCTGCTACGTCGACAGATCTTGCGGAATGTCAGTCTTACTGCCCAGCTCTCTTAGAAGACTATCAGGAGCGTGATCCTGACAATTGGTCGGATAGAATCTGCGAAGGTGATGAAGACCCCAGAGGGGCGTTTGTGACAGGGTTTTCAAACTAACACCACACCTTCAACAAAGCCCTTCAAACCCCGTCGTATACCTCACCTCATGGACTGCCTAGACGCCCTGAGGTGTCTAAATGTCTTAAGCGATAAAGATGAATAAATGGAGCTGACAGTCGATCAAGCATTGCAAAAAGGAATTGCGGCGTATAGGGAAGGCGAGCTTCCGGACGCTGAGCGATTTTTCCGCGCCGTCTTGCAGGCTCAGCCTAACCACCCTGACGCGAATCATAATTTGGGTGTGTTGGCTGTGGCGGTTAGTAAGCCGCTTGAAGCCATTCCCCTGTTCAAGCTGGCGGTGCAGGCCAATCCCGAAATAGAACAGTTTTGGCTGAGCTACATCGATGCGCTTATAAAAGCTGAGCTTTTTAATGAGGCAAAAAAGGTATTGGCCGCTGGAGAGCGATCTGGTGTTTCTGCAGAGAAACTGGTTACTTTTCACAAGCAACTGCAGGTCAGCGTATCGAGGGATGCCAATAAAGCTGCAAAGAAACAGACACTATCGGAAAAGCGAAAAAGGCTTGCCGAGAAAAAGAAAAGTAAAAAGAGAAAGGCGCAAGGTGCATCATCAGGCACGGAGCCATCACAAGATCAACTCAACCAACTTCTAGGGCATTATCAAGCCGGCAGATTAGAAGACGCTGAAACACTCGCTAGATCACTCACTCAAAAGTGTCCCAAACATCCATTTGCATGGAAGGTGTTGGGGTTGGTGTTTAAACAGACCGGAAGATTAAACGAATCATTGTTGCCTATGGAGGAATCTGTAGAGCTATCACCACAGGATGCTGAGTCCCACAGCAACTTGGGTGTCACCCTCCAAGAGCTAGGTAGGTTAGAAGACGCTGAAGCCAGCTGCAGAAAAGCGATAGCCCTGAAGCCCAACTATGCTAAAGCCCACTACAACTTGGGTATCACGCTTCAAGAGCTAGGTAGGTTACGCGACGCTGAAGCAAGCTATAGACAAGCGATAGCACTGAAGCCTGACTATGGCGAAGCCCACAACAATTTAGGTATCACGTCCCAAGACCTCGGTAGGTTAGAAGACGCTG
>CACNSR010000048.1 GCA_902623175.1 Halieaceae bacterium
GACGTCGCTGAAATCATCCTCGACCCAGGGAGGATGGGCGCCCTCTGGCAGGCGCATGGCCGCCTCGGCGACCCGCCGGCGTAGCTCATCCCAGATTTGGCCGGTATCACTGGCTGATACCGAGTGATTGAGCTCAATCTCGATCTCAGAGCGCCCGGGCAGTGACCTCGACACAATATTTTCAATCCAGGGCAGCTCCTGGATCGAACGCTCCAGTACTTCGGTCACTTCTTGTTCGACGTCGAGTGTTGAGGCGCCTGGGTACTCGGTGAACACATAGGCGATTTTGATCGGGTAGGGCGGGTCCTCGAGCTGTGCAATGCCCTGTCCGCCCGCTAAACCACCGACCAGGCAGGTGAGCACGATGACCCACACGTATAGCGGGTTCGCGAGCGCAAATTCAGTGAGCGATGACCTGGACATCGATTAGCCGTCCCCGAGGGGCCGCACCTGCATACCGTCGTAAAGCCAGGCGCCCCCTGCAGCGATCACCTGTTCGCCGAGCTGAAGCCCTGCGAGCACCGGCACCTGCTTGCGACTCGGCACCCCCACTTCGATGGGTCGCTTGATCACCTGCGATGTGTCGCGCTCAACCGTCCAGACGAAGAAGTTGCCTGCCGCGTCACTCTGCACCGCACTTAGGGGCAGTTGGATGACGGTTTCATTGGGTGTGGCCATGGACAGCAAGACGGTAGCGGTCATGCCGGGCAGCACAGGCCAGGGCGGGGTCTCGGTCAGCGAAAACCGCACGTCATAGGTTTGGGTGTCTCGGCTCGCCTCGGCCTCGTAATCAAGCCACTGCGCTTCGAATAGCCGATCGGGGTCGGCGGTGAAGCGCACCGCAGCTTTGCTCAAGGTTGCCGGATTCAGTCGCGCCATGAGCTGCTCGGGCACGCCGATCACAACTTCGATGCGCTCAATCGGAGCCAAGCGAATGACGGGTGAGAGTCTTGCGATGGGAGAGAAGTTCTCCGTCAGACGCTTGATCAGCTGTCCCGCAAACGGTGCGCGCAGTACCGTGTCGTCAAGATCTTTTTGAGCCGTCTCTACCGCGAGCCCCGTGAGTTTTGCGCGCGCTATGGCCTCATCGAGCTCAGCCTGTGACACAGTGCCCAAGGCTTTGAGAGATTCCACGCGCGACAAGGTTTTTTCCGCCAGCTCGTGGTCAGCCCGGGCACTTTCCAGCGTGAGCTCGAATCGCTCGGGGTCCAACTGCGCAACCACATCACCGGCCTGCACCAACGCCCCCTCCGGTAGAGGTAAATGCTGCAGCGTGCCGTCGATTTCGAAGCCCAATTCAACCGTATGCGCCGGTGCCACTATGCCCACAAACTGGCTGGGTGCCGAGTGGTCTCCAGCCCCTGCTGTGATCAAGCGAACGGGACGTACCGCAGGGCCGGTTTCGACAGTGGTGTCGGCCCCGCAGCCAGACAGCCAGGCTATGACCCAGAGCGCGGCGAATACACGTCTCAGCATGGGGCCAGCTCCTCTGCCAGCGCCTTGAGGTGTTGGCGGATCTCGTTGCGCTCGGCAGTACTGAGTGAGAGTAGGCCTAGTAGCTCCAGAAACTGGAGGCCCTGTGAAGCAAGAAAAATGGTGCGTGCCGACGTCGCCGTTGATTTCGATTTGCCTAACTGGGCGAACACGGCTTCAACGTGGTGCTGGGCAGGCGCGATCAGCTCAGGGTTCTCGGCCGAGGCAGCAATCAGCCCCTGCGCCATGATCTGCTCGTCCTTGGGGAGGTCGAAATCAGCGTCGATTAAACTATTGAGTAGCGTCGCGTCACTGACACCTTTTGCTGGGCCTGAGCCCTCGATTAACCCCGCACGATTCTCCAGCAGGTGATCCAACAGCCCCTGTAGCAGCGCATCCTTGGAGGGGTAGTGGTATAAGAGCCCACCCTTCGAGAGGTCGGCCTCGGCCGCCACTTTCTCCAGCGTGAGGTGTCCTGCGCCGTCGCGCTCAATTACTTTGGCCGCGGCAACGCGAATGCGCGCGCGGGTCTGTTCTGATTTCATGCCGCACCATATATACACCGTCCAGACGGTATAGTAATGCAATCCCTGTTTGTTGTCACAGGCCTGCAAAGCGCCTGAAGTTTGCTGGTAAGGGGGTCTGTGCGTACCCTGCAATGATGGTGACGACACCTTCTCTACCATGACCGCTTCCTTCCCCAGATGACGGCTGATCTGCTGCTGACGGTCGTAAGCTGTATTGGCTTTATGGGGCTGGTGGCTTTCGTGTCCTGGCGGCAGACCCGCGGTCGGGTTGATACGGGTGCCGGTTACTTTCTAGCCGGGCGGGGTCTGGGCGCCACCTTTATTGCGGGCTCGCTATTGCTGACGAACCTCTCTGCTGAACAGCTCATTGGCCTAAATGGGTCAGCCTATGGCTACAACCTGAGCAGCATGGGTTGGGAGGTGACCGCGGCGGTCGCCACGGTGCTGATGGCGTTTTTCTTTTTGCCCAAGTATCTGGCCGGAGCCTTCACGACCTTGCCCGAGTTTCTCAGTGCGCGCTTTGACGAGGGCGTGCGCCGTATGACCGTGGTGCTGTTCATGCTTGGCTATGGCTTGGTGACGATTCCCAGCGTGCTGTACTCGGGCTCGATCGCGGTGCTCAAACTTTTTGACGTGCCTGAGTTGTTGCAACTGGATTACGGCACATCGCTGATGCTGACCATTATGGTCATCGGCGCCTTGGGGGCGTCCTATGCCATCCTCGGCGGCCTGAGGGCGGTGGCAGTCTCCGACACTCTTAATGGCGTTGGCTTACTGGTCGTGGGTGTGGCGGTGCCCTGGTTGGGCCTGCAGGCGCTGGGTGAGGGGAGTGTGGGTGCTGGCTTCAATATTGTGTTAACCACCGAAACCCACAAACTCAACGCCATCGGCGGGCCAACCGATCCCACGCCCTTTGCCACGCTCTTTACCGGCATGGTCTTTGCCAATCTTTTCTACTGGTGCACCAACCAATATGTGATCCAACGCACCCTCGCCGCGCGCAGTCTTGCGGAGGGCCAAAAGGGCGTGTTGCTGTCGGGCTTTTTCAAGGTGCTGGTGCCCCTGCTGATGATGATCCCTGGCGTCGTGGCCTATCACCTTTACGGACCCGAGCTGCAATCGATTGATCTGGCTTACCCTCAACTGGTGCGCGACGTGCTACCAGTCTATGCCACGGGGTTTTTCCTCGCCGTACTGTTGGGCGCCGTGCTGAGTTCCTTTAACTCGCTAATTAATAGCGCGTCGACGCTGTTCTGTATTGATGTGTATCAGCCCCTCGTTGGCAGGCTGGTCTCTGATGCGGAAATGGTGAGGGTGGCGAAGCGGGTCGGGCTGGTGATGACCGGCTTCTCTTTATTAGTCGCACCGCTTTTACAGTTTGCTGCCGAAGGGCTCTGGCAGGTCATTCGCATTTTCACGGGCTTCTACAACATTCCGATGATCGCGATTGTGATCATCGGGCTCTTTACCCGGCAGGTGCCTGCGGTAGCGGCGAAGGTGGTGATTGTGTTTCACATTGTTGCCTATGGCACTTTCCAGTTTGTGCTCAAGGATCTGCTACCCGTGCACTTTTTACACCTTTACGCGATCCTATTTGTGTTGGAAGTCGC
>CACNSR010000049.1 GCA_902623175.1 Halieaceae bacterium
GCAGGTGGCGTAGACGTCACTCGACCTGATGAGATGCTACTTGTCGCTGGCAGAGAGATCCGTTCATGCTCAATGAAATGATTGGGGGGGCTATTTTGATGGCGGTCTTCATGGGCCTTGCGCAGGAAATGCGCATATCCGAATCAGAAACCCGGTACGATCGGTGAGTGCTTGAGGTGGAGAGAGCTGAGTGGCAGTGCCGCCAAACCTGTGAATATCCCTATGCCACCTCTGGACCGGTCGATGTCAATGATCTCTGCGAAACCTATGCGCTTCATGACAAAGACCGGTGTGCCCAGCTGCACATGGTTCGGTGATGACTGATGTCAGAGCTCGAGGAAAAAGTTCGAAAAGCCGCATTTACTTATCTATGCCAGATAAAGCCCCATGAACTGCAGCTGCCATTTGATGAGTTTTGGCAGGCCATGAGACCGTCCGAACTTGCCCCGCCGTTGCCCAATTGGCCGCTTGAAATCTCGAGAAATCTGCTGGTCGGGACGCGTCAGGAGAACGAATTTATTGACGCCCTCTGTCTGAAATATGAGCTGGGCTGAGCAGATTTTAGAAAAGCGGTTGAACCAGCTTTTTCAGTCCTTTGAGCTGGAGGAGCACTCATGCCTATAAAGCGGGGAGAAGCTAGTGGATGAGCTAAAAATCAGATTTGTTGTTGCGACCAGAGAAAGCAGAGACGGTTTTTTCAAGTCCACAGCCGCCGGTAAGTTCCTGCAACTTTATGACTTTCCGTTTATTGAGCTAGATCTCTATCCTGACAATGCAGAAGGATTACCCCTTGCTTATAACCAGTCTATTGAAAAAGCAAAATCGGATCCCGCAATTCTGGTGTTTACTCACGACGACATTTATTTATCCGATTTTTATTGGGCGGATAGGGTAGTCAACGGCCTTGAGCATTTTGACGTTATCGGCGTAGCGGGGAATAAAAGAAGATTATCCAAGCAGCCAGCTTGGCCTTTCGTTGATGAGCAGTTCACCTGGGACGATCCTTCATTTCTGTCAGGTATCGTAGCCCATGGCTTTCAATTCCCTCACGGTGCGCTGACTTTTTTTGGTGACTCCTGTCAGGAAGTGAAGCTTCTAGATGGCGTTTTCTTGGCAGTTCGCAGTGAGCTTCTGCATAGCAGAGATCTGAAGTTCGACGAGCAATTTGACTTCCATTTTTATGATATGGACTTTTGCCGATCGGCGGAGGAAAAGAACATAAGCATGGGAACCTGGGCCATCTCCCTTGTCCACGAAAGTGGCGGGAGTTTTGGTTCCCCGGAGTGGACAAAGAACAAAATTCAATACTTTCAAAAGTGGGGTGACCTTTGAAGCAGACACCGATACATGAGGGCCACAACTCCGATCTTCTCGAGATGATTCCAGCAGGTACTCGCCGAGTCATAGAGGTCGGCTGTAGCTCAGGCGCACTAGCCAGGGCTTTCAAACAGGCGGGCGACGCTCATTGGGTTGGTGTTGAGATAGACCCGGCATATGCCGAGGTAGCGGAGCAGCACTGTGATTATCTAGAGGTCGAAAATATTGAGCATTGCGACAGCGACTTTTACTGGAAGTATGCAGATAGAGACTGCTGGGTTTTCGGGGATTGCCTGGAGCATTTACAAGACCCCTGGCAGGTTCTGAGCAATATTCGCGCGGTGATCCCGAGGGATGGGACAGTGGTGGCGTGTATCCCGAATGCGCAACATTGGTCGTTAGTCATCAAACAGGCCTTGGGTGCGTTTTTCTATGAGGACAGCGGCTTACTTGATAGGACTCACTTGCGGTGGTTTAGCCGACTGACCATGACGCAATTATTTGAGAGTCAGGGCTTCAAGATCACGACCCTTAAACCAAGGATTTTTGATGAGCCGGCCAGAGAGACTTTTCTGCCGAGTATCCATCACATTGCTCAAACAGCGGGTGTGGACCCGGAAACAGTGCTTCGAGATTCGTTGCCATTGCAATATGTCTTGTGCGCAAACCCCGCATGAGGCGTTCGGCCGACCAATAACATTCTAGGCCTCTCCAAGTTTACCTGAACTTAACTGGCAGATTCAGCTGAAAGCCAGCATTCACAACAAATCGAGCGTCCCTGTTGTCTATCTCCGGCACCATTTACTCTTAAAAGATCTCTGGAAACTAAGCATTTCCTAGAGTTACACAATCCGTCAAGGGACTGTTTGGCGCTACCGATAGTGCTACCCCCCTAGGCAGGTCGCCGTAGCCCCTAGCTGGTATGTATAGGTCTGGTTGGACTTGATGGGGTGGTGGGGGTGTAAGGTAGTTTTGGATGTCACCATAGATGTCTTCACCGCACCCCTCGAGAATGCTACTTTTGTTGGGTCTGTCTCTTTGGCCGTTGAAATGTTTTCCAAATTGTTTGTCTTCCTTACGATATTAGTGCTCTCGCATAGCGCCATCAACGCCGCAAGCGCCGAAGAAATGTATGTCATTGTCGACAGAGTGGAACCCGCGGCCGGTCGCCTTATGGAGATAAGTCTAGGTGAAAAGATCGTTTCTATTGAAAGGGGAGAGTTTAGGGATTGTCTCGTGCCAAAAATGGAACACACCAAAAGTGTTTTGGGCGCGATTTATTACATCGCGGCAAATGAACCAATTTGCAAAAAAACGTCAACATCGAAAAAATTTGAACCGCAATATATTAATTACAACTATGGCGCCTCGTCTTCGATGATGCCCGTGACCTTTAGACAGAAAAAGGATGGTACTTACCACTTATGTGTTAGAGCATTTGGTATTGCTGGTACGTGTGCAAAGGATTTGACGGAAGACGAAGTTCTAAAAGGCCCATACTTTGTTCATTCAAACGGCGTGTCGCAAAAGGCAATAGAGTTCAGAGGCTTATCTGGCGACTCATTGCAATTTGCGTACATTGAATCCTCCGATGCATGGAAAACAGAAAATATAAGCCGTGAATTTTCTTGGGAGTTGGCTCAGGGAAGCGTTGTAACTTATCGAGACTTTCGTTTCGAGGTGCTAGAGGTAAACAACACATCTTTGTCATATAAGTTGCTCTCTGAAAAAGGCACCGACCAGCGTCGCAGTCAGCCCACCCCTCCAGACTCAGCATCTTCGGATGAGCCTGCGGATTCCATTGAGAGCAGACTAAGAAAATTGCAATCCCTATATCAAATGAACCTGATTACGGAAGAAGAATATTCAAAAAAGAAACAAGAACTATTGGAACAACTCTAGTTCAATAGGGCTCACTAGCAACGTGTGGCCACATGCTCGTTCTTTATCGTCAAAATCAAAATACTAGTTATCGAGGAACTGAGCCTCAGCAAGTTAGCTACGAGCTAAAAATT
>CACNSR010000050.1 GCA_902623175.1 Halieaceae bacterium
ATCGACCCGGTCGTCGGTCAGACGGCTGACCACGTCGCCCGTTGGCTCTCGGTAGCCATAGAGCAACTTTGTTCTCGCTTCGATGCTGCCGAGCAAGGCATTACCGAGCTTGAGCGCCGCCGCACCGCGGGCGGCGCTGTATTCGGTGATATAGCTGAGCGCCAGATTGCGTTTGCCGGCTTCAAATAGCGTCTCGGCGGCCTCCACCACCATTTCCTGTTCGCGAATCAAGGCATCTTCAAAAGCCACCAGCGCCTCGGTCACCTCTGGCAGGAACTTTTCGGGGTGGTCGCAGGTGAAATACATCAGTCGCTTAAAGGTTCTGCCGGCAAATTCGGTCGCCTCCTGTATCTGCCAGTCCTCGGTAATAAAGCCAGCGTCCTCGCCCTTGGTCAGGTAACGGTGCTTGCCATACTGGGGTGGGATGCGCTGCACGCCAATCCGGTAAGGGATAAAGGGCGAAGTGACTGAGCCGGTGGGAGCAATCCACAGCAAATTCATTTCCGATCGGCTGTTCGGCTTAAGCGCCGCGACCTGCCCATAACCGGTCGAGTCCTTCGAGATACGTGGGTCTCTCACCGCCTGCATCATCGAGCGTAGATCAATTGGTGCCGCCGCGCGCAGCTCGTCTTCCATCGCGCTACGGGGATAGCGCTCTTTGTCGACCCCATAGGCCAGGGTGACGTTAAAGGCCTTATCCCGTTCGGGGTCGAACCAGCCTTGCTCGATGGCAAACTCGATGAAGTGGGGTGCGCCCATGAAGTCGGGATGCTCGGCATAGTTAAGCGGGATCTCGTGAATGTAGCCGGGGTAAGACATGCGGATGTCATCGGGCCCTAGTCGTTCCGCGATCCAAAGACCTTGACCACCGGCAAAATTTAGTAACACCCAGCCCTCGTTTTCATCGGCGAACATGTGCGAGTTGCCACCATAGGTGGAGTAGCCGTACTCATCGATGAGCTCGCCGATGATCTCAACCGCTTCCCGAGCTGTGCGCGCCCGTTCCATGGCAATACGCGACAGATCACTGTACTGCGGCCCGGTTTGGGGGTTGGGCGTCATCGCCACCAGATCGGGCCGCGAGGGCGACCAGACATCCCGTCCCGCCACGTTGTGCTCATTTAAGCCGCCGTTGGTGAGCGGCTGCGGGAAGCCCTCGTATTCGGAGTAATTCATGGTTAAGTAGCGGTAGGTCTCAGCGGTCTGCGGAATCTCTATGTACTCGCCTGGCATAAAGGCCGCGTCGGTGACCCCAACGGTGACCGTCGCATCCTTAGCGTGAGTCGCGGCGGGCACCACTTCGAGCCAGTGGCTCGAGACTTCGTCGCCCGAGCCACCGATCATGACGCTGCCGTCTGCGGTGAGGTTTTTGCCGATATAGATCGCGTAGCTGGACCAGGCGGGTAGGGCGATGAGCCAGCAGAGTAAACCGCAGATGAGCTTATGCGCGTTCATAGGTGGTCCTCCGATATCAGTGTATGAGGCGATAACGATGCCACTCTCGGATGATTCGGTAGGCGGTGCAACTTCATTCTAGGTGTTCGTGACATCGTTGGCGGAACGTTGATAATGGCCCCGTGAGTGACGCAATCAGGGTTGGCGATACTCGATGTATTCTTTGTGATGGCCTCGACCTCTGCCGATGGCACAAAAGGTGTCGCATTTGGGTCGCCAATGTCGCTTTTGCGCGCACTTTCCGCCAGAATGGTGCGGAAGGAGCCTGATTCGCGATACCCGGCGCGAGCAGGCATTTGGGGGGCATGAGAAGATCAGCGTGGAGACCATCGGCAGCATAAAGCAACAGACCACGCAGCGGGTGGGATTCCTGCTGATGGATCAGTTCACGCTGATATCACTGTCCAGCGCGATAGACCCACTTCGCGTCGCCAATTCGCTGTCTGATAGCGAGCTCTATTGCTGGTTCCTGATCGGTGCAGGAAAGGGGGAGCAGGTCTCCAGTGACGGCGTGCGCGTCAAGCTTGATCACACCCTGACTGATGACGTCGAACTTGACCTAGTGATTGTCGTGGGTGGGATCGATATCGAGCAGAGCGTCACCAAGGCGGATCTCAGCTGGCTCCGCAAACAGGCGCAGCGCGGTGCGCAGATGGGCGCCCTGTGCACAGGGTCCTATGCCTTGGCGAGTGCTGGCCTGCTCAATGGTTATGAATGCAGCGCCCACTGGGATTGCTTGACGCTACTGACCGAGCAATTCCCCGGGATCGACTTCAACACGCACCTATACACCATCGACCGTGACCGTTTGACCTGTACCGGCGGCACAGTGCCGCTCCATATGATGCTGGCCATGTTGGCAAAGCGGCACCCGCAGTCGCTGGTCGACGGCGTGGCCGATATGCTGGTCTGTGAGCGGCACCGGAGCGATGCCGAGATGCAGGTGATTCCGATGTGGTCGCGCAAGGTTGAGGTACAGCCGAAGCTCAAGGAAGTCCTACAGTTAATGGAGGCAAACCTCGAGGAGCCGCTCCCACTGCAGGACTTGGCAGACTACGTGCAACTTTCACGTCGGCAGCTCGAGCGACTTTTCCTAAAGCACCTGCACAGTACACCCTCGCGCTACTACCTGAAGCTGCGACTTGATCGCGCCCGCAGGCTGCTCAAGCAGACCTCGCGCTCCATCGTAGAGATCACCTCGATGTGCGGGTTTGTATCGACTACTCACTTCAGCCGCTGCTATCGCAAGTACATGGGTGTCTCGCCTAAAAGCGATCGCGATCAAGGCGTGCCAGAGGTGTACCAGATTTTTGAATCAGAATTGCCGCCCGAGGGCGCGGAGCTCGCGAACTAGCGGGCGCTGATGCCGCCTTCCACCTCGACCCAATCCATCGAGGACTGACACCCGATCTGAAACTGGGGTGCTAGCTCGTGCTTTTGCTCATAGGCGCCAAGCCTTAAAGAGAGCAGCCCGGTGTCGTCGGTATTGCCGGTATGGATTATGGTGGCGCAACGTCCGCAGAAGCTGATGGTGCGCAGGTTGCCGCTCTTGGCGATTTTGACGTAGGCCCTTAACTCACCACTGGTGAGATAGAAGTCCTCGCGCGCGACCCGGGCCGTAAACTGGAACGCCAAGCTGCCCACGGTCTGGCAGTCCGAGCAGTGGCACACCCCCGCCAGACTGGGGTCGGTGCTTGCCTGCCAGGTGATGTTTCCGCAAAGGCAGGCGCCGTTTATTTGCACGACTAGTGCGGTCTGACTCAGAGCATCTCGTTCGCAATGAGCTCGAGCACCACCGGGTCCTGTACGCCAAGTAGCATGCTGCCCACTTCGTCGCGCTTGCCCGCTTCTTTCCAGGGGCCCAGCCGT
>CACNSR010000051.1 GCA_902623175.1 Halieaceae bacterium
TCGGTGACATGATGCAGCACCATGTTGACCACAGCAGCCGCGAAGGTTCCGCGCTGCTCGATCAGTGTTTTAGGCTCACCGTGGTGATACTCGATGTTGGAGATATCCCGGGTATTGTGTTGCGCCGCATGGAGCATCTCCTCTGAATTATCGAGTGCACACACCGTGGCGGAACGCTTGGCGAGATCGCCGAGCAAGGCGCCGTCGCCAGGCCCCACCTCGATGACCGCACTCTGCTCAAAGTTGCCCGCGCGATCCAACAGGTGAAGCGTGGCCCGGCTGTAGTCATCCCATGACGCAATGGATTCCTGTTGTTTGCGGATTTCTTTGCCACGGTCGCGGAAGAATGCCGCAGAGTGCTCCTCCCGGAGACGCTGAACCGCTTCCAGACCGGATGCGATATCGGCCGGCATCGTCTCCTCGTCAATATCATCCAGGATCCGCTGCCGCAGTATCCGGTATTTGCCCTCAGGCAGTTGCCGTCGGTAAAACGTGGCTGTGCCCTCGTGTCGCCGGGCCAGGAACCCGGCGTCGGTCAAAATCTTGAGGTGGTGGCTCAGCGCACTTTGGCGCACAGAGAATGCGGCGCAGAGCTCTGACACGCTGAAAGAGTCAGCCCTCATCACTCTGAGCACCTGCATTCTCAGCGGGTGCGCCAGCGCACTGAAGAGCACATTCAGTGACCCGGCATTTTTGTCGCTGACAGCGTCACGCGCGCGCTGGGCGTCCAGCGCAATCACTTGAGCTTTCTGAGGCATGGTGGGAAGGCTAGCACCTGAAAGTTGATTCATCAAAAATTATTGATGAATGAGGGCGAGGCTTGCTGGGCTCTGGCATGGGGTGCTGCTCGCCTCTAGCCACGATTGAGCCGCTGGATTGGAGGACCGCCGGCACGGTTCGACCCCCATAAAAGTGCTGTCGATGGTCCGTTAGCGAAAAGCCGTCGCGCTCGGAGGCATCGGCGATATACTCTTCGCTGGCGAACGGTTGGGACGGTCGGAGTTTCGGTGGACCAACAACTACTGAAAGAAAAGGTCGCTGAGGCCGCTTTCGAGCGCGTCGCTGCGGGACACAGCGACAAGCTTCTGCTAGGCATTGGGACGGGCACGACAGCCGAGTGCTTCATTCGCCTGCTACCGCTGCTCAAATCCCGCATCGAGGCCACTGTTGCTAGCTCGGAGCGCTCAGCATCGTTGCTGTCGGAATTGGGCCTGCCGGTTGTCGATCTTAATAGTGTGGGCCCCCTGGACGTCTATATCGACGGCGCCGACGAGGTCAATTCCCAACTTCACCTCATTAAAGGAGGTGGCGCGGCGCTAACGAGGGAAAAGATTGTTGCCGCCGCCTCAAAGCAATTTATCTGCATCGCCGATGTGAGCAAGCGCGTAGCAGTATTGGGCGGTTTCCCCTTGCCCGTAGAGGTCATCCCCATGGCGCGCAGTCACGTTGCGCGGGAGCTTCATGCGCTCGGAGGTCAGCCGGTATGGCGCGAGGAGGTTATTACGGATAATCAG
This sequence comes from Halieaceae bacterium, assembly GCA_902623175.1. GTDB lineage: Bacteria > Pseudomonadota > Gammaproteobacteria > Pseudomonadales > Halieaceae > Luminiphilus. Next base: position 1,515 of record CACNSR010000051.1, read on the forward strand.
AATTTGATACTGGACGTCCATGGGATGGCAATCGAGGATGCCTTGGAGATGGAAGCCCATATCAATCAAATTACTGGTGTTGTGTGTAATGGACTTTTCGCCGCAAGGCCAGCAGACATATTGTTGCTGGGTGCGCCCTCTGGTGTAGAAATAGTGCTACCCGCCTCGCTATAGCCGGGGCGAGAGTCCGCGCCGGCATGCACGTGGCGTGCTGGCCAACTTGTCCTGGCCGACTAAGGAACCGAAAAATGAGACGTCAAAGCCATATTTACCGCTTGTGCTACCTGCTGCTCGCGCTGGTTATCGCCGCGCCGGGGTTTGCTGAGGAGCGCAACGGTGCTGCCTTTAGCGCCATAGAGCGAGAAATGTCGGCAGAGGAGCGTCGCGCAACCGGGATCGACTCGTTATCGACTGGTGAGCTTGACGCACTCAACCAGTGGTTAATAGAGCGTTTTGATCAAGTTCAGGAGACTGTCAGCGCCGAGGTGAGGGAAGAGGTCCGAGAAGAAGTCCTAGAGAAGGTGCGTGAAGCCGATGCAGCAGAGCGCGAGGCGGAAATTGAGCGTCGCGTCGCCATTGAGGTTGAGGCAGCGAAGCAGAAGATTACTGACGCGCCCCCTGAGTCCGCGGTTAGCGAGCCCTTTGAGGCCATGGTTCAGGGTCGGTTTTCTGGATGGTCGGGCAAGACCGTGTTCCCGCTCGATAATGGCCAGGTATGGCGGCAACGGCACGGTGGCAGGTACCGTCACACCGATGATGATCAGAGTGTGCGAATTTACAAGAATCTGCTTGGCATGTGGCAGATGAAAGTGCTCTCCACCGGGCGAAGCGTGCCAGTGCGCCGAATCGACTGACATGAACCGCCGACAAGCTATATAGATCAGCGTTTCAGTGGGTTTTTGACATCGGCACTTTTTCACAATTTCGCCGTCAAAATGATGTTTTTGTGCCAGCCCTTGCAGTAACCTTGAAGTTGCCGATGCCTATTTCTCTAGGCTGGGAAGGTAGTACACAACCAATGAAGGTGCATGGCGCCTTCAATCTGCTGAACAGGGGGTGGGACGCCAGCCCCACAACACAACAGTTGAGGTTTTAAACCTATGAAGTCACTCAGAAAATCCCACTTGAGTCTTGCGGTTGCCGCAGCGCTCAGCACGTCTCTGACCAGCGGCACTGTGCTGGCTCAGGAGGACACCGATGATGGAGTGTTGACCACTGAAGAGGTGCTGGTAACGGGTTCACGTATTGCCACCGTTGATGGCTTTGGTGCGACCAGCCCTGTAACCGTGGTCAATGCAGAAGAAATTGCCAACCTCGGCTTCGTCAATATCGAACAGGTGTTGAACAGTCTGCCCTCAATTCAGGCAGATCAAAACGCCAACATTTCTAACGGATCGACGGGTACGGCCACTATTGACCTTCGAGGCATGGGTACGAACCGCACGCTAGTGCTTATCAATGGTCGTCGCATGCAGGCTGGTGGTGCTCAGACGCAGGCACCCGATGTTGGTCAAATACCTACTGTCGCGCTGGAGCGCGTCGATGTGCTGACGGGAGGCGCCTCAGCAACGTATGGCGCAGATGCGGTAGCGGGTGTAGTGAACTTCATCACCCGCAAGATGGACGGCGTTGAGATCCGCGCTGGCTGGTCTGGTTACCGACACGACAACGACAATGGCTACATCCAGCCCCTCTTAGATGCGC
>CACNSR010000052.1 GCA_902623175.1 Halieaceae bacterium
CGCCTCTCTCATCACCTTGCCGGCATTTCGCCCTCGGCGCCATACCGAATTGGAGCTCATAACCGGATTTGAACCGGTGACCTCTTCCTTACCAAGGAAGTGCTCTACCGACTGAGCTATATGAGCAAAACTGCTGCCCTGTTTGGAGCGGGTAGCGGGGATCGAACCCGCATCATCAGCTTGGAAGGCTGAGGTTCTACCATTGAACTATACCCGCGGTAACCGCTTACCTACCCCGGGACCCACACCAGCTAACGGAGGCTCTAAAACCCCCGCCGAAATTATCCTTGGTGGAGGGGGGTGGATTCGAACCACCGAAGCTCGCGCGTCAGATTTACAGTCTGATCCCTTTGGCCACTCGGGAACCCCTCCGGAAGGGCGCACATTCTCTAGATCTGGACCCCCTGTGTCAACAGGGCTGGAGGGGGAATTCTTCGCTTCTGGTGGCACTCGCAAATTATGGCTACCACTGCGTTTGCGCCAATTGCCAAACAGCTTTTTCAGCTAGGGTGAAATGGAGCTGGCGAGAGGAATCGAACCCCCGACCGGCTGATTACAAATCAGCTGCTCTACCTACTGAGCTACGCCAGCTAAAAGACATGTGCCGGAACGAAAAAGGCTGCCCCGGCGGGGAGCGCATCATCCCCTCAGGGGGACTGATCGTCAAGCGCTTGGGACAACCATAGCCTGAGACCTTCCATGACCAGATCGGGATTGTGTGTGGCAACCAAGCCGAAGTCTCGGAGCGTGCTCGCCGAACCACCCGTTAGTAGCGGGCGATGCCCTGGGTACTCCGCCATCGTCGACTCCACCGCGCCCACTATCGCGCGCCAGGACCCCGCAGTGACGCAGGCTTGAGTGTTATTGCCGGGCACAATAGCCGGCGCCTCGAGGACATTGACGTGGATCCGGCCCGTTTCGTTACTCAGGGCTCGCCGCATCAGGTCGGCGCCGGGCAAGATATAGCCGCCTTCATGTGCGCCTTCTGCGGAGACCAAATCCACGGTCACTGCGGTACCGGCATCAATAACGCACAACGCCCCCTCGTTGTCGGCATGCGCCGCCAACATGGCAAGCCAACGATCTACGCCCATACGCTCCGGCTCAGCGTAACTACTCACCAAACCAAGACAGGCTGATTGCGCTGTCGCGCGATGCAAGGCAGTCGCCCCGCTCGCTGTCAGCGCAGCTATCAACTCTGCATCGGCTGCACCACTGGCAACACTCGCCAGCCCCGCCATCCCCCAGTTTTCTGCCTCAATAGCCTTGCATAGGCTAGACACATCCGAGACTGAGCCTCCGGAGTCCAGCAGCCTCTCGGCATTGGCAAGACGCCACTTGATAGCTGTGTTACCCAAATCGATCAGTAACCACGGCGTCTGCTCAGTCATCCTGCCGCTCCAATCTCAAGCAACGTCGCTTCTCCACCCGCCACCACCGATTGCCCTGTTTTCGTTTTTACCAAGAGCGCGCCGTGCTGATCAACGCCCGCCGCTTTGCCAGCCACGCAGGGGGACCCTTCCACCAGCACCTGCCGGCCATGCAAAAAATCCCGCTGACGCCACCGCTCAAGCCAGGTACCCATGTTGCCACCCGCAATATCCGTTAGTCCTGAGGCCAGCTGGTTGATCAGTTGAGCAGCCAAACTATTACGGTCTACCTGTGAGCCCCGCGCAGTGGCCAGATCGGTCCATGGTCGCTGAATGGACTCTGTGTCCCCCAAAGGCATGTCCACGTTCAACCCAATACCGGCGACAACGGGGATCGTACCGTTATGCTCACTCAGCAGTTCGATCAGTACCCCACCTAGCTTACATTCTCCGTGGAAAAGGTCATTTGGCCACTTCAGCGCAAGATCCACCTCAAAGTCCCTCGCGATCACCTCGGCGAGCATAGCGCCAATGGCCAAGCTGAGGCCGGACAATCGTTCTACCGGCCCATGAAAGCGCCAGCCCAGGGAGAGATAGAGATTGGACCCTGCGGGGCTGTGCCAGCTGCGGCCGCGTCGACCCCGGCCCTGAGTTTGTTCCTCTGCCAACGCTGCGACACCTCGGGAATCATCAGCCAACAAAAACTCTCGGGCCACATCGTTGGTGGACCCGACCGAGTCATGGATCTCAAGGGCGAACATTCCCGCGGCAGATGCTGACAATGAGTCGACTATGGCGGCGGCATTAAGCGGTGTCAGGGTCATTCCGGCCATGATACCTTCAGCGCGTTGAATCTTTTATCTTTTCTCCAGTGTCGTTTGAGCCAGTCGAGCCCGCATTAACCCCATGGTCTACTGCCCCGCCGTGATACCTGTCATCATGGCGCAACCGTAGGCACCTTGTCCGTTCGCACAGCATGTCCAATGCACCATCGCAAACCAGAGAGCGGCTGCGCCTGCTCGCCATGATCCTAGCGCCGGTCACCGCAGACCTATTGATCGCCCAACTTTGGACACAACCGCTGTCGAAAAACAGGTTGACCACGGCGGGCCGCGGCGGGCCGTTTGTGCTGCTTGTACTGGGCTTAATGGGGACTCGACGACCGAGCATAGTGCTCACAACGGTGCTGTTCAGCGTTTCGCTCACTGACCTGCTGTCGGTCGATCACACCTACACATCTCAGATGCGCTGGAGGTGCTGACGCTCCTGCTATGCGCGGCGCTGTTACCGACCCCGGTAGACGCCTCATTCCCACAGGACAAAGCCCCGTGAGCCTTTTTTGCGACACTATGGATACCCCACTAGGCACCTTGACGCTGGAAGCGAGCGAGCGCGGCCTCAGCAGTATTCGATTTCCGAATCGGCCAAAATCAATTGCAGGTAGCGGTAGGCTGACCAGCAACAACGTTATCAAGCTGGCCAAGCAAGAACTGACAGCTTACTTCGCAAGCCAACTGAAAGAATTCTCTATACCACTGGATTGGCATGGCACCGCCTTTCAGGAATCCGTGTGGCGAGCGCTTACTGCCATACCCTTCGGTGAGGCTGTGAGCTACGCCGACATTGCGCGGGCAATCGGCAGGCCG
>CACNSR010000053.1 GCA_902623175.1 Halieaceae bacterium
CCCCGAATATAGTCGATTTTGGCAACCCCATCGCGAACGCGCGTGAAGACCTGTGCGTCGCTGATAGTCTGTCCGCCCGCGATGAGCTCATCTGCCGCGACACGCATTTCGAGATCGAGATTACGTAGCGGCCCCACGGGTAAGGGTGCGGGCGTAATACTTTCCGCCTCATCGCCTGCAGACCCCGGCGGCGCCTCCGTCGCTGGTGCGCTCACTGTCGCAGCGGTTAGGAGCGCTGGTGCGGCTAGAATTTGATCTGCGTAAAATCGGGTCGTGTTGATATTCAGGTTAATTTCGGGGCTCTCCAGCGCTGACCAGACTAGTTGTCCGTTGATATCGCCTCCAGGTAAGCTTGCGCTGAACGTGAATTGAGCTTTAGCCGGGATAACCACAAACGCGCCGTCCAGCGTGCTTTCCACCGGTTGGGTGAGTGCGCCGACCACTTCGATTTTGAGGCCTGCTATTTCAATCTTGTTGAAATCGGATGCAACGCGGATGGCGCCATCCAGCGCAATGTATAGGGGTGCGGTTGAGCCATCACCGAGCAAGCTCAGTGCCCCTTCTAATTGCATGGGTTCGTTCCGAGTATTGACATCTGTCAGGGTCAGGGCCGCGATGCGAATTTCATTGCTCAGTTCGCCATCGCGGGTGCGCTGGATCACCGTGACGTCTTCTATCTGGATCGCCTCCGCCAGAATGGCGATGCGAGAAACACCGCCGCCCTCTCTAAGCTGCCTTTGGCGCGCTTCCTCCTTGGTCTGTCGGATGATTTCGCCGCGCTTTTCCCATTCTCGATCGCTCATGATCGGCCGTGGCTCTGGAGCGGGCGGCAGGGCCTGCGGCTCCGTGATGTCTGCGGTGACACCCGCAATGACAATCGTGCCGACATCAACGGTACCGCTCAGTAATGGAAGCGGCGATAGTCCTACGTCCAGTTCGGCAATCGAAGCCGCAATGTCCGGATCATACTCAGTCTCGGCAGGCAGGTTCAGTGAGGTGCTCTCCAGCCTGAGTGCAACCCGAGGAAATAAGCTCAGCTCGGCCTCACCCTCGACAACCAGTTCCCCGCCTGTCTGGGTTTGGACCTGCTCTCGTACTATACTGAGCAGTGCTTGCTCGTCGATAATCATGGGCACCAACAGCACCGTCAGACATACGGTCGCCACCAGCGCGCCGACAATCCAGAGAATCACCAGCACTGTGCTCGCCCCCTTACAGTTCATAAACCTCAGCATATTAAAGCGTTTCGGCTGGGAGCGCGTTATCGCAAGTTGCGCCGCTCCACATGCTGATCGAGGATGCGAGCTCTCTCTCGTCGTACGCTGTGATCCGATTTGAGCTGCCACAGAGCGTCCCTGGCAAATGGGTAAGACACCTTCAGGTCCACGATAGGTTCGGGGTAGTCGATGGGGTGTAGCTGTCGCTCCATGGGAGATAGGAGCCAAGGCTGGTGAATAAGTGGCGTGGGCAAGCCCGCCAGCTCAGGGACCCATTCGAGGATAAAGGCGCCCTCCGGGTCATGGTCTAGCGACTGTTTGACCGGGTTATAGATGCGAATGGTATTGATGCCAGTGACGCCCGCCTGCATTTGCATTTGCGGGTAGTGGATCCCCGGCTCGAAGTCAAGGAACAACGAGCCCAGCCAGGCCGCACCCAGACGCCAGTCCTGCCAGAGGTGGTGCGTTAGAAACGATACGACCATGGCGCGCGCGCGGAAATTCAGATACCCGGTCTGCATCAGACAGCGCATGCAGGCATCGATCAGCGGATACCCGGTGCGCCCCTCACGCCACGCGTCCAGCCGGTCGGGATCATGACGCCGGGGATACGCCAGATAGCCCCGGTTGAGATCCTCAAACTCCATTCGACACTCCATCTCAAACTTTTGGATGAAGTGGCAGTGCCAGTGCAGTCGGGATTCAAAGGCGGCCAGCGCACGTGTCCAGCCGCCCCGGTCCTGTCGTTTTTTTAGTGCGTGGTATGCCTGACGCAGACTAAAGTTGCCCCATGCTAGATAGGGCGACAGTCGAGAACAGTGCACCCGGCTGCCTGCGGGCTTTGAGATGTGGCGCTGATAGCCATGACCTCGCTCGGCCAAAAAACTCTGCAGCACTTCGTTCCCTGCGACGGCACCGCCGCGCTGAAAGGCCGCATTGTGCTGCTGCCATCCCCCGATACGCGCGCTGCGTGCGCCCTCTATGGCGGAAGGTAAGGGTTGACACAGCCGCGACATCGCAGTGAGATCCAACGGTATCTCGGCATCACTCATGACACGCTGCCAGTCCTTGTTCCAGCCGCGCCGGTCGCGTCGGCCCCTTTGAATACCGTTATTTTGGTATTCGTGCCACGCGATTCCCTTCGCAGCGCAAAAAGCTGCGACCTGACGGTCTCGTACAAATGTCACCCCCAAACCCGTCTCTTCGTGACTGAATAGGTGGCCAATCGGTTGTAGCTTATGCAGGGCGCTCAACAGCGCAACCGGCTCCCCCTCGAGAATTTGAATTTGCACACCTACATCTGTCAGCTCACTGTTCATCGCTTGCAGAGACTGGGCGATAAAGTGCCAGTGCCTGCCACGATAGTGGGGGTCTCTTAGTAGCTTGGGCTCAACGATGTAGAGAAGGAGCAGTGGCTCACCGCGATCGATGGCAGCCGCCAGCGGGGCATGGTCAGCCAGTCTAAGGTCCCGTTTGAACCAGACAACGTTCACGAAGCAGCCTGTCGTTGTGCGACCAGCGGGTTAACCAGTGGTTGTTGGGTCAGGGCATCCAGCAGCGCGACTCGGCCGCGACAGATAGCACTGTAAATCAAGCGGTAAGCGTCCCGGTCGAAGGCGGTGGCTGTGTGCCCACTCAATGCGCTTTTCGCATCCTCTTGCGACTCAAAGCAACCATGCCATGCCCACTGATCCACCAGATGAAATTGCCGAGCCGGTTGGTGCTCTAGAGGATGAATTGTTTGCTCCGCCAGCAGCAGTGGTCCATCGAAAGGC
>CACNSR010000054.1 GCA_902623175.1 Halieaceae bacterium
CAGTTCCGCCACTCGTGAAGTCCACATTGGCTTCGACCAGCCGTTCGTCATTATCGGCGAGCGCATTAACCCCACGGGGCGCAAAATTCTCGCGGAAGAAATGAAAAACGGCGACTACAGCCGGGTCGAGGCCGACGCGCTGGCACAGGTTGCTGCCGGCGCCCACATGCTGGACGTGAACGCGGGTATCCCACTGGCCAACGAGCCGCGCATTCTGGCCGAGGCGGTGCAGCTGGTGCAGTCGATTACCGACGTGCCCCTCAGCATCGACTCTTCCATTGTCGAAGCCCTCGAGGCGGGCCTTGCGGTGTATCAAGGCAAGGCGCTGGTGAATTCGGTGACCGGCGAAGACGCAGTACTCGAGCGCGTATTACCATTGGTGGCCAAACATAAAGCCGCGGTCGTGGCGATCTCCAATGACGAGACCGGGATCTCTGAAGACCCCAACGTGCGTTTTGCGGTGGCCAAAAAGATCGTCGAGCGCGCCTCCGATCACGGTATTCCCTACACCGATGTCGTGGTCGACCCGCTGGTAATGCCCATCGGCGCCATCAACACAGCCGGCGTTCAGGTGATGGCGTTGGTGCGGCGCCTGCGCGACGAGCTCAAGGTAAACACCACCTGTGGCGCGTCCAACGTTAGCTTCGGCCTGCCAAATCGCAACGGTATCAATTCCGCCTTCCTGACGATGGCGATGGGCGCAGGCATGACTTCCGCTATCACCAGCCCGCTACACGCCGAGGTGATGCAGGCCGTGCGCGGTGGCGACGTGATGATGGGGCACGACCCCGACTGCAGTAACTGGATTCGCGCCTACCGCGAACCCGCCGCCGAGGGCGAAGGCCGCGGTGGCCGTCGCGCAGGCCGGGCCGGACGCCGCAGGAGCGCCTGATCCTTGACCGAGGGCGACGTCAAAGTCCTGTTCATGCCCTCAGGCCGACGCGGGTTCTTTCCGCGCGGCACCCCTCTCTTGGACGCCGCCCGCAGTCTCGGCGTTGATATTGACTCGGTTTGTGGCGGGCGCGGTCTCTGCGGCCGCTGCCAAATCAGCTGTGTGACTGGATCCTTTGCCAAGCACCAGATTGAATCCGACGTCGACCACCTATCACCATTCTCGGCAACGGAAGACAAGTTTGAGGAGCGCAAAGGCCCGTTAAAAGCAGGCCGCCGCCTCAGCTGCCACACTACCCTGCTTGATGACGCGGTGATTGATGTCCCGGCAGAGAGTCAGGTGCACCGGCAGATCGTGCGCAAGGAGATGGAATCCCGGGATATCCGGCTCGATGCTGCCACCCGGCTCTATTACGTGCAAATTGAAGAGCCCAGCCTCGAAGATCCGCGCGGTGAAATGCAGTTTTTGTTTGAGGCCGTGGAACGCGAGTGGGGTGTGACCGGGCTCACGCTGGCTAACTCGCAATTGCAGGCCCTGCAGGTCGCACTGACTCGTGAAGACCGCGGTGTCACGGTGGCGGTGTATCAGGAACACCTTATTACCGGCATCTGGCCGGGTCTTTTCGATCAGCCGCGCGGCATTGCCATCGACGTCGGCTCCACCACCGTCGCGGCGCATCTCTGTGATCTGAACTCCGGTGAGGTACTAGCCTCAGCCGGCGTGATGAACCCCCAGATCCGCTACGGCGAGGACCTGATGAGCCGGGTCTCCTACGTAATGATGCACCCCGAAGGCGCCGAATTGCTGACCAGCGCAATTCGAGAGGCGATCAATGGCCTCTTTGTTGAGCTCACAAGCGCGGCGTCGAATCAGGTCGAGGATATTCTCGAGATCGCTCTGGTAGCGAATCCGATCATGCACCACATTGTGCTCGGCATTAACCCGATCAATCTGGGCACCGCGCCTTTTGCGCTGACCACGAGTGATGCGATCGACACCCGCGCCGCCGAGATGGGTCTGAATGCGCACCCCGAGGCACGGCTCTACTGCCTGCCCTGTATCGCGGGCCATGTGGGCGCTGACGCGGCCGGAGTGATTCTGGCTGAGGCGCCTGATCGAAATGAAGATATGACGCTAGTGGTCGATGTTGGCACCAATGCTGAGATCGTGCTGGCCAACAATGAGCGGTTGCTGGTTTGCTCAAGTCCCACGGGGCCTGCTTTTGAGGGCGCACAGATCAGCAGCGGCCAGCGCGCGACGATTGGCGCCATTGAGCGCGTGCAAATCGCCCGTGACACGCTGGAACCCCGCTTCAAGTGCATTGGTAGCGAGCTGTGGTCAGACGAACCCGGCTTTACCGAGGCCATGTCCGGTACGGGGGTCACAGGTATTTGCGGCTCGGGGATTATTGAGGTGGTCGCCGAGATGTACCTCGCCGGCATACTCTCCACCGACGGCGCAGTGGACGGCGCATTGTCTCAGCACACCCAGCGCATCCAAGCCGACGGGCGCACTTTCTCTTATGTGTTGCACGCATCAAGCGATCCGGAAGTTTCCGACGTGCTGGTGACCCAGAATGACGTACGACAAATTCAGCTCGCCAAAGCAGCGCTCTACGCCGGCATCAAGCTACTGATGGATGAGATGGGCGTGACCACGGTGGACCGTATCCGTCTCGCCGGCGCCTTTGGCAGCCACATTAGCGTCAGCCACGCCATGGTGTTGGGGCTGATCCCCGACTGCGACCTGGAACAGGTCACCTCGGCGGGA
>CACNSR010000055.1 GCA_902623175.1 Halieaceae bacterium
AACGATCCGATTGAATCGCTGGCGCAATACCACCCGCTGATCATCGAGGGCATGGGCGGGTATGACTCCCGGGACCCAGAGCCTATCGCGCGGCAAATCGTCTCGCGGCTGCGCGACCGTTGGCAGGGACAGCCACCAGCTAAACCCGTGATTTTGGTCACTCAAGGCGACCCGCTCGAGGAGCGCGGTATCTCCGCCATCACACGGCGCGTTGCCAATGAGTTAGATATTCCTCGTGCTATGGCCTTTTTAGACCCCAACATTGCCGACTATCACAAACCGAATGCCGATCATCACGGCGTGATGTTAGAGATCCCCTATTCAGCACTCGCAGAAGTATTGGAGAACGAGCGGCTTGGCGTGATGGGCCCTCTGGAGCAGGCTGTGGATAGCGCGCTGACCGAGAAGAACCAGCAGCGAAAGATTCAGGGCAAAGAAGCCCTACAAAGCTACTACCGTGACTTCGCGCTACTTCAGGAAGTCACCAAAGCGGCCTGTGATGTGATCTGTGGTGCTCTCACCGTTGCGTATACCAGCGCCGAGATCAGCCCGTACTCGGTGACAAGTTTCTACAAGGTGGGCGTGGCGCTCGGGCTGATCGGAGCCGAGCAGATCATGCCGTATCACGGCTGATCCACGCACGCCTCACCAACTTAGTCACTTGCTGGCAACGCCCCATACACCGCCGCTCTAAAATGCTTTTGAATCTCGAAGGAGAAAGGCGTGGTGCGGGTCATGAAGAGACCATAGATACCGTTAACGGGATCTATCCAGAAGTGCGTGTTGTGAGCCCCTGACCAGCCAAATATCCCAGCCGGCGAACCGGTACCATCAAGCGCGGGCTCAACGAGATTAAACACCGAATAGGCGTAGCCAAAGCCCGAGCTATAACCACCAGACAACTGGGGTGGCGTCACGGCAGTGGTCATCAAGTCCAGAGATGCCTTGGAGATAATCTGCTGACCGTTGTACACCCCATCGTTTAACAGCATCTCGCAGAATTTGCGGTAGTCACTAAACGTGCTCACCAGCCCCTCGCCACCCAACTGTTTCTTGGTACCCAGCGCATAATCAAGGTCGTCGTACTGATCGGTGATGCGAGGAGTGCCCTCATCTGGCGCGATCCCGTTTTGCCCAAACTGCAGCTGCGCTTTGCGATAAAGCGGTTGAAGTCGGGCGCGCTCAGCATCGGTCAGATCGAATTTGGTATCTGTCATACCCAGTGGGGTAAAGATCGCCTCGTCTAAAAACTCAAAGAAAGTTTTGCCAGTTAGCACCTCTACCAGCCGACCCAAAATCGCTTGATTGATGCCATAGAGGTAGCCCGTCCCGGGCTCAAACTCCACGGGCCAGTAAGCCACATGGCGAATATAGTCTTCGAGATCGGTATACGGGTAGCGAAAGTCCGGTCCTTCCCCACCGACAATCCCGTAATAAGAGTAGCCGCTCCGATGGGTCAGCAAGTGCTCGATAAGCAGCTCGTTTTTACAAGGGTAGAGATCTGCATCGTCATCCTCGGGCCTGCACATCAGATCAACGAACTCAGGGATGTACTTGGACACAGGTTCATCGACGCTGTACTTGCCCTGATCGAGGAGCACCATCATCGCCACAATGGTCACAGGCTTAGACATGGACCAAATCGGAAAGATTGTCTCCTCAGCAATGGCTTTATCCCCGGGAAGGTCGGAAGCCACTGCCGACATGGCCAACACTTCGGACCCTTTGAATACCCCGGCAACGCTAGAGCCAGTCACACCGTGCGTAATTAGGGCCTCCTGATAAGTCCTGACGCTATCCTCAAGCGAGGTCGCCTCTAACGTATGACTGAGCAGCAGTGCCAGTAATGCAGAAATGACTCTCATGATGACCCCCGGTAATGGTCTTTTGTTTATCAGCTCCTACCTTACCCGTGACAATGAGAGTGTAAAGGCCGATCAGCACTGCTCGGATGCCAGCATTACTCGAAGTTCCTGAAGAGATCTCAGCTCAGAACTGCGGGCCTGCTACGCCGCACCCGCCTCCAACGTCTCCAGCTCTTCCTGCTTCGCCAGCCACTCGCTCTCGATTTCTTCTAACTCGCGTTTGAGCTGTCCTTCCTGCTTGAGGAGTTTGGCTAATTCATCACCGGCGCCTTGGGTGTAGAGATCTCCATCGGTGAGTTGGGTCTGCAAGACATCCAGTGCCTGCTGGCCTTTCTCCATTTTCGCATCCAGTTGGCGAATCGCTTTCTTCAGGGGCTGTAGCTGGGCACGGCGGTCGGCACTGGCCTGACGGCGTGCTTTGCGGTCAACGGCATCTTCCGATGCAGCGGTTGGTTGTGCTGCAGGCTTGGGCGCATCATTTGGGTTGTCCGAAAGCACCCAATTTTCGTAGGCCTCGATGTCACCGGCGTACTCTTCAACCGTGCCCTCATTCACCAACAGCAACTGCTCTACAGAATTGCGCAGCAGATGCCGGTCGTGACTCACCAGCACAATGGCACCAGCGTAGTCCTGTAGCGCCACCTCGAGAGCGTGGCGCATATCGAGATCCAGGTGGTTGGTCGGCTCATCCAGTATCAATACATTGGGCGCCTGCCACACCACATGAGCGAGCGCGAGGCGCGCCTTCTCGCCACCCGAGAAGGGTCGAATGGCCTCCTT
>CACNSR010000056.1 GCA_902623175.1 Halieaceae bacterium
CCTTGCCTTGCGAGGCGTCGACAATCTCACCTGCCAGACGCTGGCGCATCGACTTCTCTCCACGGTTACGGGCGTAATCTACCAGCCAGCGCATGGACAAGGCCACGCGGCGGGAAGGTCGCACTTCGACCGGCACCTGATAGGTCGCTCCACCTACACGGCGAGACTTCACCTCGACCATGGGGGCAATGTTTTCGAGTGCCTCGTCAAAGACCTCGATGGGGTCGCGCTTAGTGCGCTCCTCAACAAGGTCAAGTGCACCGTAAACAATTGATTCAGCGACGGACTTCTTGCCGCTAATCATTACGTGATTCATAAATTTGGCTAGGGTGGAGTTCCCGAATTTGGGATCAGGGAGAACTTCACGCTTCGCAACAACGCGTCTTCTTGGCATGTTGGCTTTCCTATCTCTTCAGGGCACTTGGCGGACCGGCCTTACTGTCAACGATGTGACATCTGGGTGGATGCCCTAAGGCTCCCGCTATTACTTAGGCCGCTTGGCTCCATACTTGGATCGGCCTTGCTTACGATCCGATACGCCAGAGGTATCGAGGCTGCCGCGCACGGTGTGGTAACGCACACCGGGCAAATCTTTCACACGGCCACCACGGATAAGTACAACGCTATGCTCCTGCAGGTTATGGCCCTCACCACCAATGTAAGAAGACACCTCAAACCCGTTGGTGAGCCGCACGCGGCAAACCTTTCGCAAAGCCGAGTTCGGCTTCTTCGGGGTGGTGGTATAGACGCGGGTGCAAACGCCGCGACGCTGCGGGCACGCTTGCAGCGCGGGAACACCGCTCTTGGTGACTTTGCGCTTGCGCGGCTTGCGCACAAGCTGGTTGATGGTTGCCATTAAGCATTTGCTCCGGTTGGTTTTTTCGGGGCCAAGGCCCAAAAAAGATCGCGCATTCTATAGACCGGCCAAAAACCGGTCAAGCACGCTACATTGTGACTATTCCTCTGCTGCGTCGCCTACCGAGTCGGTCGCTTCAGCACGCTCCATCTCTTCTGCAAAGCTCTCGGTGAACTCTTCATCAGACATGCTCAGTGCCAGCTCGTCGCCCTCAGACTGCTTGCGACGACGCTCCTCGTGGTAAGAGAGACCTGTACCCGCCGGGATCAACCGGCCGACAATCACGTTCTCCTTGAGACCGCGCAGGTAATCTCGCTTGCCAGTCACCGCCGCCTCGGTCAGGACACGGGTCGTCTCCTGGAACGAGGCCGCCGAAATAAAGCTCTCGGTGGCCAACGATGCCTTGGTGATGCCCAGCAGTTCGCGACTGGCAGTCGGTGACACCAGACCTTCCGCCTCAAGACGATCACATTCTTCAAGGAATGACGTGTACTCGGACTGCTCGCCCTTGATGAACATTGAGTCTCCGGTAGTGCTGATTTCCACCTTGCGCAGCATCTGACGAACAATGACCTCGATATGCTTGTCATTGATCTTCACGCCCTGCAGCCGGTACACCTCCTGAATCTCATTCACTATGTATTCGGCCAAGGCCGGAATACCCTTGAGTCGCAGAATATCATGGGGGCTAAGCGGTCCTTCAGACACGATTTCACCCTTCTCTACAGTTTCGCCCTCAAACACGGACAGCTGACGCCACTTCGGAATCAACTCTTCGTAGTGTTCAGAGCCATCCGCCAACATTGTGCCATCGGTCGGCGTAATCACCAGACGGCGCTTGCCCTTGGTCTCCTTGCCAAAGCTGACGGTGCCGGAGATTTCCGCTAGGATCGCAGGCTCCTTCGGCTTACGCGCTTCGAACAGATCCGCGACACGCGGAAGACCACCGGTAATGTCACGGGTCTTGGAGCCTTCCTGGGGAATCCGGGCAATCACGTCGCCCACTTCCACCTTGGCACCATCTTCCAGATTGACCATCGCGCCATGGGGCAGGAAGTAGTGCGCCGGGACGTTGGTCCCTGCCAACATTAGCTCCGCACCCTTGCCATCCACTAGCGTTACCGCCGGACGGATGTCCTTGCCCGCGGTCGGTCGCTCCGCGACGTCCATGACCGAGATACTGGACAGACCCGTGAATTCGTCGGTCTGACGCTTGATGGTCACGCCCTCGTCCATACCGCTGAACTTCACAGTACCAGCCACCTCGGTGATGATCGGGTGGGTGTGTGGATCCCAAGTAGCGACGATGTCGCTAGCTGCGACTGGAGCCTCGTCCTGCACGCGGATGGTCGCACCGTAAGGCACCTTATAGCGCTCACGCTCACGACCGACGCTATCTAATAGCGACAGTTCACCAGAGCGCGATACCGCCACCAACGAGCCATCGGGCTTGTCGACCACCTTCATATTGTGCAATCGGATCACGCCATCATTGTTGACCTGAATGTTGTCCTGCGCCGCCTGACCAGATGCGGCACCACCTATGTGGAAGGTTCGCATCGTCAGCTGCGTGCCCGGCTCACCAATCGACTGAGCCGCGACCACACCAATGGCTTCACCCATGTTCACCTGATGTCCGCGACCCAGATCCCGGCCGTAGCAGGTTGAGCAGATGCCGTAGCG
>CACNSR010000057.1 GCA_902623175.1 Halieaceae bacterium
TCTCGAGCCTCGGATCGTCATTCGCGAGCGCCTGAGTCGCTTCGAGCAATCGTCCCAGGGGCACGCCATCCTCAATTCGCAACGCTGCGGCGCGTTCAAACCCGGCGACGGCGCCCGCCCGATCACCCAGCTGCTCGGCGAGATGCCCGCGGTTGAAATGCGCCGCATAGTAATTGGCATTGGCTTCTATCGCTCGTTCCAGCCACTGAGTAGCCAAGTCAGTCCGGCCCAATTGATCCGAATACAGCGCCGCCAAATTGGTCATGGCCTCTTCGGGCTCGGCAATATTAAGTTCCAGCGCTTGCTCATAGGCGGTAGCCGCCTCCTCGTAGCGACCGTTGCGGGCAGCCCACCAACCCCAATTGAAATGGGATACCGCATGGGTAGGTTCGCGAGCAGCTCGCTGGCGCCAGTGCTCGTATTCATTGGTCATCGCCACTGCCATACCGGCGCTTAGGCCCGAGGAGTATTATCCAGATCCGAGTGTGGGGGTCTGCTAGGCAAAAACAAAGCGGGCCCGAAGGCCCGCTTTCTCAATTTGCAGCATCTGCTGCCCAGTCACACCGCTATTAGAAGCGGAACGTAGCCTGTGCAAACAAGTACTGACCCAAAGTGTCATAGAAGCCAGCGGTTGCATTAGCGTTAGATGACAGAGAACCGCCTACCAACGGTGGCTCTTCATCGAGTATGTTGTTAACACCAACCAGCAGGTCCGCATTATCCATGACTCGGAAAGTTGCAGTTAAATCGAGGTAGTTCTCGCCATCGTCCGAATTGGCCTGAACAATGGTGTCGATACCGTCACTCTTACCGTTGGACAAAGCGCCGTCATAGTCGACTCCACCGAAGTGACGCCAGCGCGCGGTGACCGCCCACCAGCTATTACTGTCGTAAATGGCTTCGACAGTATGACGCCACTCAGGCTGTGGATAGCACCGGCTGCTTATAAGACCTGAGCAATCGTATGTATCCGCACCTGGAATCGCGATCTCCTTGGTCATATTGAGAGTGCCAATGAGCCGTACGTCGATAGACCCACCCAATGCATCGGTTGACCAGCTTGCCGCTACGTCGATGCCCTCTAGCTCTGCATCGCCGCCGTTCAGCAACGAGTTCGTGACATAGCCTGTCTCGCCCTGCCACAGCGAACCGGAGCCTGAACGAGTAATCTGATCACAGAAAAGACCGTTTTCTGCACATTGCCTAACGAGGTTTTCAGCGCCGATCGTGGTGATGGTTTGCTCGATCTCGATGCTGAAGTAATCAACTGCAACCGTGAGATTATCGGTCGGGGTCAAGACCACACCAAGTGTAATAGTGTCGGCCTCCTCAGCGTCCAAACCCAAGTTACCGCCGGTGATTTGGTTATATTGATCAGCAGGGCTGAGTGCGATGTTTCCATACTGAGCTGCTGTCACGCCTGTATTAGCACACTGCGCAGCCGTAAGCTCAGGTGTCTCGCCGTTGGCGATAATGCCACCGCAGGGGTCAACTCCTGCCCACAGACCGAGGTTGTTAACCGCAAACAATTCGGCCGCATTCGGTGCGCGAACGGCTCGATTATAGCCCACGCGGAAGCGCACCAGATCGATGGGCTGCCAGTCCAAACCTGCTCGGTAGGTGTCTTGACCGCCCACGGTGCTGTAGTCAGAGTAACGATACGCCAAGTCAAGCGCCAAACCGTCAAGCAGCGGCACGTTGGCCTCACCAAAGAATTCGGTCACGTTGTAGCTGCCAATCAGCGACGGGGTTGGGCCGCCCTGACCAAGCAACTGACCCTCCTCAAAAACGGTATCAGAGAGCCGCTCGAACGTTTCCTCACGCCACTCATAGCCAACAACCACCTTAATAGGATCGCTGGCAGTGGGGAGTGCGAACAAGTCGCCCGTAACGAAGCCATTTATCACCTCAGTGCTGCTATTACCGTTCAGGATACCGACACCAGTTAGAGCATTCGCCTGCTCCGAGGTCACGCCCTGATAAGTAAAAACGTCGTAAAGAATATCAGCAGTATCAGGGTCGATATTCTTCGTGATATTAGGTGCGAAGAAGTCGTTAACGTATGTCGAGGTCGAGCGAGTGTTGGCGTAAAGGTAGCTCACATCATATGACCAAGTATCGTTGATATCGCCCTTAAGGCCAGTAACGATGCGGAAGGAATCGTGCGAGGTATTGTCCGAACGCGGTCCGCCCTCAACGTTACGCTTACCGACATAGACACCGTACTCGTCGTAGTCAGAGCCATACAGGTCGATCAAGGCCGCCTGGAAGGGCGCGGGGAAGTCATCCAGATCAAGAATATAGGCCTCTGCGAAGAAGGTGCCGGATTCCGCGATCTGGGCGCGTGAGGTGTTGCTAGCGAACATGGTCTCGAAATAAGGCGTAAAGTGCTCATTGAGCTCGTACTCCGCGAAGGCACCTACTGACCACTGCTCAATAGGACGCAGGAAGTGATTAACCGGAGCATAGTTGTAGCGGTTAGTACCATCCCATCCCTTGAGGCCGCCCTCTG
>CACNSR010000058.1 GCA_902623175.1 Halieaceae bacterium
CCAAGCTGATCAGTTGGGGTATTGCATCGGTGTTGAACTACCATGCGCTCGCTGGCATCAAGCATCTCATCATGGATGCAGGTATTGGTGAGACGATGCGCGGTGGTGTCTTGGGTGCGCGCATCGTATTTGTGCTGGCGGCCGCGGCCGCAGCGCTGTGGGGAATGCTGATATGGTGACCTCTGTCAAAAGTTTCCGCCGCACAGGTTTATCTGACTGGCTGATTCAGCGTGTGACGGCGCTGGTGCTGCTCGCATATTTTATTGTCATTGCCTACCACTTACTGGATTCAGTTGACTACACTTCCTGGCGGTTGCTTTTTGATCAGGCGTGGATGAAGGCGTTTACTTTGATAGCCACGTTGTCGCTTGCGGCGCATAGTTGGATTGGATTGTGGTCGGTGCTTACGGATTACCTGACCGAGCGACTCCTCGGGCCGAAGGGCAACGTCATCAGGCCGCTATGCCAGCTAGGGGTATCGCTGGCATTGGTCGGTTATGTGGGATGGGCGATTGTCATTGTGTGGAGCTGAGGCGTCCATGGTCCGTTTTGAGGAAGAGGGCCACTTCATAATGAGGCACCAGAGGTAGGTGTGAGAGCTATGAGAACGATTTCTTTTGATGGGGTGATTGTGGGCGGCGGCGGTGCTGGGATGCGCGCTGCGTTGCAGTTGGCCCAGTCTGGCTATAAAACCGCCGTCATCACAAAGGTATTTCCGACCCGCTCACACACTGTGTCTGCACAAGGTGGCATCACATGCGCGATCGCCAGTGCCGACCCTCAGGACGATTGGCGGTGGCATATGTACGACACCGTGAAAGGTTCTGACTACATCGGCGATCAGGACGCGATAGAGTACATGTGCTCGGTCGGCCCTGAGGCGATCTTTGAGCTAGAGCACATGGGTCTGCCGTTTTCCCGCACAGAGGAAGGCCGCATTTATCAGAGGCCCTTTGGCGGGCAATCGAAAAATTTCGGCGAGGGCGGGCAGGCAGCGCGCACGTGTGCTGCGGCCGATCGTACTGGCCACGCACTATTGCATACGCTTTATCAAAACAACATCAAAAACGAGACCGTCTTTTTTAACGAGTGGTTTGCCGTCGATCTGGTTAAAAATCAGGACGGTGCCGTGGTGGGCGTGGTCGCCATTTGTATCGAGACTGGCGAGACCGTATATGTAAAGTCCAAGGCTACAGTCTTCGCAACTGGGGGCGCGGGCAGGATCTATGCCTCTACCACCAATGCCCACATCAACACTGGAGACGGCATGGGCATGGCGCTTCGCGCGGGCGTGCCTGCCCAGGATATGGAGATGTGGCAGTTCCATCCAACCGGAATCTACGGTGCCGGTACGTTGGTTACCGAGGGTTGTCGCGGAGAAGGTGGCTACCTGATCAATAAGGATGGCGAGCGCTTCATGGAGCGATACGCGCCCAACGCGAAGGATCTAGCGGGTAGGGACGTGGTGGCGCGCTCGATGGTGCTCGAGATTCTCGAGGGTCGGGGCTGTGGCCCAAACGGCGATCATGTGAAGCTCAAGCTGGACCATCTCGGTGAGGAGGTTTTGGAATCGCGGCTTCCAGGGATTTGCGAACTGAGCCGCACTTTTGCTCATGTCGATCCCGTCAAAGAGCCTATTCCTGTGGTTCCGACTTGCCACTACATGATGGGTGGCATTCCTACGAACGTGGATGGCCAGGCATTGACCGTCGATTCCGAAGGGAACGACTCGATAATTCCGGGTTTATATGCCTGTGGCGAGATCGCCTGTGTTTCAGTGCACGGCGCAAATCGACTTGGCGGCAACTCTCTGCTGGATCTCGTGGTGTTTGGCCGGGCTTCGGGTCTGTTCATCGAGCAGTCTTTGCGTGAGGGGATTGATCTCCGAGATGCCTCACAAACAGACATTGATGAGGCCGGTGCGCGGCTTGAAGCACTCAATGCCCGAGAGCAGGGCGAGCAGGTGGCACCGTTGCGACACGAGTTACAGGAAATCATGCAGAACCATTTTGGCGTGTTCCGCACCGGGGAATTCATGCGTGAGGGGATCTCCAAGCTGGCTGATCTGCGAGAGCGTGTAGAGAATGTCTCGCTCGCTGATCGGTCTAACGCGTTCAATACGTCGCGTATTGAGTGCCTCGAGTTGCAGAACCTGTTTGAGACCGCTGAAGCCACGGCGGTGGTTGCTGAGGCTCGCGATGAGAGCCGCGGCGCTCACGCACGAGAGGACTTTACTGAACGAGATGACGAAAAGTGGCTGTGCCACTCCATTTATCATAGTGAGGGGAAGAAAGTTTCGAAGCGCAGCGTAAACTTTACTCCACAAACCGTTGAAACCTTCCAGCCGAAGGCGCGAAGTTACTGAGCTTTTCAGGAGCGATAGCAGATGCTACAGGTCAGCCTTTACCGTTATAATCCCGAGACCGATGAGGCCCCCTATATGCAGGATTTTTCTGTCGATACGGGCGGGCGCGATCTGATGGTCCTTG
>CACNSR010000059.1 GCA_902623175.1 Halieaceae bacterium
ACCAAGTTAATCCGGGAACTGGTCGTAGCCGCGCGAGCTGGTGGTGCTGGCGTTGAGGACAACCCCCGACTCCGTGCGGCGGTAGATAAGGCGCTTGGCGCCAATATGAAGCGGGACACCATCGACAATGCCATCGCCCGTGGCGCGGGCACCGGTGAAGCCGACAACATGGAGGAGTTGACCTACGAGGGTTATGCGCTAGGTGGGGTTGCGGTTCTTGTGGAAGTGATGACGGACAATCGCAATCGCACAGTCGCTGAAGTGCGGCATGCCTTTACCAAGCGTGGCGGTAATCTGGGCACAGACGGGTCAGTGGCCTATCTGTTTTCCCGCACCGGACTTATTCAGTTTGCACCGGGTGCTGATGAGGAAGCGGTGATGGAAGCTGCCTTGGAGGCAGGGGCCGACGACATCGTGGCAGCTGAGGATGGCAGCGTCGATGTGATCACGCCCTGGGAGTGTGTCACTGAGGTGCGGGACGCGCTGGTTGCTGCGGGGCTCGAACCCATTCAGGCCGAGGTCACCATGCTGCCCAGCACAGAAGTCCAGCTGGATGCCGACACTGCCCCCAGCGTTTTGGGGCTGATCGACATGCTCGAGGATCTCGATGACGTCCAGAATGTCTACTCCAACGCAGACATACCGGAAAACGTTCTCGCCACTTTGTAATACCCCATGAGTCGAGTCCGGCTCATGATCTTTTCGTCACAATCGTTCACACTAGGCGCTGGTTTGCGTTGGTTGCCATCATGACAGTCATCCTTGGCATCGACCCCGGCTCCCGAAAAACGGGCTTTGGTGTCATCCGCGTTGAGAGGAATCAGGCGCATTACGTCTCGAGCGGCACCATCCGTTTGCCGGTCAAAGAAGCTCTAGGTGCGCGTCTTCGGGTGTTGTTCGAGTCGCTCTCAGAGATCATAGACACCTATCAGCCCGCGGTAGCGTCTATTGAAAGCGTCTTTATGGCCAAGAGTGCGGAGTCTGCGCTCAAGCTGGGTCATGCCCGGGGTGCAGCGATGGTGGCCTGCGTGACCAAAGATCTCGAGGTCCACGAGTATGCAGCGCGACAGATCAAGCAGTCGGTCGTGGGCACGGGCGCAGCCAACAAGCAGCAGGTGCAACACATGGTGTCCGCGCTGTTGGGTCTGTCCGCGGAGCCCGCAGAGGACGCGGCCGATGGCCTTGCCGCAGCGCTGTGTCACTGCCACACCCAGGGCCTCGCCGGCGCATTGACTGCCAGCCGCTTCAGGGCAGGGCGTTTGAGGTAAAGTGGCGATATGATTGGTCAAATTCGAGGCACATTGATCGCGCGTCAGGCGCCCGAGATTCTGGTGGATGTCGGGGGCATCGGCTACGAAATTCAGGTTCCCATGACCACGCTTTATCAATTACCTGAACCCGGTCATCCCGTCACCTTGTTGACGCACTTTGTGGTGCGCGAGGACGCGCAGCAGCTGTTCGGCTTTGCTGAATCCGCCGACCGACGTTTGTTTAGAGAACTGATTAAAGTCAGCGGCGTTGGCCCGCGACTCGCGCTGACATTACTCTCCGGGATGGATGCAGCCGATTTCGCGCGTTGCCTGCAACGCGATGACTCGGCTGCCCTGGTGGCACTGCCCGGGGTGGGCCGCAAGACGGCAGAGCGGTTGCTGGTGGAGATGCGCGACAAGGCGGGGGGTTGGCTCGATGACCTCTCTCCCGAGTCAGCCGCGCAAGCTGGGACGAGCAAAGCGGGCCCGCATGGCAATGACCAACGCGTGGAGGCCGAGCAGGCACTCGTTACCCTGGGCTACAAACTCACAGAAGCTGCGAAGCTGATCGCTCTCGTTGATGCAGCGCCAGAGACTCCCAGCGAAGAATTGATTAGGCTGGCACTGCGCATCGCCGGGGCGGCGAAAGGATGACAGCAGTTCAACAGGGGGTGCGCCGGTGATTGAGACCGATCGTCTTATCTCGGCTGACCCGGGCGACCATCGCGATGACACGATGGACCGTGCGATCCGACCGCGCAGTCTCGACGAGTACATTGGGCAACGTGCGGTACGGGAACAAATGGAGATCTTCCTCTCGGCGGCGCGAGGCCGTGGAGAGCCGCTAGACCATACCTTGATCTTTGGCCCGCCGGGCCTGGGCAAGACCACCCTCGCCAGCATCATTGCGGAGGAAATGGGTGTACACCTGAAAACCACAAGCGGGCCCGTTTTGGAAAAGGCCGGTGACATTGCGGCGCTGATGACCAATCTCGAG
>CACNSR010000060.1 GCA_902623175.1 Halieaceae bacterium
CTGAGATGCGTGCTGCGCGTAATTTGGCTGCTACTTCCATAACTCTCTCCAGCCAGCCTTATCGCTTAGTCTTCTTGTCGACTATGTGGCCCTTAAACGTTCGGGTCACTGCGAACTCACCTAGCTTGTGGCCCACCATATCTTCGTTAATCAAAATAGGGACGTGCTGACGGCCGTTGTGAACAGCAATCGTTAGACCCACCATGTTGGGGGAAATCATCGATCGACGTGACCAGGTTTTGATCGGTCGGCGATCGTTGGCTTCCGCCGCCACCTCAACTTTCTTCATGAGGTGCAGGTCGATGAACGGGCCTTTTTTCAATGAACGGGGCACTGTTTGCTCTCCTGACCAATTACTTCTTGCCGCGACGGCGAACAATCATGCCGTCGGTGCGTTTGTTCTTGCGGGTTTTGTAGCCCTTGGTCGGCACGCCCCAAGGCGTAACCGGGTGACGGCCACCAGATGTCTTACCTTCACCACCACCGTGGGGATGATCAACCGGGTTCATCGCCACGCCTCGAACGGTGGGCCGCACGCCCCTCCATCGCGCCGCACCGGCCTTACCCAGCTTGCGCAGGCTGTGCTCGGAGTTAGATACCTCGCCCAAGGTGGCGCGGCAATCAATCGGCACTTTGCGCATCTCACCGGAACGCAGGCGCACGGTAGCGTATTGACCTTCACGAGCCACCAGCTGAACGGAAGCACCCGCCGAACGCGCCATCTGCGCGCCCTTGCCAGGCTTGAGCTCGATAGCGTGGATCACCGAGCCGACAGGAATGTTGCGAACCGGCAGGCAATTGCCCGCTTTGATGGGCGCTGCTGAACCGGAGTGCAGCACGTCGCCTGCCTGGATTCCTTTCGGCGCGATGATGTAGCGGCGCTCGCCATCGGCGTAGAGGAGCAATGCAATATGCGCGGTGCGGTTTGGGTCGTATTCGATGCGCTCGACCTTAGCGGGGATGCCGTCCTTGGTGCGCCTAAAATCAATCTTACGGTAGTGCTGCTTGTGGCCACCACCAATATGGCGCGTGGTGATGCGACCGAGGTTGTTGCGGCCGCCGGTCTTGGATTGCTTCTCGAGGAGCGGACCGTGAGGTTTGCCTTTGTGCAAGCCTTCAGTCACAACCTTAACCTGGTGGCGGCGCCCTGCTGACGTGGGTTTACTCTTTAAGACTGCCATGACGTGCTACCTCAGCTCATCGACGCAAAGTCAATTTCCTGACCTTGCTCCACCCGCACGTAGGCTTTCTTCCACGACGGACGCTTGCTCAATCCATAACGGTTGCGCTTGGTCTTGCCTTTTACGCGCAACGTCTGAACATCATTCACCGTGACCTTGAACAGCTGCTCGACGGACTGACGAATTTCGTCTTTGGTCGCATCCAGCGAGACACGGAACACATATTGGTTGCTCTGCTCTGCTACGATCGCCGATTTTTCCGACACGTGAGGGCCCAGCAGAATCTGAAAAACTCGCTCCTGATTCACGCCAACGCCTCCTCAAACTTCTTGACGGCATCGACGGTAACCATGACCTTGTCGTAAGCAATGAGACTCACGGGGTCAGCGCCCTCAACGTCCCGCACGTCGACCTTGTGCAAGTTGCGCGAGGCCAGATACAAATTCTTGTCTACGTTGTCCGCCACAATCAAAACGTTATCCACGCCATACCCTTTCAGGGTCTCTACGAGCAGCTTGGTCTTGGGCTGCTCAACATCCAACGCCTCAACGATCATCAGGCGATTGGTTCGGGCCAGCTCAGACAGGATGGAACGCATCGCTGCCCGATACATTTTGCGGTTCACCTTCTGCGAGTGATCCTGCGGCTTGGCAGCAAAGGTCACACCCCCGGATCGCCAGATCGGCGAGCGGATCGTGCCTGCGCGGGCGCGACCGGTACCCTTCTGGCGCCAAGGCTTCTTGCCACCGCCCGCAACCTCTGAACGCGTCTTTTGCGACCGGGTACCCTGCCTTGCGCCGGACAAATAGGCAGTCACGACCTGATGCACTAACGCCTCGTTATACTCGCGGGCAAAATTGGCTTCAGATACTGCGACGGTGCCTGCTGCCTTGTTTCCCGGCTTGACTACACTTAGTTCCACGTCTCGCCCCCGCTACTCACGACTGGGACGGGCTGTTGCCCGCCGCCTTGACTGTAGGACGAATAATCACTTCGCCGCCCGGAGCACCCGGCACCGCACCTTTGATGAGTAGCAAGTTGCGCTCAAC
>CACNSR010000061.1 GCA_902623175.1 Halieaceae bacterium
TGTTCCGAGTGGAGTTTCCGGAGCGGCCTGGCAGCCTGCTCCAGTTCCTGACCGTACTGGGCAACGAATACAGTATTTCGCTATTTCATTACCGCAACCACGGCGCCGCTTTTGGGCGCATTCTGGTGGGAATGCAGGTGCCCGAGGGTAAACGTGCCGGCCTCAGAAAAGCGTTGAATCGGTTGGGGTACCGGTTTTGGGAAGAGACCGACAACCCTGCTTATCGCGAATACCTTGGCCCAGCGGAGCGAACTTAACCCCGCGTAACTTGGCTGGCGCTCTCCTAGCCATGACGAGGCGAGGCCAGGATTCACTCGAACAAGGTCAGGCCTTCCTCGCTTAAAAAACCATCTAGTCTCTGATCGTGTGCTTCGCTCTCCCAGTCGCTCACGCGTTGCAGGGCAAAACCTACCCCCAATCTGAGACCGCTGACCTGTGCAAAAAGCCGGTCATAAAAACCGCCGCCATACCCCAATCGCATGCCGCTATCGCCGCAACCCAGGAGGGGTGTAAGGAATAGATCAATGGCCGCTGCATCGACTATTGGCGCGGCAGGCATAGGTTGCAGGACACCGCCAATGGTTACCTCCGTGTCGTCACCTACCTGCCAGTGATGAAATGACATGGACCTGCCATTCACTCTTGGGCAGACAATGTCAGCACCTCGATCGCGCGCTGCCTGCGCCAACAGCGAAGGGTCAAACTCCGATTCATGTGGCAGATAGCTGCCAACCAGCGTCGAGGCCGCCCAGGGCTGCCAAGTAACCAGATGTTGCAGGGCGTTATTCGCGCAATCGGCGCGATGAGCTGCACTGAGTGCGTCCCGGTCTGACCGTAGGCGTCCTCGCAGGGTCCGTTTCTGCTGCACCGTGTCAGAAGCAGCGGTCATGAAGCATGCATTGATATGCAGATGATCGAGGGGGAGAAAGCAGCGAGAAAAAATGACCCGCGGTACCGCTGACGAATAGGCCCTTGAACCCTTGCGGCTCAAGGTGGTGATCACCACGCGACTTCAGGCTTCCCGGTTCTGGCCAGGCTTGCTCAACAGTCGCGGAAGTGACCTCCGGGTACTGCATTATCGGCTCGAGGACAAATCGTCTGGCGAATACTTCAGGCCGTGCACAGTATAGCGGAATGAGAGATTCAGTTAATCTCAAGTTGTCGGAGCTGGTAGAGGACTTCATCGAGCTGACTGTTCAGCGCGGAGAGGCGCTCCTGCTCTTTGCTGGTCTCAGCAGGATTGTCCCCGGTCTTAAGCGCCAGTAGCTCGTGGCTGATATTGAGTGCCGCCATGATCGCAACGCGCTCCAAACCGATGACCTTGCCCGTCGAGCGAATGTCACGCATGTGCTGATCCAGATATCGAGCTGCCTGGGTCAACGCGTCCTCCTCATCGGGAGGGCACGCCACCTGATATTCTTTGTCGAGGATATCGACGCTGACGGTGTTGGGGCGACTCACGTGCTACCATCCAGAGAACGCAGCCTAGCAAGCGAATTCTCTACGTGTTCGCTGGCCTGTCTTTGACGCTCTAATAATTCTCTCCGCTCTCGTTGCAACTCTGCAGCACGAAGCTTCAGGGCGCGATTCTCACGATTCAGCTCGCGGCTGAGTTCGATCAGGTCGATTACTTTTTTTTCCAGCGTCTGGATGAGGTTGTCAGCCACGGAGGGTACACTGCGTTGCGAGCGAGCCAGCACTATAATGCCCGTTGTTTCATTGGGTCAACGTGCCGCCGTGTCGAGCAAATTGCTTTCGTTGGGTCAAGTTTGGGTAGCCCGACTGCCAGGCGCTGGACCTTAATGACCCACATTCATGCTGATTGAGGAATGACTCACAGTGTTACTTGATGCACTTGGCGCCTTTGAGGATATGCCGTCTTGGGATGACGCGGCGGATAGTCTTTTCAACGCTGGCCAGACGTTGAACCCCTCGGCGCTGCATGGGGCAATGGCAGGTTTGTTGGGAGCGGGGTTCAGTCCCCATGCAGAACATCATTTTTCGGCGACGGTTGCGGCGCTGGAGAAAGCGCTTGCCATCGATCTCACGGGTGATCTGGTCGATTTTGTTTCTCGCCTGACCCTGGCGACGTCCGGGCACCAGCACCAGCACCGCATCGGGCTCTTCAAAGCCTGTCAGATAGAACAAATCGCTGTTCTGGCGAAAGGGGTACTCGGTATCGCGGCTGCGGGTCACCTCACGCGCGCCGGGA
>CACNSR010000062.1 GCA_902623175.1 Halieaceae bacterium
TGGCTAAAAACAGTTGGCTAACCGTGCAAGCAGACATCGATATCCTGTTCCGGAGCGCCGCCGAGGACCGACTCACTGCGGCAGGCCGAAAACTGGGTATCGATATCGATCTATTGAGTACTGAATCGGGGCATGCCTGACTGTGACCGCCCACGAAACTGTTTTGGCAATTGACTACGGCTTGCGCAATATGGGGGTAGCGGTCGGCAACACGCTGTCGCGAACAGCGCAGCCTTTGGCGATCATAACCGCACGCGACGGCGTGCCGGACTGGGGCGCATTGGCCAAACTGATTGAAGAGTGGCAACCGCGCCGTGTGGTCGTCGGTCATCCCCTAAATATGGATGGCTCCGAAAGCGACATCAGCCAGAGAGTGATGAGGTTCGCGCGTCAAATTGAGGGCCGGTATCAGCGTATCGTAACGCTGGTCGACGAGCGGCTCTCCAGTCGTGAAGCCAAGGCGGCAGCGCTGGCATCCGGGCACGATGGCGATTTCGCAGCTAGGCCAATCGATGACGAGGCTGCAGCCATAATATTGACCACCTGGCTCAACGAACAGTAAGCCTCAGAACGAAATGCTGTCGGGCTCCCGCGCTTTTCCGAGGCCGCTTTCACCGTGATGATGCGCTTCTCGACCAGCCCCTGCGGGCACTGGTCCATGGTTTGCATGCCGATAGTTTGGGCCGTCTGAATGGCTGAATACATCTGTGCGACTTTGTCTTCGCGAATCAGATTTCGGCTTGCCGACGTGCCGCGCATGATTTCTTGCGCCGCGACCCGTCCCCCACTTTTTCTTCTTGCGCCGCACGTCTCTATCGACACGTATGATCGGTGGCAAGCCTACCGAAAGGTGGAGGTCTTATGCACCCTGCTGGGCCCTAAATGCGAGCCACTCAGTGATATTCATTTCACAGTCTCCGATTGTGTCGGGCTAGCACATGACGAATCAACTTCCTTATGATGCGTGCATGATGCCGACTGACCTTGAGCACAATATATTAGAAGTCGATCGCCGAATTCGGGCGGCAGAGCTGGCGTCGGGGCGCGCTACAGGAGCAGTTTCGCTGCTGGCAGTCAGTAAAACCAAGCCCTCCGAGCTGGTCCGACAGGCGCACGGGTTTGGTTTGTCTACGTTTGGCGAAAATTACGCACAGGAAATGGCAGAAAAAGCGGCAGCACTCGCCGACCTGCCGGTGAGCTGGCATTTCATTGGCCCAATCCAGAGCAATAAAACCGCTTTAATCGCGGAGGTCAGTGACTGGGTGCACAGTATCGACCGGCTAAAAGTGGCCCGCCGACTCAGTGAGCAACGTCCAGACGGCAAAGCACCGCTGAATGTGTTGGTGCAAATCAACACCTCCAACGAGAGCAGCAAATCCGGCATCGGGGTTGATGCGGCACCTGAGCTAATGACCGCCATCAACGAACTGCCGGGGCTGAGACTGCGCGGATTAATGACAATCCCCACGGCGACCACCAACCAGACCGCGCAACGCGAGCCCTTCCGTCAATTAAGAGAACTCATGGCCCGCCTGTCTGACTCCCTGCCTCAACTCGACACCCTCTCGATGGGTATGTCGGGGGATCTAGAGGCGGCTGTCAGCGAGGGTGCGAATATCGTGCGTGTGGGCACAGATATTTTTGGGGCGCGGTATAATTAAGCTCGGTTGTGACGGATACCCGCCATCCTATGTCATCTGAAGTGGCACCTGTTATCGCGTTCCTGGGCGCGGGCAATATGGCCAGCGCCATGATCAGCGGTCTCATCGCCGAGGGAATTTCTCCGAGCCAGCTTCGGGCCAGTGACCCCAGCGAGGCAGCATTGTCGCGTCTGGAAGCCATGGGTCTATCGCGGCTCAGCACCGCACCTGACAAGCTCTTCGAGGACGCAGACTTGGTGGTAGCTGCGGTGAAACCTCAGATCATCCCCGCGGCGCTGACTGCTATCAAAGACCAGCTGGGACCCCGCACTGCACTGCTCTCTATTGCGGCGGGCATCCCGATTAGCTCACTCCAGTCTCTGCTTGGCCGGGACGTCGCGATCATTCGCTGCATGCCCAACACGCCAGCCATGATTGGCTTGGGTGCGAGTGCGTTGTACGCAGCCGACTCGGTCAGCGCTGCCCATCGAGAGCTCGCAGAAAAGGTCACCAACGCCGCGGGTAACACCGTTTGGGTAAGTCG
>CACNSR010000063.1 GCA_902623175.1 Halieaceae bacterium
CGATCTTCTGTTGAGCCGAGGGGCAGGTCGACCACGGGTATGGTCACAGCTGCGGAGTTGAGCGTGACTTTGGTTTCGGCGCATTGATCGCAAAGCTCAGATCGGGGGGCGTTCGGATCGCATTGGTAGACGCAGTCGGGAACCACATCAATTTTTGGCAGCAGGGCGGCAAGAGCGCGAATGGTGGTGGATTTTCCGGTGCCGCGCTCGCCCAGCACCAGCACCCCGCCGATTCCGGGATCGACTGCGGAGATGGTCAACGCGCGCTTCATGTCATCCTGACCGACAATAGCGGTGAACGGATAAGCGATACTCATGCAGGCCCCCTATTGGCACCGCGCGGGACGTTCAAAGACGTGGCCCCAAAAATTGTTAATAAGGGGCTACCCGAGTGGGTGTCAGACAATTTATACTAATAGTCTGTCAAATGTAATTGATGGTTATATCATGGCTACGCCGCTGACGCCTGCTTTGGACGCGGAACAATTTGCCTTTTCACTCAACGGGGGCTTGACGCTCCGGGGCTATCGGGGCGAAGTGGCAGACGGGACACCGCTGGTGCTGTTACACAGTATCAATGCGGCGCCCAGCGCGATGGAAATGCGTCCCCTGTTTGAGTATTACCGCGATAAGCGCATGGTGTGGGTCCCGGACTTGCCCGGTTTTGGCATTTCGGATCGACCCGATGTGGCCTACAGCTCGAGTCTTTATGCGCGGTGGTTGGCGGAGTGGCTCGAGAGCCTTGAGCAACCGGCCGATGTGGTGGCGTTGTCGCTCACGGGCGAATTCATGGCGCGGGCGATTCTGGAGCAGGGTGCCAAGGTGCGAAGCCTGTCGCTCATCTCGCCCACAGGAATGGGGATTCGTGTGCCACCCGCGGCGCCGAAGGGTTCCCGTGTGGATCGTTTCCTTTCTTCGCCCTGGGTCGGTCGACCGTTATTTCGCCTGATAACCAGCAAGCCGAGCATCCGTTGGTTCCTCGGTCAGGCATTTGTCGGCACTACGCCGGAGCACATGGTTCGTTATGCACTGGAGACGACGAGTCAGCCCGGCGCGCACTATGCGCCGATCAAGTTTCTGACATTCAGTTTGTTTACCGAGCAGGCGGTGTCGCGTCTTTATAGCCGACTCAAACAGCCATGTTTGGTGCTCTACGATCGGGACCCGAATATCGGCTTTGAGCGCTTACCGGAACTTACCGAGGTCTACAGTCACTGGGCAGCCAAGCAACTGTCGCCCAGTCTCGGTCTACCTCATTGGGAGCTCACAGCCGAGACCATCGAGGCGCTGGAAGATTTCTGGAAGCCGCCCGAGCAAGGCGCGATGTGTTCAGGCGATATCCCGGACCACGGCTCTCGCCGCGAGTCGGCCTGACAGCGTTGCCATCGGCACACCGGGCCCAGGGTGGACGCTTCCACCGGACAGGTACAACCCTTTTAGACGACTTCGGGCTCCCGGTCGGGAGAAGCTCGACCAAATCCCGTGCGAGGCGCCACCGTAAAGAGATCCGCCACTACCGGGAAATCTCCCGTGCCAATCGTTTGGAGTCGTGCTGACACAGTCGCTATCGCGGAAGCTGAGGTTCAAGCCGCACCGCTCCAGTACCGCAAGCGCATTATCCCGCGTGCGCGCGACGTCATCCTCAGACCAGCTCTGATGATCCCCGTCGGCAGGCGCGTTGACCAGCATCAGCAGACGCTCTGATCCGTTTAGCGACCCATTAGGGCCCCGGTCCTGGGCGCAGAGATACACCGTCGGTTTGGCGGGCACGTTGCGCTCTTCGAAAATGGTGTTGAACTCGCTCGGGTAGTCCGACTCGAAAAAGACATTGTGATGATCAATACCAAAGCCCGAACTGCTGCCTTTAATACACCAGGTCAGCGCGGAAAGCGCGCGCTGCTTCACTTTTCGAGGTTTGACGGCCCGCATCGCTTCGCTGCCCAACTGCCCGGTGGCAAGCGCGTTGGTGTCGCCATTAAAGACGACGACATCAGCGGGCAGGGAAGTGCCGTCTTCAAGCCGCACGCCGCAGGCCTTGCCGCCTTTCACTAGCACCTCGCTGACGTGGGTATTTAGATGCAGATCGATACCTAGTTCCCGACCAAGC
>CACNSR010000064.1 GCA_902623175.1 Halieaceae bacterium
AACTCCCCAACATCCTTGAATCCGTCCCGTTGGCGATCGCCGCATCAATTTGCGGGCTGGTGATCAACCCGGTGGTGCCGATATATCGCGGAAAAGAGCTGGGGTTCATTCTGGGCGATGCCAAAACCGAAATCCTGTTTATACCGCACCGCATTCGCGGCTTTGACTATGTCGACATGATTCGTGAGCTGCGCTCCGGCCTGCCCCACCTGCGGCATATCGTCTGCTGTGGTGGCGAGGATGACCTAACTGAGGATGTGCTGCGTTTTGAAGATTTGATGACGCATGCTGGCGCCGGATTGGCCGACATCGCTTCAGTAGATCCCGACGACACCAAAGTCGTGCTCTACACCTCGGGCACCACCGGCAATCCCAAAGCCGTGCGTCACAGTCATAACACCCTCGCAAAAGCAATGGACAACGGCGTGATTGCGTGGGGCTTGAATGAGCGGGATATGATGTTGATGCCTTCCCCGGTGACCCACGTCACAGGCTACGTCAACGGTATCGAGCTGCCCTTTTTCACCGACACAAAAGTGTTGCTTATGGAAAGCTGGGTGGTGAGCCGCGCCGTGGAGCTCATCGAGACACACCACGCTACAACCTGCGTCAGTGCCACCCCTTTTCTACGCGAGCTGGTGGACGCCTGTCGTGATCAGGGCAAGGACCTGCCGAGCTTCCGGCTGTTCGCCTGCGGTGGTGCGGCGGTGCCCTCCGCGCTGATCTACGATGCCAGTGAGGTGCTGGCCAACTGTCGCGCGGTGCGCGTTTACGGCTCTACCGAAGTGCCCTTGGTCACGGTTGGATTTGTGGCAAACGCCGAAACTCATTTAGCCGCTGAAACTGACGGCCGGGTCTTCAACTACGAAGTCAAAATCTGCGATGACGATCGTCAAGATGTGGGCCGGAACACCGATGGGGAGATCTGGGTGCGAGGGCCCGCGATGATGCAGGGCTATCGGGACGCGGAGCAGAACGCCGATGCGTTTTCCGAGGAGGGTTTCTTTAAAACCGGTGACATCGGAAAACTTCTCGACTCTGAGGCCATCGTCATCACGGACCGCAAAAAAGACATTATCATTCGCGGTGGCGAGAATTTGTCGGCCAGAGAGATCGAGGAGATCGTACTGCTTCACCCAGCAGTGGCTGAAGCCGCAGCGGTATCGGCACCACATGAGCGATTGGGCGAGGGCGTAGCCGTTTTCGTCACGCTATATGACGACGAGGCACCCACGCTGGCCACGTTGACAGAGTTATGTGCTGAGCACCAGCTGGCCAGACAGAAATGGCCACAGTGGCTATCTGTCGTAGCGGAAATGCCGAAAACCCCTTCGGGTAAAATCCAGAAGGCCGCGTTGAGAGCGCAATTGAAGGAACAAGGTGTTCAGCTCAGTTGAGCGCCGTACCGAGAGGACACGAACCGTGAATGCTTCCAATCCCATACCCACTGACTACGAGACTTTTAGAGCATCTATTCGGGCGTTTCTGAAAAAGGCGCTGACCCCTGAGCTCGCCCGGGCGGGCGAACGCACGACCAGCGTGTTCTCCGATTTCGAGGCGGGTCGCCAATGGCAGAGCATCCTGCACGCTAAAGGCTGGGGCGCGCCAGAGTGGCCGATGGAGTATGGCGGCACGGGCTGGGACATTCAGCAGCGCTATATTTTTCTTGAGGAGTGCAAGCTGGCCAATGCGCCGAACCCGGTGATGATGGGCATACAGATGCTCGGGCCCATGCTGATGCA
Source organism: Halieaceae bacterium (assembly GCA_902623175.1). Classification (GTDB taxonomy): domain Bacteria; phylum Pseudomonadota; class Gammaproteobacteria; order Pseudomonadales; family Halieaceae; genus Luminiphilus. The sequence goes on from CACNSR010000064.1 coordinate 1,743, forward strand.
CTTTGGTACCGATGCACAAAAAACCCGGTTTCTTCCAGGCATCATCTCGGGTGATGACGTGTGGTGTCAGGGCTATTCAGAGCCCGGCTCCGGTTCGGATCTTGCTTCGCTGAAAACAACAGCGGACCGTGATGGTGACGAATACGTGGTCAACGGCACCAAGATCTGGACCAGCATGGCACACCACTCCAACTGGATCTTCTGTCTGGTGCGCACTGACAAGAATGTGAAACCACAAGCGGGGATTAGCTTTCTGTTGATCGATATGGCCACCCCGGGCATCACGGTGGCCCCTTTCCCGAGCCTCGATGGCGAGGTCGAGCAGTGCCAGGTATTTTTCGAGAATG
>CACNSR010000065.1 GCA_902623175.1 Halieaceae bacterium
GTCGTTGAGCACAACGATTTCCCGCCGGGCGTCATGATAGGTTTTACCCAGTTCAACTGCCTCGAGTACGGCGCGATCAGACATAGTTGAGCACCTCTGCGGGCGGTACCTGTGCGGCCCGCCATGCCGGATAGACGCTGGCCAGCAGGCTCAGCACGAAGGCCACCGCCACTACCGCCGCAACATCCCCCCAAAGTAACGTGGAGGGCAAACCGCCGATGTAATAGACGGCGGGGTCAAACAGCACCAGACCAAACGCCTGTTCTACCCACAGGGAAAGATCAGAGATCGTGGTCGCCAGCGCCACCCCGGCGATCGCCCCTAGCGAGATACCCAGTAGCGCCAGAAGTAGCCCGTGCCCCAAGAAGAGCATCAGCAGCTTCGTCGCGGACAAACCGAGCACCTGAAGAATCGCAATGTCGCCGCGCTTTTCCGTCACCGACATGGTCAAAGTCGAGATCAGGTTAAATGCTGCCACCAAGATGACGGAGGTCAGTAATATCCCGACCGTAATCCGCTCCATCCTGATCGCGGCGAAAAGCGAGCCTTGGGAACCGCGCCAGTCGCGGATTTGGGTCGACGCTTCGATCCGTGGGCGAATGGCTGCAGTGACTTGTGATACCAGCTCGCGATCGCTGAGTCGCAATTGAATGCCTTGCGTACCTGCAGGCCCCAAGAGCTTGCGCGCCGTGGCCTCTGCAACGTAAGCCACCTGAGCATCTGGCGGCGCGCCGACAGCGAACGTCCCGACCACCCGAAGCGATCGATTCTTGGGGAAAACCCCCATTGGGCTCACCGTCAATCGCGGCAGCAGGATATCCACATCATCGCCGGGCCGCACCCGCAAAAGCCGTGCTAAGTCAGCGCCCAGAATGACGGAAAAAGGTTCGCGCTCAAGCGCCCGCAAGTCGCCGAAGGTGATGTGAGACTCGAGATCGATCACATCGCGTAATCCCGACTCAGGCGCGCCCACCACCTGAACACCTTGACTTTGCCCCGCGTGGCGCAGGAGCGCCGTGCCCTGATGAAAAGGGGTTGCCGCGACCACGGCGGAATGCTCGGTCGCGGCCGTTAAGAGCTCACTGAGCGCCGCTTCACTAGAGTTCGCAGGCTTGAGGACCATATCCGGCGTGACGGTGAGCAAGCGCTGATGAAGCTCACCACCAAATCCATTCATAACCGACAGCACGGTGATGAGCGCCGCGACACCCAACATCATCCCCAGCAGCGAGGCGAGCGCGACGAAACGGGTAAAGCGGCGTTGTCCACCACCGAGCGTAAAACGAAGAATCAAATCCCAGGAGAGCGGCATAGGGCTCGCAGCCGATTCAGGTTCGCCAGAGAGCGATCCCGCTGCGCTCAGCGACCATTCTGATTGGGGTCGTATTTCCGCACGGGCGTCGGCTCCACATTGCTGTCGCACCGTTGGGGATCACCGCCACAGATCTCGCACTCCTGATCAATGCCGACTGCGCCAAGGCCACCACACGATCCTTTGATAGGCGCGCGGCCAAAAATCACGCCAACCGCCATTGCGGCAACGATCGCCATAAACACCAGCAATGCGAGTACAAATGTCATGCTTCATTCTCCAGGTTGTGGCACTTCATGAGCCGCCCTAATCCAGCCATTGTGCCATGGCTGTGCTGGAAAACACTTCCAACGTATCGCCGGAACGCTTGAGTAGATAGACCGCAAGGCCGCGCTCCTCAGCGAGGACCATGGCCTCAGCAGAGCCCATGACGGTCAGCGCCGTCGCCCATGCGTCCGCCATCATTGCAGAGCCATGTACCACTGTCACGGACACCACGTCATGCTGAATCGGGTAACCGGTGCGGGGGTCAATGAGGTGAGAATACCGCTGCCCGTCACGCTCAAAGAAATTTCGATAATCGCCCGAGGTGGCGATACCCGTGTCCGACACCACTAGCGCTGCCTGAATACCTCCGCGTGCACCGGCCTCCGGTCGCTCTACCGCGATACGCCAGGCGTCGCCTCTTGGGCTCGCACCCCGTACTCTGACCTCGCCGCCGACCTCCAGCATAAAGTGGGGAATATCG